>JACRIM010000028.1 GCA_016235815.1 Planctomycetota bacterium
GTGCAAATACTCGGTCAAAGCTGGCTTGATCCTCATAATCGTCGCCGCATCCATGCCCATGACCTCCTGAGTGTAAGGCTCACCCAGGAATCTCATCGAGTTGCGGCCTAATGGAACTTGAGCCTTCTTAGCGTTGTAGTATTAGAAGACCGGGACCCTCGGATCCGCCGCAGTGGAGTGAGCGAAAACGGCGCTGTGAATTGTTTAGCATCGGGGAGGGAATACACCATTCACGAGTACGGTGCGATTTCGTATGATGCCGGTTTCTTCGCTTCATGGAGGATTCGGCCCGCATGTCGAACGGCGAAACGACCACGCCCTTTGTTCATCTGCACGTTCACACGCATTACAGCTTGTTGGACGGGGCCAATCGTATTGACGAACTCGTCAAGACGGCCAAGCAGATGCACATGCCCGCCATCGCCATCACCGATCACGGCAACATGTTCGGGGCGATTGAGTTTTACAAAACGGCGTTGTCGGCGGGCGTGAAGCCGATCATGGGGCTGGAAGCGTACATCGAGCCGGCGGGGCGGTTTACGCGCCAGGCGAAGAGCAAGGGGGACGCGGCGTATCACCTGTTGCTTCTGGCGATGAACAATGTTGGGTATCACAATCTGCTGAAACTGGCGAGCATCGGCTATTGCGAGGGGTTCTATTATGTGCCTCGCATCGATCGCGAGGTGCTCGAAGCGCACAGTGAGGGATTGATCTGCACGAGCACGTGCCTGGGGGCGGAGATTCCCTATGCGTTGATGAACCGAGACCGGGCGGCGGCTGAGGAAGTTTCGGATTGGTACCTGAAAACGTTCGGCCCGGAGCGATTTTTCATCGAGCTGCAGGATCACGGTATTCCGGAACAGCGGATGATCAATCCGGAGCTGATCGACATCGCCAGGCGCAAGGGCGTTGGTTTGGTGGTGACGAACGACGTGCATTACCTGACGCACGACGACGTCGAGGCGCACGACGTGCTGTGTTGCATTTCCACGCGGGCACTGCAGAGCGACGAGGATCGGTTCAAGTTCCCGTCGGACCAATTCTTCCTGAAGACGCCGGATCAAATGAAAGTCTTGTTCCCCGAGGTGCCCGAAGCGATGAGCAACACGGTGGCCATCGCCGATCGGTGCAACGTCGAGCTTGACTTCAAGAAACGGTACACGCCGGTCTATCGGCCGCCGGATAAGAAATCACCGGAAGAGTATCTGCGCGAGCTGGTTTATTCGGGAGCGAAAGAGCGCTATGGAGAGGTCAGCACCGAGTTGACCGAGCGGATCGATTATGAACTCGGTGTGATTCAAAGCAAGGGCTTTTCGAGCTATTTCCTGATTGTGTGGGACTTCGTGCATTACGCGCGAAGCAAGGGGATCCCGTGCGGGGCGCGCGGAAGCGGCTGTTCGTCGGTGGTGGCGTATTGCCTTTATTTGTCGCAGCCCGATCCGTTGCGATATGGGCTGTACTTCGAGCGTTTCATGGATCCGGACCGTGACGAGATGCCGGATATCGATATTGATATCTGTCAGGATGGGCGCGAGGAGGTACTGGAATACGTCCGCAAGAAGTATGGACACGTGGCGCAGATCATCACGTTTGGAACGCTGAAGGCAAAGGCCGTGATTCGTGACGTGTGCCGGGTAATGGCGGTTCCGCTGGCCGAGGCGGACCGGATTGCGAAACTGGTGCCGGAAGTTCTGAAGATGACGTTGGACAAGGCACTGGCGCAGGAGCCGGAATTGAAGCGGTTGTACGACGATGATCCGCGCGTACGGAAAGTGATCGACATTGGAAAGCGATTGGAGGGACTTTCGCGACATGCGGGGATTCATGCAGCGGGAGTGGTGATTGCGGATCAACCGTTGGACACGTTGCTGCCGTTGTACAAGGCGTCGGGGAATGACGCGATCATCACGCAATTCGAAGGCAATACGGTCGAAAAGGTCGGCCTGCTGAAGATGGATTTCCTTGGATTGCGGACGCTGAGCGTGCTTACGCTGGCGTGCAAGTTGGTGGAAAAGAACTACGGCGAAAAGATCGACGTTGAGCATTTGAATCTTATGGATGCGAAGGTGTTTGCGCTGTTCGCATCGGGTGCGACGAAAGGGGTGTTCCAGTTCGAGTCCGGCGGAATGCGCGACGTGCTGATGAAGATGCGGCCCGACCGGGTGGAGGATTTGATCGCGGCGAACGCGCTGTATCGGCCGGGGCCGATGGTGAATATTGATAAGTATGTATCGCGGAAACATGGCGAGAAGTGGAGTACGCCCAGCAAAATCATGGATGAGGTGCTGGAGGAGACGTACGGCATCATTGTGTATCAGGAGCAGGTGGCGCGGCTGGTCAATCAACTCGGCGGCATCGAGCGCAAACGGGCGTTCCGTCTGGCGAAGGCGATCAGCAAGAAAAAGACGGACATGATCGAGGCCGAGCGCGAGCCGTTTGTCGCAGGCGCCGTGAAGAACGGAATGAAGGCGTCGGCGGCGGAGGATGTGTTCAATCAGATTCTGCCGTTCGGGGAGTATGCGTTTAATAAGGCGCATTCGACAGGCTACGCGTTGGTGGCGTATCAGACGGCGTACTTGAAGACGTATTTCCCGCTCGAATTCATGGCGGCGTCGCTGACCTATGAAATGGGGGACACGGACACCGTCGTTGAATACATCGAGGAATGCAAGCGGCTGGGAATCGATGTGCGTCCGCCGGATATCAACTCGAGTGAGTCAGAGTTTACGGTTATTTCGGATTCATCCGGCTCGAAAGGGAAGGGCTATCTGCGGTTCGGCCTCGCGGCGATCAAGGGCGTCGGCGAAAAGGCCGTGCGGGCCATCGTCGCGGCTCGAACAGAGGGCGGGCCGTTTGCGAATTTGTATGACTTTTGTGAACGCGTGGATCTGACCGCCGTGAATCGCGGCGTGATTGAGGCGTTGATCAAGGCAGGGGCGTTTGATACGACCGGCGCGATGCGAAAGGCGCTCATACTCGTGCTGGACAAGGCGTTGCAGGTCGGGTCGTCGGCGCAGCGGGATCGGGCTAGCGGGCAGATGAGTATGTTTGGCGCATCGGGAGGAACAAGCAGCGCGCCAGCGCCCGCACTTTCCACACAGGAGTGGAGCGAGGCCGAGATGCTGGCCCATGAGAAGAGCGTGCTCGGGTTTTATGTCACGAGTCATCCGCTTGCGAAGCAGTCCGAAACCCTCAGCAAGTTCTCAACGGCGTCATGCGGGGAATTGCCGAATCTGGACGACGGGGCGATGGTGACGGTCGGTGGGATGATCAGCCGGATTCGCACGATGGTGACGAAGTCGGGGCGGAATGCGGGTTCGAAGCTGGCAGTGCTGATGTTTGAAGATTTGACGGGGAGCACCGAGGCCGTGATCTATAGCGAGGAGTTGGAGAAGTTCCGCGATCTGGTGGGGCCGGATCGGTTGGTGTTCCTGCGCGGGCGGGTCGACAAACGGCGGGAGGATCCGTCGCTGCGCGTGCAGGAGGTCATCGCGCTGGAGGAGGGGGCGGCACGTCTGGCAGATGCGGTGATTGTGAATCTCACGACGATCGGACTTGAGGTCGCGATCCTGGAGAAGTTGAAAGATGTCTGCCGAGCGCATCGTGGGGATCGAAATCTTTTCCTGCGGGTGAAGTCGCCGGGCGAATTGGTGACGGTGGTGCGCGTGGAGGAGTCGATGGGCGTGCGACCCGATGCGGGGTTTGTGGCGGATATGGAGCGTTTGTTGGGTGAAGGGTGTGTGGAGATCGTGGGGCGCCGAAGGGCTGCGCCGAAGGCAACGCCACCGCCGACAGAAGTGGCGGAGGAAGAGATTCTGGAGCCGGCAGGGGTATAGGCCGCTCAGCCCTTGGCGGCTTCTTTCGGGGCATCGCCGGATTTCTTCTTTGGGAAGCGAGCCTCCTTGGCTTGCATGATGAGGCCGAGGAGCCAGATGCCAAGGATGGTCTCTGCGATAACGTCGGGGTGGGCGATGACATCCGCATGGAATTGGGGCCAATGCGCGATGGCGACCGATGCGGCGCCAATCACGGCCGTGAACGCGCCGAGCAACCCCAACCACACGACAGCAAAGATTCGTAGCGCCCACCACGCGAGGACCGCGCCAATGATCCCGGCGGCGAGCGGGATGAGCCAGTTCATCGGACCAAGGTTGGTAAGCTCCACCTTGACTTTTTCCCACATCTTGGCGAGGGCGTCGGATCGGCTGGGGTGGAGGTTTTTCAACTGTTCGGCCTGGCTGACCAGTGCGACCTGGCCGTCCCGAAGGGCTTGATTCGTTTCTTCAGGAGTTGGCAGATAGCGCTGCAAATCGCCGCGGCCAAGCTGGAAGACAATGGCGAGGATAAAGAGCACGACCACCGAGCCGGCGGCGAGCCACCATTTGTAGGTGTGGTAGGCGGCAATGGTGAGGCCGACCGCGCCGATGGCGGCCGAGATGGGCTGCGGCGTGCCGATCAACAGGCTGATTCGATAGCCGATCCAGGCGCCGATGAACAGGGCGGCGGTGGCGACGATTCCGCGTTCATACTTGGCTGCGCGTACCACGAGAAACAGGCCGGCCACAAAGGCGGCGATCCCCATCACATTGGCGGCGGGTGTGTTCTCCAAGGGGGGGAGGTAATAGTGCAGCAGGGACTGAAACGTCCGCGACCAGGCTTCGGGATCGAGGTTTTGCGTCATTCAGTCACCGTGGGAAAGGATAGCTGCGGCGGCGATTGCCTGCTAGGTATTGTGATCGGCGGATTCATTATTCGTGCGGGAGACACATTTAGGGTATTGGGATTTGAAACCAGGGCGGATCTGATCCAACGATGATACCATTTGTCGATTGATACCGTTCCTGGTGAGGGAGGTTGCGTGGAGTCGGATCAGGAAAACCCGGTGGTGGCGCAGACCGCTTCGGAGCGGTTGGATGAGTACCTGGCGGCATATCCGCATTTGGCGGATCGGATCCTGCGTCAATTCCTTGTCTCTCTGCACGAGCGTGGCGTCGTTTCGATCGATCAGATTTACGACGAGGCGAGGATTTCGGCGGGGGCAGGTCCGACGAACTCGTCCGGCAATCCGAACGTGGTGGAAGCGCCGCGCGGGGGTTCATCGGAGCGGGAGATCGTCAACGACCTGACGCGCAAATATGCCGTCTCGTTTTTCAGCCGGCATCAGATCGACAGCATTATCAATTTGGCGCTGAAGCGCGAAGAAGCAGACAAGCTTCGGGCGATTGTCTCTCTGAATTCCGTCTCGTTTCGATTGATCTCGGATACGTTGCGGCGATTTTGCGCGCTGCCCGAGGGGGAGATGCAGCTTCCGCCGGACGAGGCGATCGGCATTCGTGTCGGTCTTATTCGCCACTTCATCAGCGATCAATTGGAGTTCATCGCGATTGCGAAGAAGTATCTGCGCATACGCGATTTCGAGCAGATCGTGGATCGCATCATCGGAGCCGAGTCGGGGATGGGCCGGATCGGCGGCAAGGCGGCGGGCATGTTTCTGGCATCGACCATTATTTCGAATCGCCGAGAGCCGTCTACGCAAGAGCCGGCGTTGCCCAAGGAGTTCATTACGCCACTTCAGAGGGCTATGGATGGAGAGGACTCGGTCGCGATTCCAGAATCATTTTTCCTGCGAAGCGACGTGATCGAGGACTTCATCGCGTTTAACGGTTTCGGCGAATATCAGAATCAGAAATACAAGACGCCGGAGGAGATTCGCAAGGAATACCGACTCATCCGCGGCGTGTTTCGCAACGGCGAATTCCCGGCGGGAATCGTGGACCGGTTGCGCGGCGTGCTGAACGCAGTCGGGCCGCACCCGCTCATCGTGCGGTCGAGCAGCTTGCTGGAGGATCGCTTCGGCACGGCGTTCTCAGGGAAATACGCCAGCATCTTTGTGGCGAATCAGGGCAGCATGGAGCATCGCCTGCGTGAGTTGCTCGGCGCGATCGCCGAAGTGTATGCCAGCGCGCTGGGGCCGGACCCGCTGCTCTACCGTCGCGAGCATGACCTGATCGACTATCAGGAAGACATGGCGGTGCTCATCCAAAAGGTCATCGGCCGGCGATTCGGGCCGTATTTTGCACCAATGTTTGCAGGGGTGGCATTCAGCCAGAACGAATATCGGTGGAGCCCGCGCATCAAAAAGGAAGAGGGCCTTATGCGAATCGTGATGGGCCTCGGAACGCGTGCGGTGGATCGCGTGGGTTCCGAGTTTCCGCGCATGGTGGCATTGGGAATGCCGACGCTACGGCATGAATCAACCATGCCGGAAGTAATGAAACACTCACAGCGAACGATCGATGTGATTAACATGCAGCGCAACAAGATGGAGTCAATCACCATCGATCAGCTCTGGGCGCAAGCCCAGGATCTACCGATGCTGGATCGCCTATTCTCGATTCGTAAGGATGGGATGCTGGCCTCGCCTCCGGGTACATACATTGATTGTCCGGCGGGCGATTTGTTTGTGACGTTTGACAAGCTGATGGCAGAGGCGCGATTTCCGAATCAAATGCGGAGAATACTTGGCAAGCTGGAGCAGGCCTATGGCGTTCCGGTGGATGTGGAGTTCGCCCACGATGGAGAGCGGCTGTACCTGTTGCAATGCCGGACACTTTCGCAGGTGGAGGAAGGCGAGCGCGTTCACGTGCCGACCGATGTCCCGGATGAACGTGTGGTGTTCACGGCAAACAAGTTCATACGGACCGGCTTGATCGACGGCGTTCAATTTGTGGTCTACATCGACCCGCGGGATTACGACGGTCTGGCAACGAAGGAGGCGCGAACAGCCGTGGCCCGCGTCGTTGGTCGACTGAACGACGCCTTGGCGAAGCGGTCGTTTATCTTGATCGGGCCGGGTCGTTGGGGGAGCAACGATATCCGGCTGGGCGTGCCGGTGACCTACGCGGATATCAGCAAATCAAAAATGCTCATCGAAGTGGCACGGGAAAGGGATGGATATGTCCCGGAGGTGTCGTTCGGAACGCACTTTTTCCAGGATCTGGTGGAAGCACGAATCGCCTACTTGCCGCTGTATCCCGACGACCGGCGGAATCGATACAACGAAACATTTTTGCACGAAAGCCCGAATTCGCTGGCACGCGTCTTACCCGAAGCGGCGGATATGACCGGTGTTGTGCGGGTCATTGATGTCGCTGGGGTGTCGGATGGACGCCTGCTGCGCGTCGTAATGGACGGCGAATCGGACCTCGCTTTGGCGTATCTTGCGGATTAGCGGCGTCTGGAATACGGCATTGGTAGCCTGCCGGCGAACACTTCTGGGTCGCAATGCCAGACCATCGGCGTTTACGACCCCATTGGGGCCAATCCGATTTTTTCGCTGGGAATTGGGTGTGTCCGTAAAGGGAAATTGCGAAGAATATTGACCCGAGGCCCAAAAACAAGGTACTATGACTGGTATCCGCGTCTCAAGTTGTCCGTTGAGGGAGGGACAGATTGAGTGTCGCCTTGCGTTGGGGTGCGCCGTCATCTCTCGGACTCAAACAGGAAGAAGAGGAGGTTTATGAGGAGCAGAAATGTTACATCATTACTACTGGCAGGTATTCTCGCCGTTATGGCGAGACCATCAACGAGCCGCGCGGAGCCGGATGCGTTCGTTGATGAGTTAATCACTAACTCCGGCACTTACGATATTGGTGAGCGCACCGCGTTCTCGCCGATCGGCCCTGCGATTGCTCCCGTCGTCGTTCCCAATGCCGTTACGGGGGGAACCGTTCGCGGCCAGTTCGAATTCACTTGCGGTACGGGCGGCACGCCGGCAGATTGCCCGGATGCAGCGTACGCGGCGAGTGCATTCAATTGGAAGTGGGGCGTACTGAAAGTCACTGATTATTCGAATTTTCCGACATTAGTGGCGGATTTCATCAGTGTATCTGGGAAGACTCTTTTTGAGTCGGATCTCGTAGCCAACGAAGGTTTCACGACGATCGAGACTCAGGGGTTCGATGGGAATTCGTTTACGCGACTGGCCCATTTTGAATTCAACCTGGAAGGTGCGGGTGTCACGCTGGACCCAGGGTTCAGTTACATCATCTTTTCCGTGTTGAGTGAGTTCTCGATCCCGGATTTGGTCCCCGGTGCGGGGCCCGGATTTACGGGTCTCGCGGAAGAGTCAATCTTTCAGTCGTCCGCGATTGATGGTCCTCCGTTCCAATTTCATCAAGCATTTCCGGTTTTCGATCCGACGGGGAACTTGAACCAGCTGGCAACGAGCCGCCTGATCAAGGTCGAACCCGAGCCGGCATCGTGCTTTTTGATGTTGATCGGGGCGGCCTGCATCGCGCGCATGCCTCGGCGGAATAGGCACTTATGAGTTATCCTCCGGTTTGGCTTGCCTTTTAGGGTGCGTTTGAGGTACGATTCACGAAGAAGTGGATGGAAGCGTCCGCTAAAGTCGTGGAGAGTAGCCTCAACTCCCAGGGGCCAATCAGGAGGAGAAACTCATTATGCTTCGTTCTAACTCATCAGGTTCCGCGTTCGCTACTTTTGCGGTCCTGTCGTTGATCTGCTGCGCGCAGGCATTCGGCGGTCAACCGGTCGAAGTGGATCAGGGATATCTCGACACGTTCAACCTGACCGATGGTCGAGTTCTCGACATCGGCGCGTTGGGTGGCGGCCTCGAAGGTCAGCCGGGTGTTCACAAGATTACCGTTTCACCGCAGCCGACGTCTCCGTCTCCACCGTTTCCTGTGGATGGTCGCTTGACGGGTACGGTCCACGGCAAATTGCGCGTGGTATTCCTTGGCGATCGCAATGCCGACGGATTTATCAATGGCGGTGATCTTGACGCGGCGTTTGACGTGACATGGGAGTTGATCGGCTATGACAAGAACGCCGGTCCATCGAGTGCGTTTTTTCGACAAAGCTCGAACCCCGGTCCTGAAGGTACACCTCCGCCGTTTGGAAATCCCCCATCCGTGAATTTCCCGCCGACTCCCGGCGGAACGGCATCCGTGTGGAACATTGCGGCATGTGATGGAACGGGCTTCAATCCCGGATCCGGTAACAGCTTCTGCAATCAATTTGCAATTCCCGCCGCGACGCCCTTTACCGGTTTCGTCGACTACACCTTCCCTGTCAGTATTCCCGGCGTCAATGATTTCACTCCGGGACCGACCGTTGGCCCAACGAATTGGATTTTCACGGCATTGGTCGGAAATACCTCCGATGCGGTCGGCGGCGTGATTTCCTACGGTCGAAATGCTTTGTTCAACCCGCAGATCGGCGTCACGGAGTCGCTGACCGACCTGTTCGCTCCGGCCCTCCTGCTGAATTTCCCCGGCGAAGACGCGAATATCCCCAAGGCGAATCTTCTCGCGTCGGTGCAGATTGAAGTTACGCCGGAGCCGGCGACCGGGTTGCTCGTGATTGGCGGCCTTCTGGTTGCCTTGCGACGACGATCGGCCCGGTAGCGGGTATTGGTTGTTCGGGTTCCCAATGGGTTCCGAAACATTTTGGGGTGGTTTCGGGTGCCCGTGAACGGGAATGAATGGCTGGTTGAATGTACTCGGGGTGAGGACTTGGTGCAGATCTGATCCGTGCGAACAGATCCATCGTTCCTCGCCAACATTTTGTTTGAGGAGAGGGGAATCGAGTGGGGCAGAACCTGCAAAGGCCGCTCTCTCTCTGCCTCGCCACCTGCTTTATCGGGGGGGTGGTGGTTCCAGCCTTTGGTTCGGTCGATCAATCTGTTGTTATAAATGAACTGTGCGTCACTCCGGCATCGGGGCAGGACAAGTACATCGAAATCCTGAATCGGGGACCCAACACGGTCAGTACTCTGAATTGGTGGATTTGCGATCATCCCATTATCTATTATGCGCGGCTCTTGCAGGTGCCGCAGACCGGCGGTCCTCCTGCAGCCCCTCCGATTCTGTTGCAGCCAGGCGATTTTCTTGTTGTGCGGATTCACCCCCAGTTTCCGCCCCCTACAGGAAATTACTCATCGCGATCGAACTCCGCCGGGACCACCACACACATTTTGCAGCTTAACATTCCCGCTCCCGCGGTACCGAGCTTCTTAAACCAAAACGGGGGAAACTTCTCGATTTGGGATCAATCGCCTCCCAGCAATCCGGATGACCCGTCGTTTGATGTCCCTCAGGCAATGCGTGATTTTTTGGCATGGGGATTAACCGGCACGAACTCAGGATTAAAGCGCGGATGTGTGGCATCGAGTCCTGTGGCGATGCTCTGGCCGCCGCCCGTCTCAGGTGATTGCCTTGTACCGACTCCGCCGCCGGTTTTCATGGCGGTGAACATCGCGGCAGTTGCCGTGGGAAGCGGCGAATCGATCAATTACAACGGGCATTCGGCGAACGACCCGGCGGATTATTTCCTGGCACCGTCGACCGAGGGCGAGCCGAATGTGATGCCCGGCGATATCGACGGGGACCTCGACATGGATGCGGATGACTACGCCGGGTTTGTTGCCTGCCTGGGACAATCCGGCGGTTCTCCGCCATGCAGCCGGGCCGATCTCGATGGAAGCATGACGGTCGATTGTGCGGACTGGCCTCTCTTTGCCTCGGATTGGGCGAAGTATTCGTCGCTCTCCGAGCCGCCGGTGCCGAGTGCATGCTTGATGTGTCTCCATGGAGACGTGAACAATGACGGAACGATCAATGGCGAGGATATCGGGGCATTCATGGGAGTCGCCGTTGGCGACGACATGGATCCGGTGCATCGGTGTGCCGCCGACGTAGATGCGAATGGAATAATGAATTGCGAGGACGTGGTTGGGTTTGTTCGGCTTGCGCTCGGAGCGGCGCCGGATTGCCTCGCAGGCGATATCAATCTCGATGGGCTGGTGGACGGGGGCGACATTCAGCCGCTTGTCGACATGCTGCTGAACCCGGGGTGCCGCACCAACGTGGAAATCTGCCCGGCGGATGTCAATGGCGATTCGACTATTTCGCCGGCCGACGTGGCGGGGTTTGTGGACCTGCTTCTCTCGCAGGGTTCTTGAACTGGAGTAGACTCGCATCGGCGCGTGGGCGAGAATCGCTCGCATGTCTGGGGACGAAAGCACCTGTTGGACGATGATTGAGAGCGCGGCCGGAGCCGATGCCGCGACCCGCGAGTCTTTTGCGCGGGTCTATGAGCCAGTTGTTAGAGCGTATTTGCTGGCCCGATGGCGCGGCGGACCTGTACGTGAGCATGTCGACGACGCCGTGCAGGATGTGTTCGTGGAATGCTACAAGAGTGGCGGGGCTTTGGAGAGGGCATCGCGGGATCGATCGGGCGGGTTTCGGGCGTATCTCTATGGCATTGCCCGAAATGTGGCGCTGCGCGTGGAAGCGTCGCGCGGCCGCAAAGTGCACGGGGTTGGCGGCGACGATGATGTGCTCGTGCAGCAGGCGGGCGACGAGCCAAGTTTGTCGCGCGTGTTTGATCGTTCGTGGGCTGAGTCGATGATGCGGCAAGCGAGGGAGCGGCAACAGGCGAAAGCGCAGGCGCAGGGAGAGCGATGTGTGCGCCGCGTCGAGTTGCTTCGGTTGCGATTTAATGACGGTCTGCCAATCCGCGAAATCGCGGAAAAATGGGGCGAACCGGCCGAGCAGGTGCATCGAGAATACGCAAAGGCTCGAGAGGAGTTTCGGGCGGCGCTGTTCGAGGTCATTCGATTTCATCGTCCAGAATGCACCGCCGCAGCGGCCGAGCGGGAATGCCTTGAATTACTGGGCCTGCTTGGTTCGGACGGACGGTAGTGGAATTAGAATGGTGGATTCGGGCAGTTATTCTTGTAAATTCCCTCACCAAGTTGGTACGATAGAAACAGGCGTTTACACAGGCGGTCCGTTTCGGACCAGCGGAGATTTGCCATGTACCAACGAGACCGTGAATCCGTACCAAACGTTCGCATGGTTCTTGCGGGTGTTGCCATGGCATTTGTTGTGGCTGCCGCGAGTAACGCCGGCCCACCCGTTGATTGCGGGCCGGATGACACGGGGCGTCGCTGCGAACCGACGGTGTGTGATGGCGCGGGCACGACATGCGTGCCGACGTGCATTCGGCACGACCCGTTCTCAGGCTCGAATACCATCCTTGCGTGCAGTTGCAGCGGCGAGACGTCGTGTCACGCAGAAATCGCACCGGGCAGCCCGCTTGGCTGCGTGGTGCCTGAGGATGGCACAGGCACCGTGCATCTTCCACCGAGTGGGTGCGCTTACATCAGCCCCATTGGTGACACGATGCGTATTGTCGATGGATTGCCGATCGGTTCGACGGTTGAATGTGCGCCGACGCATCACAATTTCCTATGCGGCTTGAACAGCGTTTGTTCGTTTGCGGTGCCGAGCGGACCGATTTGTTATGCGCCGGGTGGATCGCTGGGCGGTGAGAAATCCTGTGCCAATTCGACGCTGAACTGGCAAATGCAGGGGACGGGGGCCTATGCGGCTTATTCGCGCATCCTGAACATCCCTGTGGATATAGAGATTCACGCGGCACCGCGTACGCCGGGAAATCCGTTTCAGTCGTTTAACACGGACATGTCCCGGATGTTTGGGCAGATTCTCGGTGACCCGGATTTCGACCTGCTTCGCGTCGTCGCGGGAACGGATTTCGGGCTGCCAAGCCCGGGCCATACGACGTTGACGCAATTGCCCGGCTCGCAATGGGCCGTCGATAGTTTTTTTGACATCACGTATCGAATCGACTTCGTGGGTAAGGCAGGCGGGCCGTTTTCGGGACGCTCGGGCTCGACCACTGGAACGATTCGGATTTCAACGGGCGGCGGTCCACGTTGTGTGAGCAGCTGTTTCCCCGGCTTTGAGTGTCGTCAGACGGTGACGGTCAATCCGAACGGAACGTACGACGTCTGTTGCGAATGCGTGTCCATCCCATGCGAACCTGAGCCGGATGGGTCGGCATGCAAACTGGCGATGTGCGGCCCGTTCAGGAGCTGCACGCCGCGTTGCCTAACATTGAATCCGGGAACGGATCAGGTATTCGTCACGGATTGCACCTGTCGCGAGCAGGGCGAATGCAGCGCCGTGCAGATTCACCCCGGGGCGACGGCCTGTGTGCAGCCGAACGACTTTACCGGGACGGTTCACCTCCCTCCGACTGCATGCGACTATCGCAGCGCGAATTATCAACCGATGCAAATTATTGACGGACTACCGCCCTTTTCAACGATCGACTGCATGCCGACGCATTTCAATTTCTCATGTGCAGCAAACGCAGTTTGTTCGTTCGCAACGCCCATCGGCCCAATTTGCTATGCGCCAGGAGGGTCGCTTGGGGGTGAGAAGTCTTGCGCGAATTCGACGCTGAACCTGGTGATGCAGGGGACGGGCGCCATGGGAGCCTTCAATCGCAACATCAATGTCCCGATTGCGTTTGAAGTCCACACCGCGCCGCGCGTGCTGTTTTCAGCGGAGCAGGGATTTAACACGGATATGTTCCGGTTCTTTGGACAGATCACCGGCGATCCGGATTTCGATCTGCTTCGGTTTGTGGCGGGCACGGATTTCGGCCTGCCGAGTCCGGGCCACACCACGCTCACACAACTGCCGGGCGGCAACTGGGCCGTCGACAGCTTCTTTGATGTGACCTATCGCATCGACTTCGTCGGAAGGCCCGGCGGATCGCTGTCGGGCAGGTCGGGCTCCACAACAGGCGTGGTTCGTCTGGCAACAGGCGGCGGCGTGGCATGTGAAGGAATGTGCCCCCCGGGGTACACGTGCTTCAAGCAATTGACGGTAAACCCCTCGGGTACGATCACCTACTGCTGCGATTGCATTACCGATTGCGTTTGCCGCGGCGATATGAACGGCGACACAAAGTTGAACGGTAAAGACATCCAACAGTTCGTGGACTGCTGGGTCAACTACTTCGGGGGGTATATCGATGCCCCCTGCGTATGTGCCGACATGGACTCTGATGGCGTGCTTTCCGATACGGACGTCAACTTGTTCGCCACGAAACTGTTGACTGACCCGGACAATCTGTGCCCCTAGCCGGCCCGAGCAGGCGCTTGTAAGCGGTTGGCAGGTCGTGGGTTGGGTGTTTTCGGCCCGACGCAGGGCCGTCTTGACGGCTGCCGATAGAGGGCGTATATAAATGGGTCCGGGTGGAGCGCATCCGGGGCTACGCGGGTGTAGCTCAGTGGTAGAGCGTCACGTTGCCAACGTGAATGTCGTGAGTTCGAATCTCATCACCCGCTGTTCGAATGCCGGCTTCGAGTCTTCGGGCTAGAATCCGGCGACATCAAAGGCCCGTCGCAGGGTACCGACCGGGATGGTCAGGCGTTGGCTGCGGCGAGGTTGGACACCTACGGATCGATACTCAAAGTCGGTCGGGAGTTTATGAAAACGCCTGACCGGCTTTTTTTGTGCGCGGGTGTCTTCCAGTAGGAATGACCGACGCGTCGCACCGCAGAATGGAGCACTTCGATGGGACGAAATCAGATTCAGGGCGACCAGACAGATGACGGAGAGGTCGCGGTAGCGGACGAAGCGGAAGACATCAAGACCCAGCTTGGCAAGGCGATTGCCGTCAAAGTGGCGGATGCCGGTGTGCTTCGCAAGACGCTGACCGTGACGGTGCCGCGCGACAACATCCAGAAGGAGTTGGACCGCGAGTTCGGGGATCTGATAAAGGAATCCATTGTGCCGGGATTTCGACGTGGTCGTGCCCCTCGCCGACTGGTGGAGAAGCGGTTCGGCGGCGAGGTCGGCGCTCAGGTTCAGACACGTCTTGTTTCCAACGCGTACCTTGCGGCCATTGAGAAGGAAGATATCAAAGTGCTCGGCGACCCCATGATGTGGGTCCGCGAAAAGGGAGCCAAGGATAACAACGAGCGACTGGTGGATATGCCCACCGCGCTTCAGCAGATGAAGATTCCCGAGGATGGCCCGCTTGAGTTTCGTTGTGAAGTCGAGGTGAAGCCGCAGTTTACCGTGCCCGCGTTGGACGGCGTGGAGCTGGAGCGGCCCGACTTAAGCATCTCGGATGACGATGTCTCGAAGCAGATTGACCGCATCCGGGCACGGCGAGGCCACTGGGCGCCGATGATGGATGGCAAGGTGCAGGAAGATGACCTGCTCATCTGCGATATGGTCCTTACGGTGGATGGCAAGGAAGTAAAGAAGACTGAAAACATTCAGGTCTTCGCACGTCCACAGCGAATCGAAGGTATCGCGTTTGAGGATCTTGGCGAAAAGTTGAAGGGCGCCAAAGCAGGGGACTCCAAGACCCTGACCTGCGAGATTCCGGATGACTATGAGATTGCCGAACTACGGGGCAAGCAGGGTGCGTTCGAACTGAAGGTCAATGAGATCAAGCGAATCGAACTGCCGCCGCTCGACAAGGACTATCTGTCAAACATGGGCTTCGACAGCGAGAAGGAGTACCGCGACTGGGTTCGCAAGCAGATGGAGGATCAGCTCGAAACCGAGATCAAGCGCGGCATGCGCGGTCAGGTGCGAAAGTACCTTCTCGACAACACGAAGCTCGATTTGCCGGAAGGTATTTCCTCACGGCAGACGGAGCGGGCCGTCATGCGCAAGGCCATGGAGCTTCGACAGGCCGGCATCCCCGAAGCCGAGATTATCAAGCACTCCGACGAACTGAAGACGGTCGCCCATGAAGAGGCGACCGCCGAGTTGAAGCTGTACTTCATTCTCGAGGAGATTGCAGAGGCTCAGAAGATCGAAGTGACGGAAGAAGAGATCAACGCAGAAATTGCCGCCATCGCCCGCTCCTATAACCGCCGCTTTGACCGCGTGCGGGATGATCTGGCCAAGGCCAATGGCATTGAGTCGTTGTATCTCCAAATCCGCGACGACAAATGCATCGACGGCATCATCGCCAAGGGCAAGATCGTGAAGATGGATCCGTCGAAGAAGCCGGCCGAAAAGCCCAAGAAGGCGTCCGAAACAAAGGCGCCGAAGGCGGAAAAGGCCGACGCCGATGAAAAACCGGAAAAGGCGAAGAAGGAGGCCGCTCCGAAAGCCGAAAAGCCAAAGGCGGAAAAGAAGCCGGCTGCCAAGGGCAAGCCCAAAGCGTGACCCCGCAGGGATGACTACACTCCCGCAATCGGAGCCGACAACGGACAGGTCGTGTCGGCCCGGTGCGAGTTGAGAAGGGACTGAATCATGGATGAGATCCGCATGTTTCCACATATGACGACGCACACCGGCCGGCCCGATCCGTTTGGATCGATGGCTCAGGGTGCGCCGTATCAGCGTATTCGAGAGATGTCGATCGAGGACATGCTCCTCGAGAATCGCATTATCTTCCTGGCCGGGCCGATCAATGAACGATCGGCAAGCCTGGTGATCATGCGATTGCTCTATCTCCAGAGCATCAAGAAGGACCAGGACATTCACCTGTACATCAACTGTCCAGGTGGCATGGTGGATCAGACGCTGGCCATCTATGACACGATGCGATTTTTGCAGTGTGACATCGCGACGTACTGCATCGGTCAGGCCGCCAGCGGCGGAGCGATCATCCTGACGGCCGGCACCAAGGGCAAGCGCTACGCCCTGCCGAACAGCAAGATCATGCTGCATCAGCCGTGGGGTGGAATCACCGGTCAGGCTGAGGATATTCGCATCCAGGCCGAGGAGATTCTGAAGGATAAGAAGAAACTGAACGAGATCATCGCGTTCCACACCGGAATGCCGACGGACAAAATTCAGGAAGAAACGGAGCGCGACCGCTACATCGATCCGTTTGAGGCGGTCAAGTGGGGCCTCGTGGATGAAATCCTCGAAGCCGGCGGACCGAAGAAAGACAAAGAGAAGAAATAACGGCAAGAAGGAGCGGCCGATGGTCAGCAATAATGGTACGTTGATTCCCTTCGTGATCGAGCGAACGGGCCGCGGCGAGCGGTCCTACGACATCTATTCGCGCCTGCTGAAGGACCGCATTGTGTTCCTCGGCGGACCGGTGGATGACGACGTGGCAAACGCGATCGTCGCGCAGATGCTCTTCTTGTCGAATGAGGATCCGAACGCGGACATTCACTTCTACATCAATTCGCCCGGTGGAAGCGTCTCGGCGGGTCTGGCCATCTACGACACCATGCAGTTTGTACGGTGCGACGTGGCGACCTATTGCGTCGGCGTGTCGGCCAGCATGGGCGCGATCCTGCTTTGCGGCGGCGCCAAGGGCAAGCGATATTCGTTGAACAACTCGCGCGTGCTTCTGCACCAGCCGCTCATTGGCGGCTATATGCAAGGTGCGGCGACGGATCTATCCATCGAGGCCCAGGAAATCCTGCGACTTCGCGAGATTCTCTACGGCATCATCCAGAAACACTCCGGCGCTCCGATGAAAAAGATCGAGAAGGACTGCGACCGAAACCTCTGGCTGGCTCCCACCGAGGCGATGGAATATGGCCTGATCGACAAGATTCTCGAACGGCAGCCGGATGTTGCACGCCGGCCGGCTTCGTCGGATGATGAGTAAATGAATTCACGACTGTCGAGGTTGCCGGGGGGCAAGATAGCGGCGATGGTCTGCGCGCTGATTGCACTCACCGGTTGCGACCCGACAGCCGGCGGTAACGGCGTTTCCCAATCAAATGATTTCGAACAAAAGCTCGCGGAGGCCAACCGCATCCGCGCGGCACAGAGCGATCAGCTTGCCGAACAGGCCCGCGTGATACAACAGCTGCGCGGCATGGATGCCTCGAAGCGGTTGGAGCAATTGGTCCATGTCGATCGCATCGAAATTGAACGCCTTTCCGGCGGCTACGACGACGACAAAGACGGCCGCGACGACGGCGTCATCGTGTATTTGCGGTTGCTCGACGCCGAAGGCGATGTCATCAAGGCGACAGGGTCGGCGTCCGTGAAGTTGTTCGACCTCTCCAAAGGTGATGGCGGACAGCCGGTTGCCCAGGGCCGATGGACGGCTGAGCAGATGCGGACACTCTGGTTTGGAAAAATGATGACCGACCACTACTCATTGCGCGTTCCCTTACCCAGCGGCATCTCGATTACGCCCGGGGCGCCACTTACCGCCACAGTCGAATTCACGGATTTGATGACCGGGCGGACCTTTCAAGCTCAAAAGCCATGCGAAGTCGCCGGTCTGGCGTCGGCAAACCCCTAGGTCGCTTCATTCAATCTTCGACGCCGTCAAATGTTACGCGCATGAATCCACTGGCGTGACCCATCGATCCCTGACTCGCGTTTTCCAGCCTTGACCAGCCGTTTTTCCGGACCATCCCGCATCTCAGCATTGAAAAGGCAGTTTTTGCGCATCGGTGTCGGGTGCAACAGCCCCAATTTTTTTAGTGGTTGGAGGCATATTATCGGCATTCTCGTAAGGTTCGGAGGCCAAAACGGCCGTTTATAGGAGATAGGTTTGGCTGAACGAGCGTAAGCCGTTGGCAGGCCTGTCCCTGTGTGCATTGGCCGCAGGGCATGAAATTGCGCGTCGGGCGCAAAAAGATGCCGAGCCGGAACGAGGGTGGTTCGTTCGAATCGGCGTTGCCGACGTGCGTGAAGCAGCCACCGAGCGGGACCGCAGTAACCAGGGTGATGACCAGTGAGCATGGAAGCACGCGGGTGGAATGAACAAGGGGCACGGGTCCGGCTGGTGGCGCAGCATCGCAACGCGCGGCAACCCGTGCGCGAAGTGAAAGAGATCGTCACGGTGCTGGGGTCGGGTGACGGATGCGATTTGATTCTTGCTTCGAGCAAGGTTGACACGGCGCACGCGGCAATCATCAAGCTAAATGACACGGCCTATTTGTGCGACCTCGGCGCGGTCGGCGGCACGACGCTGAATCGCCGGCGAATTCGTTGGGCGCGATTGGCGGATGGCGACAATCCGGTGTTGGGTCCGTTTAGTTTCAAAGTCGAAATGGAAGAAGGACCGAATCCGATTCACTCGGCGCATCCGGCGTTCTCGATGCGCGAGGACCAAACCGTCGGGATCATCAAGAGCGTTGACCCCGTGCTGATCATCGGCAGCGATGCGGGATGTGACATTGTCATCAAAGATGCAACCGTTGCTCCGCGGCAGGCGATGGTGGTGTGGACGCAGGCCGGACCACTGGTGCGCGATCTGCTTCGTCGCAACAGCGTCCGACGAAACGGCGAGCGCATCAACGAGGCCATGCTTGAGCATGGCGATTGCGTCGGCGTCGGCCGGTTTGAATTGGTTTTCGAAATTCTCGCCAACACCGAGTATGCCCCCACAAAACGAGAAGCGAACGACTACGCGAACGCCATCACCGAACCAGCAATCGAATCGATGCCGGCACCGGTGACGACGCGGTCGGCTGCAACGAGCAAAGTGGCCCACCCAGCGGCGACGCTGTCCATGCCGCTCGTGTCAGTCGGTCAGGTGCCGAGCGTAACGCCGCCGACCTACGGAGCGACGGATCATTCCCTTATGCCGGATCGAGTGTGGACGCCCGCGGCAAGCAACGATGTCATGACGCCGGCAATGAACGATCGGGAAATGGACACAAAAGCGCGATTCGCCGCGGCACAGACGGCGCTCGATGAGCGCGCTCGAAAGATGTGGGACGGCATTCAGGCCGAGCGCGAGCGGCTCCGGGCCTATCAGGAAGAACTGCAGCGCAAATCGAGAGAGCTTCTCGATACGGCGCAACGGAAATACGACGAGCTTCGGCAACGTGAGGAACAGATGGCCGAGGAGGCGAATCGTCGCGAAACCATCGTTGCCGAATCACCTCCGCCCATCATCATTGATGAGATGCCGACCATGATCGAAACGCCGTCGGCTGTCACCACGTCGCCGACCCCGGCGCCTCCCCCGCGTGAGGATGAGTCCACGCTCGATCGAATCTTCAGCGGCATTTTTGAACCGGAAGCTGCTACGCTTCGCAACGCCGAAGAAACGGCGCGGATTGCGGAGTCGCTGGCGACAAACGGAATCAAGACGCCCGAGGCCGACACCAACCTCGCGCGACAGGCGGGCGAATTGGCGGAGTTGGTGCGGTACGAGCGGGAGCAGATGGAAACCGCGGAAGGCCGGCTGGAGACGCTGCGTTTCGAAATCGAACGACTGCACGCCACGGTCGCGCGTACGCAGGACAGAATCCGAACTCAAGAATCACAACTGGAGACCCGCACGCAGTCGATTCGCACGGCGCAGACGGCAATTCGCAAGGATCGAGAGGAAATTGCCGCCCGTATACGTCAGCTCGACGCCAAAGACGCCGCCCTCAAGGCCCGTATGGAAGAGGCGGACCGGGCACGGCGAGAGTTGGAACGCGAGACACGTCAGTTGGCCCGATTGCAGGAGGAGCACGAGGAACGACGCCGCGAGCTGCGACTGAGCCTTGAGAGCGAGCGACATCGATTGCGAGTCCGTCAGGCCGAGCTGCAGAAGAAGGCGGCCGAGCTTGTCAAAGCGGCCAAAGCGAAGCGGCGGATCATTGAGGATGAAGTAGCCTTCAAGCAGGCCGAGATCGAAGAACGCGAAATCGAATTGAAGGCCCGTCGAACAGCCCTGACCGACGCGGGCCGTGCCCAACTGGAACGCACGGCAGCCGAGTTGGAACAGGTGCTAACGGTGCGCCTGAATGACATCGAATCCGAAGTCGCCCAGCGACAACAGGAATTGGACGCCCGGATGGGCGAACTGATTTCCACGACCGGCGCGGGCGATCCGCAGTCGTCGGAGTCGGCGACATTGGAGATGTCGCTCGAAGAGATTGCCGCACTCGCCCGGTTGGATGCAAACGACGGGCAGGGCGACTTGTCTCGACTCGAAGTATTACAAGGCGAGGTCGAGGCGCTGCGCCATGCGGTCGGCCGGTTTGACGATCAGGAAGAATCGCTTCGCGCCGCGACGCATGAGGCGCAGCTCGCGGCGCTGGCAAGCCGCCGAAATCAGCTTCAACGCGAACAGCGTTGGGCAACGATCCTCCGCGCCAAACTGAATGAGAAGGCGGCTGCTTTGAGAGATGGTCAACCGGAGGCGTCCACCGAGCCTTCCGCGGAACAGGCTGCGAAGGAAAAGTCAGCGACCGCGTCGTGATGCGGCGAGTGGATAGGATGACGGGGGATGAACGGCGGGCAGGATGCCTGCCGTGGTTGGATGAGAACGATCGCGATCCCATTAAGGGCGCGACCGACTCGATGACCGAATAGGGCGGACCCGTTGTTGCGGCGGGTCGGCCACGAACGGAGTAGTTCATGGATCGGGACAATCAGCAACCCACACCGAACAAGACGACTGCGCCCCCCAACGGGCGGCCGCCGGGTGTCCCCGGTTTGGCGGCCTCCGCCGAAGCGGACTTTGCAAGCGATCTCGAGCGCATTGCGTCGGCATCATGGAACATCGAGACGACGACCAAACGGCTGGATTCCGTCGCGCCCGGCGAGACGCCGCTGGACGGGTCGCGCCTGGGTCGCGTGGGACGCCTGTTTGGCGGTGCCAAGAGCGGCCTTTTGTCGGCGGTGGGACGGTCGGGCCGGAATGGCGAGAGTCTGCGCACCGGAGCGACGACAAGCGGGGTACAATCAGATATCGCGGCGCAAGGGGCGGCGCACGACGAAGTGGGGGAGTATACTGGTCACGTGGACGAGCCGGATGTACTGGCGTCGTCTGACGATACGTCGATTCAAGTCGGTGCGAGCGAGCGCCGCCTGACGGACCCGCAACGCCACGACCGCCTGGACGGCGACATGCCTACTCCCCCTATCTCACAGGATGCGACGGCCAACGCCGCTGAACCTGACTTGCTCAGTCAGGCTGCCGGACCGCTTCAGGGCCTCGATCGATTGCAAAATGAGCTAAAGCAAGCTCGCGAGGAGTTGAACAATCTTCGCAACAAGGGCACCGGTGCCTCACCGACAGTGGGGTCTGTTGATTCGCAACGAGAGAAGCTGGATCAACGCGCCATTGAGCTTCGCGAGCGGGTCGTCCGTGCGCAGCAGGCGCTGGATGAGCGGGCCAAGAAACTGAGAACCACGCTCACTGAAGAACGCGAGAAACTCAAGGCCTACCATGCGCAGCTGCAACGAAAACAGCGACAGCTTGAGGAGGCATCCCGAAACCAAAAGGTTGCCGTCGAGGGCGAATTAGCCAAGCAGCGAGATTTGCTGGAAGCCGAGCGGACGGAGTTGGACCGTCGGCGCATTCAGCTTGATGCGTTGGAGGCCGACCTGCGCGATCAGTCGCGACAGGAAGTCGCCAAGCGTCGAAAAGAGCTGGAAGCCGCGGTTGAGAATCGGCTGGCCGAGTTGCAGAAAGAGTTTGAGGTCCGCCAGATCCAGTTGGACGCCAAAGAACGGGCCTTGGCGGAAAAAGAGGCCGGCGTTGAGCAGATCATCCAAAAGCGGATGATGGATGTGAAGCATCAATCGTCTCAGTGGCAATTGCAGCTGGAAGAAAAAGAACGGTCGATTCAGATTCGCGAGCAGCAATTACAACATGCCGCGGCGAATCGGCTCGATCAGGTTCGTCGGGATGCGGAGGCATATGAGCAGGAACTGCTGGCCCGCGAACGCGAACTGAACGACAAAGAAGCCCAGTTGGCGTCTTCGATCGACTCTCGAATCGCTACGCTTGAGCGCGAGCACGCTGAACGACAGGCCGAATACGACGCAAAGCTTCGCAATCTCTTCGAACGCGAAGGTCAGCTCAATCGCGTCCACGAAACCCGCATGAACGAGCTTCGCCGCGAATGGGAGACGCGCGAGCACGAATTTCAGCAGAAGGTGCAATCACTGGCCGACCAGGAGACACGGCTGCGGCAGGAGTTGGAGCAAAAGCGTGCCGAGTCGGATCGAGAAGCGGCACAACGGCAGGCGGATTTCGAGAACAAACTGCGTCAACTCGCCGAACGAGAAGAGACGCTTCAGGACGCGGTGAATGCCCGTCTTGAGCAGGTCAAGCGCGAAGCAGCAGCCAAGGCCGCGGAATTCGACGCCCGCGAACGGGCCATCCGGGACCGCGATTCCGAACTTCAGGAGGCGGCAAACCTCCGCATTCTGGAGATGCGCCGACAAGTCGAACTGAAGTCCGTCGAGTTGGAAGCCCTCGAACGCTCGCTTACCAAGCGCGAGTCGGATCTTGAAACAGTCGTCAAGGAACGCATTGAAGAAATGCAGCGGGCCTTGGCCGAGAAGCGCGCCGAAGTCGAGCGTCGCGAACGCGCCGTCGGTGAAGCGGAAGGCGACCTTAAGGGGCGCCGTGAGGCATTTGAGAAGGCCCGGGACGCTCGTGAAGCCGAATTGAAGGCCAAGGCCGAGGAGTACGCCGAACTGGCAAGGCTCTACGGCGACAAATCAACGGCCGAGGCCACGCTCGCCGGCCGCCGCGCCGAATTGGAATTGCGTCAGGAAGAAATCGCCCGGCGAACCGACGACATCGAATCGCGCGAGCGACGACTGCGCGAATGGCAGCACCGCCTGGAGAGCATGGAGCCGTCGCTGGAGACGAGCCGGCTCGAATTGCAGCGTCGCCAGGCCGCCGCGGAGCACGCGGAGAAGTCGAACCAGCAGATCGCGGATCAATTGGCCGAGCGGTCGGAGTCCATCCGAAAACAAACCGACGACCTGTGCCGGCGCGAAGATCAACTGCGAACGCGAATCGATGAGCTGAATCGAAGTGAGTCGACGCTTCGACAACAGCACGACGAAGTATTGCGGCTCAAGCGCGGCATCGAGGATGAATCCGCACGGCTCAAGCAGGAACGCGAGCGCTACGCAGACCTCGAAAAAGGCTGGCAGGAACATGAGAAGCAGCGCGCGACCCTGCTGGAAAAGACGAGCGAGATTACGAATCGCGAGTCGGCGCTAAAGCAGCGCGAGGTCGAGCTTTCCGGCGAAATTGCCAAGGCCGAGCAGGCCGGGCGTGAGTTGGCGGTGGCTCGCCAGAAGCTGGACGCCGAGCGGGCGGATTTGGCGGCTCGCGAGGAAGCGATTCGGCAGGAATCGATCCAAATCAAGCGAACGGAAGAAGAAGTCACTCGGATTCGCGGCGAGATCGACCGTGATCGTGTGAAGCTGGTCGAGGCGCAAACCGCCCACGCCCAGATCGTCGCGGCGAGCGAGCGCCGGCTCGAAGAAATTTCCCGACAGCACAGCGAACTGGCCGAAGCGAGATCCGCCCTGCAGATTGCGCAGACACAGTTGCAATCAGAACGCTCGGCGCTTCGATCGGAACAGGCCGCATTGCAGCAGGAGCGACAACGCCTCGCCTCCGATCGCTCGGTGTTGGATCGCGACCGGCAATCGCTGGATGAACAGATTGCGACGATTCAACGCGACCGGGATGAACTCGGCGCGAAGAAAGCGCAGCTGGAATCGGAACTGGCCCGCCTGGAGCGGGATCGCATTTCATTAAAGGATCGGGAGCGGACCGTTTCGGAGCAGAAGAGCCGGCTCGATTCGGCCCAGAGTGAGATTGAGCAACTCCGCATCGAGCTTGGCAAACGCACCGACGAGACGGACGAAATGCGCCGCGTTCTGTCGGAGAAGGCCGAGCGAATGCGCATGCGAAAAGCCCGTCTGGCCGAAGACGCGGCAATGGTCGACACCAAGATCAAGCAGCTCAACAACGAACTTGAGACGGTTCGCGTTGAAAAGGCAAAGATTGCCGAGGATCGCACATCCCTTGACGAGCGGTTCAAGGCCTTCGAGATCGAGCGACAACAAATCGCGACCCAGCGCGACGAATTGACGGCCGGACAGAACTTGCTCGAGCAGGCCCGCACCGCATTTGATGATGAACAACAGCGATTGGCCGACCGTGAAGCGAGACTGACCGAGCGTGGGAATCAGTTGGAGGCCTTTGGCACCCGGCTCAAGACGGAATATGCCGAACTTCAAAAACAGCGAGCCGAATTAGTCGAAGTCGAGGCCCGTGGCGAAGCCCACGAAAAACTCGCGGCCCTTCTCAAGCAGGCCGAGGCCCGCGAATCGGCCGTACGGGAACGGGAACAGGCCCTGTCGGCGCAGGAGCGGGCATTGTCCGCGGTTGCGGCGGAGGTCTCGGCGGCCGAGGAAGATATCAAACGCAAGACCAAGAGTGTTGAATCCCGCTCGCGGGAACTGGAGCAGGAGATTCGGGCGCTGGAAACGCAACGCCGCGAATTCCAGAACCTGATGGACGAACAGCGCGGCGAGTTGTCGCATCTGCGGCGGCAGGCCGAATTGGAAATCGCCCGCGAGCGCGACAAACTGCGCGAGCAGGAGCGTGAGCTGGAGATTGCCTTCGCCCGCCAGCGCGATGCCATCGACACCGAGGGAGAACAGCGCGAAGAGATGACCATCGGTGAGATGCGGCGTCGCGTCGAGGCCAGTCTGGCGGAGCGGCTTGCGGAGATTGCCCGCAAAGAGCGGCAGGTCGAGGAACGCTGCGAGAAACGAATTGCCGAAGTCGAGCGTGACATTGAACAGCGGCTGGCGCAGCTCGCGGAAAACATCAAGAAACAACGTGAACGGGCCGAGCTTGACCTGCACAAGGAGTTAAACGTTTCCGTATTGCCGACGGAACCGACGACGCAATCGATCCAATCGCGACCGGCGGCAGAGGCCGACTCTGGTCTTGTGGATTTGAGTCAATCGTCCGAGCTGGACGAGAAAATCGCCATCGCAACGGCCGCCGTCGATCAGGTCTTGGCGAAACCGATTCCCGATGAATCGATCACCGTCCCGCCGCCGGAGACCCCGCTTGCAATCGCAGACGCCGCGCAGCCCGCACCGGCCATGGATGATCGGGTTTGGTTGGATGAGTCAGCCGTTGATCTGCAGGAACCGGTTGGCGAGATGACGAACTCCGACTTCGTCTTGGTCGCGGATGAGGACGAGTATGTGTCGCCGGTGGCCACGGCGGGCGGCGCGCGGGGGCGATCATGGAAACAATTGGCCGTAATGACTGGAATCTTTGTGATCGCAATAACCGTCGGCGGATTGGCCGGCACCGCCTACCTCTATTCGCCGACAGGCGACGTCGAAGTACGCAGTGTCATTCGGCCGGCCAACGGTGACGGCCGCAGCGTTTCCGAGCATCTTGCCGCGATCACCAGCGACACGGTTCTGAGCGAGGCCACGCGGCGCAGTGGGTCGGATATGCAGGCCATGATCCGTGACCGTCGACTGACAATTACGCCGTCCCCAGAGGGCAACGCCCTGCTCCTGGTGGTGAACGCAACCTCAAGTCAGCGGGCAGCGGCCCAGGGCTGGCTGGACGCGATCGCCACGGCCTATCAGGCATCACTCGCGACGACGACCGAATCGAAGGAGTCCATGGAACAACGGGTGACCGCGCTGGAAACCGAACGTGCGGAAAAGCAAGAGGCGCTCGAAGCCGCCCGACGAGAGGTCGAGCGACTTGAGTCGTCCGCTGCGGACCGGGTGGATCCAGCCGAACTGCAAACGATTCGCGATCGCCGCGAAAACCTTAAGATCGAACTCGCCAAGGCGCTGTCGGCGGTTGGCGAATTGAAGGCAAAACTGCAGGCGTTCGAAAATGAACCTGCCCCGAGCGGGCCGGTGGTGCCGTCGGAGGCCCAACTCGCCGAAGCATACGAAGGCGACACCGAGCTTCGCCAGGCCATGGAGCATCAACGGACGAAGTCGGTGGAACTGCATGCGCTTCTTCTTTCGTCGATGGCCAAATCGCAGGAACCGTTTGACGGCTTGTTGAAATCGATTGACGCATGGCTTGGGGAAATCCGCAAACAACTTGAAACACAGAGCGACAAGGATATTAAGAAGGAGTTGGAGCTACTCGCCGTTGATGTGACGGATTATTTGCAGCAGGCTCGCGGTTTCGAAGCTCGTTGGAATGAGTTGAAGCCGAGGGTCGAAGCGTGGCATGTTGGAATCGATCCAACCGCGCTGAGTGAATATCAGAAGCAGGCCGAGACCCTTATTCGAGAGTTTCATGCCAGGAGTCGAAACACCTTTGCCGAAGCGGCGAAAAAGGCGGACGACCTGAGCCGGAGCGGCTCGGAGATGGCCCAGCGGCGCGTATTGCAAAGCACCATGACGCGATACGCCCATGACAGCCTCGCCGCGAGGAACACATGGACCATCGCGGCGCGCAGCATCGTGCCCCGCTACGAGGTCGAGTTGAAGGCGCTGATGGCTGCGGTTGCCGATGTCGCGCCGCGAATTAGTGAGCGACAGAATCATCATCGCGAACGAGTCGCCGAACAGTTGCTGAAAGCCCGGGCGGATGAACATCATGCACGGTACGAACGACTCAAGGCCGAGTTGGAGGCCGCCAATCGCCGGCATGAGCAATTATCCGACGACTTTTTGAAGATCGACAAAGCCGCGGCTGCATCGACGGTGTCCACAGAAACCGTTGAACAGCATCGACAGGCACTTGCGGCCGCCCGTCAGAAAGTAACGGACCTCGAGTCCGTGATTGCTTCCCTGGGCGAAACGATCGATTCCGCAAAGGCCACTCCGATGGGAAGTGTGCGCCGCGCCGGGACCATTCGCTATGACCGGCTTGGCACGTCCGAATCACCGATGTTCGACATGACCAAAGCGCGACAGGCAATCGCGCTCGGTGCTGTCGTTTCGTGTCTCTTCGTTGTCTGCGTCTGGATTCTGAATCGAAGTCGCCCGCGTCCCGTGACGACGCGGGCGTGATGGCGCTCACCACTTCATCGCAAGGGCACTGATCACACCATGATCCGCGTCATGATCGTGGCGACGGACTTGGAACTCGGCGGTTTGCCGCTGCGGCTCGCCCGTCTCGCGCCCTACCTTCGACGGGCGGGAGTGGAGCCGATCATCGGGTGTCTCTCCCGGCCCGGGCCGGTGTCGGCGATGCTTGAAAAGGCCGGTTTTTCGACATTTTCCTGCGACGCCGCCGGTCGATTCGACGCATCGTGTTTGGCGCGGCTGGCGACTCGGGTGCGTCGGTTCAATCCGGATGTGCTTCAGGGCGGTCTGTTTCACGCGAATCTGGCGGTTCGGATGGTGGGGCGGTGCGATCGTGTTCGGCCGATCGTGACATCAACGGTCACAATTGAGATTGAGCGCCGTTGGCATTGTTGGGGCGAGTCTCTGACGGCGGGGCTTTCGGACGCGCATGTGGCGAACTCCAATGCTGTGGCGTCGCACCTCGTGGAAGAACTTGGCTTTCCGCGGGAACGAGTCTCCGTGATTCCCAATGGCGTGGACGCCGACGCCATCGCTGCGGCGCCTCCAATCGATCGCGCAACATGGATGCTGCCCGCCGATGCTGCGTTGCTCGTGTGGGTAGGTCGTATGGACCCGGTGAAAGACCTGACGACGCTTGTAAACGCAGTGAACATCGTGCGGGATCGTCATCCCGTGGCTCTCGCCCTCATCGGCTCCGGGCCTGAGCGAAGCGCCGTCGAGCGACGGATCGCGGAGTGCCAACTGTGTGGCATCGTCCGATGCGTGGGATGGCGCGAGGATGTTGCGTCGTGGCTGCGGGCGGCGGACGCCCTTGTGCTCACGTCTCGAACGGAAGGCTCCCCCAATGTCGTACTTGAGGCCATCGCAGCGCAGTGTCCGGTCGTGGTAAGTGATCTTCCATGCTGCCGGGAGTTGGTCACCAGTCCATTCGTGGGGCGGTTGTGTCGGGTTGGTGACACAGCCGATTTCGCATGGGGAATTGAAGCGGTTCTGTCAGGGGGGCTTCGGGCGTTGGCGGCCGCGAACCGCCAGGCCATCCTTAGCCGCCATCGACTTGACGCCATTGGCTGGCAGTGGCGACAGTTGTACGATTTGGTGCTGTCGCACAAATAGCCCGATAATGCGGCCTTGTGAATTCCTTGAGGGGATCAGGAACAATCGCCACAAACTTATTCCCTATCGAAACTTCTAAACAACGAGCGAATCCGCCGAAAAAAAGTCGGAGACAATCGGTTTTTCCCTTGCACGCAAGGTGGGGCTTTGTGTAGAGTAAGCCCATGAAGTGGGGATTGGTGGGTAACGCCAATTCCTTAGGAAAACCATGGTTTTCACTGGCTACTACGAGCACTCCATCGATGAAAAAAACCGCCTCGCAATCCCGGCCAAGTTTCGAAGCCGCCTGGATGCTGAGCGCGATGGCCGGTGCTTCGTGCTCGTTCCGGGGCAGCCGGAAAACACCCTTTGGATCTATACGGAGCGCGGCTTCGAAAAGATCGCCGAGCGTACCGAACCGACTTTCACCCCCAGCAAGGACCGCCTTCGCTGGGAGCAGATGTTCTACTCCAGCGCCGAAACCCTTGAGCCCGACACACAGGGGCGGATCGTTATTCCGCCCCGGATGCTGTCGCGTGCCGGCCTTGGGCGCGAAGTCGTTATCTGCGGCGTCCGCGACCATCTTGAGATTCGTCGACGGGATGAGTTCGACCGTGAGCTGGAAGGCTACTGGTCCGACCTTCGCCGACAACAGTCGTCTGGCGCAAGTGAATCCTAAGTGCGGCATCTGCCCTCAGTGCGGGCAGTCAACCTGACCAACGGGATGATGCGTGGTCGTCCCGGAGGTGGGTAGTTTCGAGACTGGCGGCGGAAGGAGACTCGGATGAGGGCCTCCTTTCGCCCGCCAACTTCGAGGCCAATAACAATTTGTTTGGCGCATCTCGCGAGGCTTCACGGAGGAAGTGCCCGCGGGCAGCGCGAGTGGAATGCGTCGTTGAAACCCAACCCCGCTGATTCGACCGTTTCCGTCGTAAGGGCCGCCATGGCTCAGCCCGATCGATCCCGCTCCCCCGAGGAGCAGCGATCGCTCGCGGTGGGGCTGATGGATTTGCAGGCCAGATTGCGGACGGTGCGATCGTGGGGCGGCCAATTCGCCGGTGTGGAGACATCGGAGCATGTGGCCGCGTTGGAGAACGCGGCGCAGTCGGGCGGCACCGTGGCGCCGCCTGATCACCAACGCGTTGAGGCGCACCGGCTCGCCAGGGATGGGGAGACCGGGCGCCATTTTTTCATCCTGGGAAAAAAAACGGCGTCCCGACGGATCGCGTCGTGACGCCGTGAATGGGCCTGTCAGTTTCGTTTTTTGCTAAGGTTTTGCGTCGGGCCGCTTTGTCGGCTCATCCTTGCCCTTGTTTGTCCATCGCCGGGCAATGTCCTTCATGGATTTCGGCGGCGAGACCTGCGGCACTTCAAATCCCATGAACTCGCGGCGCTTGCGGATTTCACTCGTGCTGATGTTGAACTGCGCATCGCGCTTGGAGATTAGTGCCTCGTTGATCTGACCGTCTCCATTGGCCGACCACATCAGCATCGGCTCGCCCATGGGGATTGCCGTGCTCGGGTCCGGCCACGTGTGCCATGTTTTACCCCACGACGTAATGAACCCGACAAATGCGTCGTCGCCCATCTTCGGCATATCCGGTGCGACGAGCTGCCCAGAGAGAATCTCATAAGCGTGCGGGTGCCAGTACTTCTTTTCGTCGCTCGGGAGCTTCTGGTAGATCTCGTCGTTGATGATGTACTCCGTGCCAAGCAGCTTGGAGTTCGGGCCGCGCGAATCGAATACGGCGCACTGGTGAATGTCGCCGATCGGTGAACAATAGTGGTGCGCCTCGACTTGGAATTTGGGGTCCTTCTTTCCAATGTGGAAGGCACACAGGTACAGGCCCATCTTCTCGACCGGCGCCCAATTGACCGGGTCCTTTTGCCCGCCCTTGTGGTCATCGCCCTGCACGACGGTGTGGTTCGACCATGCCACCGCCAGGGCCAGACAACAACCGATCACAATGCAGCCTCGCAGCAGGCCCTTTTGACGTGGAATCATGTGTACTCCTTGGTTTCAGTTTTTCCGCCGCGAGTCGCAGGACCGATACACGCCATCGGACAAGCCTGACTCGGGCGATTGTCTTCGGCGAATACGGTAAGACGTTCGTGAAAAGGTGGCAAGCCGCCTGTTGCCATGGCGATTCGTTCCTTACTATCCCGTCATGGCCGCAGCGCGTCGTGAATCTAAGCGTCGAACCGGGCAAACGCCGAAGGCGCCGCGATCGCCAGAATGGTCAGTACGACTTGGATTACTGATGATCGTGTCGGCCGGCTTCATCGCCTATTTGCCGAGTTTCGGTGGTCAGTGGCTGTTTGATGATTATTTGCAAATCGTGAGGAACGGGCGGATTCGGGACGTCTGGCACCTGTCGGAGTTTTTCAAGGATACGCGACCAGTCGTGGACTTTACATTCGCGGTGAACTTCGCGGTTCACGAACTCTGGATTCCCGGATATCACGCAGTCAATCTGTTTATCCATCTTTCGAGCGCCATGCTGCTCTATGGGTTGGTGCGGCGGACGCTGTTGTCTCCCGCCGTTTCGCCGGAATGCAGGAGTGCCGCCCAGTCCATCGCCATGCTTGCGTCATTGCTGTGGGTTGTCCATCCGCTCGGCACACAGGCCGTCACCTATGTCGTTCAACGGGCCGAATCGCTGATGGCGATGTGCTATCTGTTAACCCTTTATTGTTTGAACAGGGCCGCCGGTCCTCGAACGGCATTTGCGTGGGGCGCCGCCGCGATCGTTGCGGGTTGGGTGGGAATGGGTTGCAAGGCCGTGATGGTCACGGCGCCGTCCGTCGCGCTTTTATATGACCGCATCTTTCTGGCTCCTTCAATTCGCATGATGCTTCGAAATCGATGGTGGCTCCATCTTGCCCTGTGGTCATCGACTGCCATGCTGTGGGTGGTCGGTGTTGTCGGAGGCTTGTATCAAAAGGAACAGGGCGGCGGAACAACCGTCGGCTTTGCCATGGAGGGCATCACGCCGGTTACCTATGGGCTGACCCAGTTGGGCGTCATCCTTCATTACCTTCGACTGTGCGTCTGGCCCTATCCACTTTGCCTCGATTACGGCTGGCCATTAGCCCATTCAGTGTCGGATGTGGCGCTTGGGGCCGTGGTGGTCAGCGCGCTCGTACTCGCGACCGTGTGGCTGATGTTCAAGCGGCCCGCGGCAGGGTTTCTGGGAGCGGCTTTTTTCCTCATCCTCGCTCCCACGTCGAGCATCGTGCCCATCAAGGACCTGGCGTTTGAGCATCGAATGTATCTTCCGCTTGCCGCGATTACTGTCGCGGTCGCGATTGCGGCGCATCGATGGATCGCAAAGCCCGCGCGGGTCGTCACGATCATCGCGATCACACTCGTTTTTATAGTAGTCACCGTGAATCGCAATCTGCTCTACGGCGATCCGGTGAGGCTCTGGTCACAAAATGTAGACCTGGCGCCACATCATCAACGACCACGGAACGCATTGGGATATGCCCTCCTTCGGGCGGGTCGACCAGCGGAGGCGGAGGGACGCCTCAAGGAAGCGCTTCAACTAGATCCGAATTCGCCCGGGCCGTATGCCAATCTCGGAATGGTCTATTGGTCGCAGAAGCGATTTGCGGAAGCCCTGCCCTTTTTTGAAAAGGCCTTGTCGCTTAGCCCGAACGAATTTGGTGCCGAGTTTTTTTATTGCTTTGGAACGGCACTGTTTGAATTGGGTCGGCGCGAAAAAGCAGTCGACATGCTGCGTACCGCTGTGGAGATCTTTCCTGATTACCCTGAGGCGCAATACAACCTCGGAAACGCATTGCTCGACTGCCGTCGCTATGACGAAGCCGTCGTCGCGCTGACCCACGCGATCCGACTCAGCCCCAAAACAGTTGAGGCGTACGTTAATCTCGGATTGGCCTATGACCGTTCTGACCGAATCAATGATGCAATTGCAGCATATCGGGAAGGGATGAAGACATTGCCGCCGGATTCCCGCACCGATCCGGCGTTTAAGTGTCGTTACAATCTGGGACTTTCCCTCATTAAAGCGGGCCGCACAGGAGAGGCTGCCGACATTTTGAAGGCCGCGGTGGCGATTCGCCCAGACCACGCAGGGGCCGTGGCAGCACTTCGCACAGTCACCAGTCCTAGCGGTCCTTCAAAATAAACTTGGAAATCGCCCCCTGCGGTCTTTCCTATGGCCCATCCTACCCGGTAATATAGTGTTTAACGATAACATTCGCTGCAAGGTCAGGGGAAGAGTGGAGAAGCGCGTTGTTATCCATTTCCCTTGAACCCGCTGGCGAGCGCGCGCATGGCAGGATGCCGTGTGTTGAGGAGCCATTCAATGACGTTCAGGAAGATTCTAACGGTCGCTTTTCTGTCGCTAGTCGCATACTCCACGGCTCAGGCTGAGACCAAGCCGATTCGATTTAAGAATGAGCAGCTTCGCGTGGAAAAGTGCTCGGCAGATGAATTGAAGGCCCAACTCTCCGCCCTAAACGATCGAGCTGCCACCGGCTCCAAGCATGTCATCATGCAATTCGAACAACCGATAACGGAGGAGCTTCGTGCAAAACTCAATGCCGTTGGTGTAACACTGGCCGATTACCTCGGCTCCAACGCCTTCTTCGCGTCCATTCGCCGAGAGCAACTCAACGTCAATGCGCTGGTTTCGATGCCGGAGCTTCATGGTGTCGCGGATATTCAGCAGGTTCACAAATTGCACAGCGACCTGTTCTTCAACGTTGTCCACGACTGGATGGTGGTCGGCGTGAAGCCCGAGGACAAAGCCAAGCCCGACGCCCCTGCGGACGAAAGCGGCCGAGCGGCAAACGACCCGACGGTCGGCGTATATGTGAAGTTCCATTCCGATGTGTCCATGGATGACGTCGCTCGTCAGACGGTTCATCTCCATGGCGGCATGATTCGGTCACGCATCGATGATGTTCGTGTGATGGTCGTCGAGTTGCCATACAGCCAGATCAAGCAGCTTTCCGATGAGGACGCCGTATCATGGATCGAGCCTCCGCTGCCGGGCATGTCAGAATTGAATGCGGAAAACCGCGTTATCACACAGGCGAACACGGTGCAGGCAGCTCCGTACAGCCTGACAGGATCCGGCGTGGGCGTCATGGTGTATGACGGTGGTCGTGTTCGAACCACCCACCTGGATTTCCAGGGCCGAGCGCAGATTGGTGCCGGCGAATTGGCCTGCACAGCGGTTAGCGACCACTCAACGCACGTCGCGGGTACCATCGGCGGCGCGGGCGTGGCCGTTGCAAATAACAAGGGCATGGCCCCCGGCGTTTCAATTGTGTCCTATGGATTGAATCAGAACGGAGGATGCAGCCTCAGTCAGGGCTTCCTTTATACCGACCCCGGTGACATGAACGCGGATTACGGCGAAGCGATCAATACCTACGGTGCTGACTTCGCTAACAACTCCATCGGCACCAATACGGCGCCGAACGGCTTCCCTTGCTCTTGGGAAGGCGACTATGGTGTCACGGATACCGTGATCGATTCAATCGCCCGCGGCAGCTTAAGCAGCGGCGCTCCGTTCCGAATCGTTTGGGCCAACGGTAACGAACGACAGGTCTCGACATGTAACGATCCGAACGTGCCCGCCGGCTATCACAAGACTGCTCCCCCTGCGTGCGCGAAAAACCACATCACCGTCGGCGCACTGAATGCGAATGATGACTCCATGACCAGTTTCTCAAGTTGGGGCCCGGCCGATGACGGTCGAATGAAGCCCGACATCTCCGCACCTGGTTGCCAATCGAATGGTGACGGCGGTGTCACGTCGTGTGCCTCAAGCAGCGACACGGGATACTCGGTCAAGTGCGGTACTTCCATGGCCAGCCCAACGGTATGCGGATTGTCGGCGTTGCTCCTGGAAGATTATCGCGTCCAATTTCCGGCCCGACCGGATTTCCGTGGTTCAACGCTTAAGATACTCCTCGCCCATACGGCGGTTGATCTTGGAAATCCCGGACCAGATAACCAATTCGGCTACGGCTCGGTTCGCATCAAAGATTGCATCGACTTCATGCGAACTGGTAACTTCAAAGAAGGCTCCGTCTCAAACGGCGGCGTTGATACGGTCTTCGTCGTCGTCGGACCGACCGACAACGTCCTGAAAATCACCCTCGCGTGGGACGATCCTCCCGGCACGCCAAACGTCAGCCCCGCGCTGATCAACGATCTCGACCTCGTCGTGTTCGACCCGTCCAACAACCAGCGATTCCCGTGGACCCTCGGCGGTTTGGCCAATCCCGCTGCACTTGCAGTTCAAACGCAGAAGAACGCAGTCGACAACATCGAGCAGGTCTACGTCGCCAGCCCGCCCCCCGGCGTCTATCGCGTCGAGGTTCGCGGTTTCAACGTACCGACCGGCCCTCAGCCATTCTCCCTCTGCGCATCACCGCTTCTCGTCAATTGCTCAGATGCCGGCACGATCGGCCTCGATCGATCGAAATATCCGTGCAGCGCGACCTCCACGATCACCGTTGTCGATTGCGATCTGAACACCGATGACAACGTGGCCGAAACCGTCAACGTCACGATCGCCTCGACAACTGAGCCGGGCGGCGAAGTTGTTACCCTCACGGAAACAGGCCCGCTGACGGCTTTGTTCCAGGGTAACATCAACCTTTCGACGACGAATAGCTCGGGTGTGCTGCAAGTCGCCAATGGAGACACCGTTACCGCGACCTACGTCGATGCTGACAACGGCATGGGCGGATTCAACGTCATCGTCACGTCGAACGCGGTGGTGGATTGTGCTCCGCCGATCATTTCCAACGTGCAAACGACCAACATCCAGGCAAATTCCGCGACGGTGACATTCACCACCGATGAGTCGGCCAAGGGCACGGTACGATGGGGTACGAGTTGCGGCTCATTGCCGAACACCGTGTCGGAGGCGGGATTTGTGACCAGTCACAGCATCGCCATCTCCGGCCTCAGCCCAAGTTCGACCTACTTCTTCGCTGTGGATGCAGTTGATTCAGCTGCCAACGCCGCGACGGATAACAATGGCGGGGCGTGCTATACGTTCATGACGCCGGTTGTTCCAGAGCGATGGACCCAGATCTTCCCAGGTGCCGAGGCCGCCAACGACCTCGACAATAAGATGGTTCTGTTCACGCCGGACCCGGGTATCAGCAAGTACAAGGCTTGCACGTTCAACATCTCGGCATTGCCTACCGATCCGACGGGCGGGACACCGATCACGACCTGGACCGGCTCGGCCGACGACGGCAATTCACTGGTGACCGTGACGGGCGGACAGACCGTGAAACTGCACACCATTGCGTACAGCAGCTTCTGGGTCGGAACGAACGGTAACCTGACCTTTACCTCCGCAGAGACGGATTACACCGAAACGCTCGCCGAGCACTTCTCGCAACCGCGCATCAGTGCATTGTGGGACGACTTGAACCCGGGTGCCGGCGGGCAGGTCAGTTACAAGCAACTGGCGGATCGAATGGTCGTGACATGGCTCGGCGTGTTTGAATACAGCACCACGAACCCCAACACCTTCCAGATCGAAATGTTCTTCGACGGTCGAATCACACTAAGCTGGCTGGCCTGCTCGTCAGCGGACAATGTGGTTGGACTCTCGGCTGGTGGCGGATTGTCACCGGACTTCTTCGAGAGCGATCATTCGAACCACTCGAGTGGTTGCGGCCCGTTGCCGCCGACGGCAAGCAATGGTTCTGTGACCGTCGACACCTATGCGAACGCGGAAGTTACGCTCACGGGTTCTGATCCCAATGGTGACGCGACCACCTTCGTCGTGTTGTCGCTGCCGGCATTCGGCACCTTGACCGACCCGAATGCGGGACAGATCACCAGCGTGCCGTATTCGATTCCGGGTGGCCTCAATGGCGTCCGCTATCGATCAATTTGCGGATACGTCGGAGCGGATTCGTTCACGTTTAAGGTGACGGCAAACGGCGACGATTCGAATATCGCGACGGTGTCGATCAATGTCATCCCGATACTGGCGATCTCGTTCTCAGACGACTTCCCGAACCTGACCTTTGATAACACCAAGTGGGTCTCAACGACCGCCACGATTGACACGGTCGGCATAGGCGAGCCTAGCGCTCCCAATTCAGCCCGTTTCAACGGCGATCCTGACGGAAGCGATGAGATCGTCAGCAAGGTGTTCAACATGTCCGCCGAAAGCGCAGTGAAACTCACGTATTGGTACGAGCAGCGCGGCGGTGGCGAAAGCCCCGACGCCTTGGACGACCTCATCGTGGAGTACCTGAATTCGTCGGCGGCATGGGTTGAGATCGACCGCCAACTCGGCAGCGGGCCCGATCAGACAACTTACACCAAGCGCGAATTGCTCCTCCCGGCCGGTGCCTATCATGCGGCCTTCCAATTCCGCATCCGGAATACGGCGACCACCGGGGCCTTTGACGACTGGTTCGTGGACGACGTGAGCCTCTCCACGCCGGTTGCCTTCCCGATCTGCTCATGTGTGCAGAAGGGCGACGTTGATCTGAACGGTGTGATCGACGGACGCGACGTGTCGCGATTCGTGCAGGTCGTGTTGGCGCCGGGTTCGGCCAACGTGGACGAAAAGTGTGCCGCGGACTGCGACAGCAGCCTCGCCCTGAGCGTGGCCGACGTCGATCCGTTTGTTACGATCTTGCTCAGCCAGCCGTAACGAACGATTAGCGGATTGTCTATTCAGGCCCCGGGTCGCCAAAGATGCGCCTCGGGGCCTGTTTCATTGATTTGGAGCGATCCGGAGTGAACGGGCGTGGCGTCCGAAAAACCATTGCATGGACTTGAATCCGGGAGGGCGATCGCGTAAACTCGGTTGGTAGTTAAGGAGAGGGATCCTACAAGTGAAGAAGCACCTTATCACCATCGCGCTGTCGGTCTGTATTGTGTGCCCCGCTGTTACAGCGACGGCCTCCGTGATCAATCTCGCGCCGCAAAAAGATAACACTCTTTACCAAAGCGATGCCGGCGACACCAGTAACGGTATGGGCGAACATCTGTTTGCCGGTAGCACCGGGTTCGCGGAATTGCGACGAGCCTTGATGGCCTTTGATGTGGCCGGTGCGATCCCAGCCGGGTCGACGATCAATTCCGTCAGTTTGACCCTCAACATGTCGCGATGCGGCCCGACGTGCAGCACCGCGGTCGCGATGGATCTTCACCGCGTTGACGCCGATTGGGGTGAGGGGCTTTCCGATGCCGGCGGACAGGAAGGCATCCCAGACGCGGCCCAGATTGGCGATGCGACGTGGCTGAACAACTTCTACGGTTCTTCGGATTGGGTGAATGCCGGCGGTGACTTCAGTGGTGCTGTGAGCGGCTCACAGGTTGTCACGAACCTTGGTTTTTACACGTGGGCTTCCACCTCGCAAATGGTTGCCGACGTTCAATCATGGCTCGACAACCCATCCGGCAATTTCGGCTGGATCCTCCTGGGCGGCGAAAGTGATTCCTTTACGGCCAAGCGATTTGATTCTCTCCAGAACGCTGCGGCCGACAAGCGACCACTCCTCAGAGTCGACTACACGCCAATACCAGAACCGTCCACCGTGCTCTTTGTCGCGGCGGGTGCGCTGGGTGTCTTCCGCCTTCGTCGCCGCAGAGTCAACTAATCCACGTTGTATGATTGAGCATAGCCCCGGGCTGAATCTTGAAATGACTCAGCCGTTGTGCTGCATTTCCTCGACAAAGGCAGACGGGTTGTTCGCCCATTTCTCGGCTTCAAGCGGTGTGATTGTTCCCGTTCGTACAAGGTTTGCGAGCGATCGCTCCAGCGTCGTCATACGCTCTTCGGGCGTGTCTTTGGTACGCGTCTGCAATTGTGAATAAAGCTGCTCGGTCTTGGTCAGGCGAATCAAATTCGAGACGGAGTAGATGTTATTGAGAATCTCCATCGCCACCACACGGCCATCGCCCGCCGCCTTGGGGATGAGCTTTTGACAGATAATGTGCGAAAGGCCGAGCGAAAGCTGGTTGGCCACTTCGTCCTGCTGGCTTGATGGAAACAGGTCCAGCACGCGTGTGATCGTGCCGCGCGCGTCTCGTGTATGCAAAGTGGAAAAGACGAGGTGGCCCGTCTCCGCCGCCGTAAGCGTCCACGCGGCGGAGTCCCGATCGCGCATTTCACCAACAAAGATGATGTCAGGGTCTTCTCGCAGGCAGTCGCGCAGCCCATGCTCGTAACTGGGCACGTCGCGCCCGACCTCGCGCTGCGAAATGATCGCCGACTTGGAGGTCAACCGATACTCGATCGGGTCTTCGAGTGTAATAATGCGACACGCCTTGCTTTGGGCGATGCGATCAATCAAGGCGGCAATGGTCGTCGACTTTCCCGCGCCGGTGATACCGGTCACCAGCACCAGCCCGTGTTGCTTCGTCACGATGTCGCGCCAAACGCCGTTGGGGAATCCCACTTCCTCGACCGGGGGCGGCGTCGTCTCCAAAGCACGAACCGCCATCGCCGGGCCGTCATTGTCGAAAAAGCAGTTCAGGCGGAACTGCATTTTGTCCGTGAAGCACGAGCTGTCCACCGAACGATTCTGTTTCAGGCGCTCATACTCCGGCGCTGTCAACATGCACCGCACGAGTGCTTCAACAACGGGAAGCGTCAGCGGCGGACCCTTCATTCGCTGCATGGCCCCATCGAGGCGATAGACGGGCTGAACACCGACCTTGAGGTGCAGGTCCGATACGCGGAGCCGACCCACTTGCGAAAAATAGTCCAGCAGATCCTTCATCGAGAGCGTGCGGTCTTTGCTGACCGGATAGACTTTGGCATCGAGAGTGGTCTCGTCGATCATCGTCAAATTGCACCTTTACTTGCCTGTTCGAATCGGGTTTTCTCGCCGAGTGGACTCGCCTTCTTCTCGCATCCTAGCTTAAGGGATAGGCGATGGGGCCATGTCCGGTCTTCAACACAATGATTATTATTCCCGTTTCCGAGGCGATTTGCCATTCAGTCGCGCGGAATTAGTTCCTGGACTCATTCTTCGGGGGAATACTTGCAGTGAGTGACCAAATGCTCATATCATAATGGTCTCCCCACGGGTGTCTCTCGCGTATTTGGGAAGTCGGTGAATCGTCGCTGGATCCGAATCGCGCCTCGTATTTTGATGAATTTGGATTGTGCGATACATCCGGAGCAGTACCCTCGTACCGGCCACCGGCTGAATAAAAGGCTGCCGTCAAGTGTCTCAACTCGTGAAATATGTAGGCTGGATGATGGCATTCGTTGCTGCGGCTGCGGCCGTGGCGTCGGCCGACCCCTTGGCAATCCAGATCGACGAAGTGTGTGCCGGACTCAATGGCGATTCACGCGTTCAATTCGTCGAATTGAAATTCCAGACTCCGGCCGATGCGCAGTGGGGGCCTCAGCCGGGTGAGGCAGCAAGCCGATTGCAGCTTGTTTTCCAGGATGCTCACGGAGATGTCACCGCCACGTTCCAGTTTCCTTCCGATGCCCCAATCGGCGTGATCGATCCCGATACTGGGGGCTACAGCTGCCTGCTGGCCACCTCTGAATTCTCTCAATTACCGGGCGCCCCGATCCCAGATTTTCTGATTCCTGCCGTACTGGTTCCTGTTGCCGGCAGAGTAAGCCTTTCGAACAATCCGGCGAATTCCAATGCCACGCCGCTAAATCTGTGCCTGAGCTATGGAAATTACGCGAGTGACACTGGAACCGACACCCTCGGCCAGCCGGCCGGGCCGCCAGCCGCGCAGTTGCCAATCACCGGTGTATCGGCCTGCAAGCGGATTCAGAACTTTTCAAATTACGGCACCGGCCAATTCAACGTCGACTTCAGTGTCTCAACCCCCGCGCCGCGCAACAGTGCGGGCGCGACAGGTGCATTCGTTGCGGCGTCAATCGTTGACCAGGGTCGATCCTTGTTCCTATTCGAAACGTTCGCGGGAAACGGACGATCGTGCGTTACCTGCCATCGGCCGGACCAGCAGTTTGGGCTTTCACCCACCAAGATTTCGTTCCTTTCCCCGTCGGATCCGCTGTTCGTCGCGGAAACCAACCCGGCCCTCTCAGCCCTGGAGAATTCATGTCTGTTACGAAGTTCGCGGGGGCTTAATTTGGAGAACATAGACGGGTTCGCAAATCCGCCGATGTTCCGGGCCCCGCCGGTGCTTACAAATATCGCGTTCTCCGCGCCGTACGGCCACAGCGGCGAATTCACAAACTTGAAGCAATTCGCTGTCGCCGCGGTTCAGCAGCACCTCCCGAAGACGCTCGCGAGAAATTCGGACCCGATGGCTGGATCGCTGGATTTTCGCCTGCCTACCGTGGCCGAGCAGGAAGCGATGGAAGCCTTCATGCTCACGATCAAGATGCCGGCCGACGGCAATTTCAATGTAACCCGTATGATCGACGCAGCGATTGCCCGCGGTGGGGATGCAATGGCAATTCAACGCGGACGGGATTTATTCAATGGAACGATCGGCAGCGCGAAGTGCTTCAAGTGTCATAGCGGCCCCATCTTCGCCGCCTCTGTTCCGGCGTTGGGCGGCGGAAATCGCGCATTCAACACCGGCGTATCCGCCCTCGCAATCAACGCGAGTTTTCCGGACCAGTGCCTGGGTGGCCAGCCGATGCCCGCGGAAAGTAATGGTAATCGTACCTTCAGCACTCCCGGACTCATCGGTATTTCGCACACCGCGCCCTACTTCCATAACAATGCCGTTCAAACGCTGCGAGAGGCCGTGGCATTTTACACCGGACCCGAGTTCAACAACTCGCCTTCGGCCTTTGATCCACAAGTGGGAACGATTTCGCTTTCGTCACAGGACATCGACGACCTCACCGCATTCCTTACGGCATTGGATGAGCCGTTCGTCGATTGCAATGGCGACAGCCTTGACGACCGCGTTCAAATCGCCCAGTCAGGCGGAGATTGCAACGGAAATGGTGTTCTCGACAAGTGCGAACTGACTGACAACGACTGCAATGTGAATCTGGTGCCGGATGAATGCGACCTCGCCCGCGTCGTGTTCGGTCCTCCGGCTTCTATTTCGACGACGACGGGGGGATTTCATGTCGCAGCCGCCGATATTGATGGCGATGGCCATGTGGATCTTGTCGTGCCGGGCTGGACAGCCGCAAATGTCCGCGTCTTGCTAAACGATGGCATTGGCGGCTTTACGTCGGCCGATCCCTTTTCGGTTTCACCATTTCCACGGGCATTGGCAATCGCGGATTTCAACGGCGACGGCAGGCTCGACGTGGCCGCTCCCGCTCTCTTGTCGAATCTGGTTTCCATCTTGTTGAATTCGGGCACCGATGAAATGAGCAACTGGCTTGGACTGACTGGCGCTACTCCCGTTCTCCTGAACGCCGGCCCGGGACAGCAAACCGGCCCGATTCACGTTCTTGCCGTGGACATTTCCGGGGATGGATGGCCCGACCTGGTCGTTTGCAAGAACTTCACCAATCAGCTTGCCGTCGCCATCAACCTCGGATCAGATGGCATGGGTGGATGGAACGGGTTTGGCCCTTCAACAGATTATCCGACACTCGGGATCAGCCCATGGACGGCTGCGGCGGGCGATCTTAACGGTGACGGCCGCGCGGACATCATCGCATCCAATCGGTCGACGGACTCGATTGCCGTGTTTTTGAACAACGGCGTGGGCGGCCTGGGTGCGGCGACCCTGAATACCGTGCAAGATAGTCCGGAATCGGTCATCCTCGCCGACCTTAATGGCGACCAGTTGCTTGATGTCGCGGTCGGCAATGCGGATTCCGACACGGTATCAGTCTTGCTTGGGGATGGCGCCGGCAGTTTTGGGCCGCAAACGGTGCTGATCGTCGGTTCATATCCATTTGGTGCTCAACCCCATTCAATCGTCGCGGTAGACGTTGATCGTGATGGCGATTTCGACTTGATCGCGGCCAACAAAGTATCGAAAAACATCTCGGTGTTGCTCAACGATGGCGCTGCATCGTTCTCGCCGCCGTTCAATCTTCCCATGGATGCAGGCCCCGATTGTTCGGCAATGGCGGATTTCGACGGGGACGGCAGGCTTGATATTGCCGCGATCAAATATGCCGATGCCTCCTGTGTGATCGTCACAAATCTGACTCCCGCCTTTGGGGGCGATTGCAACGGCAACGGCATTCCCGATGCATGCGAAATTCTGGAAGGCTCGGAATTGGACTTGAATAATGACACCGTTCCCGATTCATGCCAGCGCCTTGGCGACTTGAACCTGGACGGCAACCGAGACGAGCTTGATCTGGGAATATTGGTCAACGTACTGCTTGGATTAGACACCGATCCGCCTCACATCTCGGCGGCCGATTTGGATGGCAGCGGTGATTCAAATGGAGACGATATTCAGATTTTCACACGTATCTATCTCGGCTCCTGATCCTGTTTCGGCTTGGCATCCAGCGCGGTTCTGATACTCTGTCGCGGCAGAGGAGAGTCGCCCTATGAATCAAGGTGTTGCCCGATGGGCTTTGCTACTGGTGTGCGGAGTTGCCGGATGCGTCCGCCCCGTGCCGAAGTCCACATCCTTTGCTGCTCCCCACCTCTTCGATGGAATGGGGGACCACCATCGAACGATCACGGCGTACTCGCCCGAGGCACAGAAATTCTTCGACCAAGGCCTAATCTGGGCCTTTGCCTTCAATCATGACGAGGCGATTCGAAGCTTTACCGAGGCCGCACGGATCGATCCCGATTGCGCCATGGGGTGGTGGGGGATTGCCCTCGCCAACGGCCCTCACATCAACAACCCGGTGATGGATGCCGACCATTCGCGCGCCGCGTGGAAAGCGATCGAGGCGGCTCGCTTCCGTGCCGCGTCGGCGTCGCCGGTCGAGCAGGCCCTGATTCGGGCGCTGGCCCATCGTTATGCTGAGAAACCGCCGGCCGATCGCAAATCGCTTGACGAAGCCTATGCCCGCGCCATGCGCGATGTCTGGGAGGCAAATCGCAACGACGTCGACGTAGGCGTCCTCTTCGCCGAAGCCATGATGGACCTTCGCCCGTGGGACCTCTGGACCAAGGACGGCATGCCCCATCCCGGCACTGAGGAAATTGTTGCAACGCTTGAGGAAGTTCTTCGAAAGGCGCCGAATCATCCCGGCGCGCTGCACTTATATATCCACGCCATCGAAGGCTCGCAGACGCCGGAGCGCGCCATGGACGTCGCAGATCGCCTGTGCAAACTCGTGCCCGCATCGGGCCACTTGATGCACATGCCGTCGCATATCTACGTCCGCACCGGCCATTGGAAGGAAGCCGGCGACGCCAATGTCCGTGCGATTGAATCCGACAAGGCATACCGCATTCTGCGCCCTCGCCAGGGTTTCTATCGTCTTTACATGGCCCATAACACGCACTTCCTTAATTACTCCGCGATGATGCGAGGACAGCGCGAACTTGCCCTTCGCATGAGCCGCGAAGTGGTGAGTGGGATTCCCGACGACTTCGCACGCACCTTTCCCGACCTCGCCGACAGTTTCATGGGCGTGACCTACGACACTCTCAAACGATTTGGCCTTTGGGACGAAATCCTTGCCGAGCCCAAGCCCGAATCGCGCTTCCCATTCACGCGCGCCATGTGGCGATTCACACGCGGCGTGGCTTATGCCGCGAAAGGCGATGTCGCCAATGCAAGGCGTGAGCAGGCCGAGTTCCGAAAGGCTGTCGCCAAGGTTCGCCCCGACATGCTCATTGGCAACAACAAGGCCGGCCCCGTGCTCGCCGTCGCCGAACACATGCTCGAGGGCGAGATTCAATTCGCGATGAAGGATTATGACGCATCCGTCGCCGCGCTTCGCGAGGCTGTCGCCTGCGAAGATAAACTGGCCTACAACGAACCGCCCGACTGGACTCAACCCGTCCGTCACACGCTTGGAGCAGTTTTGATGTCGGCAAAGCGCTACGCCGACGCCGAGGCCGTTTATCGCGAGGACCTTAAGAAACTTCAACACAACGGCTGGTCGCTGTACGGCCTCGCTGAGTGTTTGCGCGCCAAAGGCGACACCGCAGGCGCAGCCGATGCCGAAGCCCGCTTCAAAATCGCATGGGCCGACGCCGACACCAAAATTGGAGCAAGCTGCCTTTGTGCCCAACGCCGCGGGTGATCTTTACAGCCCGTAGACGATGTCGATATTCGCAAGAGGCGAAGTAGGCCCGCGGCTGACGGACTTCTTTCTTCCGAGTTCATCCGAAAGATTACCCACTGCGCCAAGCCCTTTCGACGAATACGGATGGGCCGTCCCGGCGAGCCGTTGCCCGCTTGCGTGTCCGTCGAGGTAGAGCACATTGGCCCGGCCTGCGTGTCGAAAGTGGCCATAGCCGCCGTTTACGCCGCTGTTGGTCGTCATCGCTGAATCGCGTTGCCACTGAATGTAGGCCGGCTCGTTGAATCCCTGATTCATCGGCGGCGAGCTGGAAAGCGTCAGGCGATCAAAATGTATACCGTCGGCTAATGCGAACACATCGCTCGTTCGTCCAACGAACTCCTGAATCTTCCTCGCACGAACGACAGGCTCCGTCGGCGAACCGAACCCTGCCAATGCCTCAGTGTTATAGCCATAACCGCCGGCTGGATTGGCGAACTTCCGAAAGAAACCGCTCGCCTCAAATGGAAACGCGGCACAAACAAAATCCCGCCACGATCCGCCCATGTATTTGCCGAGAAATCCTGCCGATTTGTCGAGCGGCCGATTCCGTTGATTCGGGTTCATCGCCGGCCCGCCTTTTTCAAATCCGAACCACCATCGACGCCCGCCGCCTGATCCGGGAATGTCCTGAAAGTACGGGAAAAACGTCCCGTCGTTGTCATCGAGATAACACGTCAGCGCCAGCCCGGCCTGATGGAGTGAGGCGGCGCACGAGGCTCCCCTCCCAACCTCGCGCGCGCGCCCCAATGCCGGAAGCAGAATGCCAAGCAGCAGCGACATCACCGCCATCGAGATGAGAATCTCGATCAGCGTGAAGCCGCGTTCGGCACTCGCTTGTGTGGCACTCGCTTGTGTGGCACCGGCAAATAGCCGGTGCGCGCTCGTGTTTTTCGAATGCACTACGGACAAAGCAAAGTCTCCACGAATCGCGGAACATCATCGACCGTCGCAAAACCGTCATAGGTGAAATCGGATCGCTCGACTTGAGCCGGGTTCGGTGTCGGCGACGTAAGCGTTTTCACAAACGGTTCAATATCGCGACCGTTCACGGCGTTGTCGTCGTTCACGTCGCCCTTCGTCCAGGCCGGGGCGAAGAAGTCGATCTGAAAAATATCCACATCCGCCCTTACCGACGTTCCCGCGAGGTTAAAGCTGTCCTGCCAGGCCGTCAGGGCAAACCGATCCATGCACAGCGGATCATCCGCGAAAAAGAATGTCTGAATCGTCGCCGGATCCCCATCAGGCCCGCCCGGTCCGCCCGATCCATCGGCGTTGATCAGCAACGGAATACCGGCCTGATTGATAGTGGTCGTTAATGTTTGCGTGATTGCCGAATAGCGCACCGTCGCCGCGTAGATGGTGTCGAGGGCCGGCGCCTCATCCCCAAATGCCGTATCGATACGACTTTCCGCGCCAAATGGAAATTCAAAAGCCGCGAAGAAGCTCTGTTCCACGTCTGTGTGAATGGCGGTGCCGGCGATGGTCGGCCCGCCGAACGTGGGGCTGACGTTCGGAAAGTAATCAAACGTTGCGACATTGAAGGCATAGGGCGCGCCCGGCGGGTCGTTGCCCGCGCGATTGCCGCCCGTGCTGACCGAGTTCACCAGACCCCATCCGATCTGTGCGAATTGGTCCGGGTCGGCGACAAAACCGGCCGAGCGAATGCGAAACGTCACGGAGAATTGAAAATCCCGCGTGCGACATATTCCGGCTCCGCCCGCATCGATCGGCCGCCAGCACAATGCAGTCGGCAACTGCGTGTCGTAATGCACCGTAAGAACCTGCCCCATGCCGTCATAGGTAAATCGCGACGTCGAATGCCCCGGCGCGACGTTCAGGCGTCCCGCGAGTAGCGGATCGGTGGCGAAGTTCTCGCTCCATGCGATGGGCGGTGGAAACGCCGTTGCGGGGTTTTGGATCGCCGCGATGCAGAAAGCGAGCGCTCCTCCAAGTTTCTGGATGATTCGAGTGGGATCGGGCTTGCGCATGACAAACTTCCTTTCTCCGGCCATCGTCGTGGCCGAAAAAAAACTCCGCGCCGGAGTGACCGGGGCGGAGGTGGAAGCTCGTCAGCGAAGGGGGCGAAAGGCCCGCGCGACAACGAGTCGTGCAACCTGCCCAGATCCGGGGCGGTACGACAACTCGGTGCAGGCAGGTCTTCTGGCTCTCGGATCAACCAACATGCCGCGCCTTCTCCTCACGTTTTGGCACCGGTCATTAACCCGGTGATCCTCAATGAGAATGGCATCTGCGGCGGTTGTCCCCGATTACAGCGGCGGGACCGCGGTGGATTTGCACCACCTTCCCTCTTGAACCTCCCAACGCGGGAGACCCACACCAAACAATATTCAGTTGTCAGATTCGACGTGCGCGAATCGCCCGTCGAATGTCGGAGTGATATCCGATCCGGTACTGAAATGTCAAGATGGTCGTGTCAGCGCAAAAAATAAGGGGCCGCGCCGTCTCCCCACGGCACGACCCCGCTGCCAAATAGCAGCAACCCGCTGAGGGAAGCCCGCGGAGGCTCCAACCTCGCTGCGGAGGCGGTCCCCAACGACCGCAGGCGTCTCCCAGCAGGCTGCCGAACTCACACGATCGTCGCGTTTCGAGATGTGCGAGGCTGACAGGACGTTCCCCCATATGACACGCTGCGTGCCACATGCCGGACCGGTGACGTCGAATTGTTAACGCTCGCATTCCAACCCATGACCAATGCGAGGATTACGCGAGGTGGTGAATAAAGCTCACATGGGGTCGCCGAATGGGAAGGAACCCCGTGTGGGGGAATAGTGCCCAAAATTAGGGTGGGAACCATGCGCAATCAGCACCCACTTTTCGACGACTTCAGGTTGTCGGCGGAGTTGGAGGGGCCGGCGGCGGGGTGGTCGGCGGGGCGATGGGTCGCGGCTTGACCACCACGGCGTCCCCTTGGGCCGTGCATTTGCCTGAGCCGGTACGCTGCTGCGAAAGGTTGATGATGGCGTTGGCACCCAGGCGACCGGCGGCGGCCTTTAGCCCGGTGACCGCCTCCTTGGGTGTGCGATAGCCCTCGACGAAGACGGCCTCGACCTGGCGAAGGACGTCGTAGCCGGCGATGCGATTTGTTGAGCTGGTTGCATCAATTAGCCCTGCGGCCTTGCGATCGGCCTCCAGGTCGGCGTCGGATTTGCCGGAGAACTTGGCGAGTCGCGGGTGCAGGGGGGCCGGCGCTCGCCAGCGACGTATCGCCATGAACATGCGCTGCACGAGGATCAGCCCGAACAGCACGAACACGGCGATGATGATCCAGTCGCGATACTCGGCGAGCGTGTCGCCCCATGTCTGCGCCTGAGTTGTGGGAATCAGATCGTCCATGGCTGCATGATATCGCACGTTCCGCAAATGTCGGCGTGGCAGCCTGTCGCACGGTGTCCCCGCTTCGTGCGCAATAGTCCCCATTGAGCAGGCCCCATATGAACCGGACCGTGCGAGTCGTCTGAAACAGGCTGTTTCTCGGCTTTTTCCAAGAGTTGTTTGACTCCGGCGTGGATGGGTGCGTATCAATTGATTGGAAGACCGCGACTGCGTTGCAAGACACCACGGACAACCCCGCCCAATGGCGGGCCGTGACAGGAGTATGAGTAGCCCCCCAAACGGTTGGGCGCCCAGCCCAACCCTTTATGCCCCGCTGCGGCCGAGCGCCCACTCGGCCGCAACTAAATGGCGCTGCGTCCGCTCACCCTTTGCGAGTCGCAGCGCCATTTCATTTTTTACCGGTATGAAATTCGACGCCTTCGTGTGCCATGCCCGCGGCCTTTTTTCGGGCGGAGCGCGGCCGAGAATGCAGGGCAATGCTGTCCCGCGATGCGTTGGATTCGTATGGTTGATCGTGAGCGTTCGCGGATTGCGCGTGCGCGGACAACGGGGGAGCGGGGGATCAGGGGAACGGGAAGGCCGAGAGGGGCCAAGGGTTTGAGGGGCCGAGGGTCTGAGTGGAGGAAGTTGTTGCTTTGCAACGTCTGATGCGAGAAAAAAAGTACCCCCCCAAAAAAGTGCGAAAAACCGTTTTACCACGCACAAAAGCGCACAAAGCGTTTGCGCGGTTTTTGTGCCGGGCTGAGGCTGAGTGAGGGGAGAGGATTCCCCGAGAGATTGGGTGCGAGAAAGGATTGTCTCCAAGGCGACTCGACGACTCGCACCAGCGAGATTGGGTGCGAGAAAGGATTGTCTCCAAGGCGACTCGACGACTCGCACCAGCGATTTTTGGATGGAACCGCAGATTGCGCGGATTGACGCCGATTGCGATTGGGCGAGAAAACCGCTGGCACACGTGGCTTGGGGCTTGGGGCGTTGCTGTTAAGCGCAACCATGGATCTCCTCCTTTGGAGCGATACCTAACTGCTACCTAACAAATATAGCACGTGGGCCGGCGGGGGCAAGGGGAAAAGTCGAAAAGTCGAAAAATCGAAACGTCGAAATTGGGCTAAGTCGCGGCCCGGTCGTGGGTTGGGGTGAGTTGGAAATGTTTTCACCAGAAGCTGATTCCGTCGCCCCTCCGGGGCTTGGTTTCCTTTTTCATCAATACCACTGGCTCGCGCCAGTGGCTACATTCCGGTGCCCCTGTCGGGGCGACAATCGAAACTCGGGACTGGGGCAATTATTCTTGACGTGCCGACTATGGAATTGTTCCTGTTCCAAATAGTCCGGTTGGAATTGTAATCGACCCAATATCATTCCGTCGCCCCTTCGGGGCTTGGTTGTTTGCGCGACTTCATTCCACGGGCTGGCGCCTGTGGCTACGATCCATCGCCGCTGCTGGGGCTGGTATGGGGCCTGTGACGGATCCAGCGCGATGTCGAATCGCAAAAGGTTGTGCGTCGGTGGCTACATTCCGGTGCCCCGTTCGGGGCAACAGTATGCGGTCGGTGATGAGATCGGACAGTAGAATCACCGGGGTTTTGTCGTGATGCGAGTTCAGATTGATTGAAGGGGGTGGGTTGAGTTACGCTATTTGCCATGATTCAAGGAGCACTCATGAACGGCATCCGAACCATTTCGCGAGATCGTACGGCCGTCGAGGTGTCGTTGTTGATCCTTCGCGTCGTTGTCGGGATTATCTTTGCGGCCCACGGTTCGCAGAAGCTCTTCGGGGCTTTTGGCGGGAAGGGCCTTTCCAAGACGGTGGAGATGATGGGGACGATGGGCTATCCGGTGACCATTGGCGAATTCTTCGGCGGACTCGGGCTTGTTGTCGGGTTTCTGTGCCGGTTCTCGGCTGCGTCGTTGATCGTGATCATGATCGGCGCGATCGGCATGGTGCACGGTAAGAACGGATTCTTCTCACAGGGCGGCGGGTTTGAGTACAATCTCGCGCTCATCGGTTTGCTTGCTCCGATCATGATTGCAGGGCCGGGGTTTTTCGCGATTGGGCGCTTGCTGCCGCTGCCAAAATCGAAGACGACTGGTCGTGTGGTGGCAGTTTTGGAATAGACGATCCCACGTCGACGTGGAGGAACCGGTAGCGATTGCATGGGAACATTTGGTGCCTGTCAGGCGATGGCAGGCAGGGACGCCTGCCCCACTTAAACAGGCAGGGATGTCAGCTCCTCTCAAGCGCTAACAGCATCGAACAAGAAAGGGTCAAGACATGAGTGGCGTTCGTGTCCTTGTCGGCACCAAGAAAGGCGCGTTCATTCTTACGTCGGACGCCAAGCGGCAGAAGTGGGATGTATCCGGTCCACACTTTGCCGGTTGGGAGGTTTATCACCTCGCCGGTTCGCGCGTCGATCCGAATCGGCTCTACGCTTCGCAGACCAGCAGTTGGTTCGGCCAAGTCATTCAGCGCTCCGACGATGGCGGAAAAACCTGGCATCAGCCCGGCACGCCGCCGGGAGAGCCGACGACTACGCCGGACGGAATGCCGATGGGGGAGAGCAACAAGTTTGTCTATGACACGTCGCCCGTGACGGGAAAGCCGCTGACCACGCACATGTGGTATGACGGCAGCCAGCATCCGTGGGAGTTCAAACGCGTCTGGCATATTGAGCCTTCGCTGACCGATCCGGACACGGTCTATGCCGGCGTGGAAGACGCCGCGATTTTCCGCTCGACCGATGGCGGAAAAACCTGGCACGAACTGGCCGGTTTGCGCGGTCATGGGACCGGCCCGAAGTGGCAGCCGGGCGCGGGCGGAATGGGTTTGCACACGATCGTGCTCGATCCGAAGAATGCCGGCCGTATGTTTGTGGCGATTTCCGCGGCGGGCGTCTTTCGCACGGATGATGGCGGCAAGACGTGGGCGCCGAAGAATCGCGGGTTGACCTCCAAGTATCTGCCCGACCCGACGCCGGAGGTCGGGCACTGTGTGCACCGCATCGCCATGCACCCTTCGCGGCCGAACGTGTTGTTCATGCAGTTGCACTGGAACGTGATGCGCACCGACGACGGCGGCGAGAATTGGCAGAAGGTCAGCGGCAATCTGCCCAGCGACTTCGGATTTCCGATCGACGTGCATGCTCATGAACCGAATACGGTTTATGTTGTGCCGATCCTGAGCGATTCGCTGCACTATCCGCCGGAGGGGAAGCTTCGCGTTTATCGCAGCCGCACCGGCGGGAACGAGTGGGAGCCGCTGACGAAGGGACTGCCGCAGAGCGACTGCTTTGTGAACGTGCTGCGCGATGCGATGTGCGTCGATTCACTCGATTCGTGCGGCGTGTATTTCGGAACCACCGGGGGGCAGGTGTATGCGTCGGCTGATAGCGGCGATTCGTGGAACGCGATCGTTCGCGATCTGCCGGCGGTGCTGTCGGTGGAAGTACAGACATTGGCATGATTCGAATTGTGCTGCCATTTCATTTGCGCACTCTGGCGCATGCGACCGGCGAGATCGAACTCGCCGTTGAGGAGACGCCGACTCAGCGCTCGATCCTCGATGCGCTGGAGGCCCGCTATCCCATGCTGCGTGGGACGATCCGCGACCACGCGACGAAGGCTCGTCGGCCGTTTATTCGGTTCTTTGCGTGCCAAAAGGATCTGTCGCACGAATCGCCTGATGCGCCGTTGCCGGATGAGGTTGTCAGCGGGGTTGAGCCGTTTATGGTTGTGGGGGCGATTGCGGGAGGATAGGGCAGGGGGATGGCTAGGCGGGGTGATTAGGCAGTAGGGCGATAGGAGTTGGATGACGCATGTTCTGAAATGCACTGCGTCACTGACACCTTTTCTGTTCCTCCCTCAGGTGATGAGGTTGCGCGACATGCCACAAGGCTGGCGCCTTGTGCTCGGATTGTGGCGCGCGATCAACTCGCATTCCGCGCTAGAGTTGCAGCAGCAGATTCACATACAACTGCATATCCGCACCATTCACCAGTCCATCGCGATTGAGGTCGCAAAGGCAGATGTGGTTCGGGTCGAGGTCGCTGCCGAGCAGGATTGGCACGATGTCGGGGACGACCAGCACGAGGGCGACGCCGTCGCGGGTGTGGCCGAGGGCATCGGTTGAGCGGATGGGGAATGTTGTGTAGCCCGCGAAGCCGGCGTTTGGCGTGAAGCGGAATTGCTGACCGACCTGCTGCGGTGTGCCGTCGGGCGAGCCGCCGAGCAGGGTGTAGTTGATTGTGTCACCGATGTCGGAGTCTGCGGTGACTGGCGATTGAAGCTGGCTGATGAGTCCGTAGCGACAATAGAGTCGCACGTGCGTGGCCGTCGGTGTTTGGTCAACGACGATGGGTGAAAGCGGTACTCGAGTGAACTGGCCTGCGGAGATTCCGTTGCTGCCTGGGTTGGTGCCACTGACGCCGCCGAAGCCCGCGGAGCCGGTTGCGAATCCGCTGCCGCCCAGGTTTACATAAGAGCCGCCGCCTTCGATGAGGATTGCGATGGAGTTTCCACCGGCACCGCCGCCGCCGTTTCCGCCGCGGCCGCCAACGCCGCCGGAACCTCCGTTGCCGCCGGTGCCTACTTCACTTGGACAAACCGTTCCACCCAGCCCCCCTGTCCCTCCGTTACCACCATCCCCTCCGGCACCGCCCACGCCGCCGTTGCCTGCGGCCGCCGCCTGAAACGTCGTGGCCAAAGCAGAGGCTTGGCCGCCTTGAATCAGAATGCCATATGAGGAGCCGCCCGACGTACCACCGGTACCGGGAGTTCCTGCAAGCCCGCCCGCGCCGCCACCTCCACCACCGTTGCCGGGTCCGGGGCCGCAAAAGACGCAACTCTGCCCGCCACCACCACCGCCGCCGCCGCCACCTTTGCCGTTTGTTGCAGCGCCGCCGTCGCCTCCGATTCCGTAGAATTGTGCGCCGCCGGCTCCGTGCGTGCCATCAATACCTGAGGCGCCGACTGCGCCGTTGATTCCGTCACCGCCCGGATCGCCGGGGGAACCTCCGGGTCCACCTGAGGCACCACCGGAACCGGCTGTACCCGGTGCCCCCGGATTACCTGATGCGCCGCCGCTACCACCGTTTCCACCCGGCGCGGCACCGGCGCCTCCGAGGCCTCCGGCGCCAGGGCTTGCGGGATTATCACACGCCCCCGGTCCGCCGTTGTTGCCGGCGAGTCCGGCATTGCCGGGGACACCGTTTGTTCCCGAGATGCCGACGAGGGTAAATCCTCCGAGAACCTGGCAGCGATTCAGCCTGAGCATGCCTGCGGCATTGTTGCGGGAGACCAGGCCCACCGTGACTTCACGTGTGGACGGCGCGTTTCGTGCAGTAATGGTCAGCCGGTCGAGGTTGGTGGCCGTGGTGAAGTTGCTGGCGAACGAGGTTTGTCGGTCGCCGCGGATGCGCGAGACGTTGACGTTGTTTCGCGCCCATCCGGCGGTCGCGTCGTAGCCGCCGTAGACGCTGACGCCGTCGAGGAAGACGACGGTCTCGTCAAAGTTGCCGGCGGAAACATAAACGGCGCGGGGTGGCGTGAACGACTTCGCGGCGGCGATGGCTGCGCCGATGGTACGCATGGGGAGTTCGATGATGCCGGGGTTGGAGTCGCTGCCGGTGAGGGCGACGAAGATCGGCCCGCAACGCATGCCGTCGATGCCGTCGCCGTTGGTGTCGGTGAAGGCGTCGTCAGGGATATCGGTCTGTGCCGGCGGTGCGGCGAGATTGCAGCAGTCGGCCACGGCGTGGGTGGGCCGTGCTGCGGCGACCGGGGCGATGAGAATCAGTATCAAGAAGCGGCGGGTAAACCCGATCCTGCGAGCGGCGATTGGTCGTGAGAGTGGCAAGTGGATCTCCCGGAAAAGGTGTTGGCGGATTTAAGCAACCAGTGTAAACGATCGGGCCACTCGGATTCAAAAGGCAGGGGCGTGAAATGGCCGGAAATCAGTGAGAAATTGGGGTGTGGCGAGGCGTGTGGCCGCGAATTGACGTGTTTTTCCGGGGATTGGAAGTTAGTGGTAATTGTGTCGCAGTCGGCTGGGCGGTGAGAAATCGAGTCCGACCGTCTCTACAATTCGCAGGGGACGAGTCGCAATGCCATGAGTGCGAATGCCTCACCAAATCCGGGAGTGCTCGGGCCAGCGTTTTGTGCCCGCTTTCGAGGGGTTTGCGCCGAGTGCCCGGAGAATCGGCGATCGGCGTTGGAATCGAGTCCAGCATCGCAGGTCGTCGCGTCACTTCCGCCGTTTGCTGATCTGGCCATTGCGGCATTGGCGCGCTGCGTCAAGCTTACGCGTCGCGAGTGCGATGTTCTTACGCTTTGTTGCAGCGGCCTGAAGAACCTGAGCATTGCTCATTCGCTCGGGGTTTCGACGTCGGCGGTTCGGCGTCACCTTCGCAACCTCCACGAGAAGACGAACACGTCGGACAAGTCGGAGTTGATTCTCAATCTCTGGCACGCGTCGCGCATGTGCGTGGAGATGAAACGTGTGCATCAGGGCACATCCTCGCGCCGATCGAATCGTCGGCGCGCGTCGGCGGTGCGATAATCCATTTCGCGGCACAAGGTATCCATAGAGATACGTACCCAACTTCATCGAATCGTTGTAATTACGTGTCACTGCCCGGCATTCCGCAGTACACAACGGCGATTCGCAATCCATGTCACTCAAAACGAATCGACGATGAACACGTGACTTCGGGGGCGGGCACGCGACTTGCATAGTGCATCAACAGGAGTCACACCAATGACAATTATGAATGTCTCTACCAGCGTTTGTTCACGATCGATTCGCGGTTTCCGATTCGTGGCAATGGCCCTGTTGTGTGTTTTATTCCTCAACGACGTGGCTGAATCCGCACCGCGCGAACGGCCGCGGTTGGGGCGGGGCGAAAACAATCGAAAGCAATCCGCTGTTGCAACGTCACGAGCCGTGATCACACAGAATCTTAATTCCGGCCTTACGCCCGCGGATCTCGTTACGGCTCTGCTCGGTCCCGGTGTGTCGGTATCCAACGTCACTTACACCGGCGTCAACGTCGCGGCCGGTACGTTTTCCGGCGGCACGGGGATCGTCGGGTTTGCGAGCGGCGTGATTTTGAGCAGCGGGGATATCTCGTTTGTTCCCGGGCCGAATTCGCAGGACTCGGTCAGCGGCGTGAACACTGGTATCGGCGATGCGGATCTGAACGGGTTGATTCCCGGTTACACGACGTTTGATGCCAGTGTGCTGGAGTTTGATTTTACATGTGCGGGCACACAGATCATCCAGTTTCAATATGTGTTCACGTCGGAAGAGTACAACGAGTGGGTCAACACATCGTTCAACGACGTGTTCGGATTCTTCCTCAACGGCACGAACATCGCACTGATTCCCGGCAGCGCGGGGACGGCGGTCAGCATCAATAATCTGAATTGTGCAAACCCGTTCAACCCGCCAACCGGCAGCTATTGCAACCTATTTGTGAACAATCGGTGCGCTGACATTCCACCGGGAATCTTCCCCTGCGCAGGTGCTCGCGACACTGAGATGGACGGACTGACCGTGGTGTTGACGGCGACGGGGACGTTGAATCCCGGATTGAATCACATCAAGCTGGCCATCGCGGATGCGGGGGACCAGGTCCTTGATTCGAATGTGTTCATTCAGGGGCAGAGCTTTGTGTGCGGTGCACCGAGAGGGGCCTGTTGTGATACGAGTGGCGCTACGCCGACTTGCATCAACAACGTATTGCAAGCCGACTGCCAGGGACCCGGTAAAGTCTGGAGCGTGGGTCTGACGTGCGACCAACTGAATCCCCCGTGCCCCACGGCCCCGCCTCCTGCCGGGACGAATTGCGCGAATCCAATTCCGATTACGTCATTACCCTTTGTCAACGTCAACACAACGAGCGACAAAAACAACGATTACACCGACACGTGCCTTGGCAATTATGACAATGGTCGTGACATCGTCTACGAACTTATCGTCACAGCCACACAATGTGTCGACATCACGGTGACGGGTGCAACGCCGCAAGACAACTGGATCGGGGTGGCGCTGGGTAGTGCATGCCCGCCAGGTTTGACGTGCATCGCGCAGGGGACCAGCCAGAGTAACGTTGCGACCATCAGCAATCTGACGCTGGCGCCGGGCACGTATTATCTGATGATCGACCGCTGGCCCCAGGGGAATGACGGGCTGAATTTCACGCTCAGCATCACGGACTGCGGAGGAGCGCCGACTGGTGCATGTTGCAACACCGTTAATCTTGTGTGCACCAACAATGTCCTTGAGGTCAACTGCCAGAACCTGAATGAGGTGTGGAGCGTCGGGCTTACTTGCGATCAACTGGTTCCGCCCTGCGCCCCATCTGATGATATACACGGCAAGGATTGTGAGTTTTCGTTTTATGTTCCGGCAATACCGTTCGAGGACATCAACACCACGGCTAACAAGCAGGAAGACTATTCCTTGACGTGCCTTGGTGCTTACGACACTGGAAATGACATGATTTACCAGTTTTCGATCACCACCACGCGGTGTATCGATATCGTCGTATCCGGAGCAACGCCGGACGACCATTCCATTGGTGTCGCGCTGGATAATTCATGCCCGCCGGGTGCTTCCTGCCTCGCATTTGCGACGACCCCGGGTACCGTGGCGCAGATCAGCAATCTGACGTTGGCCCCCGGCACTTACTACCTCATGATCGATCGACTCCCCCTGGGCGCCGCTGAAAGTCTGGACTTCAGACTCAGTATCACGGATTGCCCGGCGGCGATCGGCGCATGCTGCTTTGCCGATGGCCATTGCCAGCAGCTCTCCGCTAGTGAGTGCAAACTGGGCGGCGGGTTCTTGTGGTCCGAGGGTGTGCCGTGCAATCCGTGCCCGTACGTGAAGGGCGACGTCAATTGTGATCACGTCGTGAACCCTGGTGACATTCCGCAGTTTGTCGAGGCGTTGATCGGTAACTACACCGGTTGCGATATCACACTGGCGGACATGAATGATTCCGGACTGGCCGATGGCGACGACATTCATTTGTTTGTCGGCGCGATGCCAGGGATCTGATTTTGCATCGCCGATTCATGGCAACGTCGCCTCGTTTTCCGAGGCGCGTTGCCGGGATTGGCATTGGAGGATTTTGTCCAGACAAATTAGAGCGGGGAACCCATGAGAACTGCTTGTGCATTTGCTTTGGTTTTCGTTGGAGCCTTTCTGGCTTCACAAGCGGCCGCAGACGTGCTTTACACCCAGCCGCCCAACCCGGCCGGCGGCCAATACAAATCGGCGTGGTATTCGCCTGATGGCCTCGACAGCGACGAGCACGTGTGGGATGCCTTTACCCTCGCATCGGGCGGCGCGATCAACGAGGTCCGCTGGCGCGGCGCATACGCCTATTACAACATGGGAGTCGGCAAGGCGCCTGTTTACGACTTTACTGTTTCCATCTATCGCTCTATCGCGGGTGGGAGCCAGCCAGACGTAGGGGCCGGCGGTCGACTTGTTCAACACTTCGTCGGCGGAAACGCCGGCGAGACCGCCGTCGGGACCTTTGGTGGCGTGCTCATGTATGACTACGCCTTTGTCCTTCCTGCGCCATTCCAGGCGGTGGCCGGGACGAAGTATTGGGTACAGATCGAAGCCTATCAGGGCCTCACTCCGAACTTCGGGTGGCCTCCGGACTGGAGCATCGCCCGCGGCACCGGCGGCGATGGCTCGCATTTCCGCAGGGTCGGGGGGACCCGGGGGCAGTTTTACGTCCATCACGGGCGACTGCGCGTTCACGCTTCTTTCCTCCGGCGCGCCGACCTGCACGATCAGCGCAAGCGTCTCACCCACGAACTCTGGCACGATCACGGGCGCCGGCTCCTACCCGATCAACTCCACCGCAGTTCTGAATGCCACGCCCAACGCGGGCTGGGGGTTTGTGAATTGGACAGAGAATGGGACGCAGGTCAGCACCAACCCACATTACACATTTATCGCAACTGTTGATCGTACGCTGGTCGCCAACTTCGCCACGGCTTACACCATAACCACCTTTTCGTATCCGACCTACGGCGGCACCACCACGGGCGGAGGGATCTACCCAAGTGGATCGACCGTAACGCTGGTTGCGACTCCTGCGCATGGGTTTGTTTTCTCGGGATGGTCCGACGGTGGCACTACAGCGACGCACTCTTTCCCCGCGACCGGCGATATCTACATTACCGCCTTCTTCGTTTCTGCACCTCTTTCGGCAACGTTCGACTTTGACAATGCTCCCGCGTACACCACGCTTCCGATCGACCAGACGATCAATGGACTCTCGGCGCACTTTTCGGCGTATGCGGTTTCCGGCGGGACTTATGCGATTTGGCCGTACAACACGTGGGGCATCAGTCCGCCGGGCTTTGCAGGGCTTAGCCTCTTTCCCACGTCGGTGTTCGGCGCGGATCTCATCGCCGATTTTTCAGAGACGCTCGTGGACTTTTCAGTTTTGTATTGTCCGCAGGAGCTTGGTTGTGATGATTCGGCGACCATGCGAGCGACGGCCTATTTGGACGGCGTGTTTGTAGCAACCGCTACGATGACCGCGCCGGTGCCCGGCACTTACCCGACGGCGACGCTGAGCATTGTCGCACCGGCCGGATTTAATCGAGTTGTGGTTCATTACGACGCCCCTCCGGCGACATGTCAGGACTGGGGTCCGATCTTCTTTGCGGATAACGTCACCGTCACGCGCGCTTGCTCGACGGCCAGTATTGCCGTGCAACCCGTATCCACCTCGGCCTGTCACACCGGTATGGCGACCATCAGCGTGACCATGTCGGGTTCGTTGCCTTTTGCATATCAGTGGCAACGTGAGGTAACGCCGAACTCCGGGACATTCGTGGATGTTGTCGATGGTCCGACCGGAGATTGGGACGGAGGCGCACCGGGTGTTGGCGCGATCATCTCCGGATCATCCACCGACACGATTGTCATTTCCGCGGATACGGCCAATGGGCTGACCCTGTCCGACGCGCACGCGATTCGGTATCGCTGTGTGATGTCCAACCCGTGCGCCAATCTGACCAGCGATCCGGCGACGCTCGCCGTTATCGTTTCGCTGCCCGGCGATGTGAATGGCGACCAACTTACTGACGCGGCGGATATTCAACCATTTGTCGATTCAATGCTCAGCGGCGTGACTGTCAGTGCGGCGTTCTGCGCCGCGGACATGAATCATGACGGCTTCATCGATGAGTTCGACGTGCCGGACATTGTCTTGGCGCTGCTGGCCAACTGACGATGGCGGATCGTTCTCCACGAACTTTCATCCAAGCAGGATGTTCGCGCGCGCTCCCGATTTCCAAGGCTCCGTACGATTGTGAGTAGCACGGGACACCGATTGAGGCCGCAAATCAACGCTGCAAGCGGCATGGTTTGCGTGCGTGGAGTAGTGCGGCGAGCAATGCCGCGCTCGTGGTAATAGCGAGGAACTGAAATACAGGGCCGGGCAAACCGAGTTCCATGGCGGCTTCGTAAGGTTCGGAACCGCTGCGTGGGCCCCAGAGGATGGATCGGCGAATGCCCCAGCTTGGCAGCGTATAGGTGAAGAGGTCGATCCACCAAAGTGACAGGCACGCGAGCACCCAGCGTGCTGGTCGTTTCCAACGGCGCGCCAGAAGCAGCCCCGTGGCGGTTACGGAGGCGAGCCAGGTGGAGAGTGCGCCGCCGAGCGACATCCAGGCGCGGGCGTGCGGATCGGCGATTCCGGTGACCCCGCATACACCGTAATGACCCTGCCAGCCGATCCACTCGATGCGCGGCCAGATGACAACGCCGAGTATTTCGACATGCACGAGTTCGCCACCGGCGAGCAATCCGACTCCGCCGTGGCCGATGAGTTCGTGAGTGATGACGCCGAGGGGGTAGAGTGTAAGTAGGAGTGTCAGGAATTTGGCGAAAGCTGCGATGGGATTCATAGAGGCCATTCTTGACGCGGGCAATGTCAATGAATGTCACGTGCGTCGTAGGTAGATGCACGAAGACGAAATGTCGCGCAGCCAATCGATTCACCAACTCGGCCCATTACCGAGTTGAGTGTGATTTTCTTGTCCGTGCTCGTGGCGCAGCTTTCTTGGGAAGCGTTTTACTGGACTTGGGAGCAGGAGATATCTTGTCGAGCATCGCGTGCAATCCGGCGACAGTACCACCGGCCTTCTTCCAGAGTTTGGCACGGATTCGGCGGACTTCTTCGACTACAGGATCGTCTTTTTTATGACTGCGTCTCATGGGTCCGGCCTCGTGACTACGCCATTCCTAGAACCGTTGCCACCTTCGCCCCAATGTCCGCCGGAGAATCGGCGACATGAATGCCGGCGCTTTTGAGCGCGGCGATTTTGCTCTCGGCCGTGCCCTGGCCGCCGGAGATGATGGCGCCGGCGTGGCCCATTCGTCGGCCCGGTGGGGCGGTGCGGCCGGCGATGAAGGAGACGACGGGCTTCTTCACGTTTTTCTTGATGAAGTCGGCTGCGGCTTCTTCGTCGGTGCCGCCGATCTCGCCGATCATGATGATCGCGTGGGTCTGCGGGTCTTTCTCAAACATGCCGAGCAGCTCGATGAAGTTCAGGCCCTTGACCGGGTCGCCGCCGATGCCGACGCAGGTGGTTTGGGCGATGTTGCGCGTGGTGCATTGCCAGACGGCTTCGTAGGTGAGCGTGCCGCTGCGCGAGATGAGGCCGATGTTCTTGGTCGTGCCGTTGGCGGGTTTGTGGATGTAGCCGGGCATGATGCCGATCTTGGCTTGGCCGGGGGTGATGATGCCGGGGCAGTTGGGGCCGATGAGTGTGACGCCGGCGTCGTTGAGGTATTTCTTGCAGCGGACCATGTCCATGGTGGGCACGCCCTCGGTGATGAGGACGATGAGCTTGATGCCTGCGGCGGCGGCTTCCATTGTGGCGTCTACCGCGCCGCCGGGCGGGACGAAGATCATGGAGCAGGTCGCGCCGGTGGCCTTTACCGCGTCAAAAGCGTTGTTAAAGACGGGCAGACCATGCTCGCTCTTGGTGCCGCCCTTGCCGGGGACGACGCCGCCGACGAATTGGGTTCCGTATTCGAGGCATTGCTTGGTATGGAAGGAGCCGGCCTTGCCGGTGATGCCGTGGGTGATGACCTTGGTGGTTTTATCGACGAGGATTGCCATGCTCAATAATCTCAGTTAGGGGTAATAAGTTCTGCTTCGGACTGTCGGGATTCTATCGGGTCGTTCCGAGTGTGAAAAGTTTAGCACCTACTGTCCGCGGAGTAGCTTTAACAGTGGTTCCATTGCACACCATGCTTCTGCGATGGTATTCAGTGCCACACGGCGATTTAGTCCGGGCGTGCCCCAAGGCATCTTAACCTCATAGCCAAATTGTATATTCGCGCGCTTATTCTTGAAGAGTTTCATTAACAACTCGGTCCATTCAGGTTGTGGCCTCACCTTACTCTTTCCGACTCGATGTGAAGTTTCAAGTTTGAAGTGTACTTTTGCATCATGAATCGCTGGCGTGTTTTGACTCAAGTAGTGTCGTTGCTCTGCATAAGCCTCTATAGACGCTCCATTCTTGCAAAGGCGCTTGGCACGTCTCAGTATTTGGGCATGGAGTCTTGAGAGACTTTCATCATTTTGGTTCTGCATTCTTTTTCGAACACCCAGAATCACGCTGTTTGGAATCGTGACGCTTGCAACAAGTGAATCGTCCCTGACACCAAGCGTTAGATGAGGGAACGCAGTGAACTGCTTGTTCTTAGGTCGATCCTTTAGGGCAAGGTAGTCCCAGACAGATCGGCCGCCTGTGCCAGTGATTTTGCCTCGACCTGAATGTTTTGGATCGACCCCAAGCCTTTTTAGTTGAGGGTTCTTGCGAAGCTCGTCCATTGCGAGCTTTAGGAGTCGCTTGGCCTCGCCGTAGGTGTAGGATTGATCTTCTGAGAATGGGAAGCCATCAAACATCGTCAATGTCCCTTCCGTAAGGTATCCCTCGCGCGCCAACCGCACCTCCGCAGACCTCAAATAGGCTCGCAATCGCTCTGGCCACTCGCGGCGCATTCCGGATTCGCCGAGCCATTCGTAAAGTCCACACCATGTCCGGCCAACAACTCCCGCAAACCGTCTGACTTCAGATTTTGAAATTAACGAGTGTTTATGCTTCTTGGTAAGCGACACACTCGTGATCTTGTCGAAACCGCGTTTTGTTAGGGTCTTCGCATGGCGTATGAGTTGCCCCGTGGTGAGTCTCGCCTGAATCTTGGACTCAATGAATATGCACCACGACTCGCCGTCATGGATGACAATGTCTGGGAGACCCCTGCGTTCACTATCTTCCTCAGTATCTGGTGGATCACCAGGTAGCGATTGTTCGGCGACACTTAGTTTGGAGCCAGTGGCAGGGCAAGAAACCCCAATCCATTGAACAAACTCTCTAAGCATTGCTCGATCTTCGTTAAGGCATACAGCCAGCGCATGGCTTAACCGGTTCTCCGGTTGGTTGTACTGGTCGAAAAGATTACGCATCAGACTTGGTCGGCATCTTCAGCGGTCGAACCGCATTGATCAATGGTGGTCTATGCTCGTTTTGACGCAGCTACTCGTGTCGGTGACTCAGTCTATAATGCCGTCATGCCGAAACTTGGCGTCAATATCGATCACGTAGCGACGGTTCGACAGGCCCGGCGAACGGATGAACCAGACCCGGTCTGGGCCGCCATGGAGGCGCAGCTTGGCGGGGCTGATTGCATCACGTTTCACCTGCGCGAGGACCGGCGGCACATCATCGATCGCGACGTGCCACTGCTGAAGGAAGCGGTTGTCACCAAGCTGAACATGGAAATGGCGATCGCGCCGGAGATCGTGAAGATCGCGATTCAGAATCGGCCGACGCAATGCACGCTGGTGCCGGAGAAGCGCGAGGAAGTGACCACCGAGGGTGGGCTTGATGTCGTGCGATTGGGCAGTCGCATCGTGGAGGTGGTGAAACAGCTTCGCGGCGCGGGGATCATTTGCAGTGCTTACATCGAACCGGATGTAGCGCAGATTGAGGCATCGAAGGCTGCGGGGTTCGAGGCAATCGAGCTATGGACCGGCGGCTATGCAAATGCGAAGACGCCGAACGAGCGGGATGCCACGCTGAAGCGCCTAAAGGATGGGCTGGCGGTGGGGCAGCGGTGTGGTTTGGAAGTTCATGCCGGTCATGGACTGACGTATCGAAACGTCGGACCAGTCGCGGCAGTGCCGGGCTTTTCGGAGTTCAACATCGGCCATAGCATCATCGCGCGGGCCGTATTTGTGGGGCTTCGTGAGGCGGTGCGAGAGATGAAGCGGTTGTTGGATATGGCTGGTTGACGTGCTGCGTGCGGCCCATCGTGGGATCAGTTATCCAGTTGGTCTTACACAGGTTGAAAACCTGTGCCACCGTTGCCGTTTGTAGGAAGAATGGAGTCAACCTCATGTTCAAGGGATGTTACGTCGCATTGGTGACGCCGTTTCGCGGCGGTGTGCTGGATCGGGCCGCGCTCGATGATCTAGTGGAACATGTCGTGACCGGCGGCGTGGCCGGCGTGGTGCCGTGTGGGACGACGGGGGAGTCGCCGACGCTGACGGAGATGGAGCAGGCCGACGTAATCTCGGCGGTCGTGAAGCGCGTGCGCGGCCGGGTGCAGGTGATCGCGGGAACGGGGACAAATTGCACGGAGAAGACGCTGCAGCTATCTCAAGCGGCTGTTCGCGCCGGGGCAGATGCGGTGATGCTCGTGTCTCCGTATTACAACAAGCCGAACCAACGGGGGCTTTACGAACACTTCAGTTATGTGGCTCGCGGGGTGAGCGTGCCGATCGTGCTGTACAACATTCCCGGGCGAACGGGCGTGGAGATTTCCGTCGAGACGATTGCTCGCCTGCACGCCGACCATAAGAACATCGTTGCGGTGAAACACGCGACGGGTTCGGTGGAAGGTGCGAGCGAACTTGCGGCGGCGAGTGACATCACGATTCTCAGCGGAGATGATCCACTGACGCTTCCGCTGATGAGTATCGGTGCGACGGGCGTGATCAGCGTGCTTGGGAACTTGTTGCCGATGGAAATGTCCTGCCTATGCAAAGCCGCGTTGGCGGGCGACTGGGATGAAGCTCGGGCATGGCATGAGAAGTTGCTGCCGATCTCACGCGAGTTGCTCAAGATGGATGTGAATCCGATTCCAATCAAGGCGGCCTTGGCGCATCGGGGTATGATGGCCGAGGAGTATCGACTGCCGCTTGTGCCGCTGGAGAGCGCGAAGCGTGATCGTCTGGCGGCGCTGGTTGATCAGTATTGTTTGACTCCGAAGGCACGGCAAATCGCATGAGTACTGCACCGATGACTGTGGATGAACCGCTTTCTCCGTCGACCGGCGGGCAACGATTGATTCGCCGTATTCGCTTCCTCGCGGGGATGGGCGTGGCCGCGGCGGTGTTTTGGTACTTTGGGCCGTGGGCCGCGAAGCCGATTGATCCGCGCGGGCCGATCACGCTGCTGATGGTGGATCAGGGCGTTGTCGGCATGGCCGAGCTGCTGGGCTTGGGCGTGATCGTGAGCGGGTTAGCCGTGGCGATCAGCGGGGCAGGTTGTGCCGAGCGCGGGCCGCTGGCGGTGGCGGTGGGGTTGGCGACGCTGGCGCTGCACGGGTCGCAGATGGATTCCCTGATCCTTTATCGACTCACATCCCTCCGTCCGGGGCAGGCCGTGACCAACGTGTTCCCCGTCTGGGGTCTGATCGCTGAGACGTGGCTGTGGCTCGCGCTGATCGCGGTGGGGTTTGTCGTGGGCCGCTGGGTGGATAGCTGGTTTGCGCAGGAAGGCGCGCCGGCCGCACTGCGAAACATGCTTCGGCAGCCGACGGATTTTCGACATGCGATCGGCACGATTGCCCTGTCGGCGCTGGTGGCGTGGTTTGTTGTGACGTACACGGTCGGCTCGTCGCAGCATCCGTTGCAAAAAGGGCAGATCTATTTTGCAATTGCCGTGGCGTTCATGCTGGCCTCGCTGGTGTCACACTGGTTCTTTCAGAGGACGTCGCGCGTTTGGCTGCTGCTGAGCGTGGCGATTGTGGCCACGACGGCTTATGTCTTTGGTGCGCCGGGCGTATCGGCATTGTCGGCAGCGGCGAAGAATGGGAGCTATCTACCGCTTACGCCGGTGACGCGGCCGCTGCCGATTGAGTATGCGGCGCTTGGGGCGGTAGGGGCGCTGCTGGAAGAAGACGCGATGCATATGCTGCGGGCGTTGTTTGGATTCCCGATTGGGGATGATGTCGAGCGGGACAACGCATAGCGGTTATTTTGGAGGGCGACGATGGACGCGATCGTTTTGTTGAAGGATCGGTTGACGCTGGCGCGAAAATGGACGAACGACCTGATCGCGGACATTGACGAGTCGCAGTGGTTCTTTCAACCGGGGCCGGGGTTGGGGCATGTGGCGTGGCAACTCGGGCATCTCGCGGCGTCGCAGATCGTGCTTGTGCATATGCGGTGCTTCGGCAGGAAGTTCGAGGATTGTGCTCCTGCGGATTACATGGGCACCTTTGCCCGTGGCTCGACGCCGGTGGCCGATCCGTCGAAGTATCCGTCGATCAAGGTGATTCGCGAGTTCTTCAATCGGACGCAGGCGGAGGTGCTCGACAAAGTGTCGACGCTTTCGGCGGCTGATCTGGATTACGCGACGGAACCGCACCCGATGTTCACGAATCGCGGCGGTGCCATCGGCATGACGGCCATGCATGAGACATTTCATGCAGGGCAGATCGCGATGATTCGGCGGCTGATGGGTAAGACGTTTCTGCGGTGAGATTGGTTGGGATCTTGCGGCGTTTGTACTAAATCTGCACGGGTCAACGGAGTTGACCCATGCCACCCCACGCATTGACCCATGCTACCTTTCGTCTTGGCTATCCTGCCATTGCGTGCTGAATAAACAACACGGCCACGGGAAGTACCACACCGATTGCCAGGCCGATCACGGCCCGGCGGCGTTCTCGCTTGAGCTGCCAGGCCATGACGACGCCGAGAGATACCGTTGCAAGCAGGCCGAGCGAGGCGGTGACCATGACGATGCGCATCAGCCAGTTCGGATCGCGTTTTTCGCGACTCTCGGGGGCGAGCCGCTGGTGCGTGTGGATTGACGCGGCGTTCACGAGCCACTGGGCCGGTTTGTAGCTTCCGTCCTTTCGAGCTTCGTGCAGCTCAAAGGTCTGCAAAGCGCCGGTCACCAGGAACATGATCAGCAGGGGGGCGAAGGCGCAGCCGAGATAGACGTGCAGGGCGCGAAGGGTTTTCACATGGAGTCCTTTCAGGAATTGGATTCGCGGCGGTGATACGCGGCGGACCGCTTCGAATGGTTATTCAAATCGAAGGGCATCGATGGGATCAAGGCGACTTGCCCGCCAGGCGGGGTAGAAGCCGAAGAAGACGCCGGTGGCAAAGGCGAAGCTCATGGCGATGGCGGCGATCCAATAGGACACGGCCGTTTCGTAGCCCTTCCACGCCGTGAGGAGATACGAGAATCCCCAGCCGCCGAACATACCGATGATGCCGCCGAGCGTGCAGAGGACAACGGCCTCGATCAGGAATTGCGCGAGAATGTCGCTGTTGTTGGCGCCGATGGCCATGCGCAGACCGATTTCGCGGGTGCGCTCGGTGACGCTTACGAGCATGATGTTCATGATGCCGATACCGCCGACGCAAAGTGAAACGCTGGCAATCATGCCGAGCAGCCATGAAAAGGAATCGCTTGATTCTTCCTTCACCGCCGCCGATTCGCTCAGGGCGAAGATGCGGAAATCGTCGGGGTCTTCATCGCGCAGGTTGTGTCGCTGGCGGAGCAATCGGCGGATCTGGTCTTCCGCCACTTTCGGGTCCACGCCGTGGTGCGCTGCGGCGACGAGGGTGCCGGAGATTTCGGTGCCGGCGACCTTGGCCTGAAAGGTGCTGTAGGGGAAGAGAATCATGTCATCCTCGTCGCGCATGCCGTTGCGCCCCTTGAAGCCGAGCAGGCCGACAACCTTGAAGCGGGCGTTCTTGACGGTGATCTCTTCGCCGATGGGGCTCACGGAGCCGAACAATTCGCGCGCGGCGGTCAAGCCGATGCAGCAGACCGGGCGTTTCATTAACTCATCGGATTCATCGAGCGTGCGCCCGGCCTCGACGCCCCAGCGGCGGATGTCGTGGAAGTTTGGCAGGACGCCCATGAGGTTCGTCGAATAGTTGCTATAGCTGGACTTCACCTGTTGCGAAAGGCGGTTGGTCGGGCTGGCGGCGCGGACGGCGGCGCATTCGGCCATGATGGCGTCGGCGTCCTGCCGGGTTTGAAGCGGTTTGCGCTGCTGGTCGGCCTTGCGGACACCGCTACGCGAGACGCCCCACGACCAGACAAACATCCAGTCATCGCCAAGCCGGGCAATCTCAGCCTCGACGCGGGCCTTGGTGGCTTCGGCCATGGCGACGAGCGTGATGACCGCGCCGACGCCGATGATGATGCCGAGCATGGACAGGCCGGTGCGGACCTTGTTTTTGCCGAGGCTGATGAGGGATTCGGAGATGAGGGAGGGGAGGTTCATGGGCGTTCGCCGGCGTGTGTTTGATTACGTCTGGATTATATAACGAAACAGAGTAGCGGCCCATTCTTTCCTGAGTGGTCCGCACAGCGGACCCTACTTGCAACTGAGTGGTCCGCACAGCGGACCCTACTTACAACAGCGGACCCTACTTGCAACAGCGGACGCTACTTTCCGGGGGCGGTGGTGGGGGCGCGTTCTTCTTTTTTCACCTGCTCGCGGACACGCTTGAGGGCATCGACGTATGGCTCGCCGATGGCGCGTTCTTCGGCGGTGGTGTTTTCCATGACCCACTGCTGCACGTCGTCGGATCGGGTGCCGGAGTTGGTTTTGAAGAGGACGGCGAGATCCTTGAACTGCAGGGCCTGATCGCGGCCTTCGACGAGTTTTTGGCGGCAGTACGTGCTTTTCTCCGCGCTGGAGGAAAGCGTCGCGAATTTCTTGGCATCATCGAGAAATGACTTCTTGAGCCGACGGAGCAGGGCGTTCACAAAGTCTTTTCTTGTCGCTTCGTTCATGTCCTTGATGAATGCCTTCAACTCGTCACGGGCCTTGGCATCCGACAGATGACGCTGCCATTCGTCGAGCAGTTGCTTTTGCTGCACATCGGGCAACTTCGCAAGGCCGCGGTCATTGGCGATGAATTCGACCATTTCGGCGGCGCTTGCCTTGGCGACGATGGGTGTGGACGGTGTTGATGAAAGCTCGTAATAAACGAATCCGATGATGAGGATCAGACCGACGACGGCGCCGATGACGAGCGCCGGCCGATGGTGTTTGACAACGTGCTGGACCTTTTGAGTCGGCATGGACACTCCAGACTATCGGGCGCTCGATGCGCGAGCGCGGGAGGTTCGCGGTTTGAAGTCGGCGTTCAGCGTGTTGATCGCGCCAAGATCGTCGCCGGTGTGGAACGGTTCGAAATCGGAAAGCAGCGGTTGATCGGCCTTGCCCATGCCAAAGCCGCCGGACTTCCCCAGGGATTCTTCGCCGACTTTCTTGCCGGCATAGGCCTCGCCGAACCACCATTCATAACTGGTGCCCTCGGTGGCGAAGTAGGTTGTGACCACGCTGAATTTTGAGCGAAGCGAACTATCGTCCGTAAGGGTGCGTTGGTCAGCCGGGCAGTGATAGGCGTTGCGGTCCTTGACGTAACGATCAAGCACCTCCGGGAGGGTAGGCCACTTGGCGGAATCAGTCTTAACAGACGCGAGCTTGGCGACGGCGGGCCAGCGATGGTCGTTGTCGGCAAGGTAGGCCTGCAACGCTTGCGAGATGGTAGCCAAGTTGCCCAGGCAAGCCGTTCGCTGTGCGGAAACACGGCCGGAGGTCGATGCCGTTGCTCGAAGGAACAGCACGAGCATGGTCAGGACGAGGACTGAGCAGAGCAGCTCGATTTTCGTAATTCCTTTGCGGTGAGGGGATTGCGACCGGATGATGATCATTCTCACAGGCATAACGGCGGCCCCAAAGCCAAACGGGCTTGCCGGTCTCGTGTCACGAGTCCGCAAGCCCGCAGAGGCGTCGCACGGTATGTTAGGAGAGCGGGGGCGTCAAGTATTTTGGCCGACCTACTGAGGATCAACCGCCTTCTTGACAGCCTTGGAAAGCGCCACAAGTCCTTTGTCGCCATTATCTTGCGCATCGTGATACCCGCACCAGACGCGGATATCGGTGATCTCGTGCGTCAGACTGACGACGTCATCATTGTCGTAGGTTCGAATTGAGAATCGCCGAGTTTCCTTGGGGAGCAGGGGGCCGCGCCAGTCGCCGTCGAGCTGCATCGGGCTGGCGGCCCACGTCTTTCGTTCGAGGACCGGATCACCGTTTTTGTCGAGGCCGACGATTCGCATCGTAAGAAGACTGACGGTCTGATCGCCTTTGTTTTCAATCTCAACGACGGTTCGTGCATAGTGACGGCCTTCGTCGGATTGGGCCATTTTTACGGAGATTCGAAGCTTGTCCCGGTATTCGGGTTGTCGTTCGTCGTCCATGGCATCAAGGATTGCCGGCGGGAGAGAATCCCGGAGTTCGGGCAGGTGTTCGGAGATCTGCCCCATGAGACCAGCAATGGTGTCGGACTTGCGATCCACGAATCGCAGGCCGTAAACGCCTAACCCCGTTGCACTTACGATGACAGTCATGATGACGGCCGTCGCGCAGATGGCCGAGACGGAGAAAAACGACATTCGCTTGTTGACGATTTGCGGTGGGGTATCTGAAAACATGGCTGCGACTCCTGTCTGGCCGGGGTAGTCCGATCGGCCTTGTGGAGGGGTATTGTAGGGCGGCTAATGGATATTTCGGAAATTGGCGTGGGAATACGTGTGCGGCGGTCAACAGAGCGGCTGAATGACGATACTCTATTGCACGGCCCGCGCGGGGGATCGGGGCGGTCGAACAGCGTGAGAAAGCGAGTGGCATAGCGGCATGGCCGACGACAGGTGTATTGGCGTATTCGACTCGGGCATCGGCGGTTTGACGGTGGTGCGCGAGTTGCAGCGGCGGCTGCCGAACGAGCGGATCGTCTATTTCGGCGATACGGCCCGGGTGCCCTATGGCATCAAGAGCACGCAGACGGTGACGCGATTCTCGCGGGAGATTTGCGAGTTTCTTCTTCGGTTTGATCCGAAGGTCATCGTCGTGGCATGCAACACGGCGAGTGCGGTGGCGCTGGCGGAGCTGGAAGAAATGCTTCCGGTGCCGGTGTACGGCGTTGTGGAGCCGGGAGCCCGCGAGGCGGTGCTGCACGCTGAAGGGCATACGATCGCGGTGATTGCAACCGAAGCGACGATATTGTCGGATGCGTATCGCAAGGCAATGGCAAAGTACAATCCGGGCGCGCGAGTTTTGCAGAAGCCATGCCCGCTGTTTGTCCCCCTTGTTGAAGAGGGCAGGCACAGCGACGACGCGATCACGCGGGCGGTGGTGCGCGATTATTTGGAGCCGATCGTTCGGCTGGACCCCAAGGTGTTGGTGCTGGGGTGCACGCATTATCCGCTTCTCAAAGACGCCATCGCGGAAGTGACGGGCGAGGGCATACGGCTGGTGGATTCTGGAGAGCAGACAGCGCGCGTGGTCGTGGAGCGACTGACGGCGCTGGAGGCGTTGTCGGTGCGAACGATGAAGGGGAGTCTGAGTTGTTATGTCAGCGACAATCCACAGCGCTTCAAGGAACTGGGCCAGCGGTTTTGCGGGCATCCGATCACGGATGTCACCTGGGTGCCGCATGAGCAATTCCTCTCCCATGATGCGCCGTCCCCAGTGGTCTGACCGGGCGATATCGATCGTGTTCGTCGGAATCATCTCGTTGAGCGGTGGAGGTTGCGCAAAAAACACGAGCGGAAAATGGTTTGAGAAGCCGCGGACGAGTCGTGAATGGATGGAACTCGCATTGGAGGCGTCGAACGCCGATGAACGCCGACGCGGCGTGATCGGGCTGGCCCGCAGTGTGGATGCCGGAAGCGACTGGGCCATGAAGGTCTTCGACACGATCGCCCGCACCGATCAGGATGCCATGGTCCGGGCCGCGGCAACGCGAGCGATGTGGCCGCACGCTGGTGAGGCGCAAATCCCCACGATTCTTCGATTGCTGGGCAGCGCGAAACAGCAGTATTCCGACGTCCGCGTTTCGCCGGGGCCGGTGCGTTGGGCGGCGGCGCAGGTGCTTCTCGCGATGATCAACGATTATCGTTACAACGAAGCACAGCGTCCGGAGATCGTGCGAGTTCTGCTGGACCGTGCCGCGAATGACGGGGACCGAAATGTGCGGATCGTCGTGGTCGAGGCCCTGGGCTATTTCGCGGAGAAGCCGATCCCGATGGCGCTCGCGGCAGTGCTGGAGGACGAAGATTTTGCATTACAACGGGCAGCGGAAACGTCACTGATTGCACTGACCGGCGTCACGCATCATTACGATGCCAAAGCATGGAAGGCGTGGCTTGCGACGGCGAATGACCCGTTCGAAAAGGCCGGCCAGATTCCGGAGGGGTTACAGGCGGCGAACAAGCCGAAGGGCTGGCGCTGGGATTGGCAATTCTGACATATCCATCATGTCGACGCGATCGCGGCGGAGAGAAACGTGGTAATCAGGGGGTGGGCCTTACCATTCAGAGCGGATCGTTCGGGTTGAAATAACGTTGCGACAAAGAAGGGGTGGTCGGGCAACTCAATCGCGCGAACCTCTCCGGTATCGGAGAATGCGGTGCATGCGATTGGATGTTCATTGAGTTTTGCGCGGAACTTTTCGTTCAAGCCATAACTGCAATGATAGCTCTCGGTGACTTGGTTTCGGCCATAGGCGGCGTGGAGGCGCGACCCCCGGGCCACGTGAACGTGTCCCTGCACTTCGATCAGGCTGCATTCAAGCGGCGTGATGACGGCATCCGCAGCACTTGAATTGTATTCGTGATGGTCGGCCGTCGGGATGTTCAGGAGATTGCGGGCGATTTCGACGACGGCATGTTGAAAACCGCCGCAGGTACCGAGAAAGGGACGCGGCGCTTCGCGTGCGTATCGAATGGCGCGGATCGCGCCTTCCATGCTTCGATACGGCGAGCCGGGGGTACACCAAAATCCGTGAAATCCCGCGAGGCGTGAATCCGCTGCGGATGCCAGTTCATCGGTGGAAAGCCACTCGTGACTCAGTTCAACGTTTTCCTGTTCGGCAGCAAGTTTCAAAGCCTCGGGGATCGCGCTGTGTGCGACCACGGATTGCGAGAAATCGCCGACCAGCCCGATTCGGACGACCATAACAATTCCGCTCCCTTATCGTCGGTACGCAGCCCGGCGACATACACGTATACGCAGCCATCCAAGCAATTCTGACGCGCAATTCAAAAAATATTCTTGACGGCGGCCCTGAAATAGAATGACCCTGGATGCCAGTTCTTAATATCGTCAGGGAACCGGAAGAAAAAGCAAGTCGCTCGGACCCTATCAATTGAGATAGGTCTTGTTTCGTGCGAAACAGGCAATATTTGAAACGGGTTACGCGTCAGGCTCGACAGACCAATTCGTACAGATTGGCCCCAACCCGACGAACGGCTCCCTTGAGCTGCAATGTGGTCAGGACGGCAGCCACCTTCGACGGGGGCAGCATCGACAGTTCACAAACGGCCTCCACCGGCAGGGGATCCGGGCCGAGCGCGGAGAGGATGGTGCGCTCGGCGTCGTCGAGAGGAATCGGTGTCTTGGGCGCATCAGGCGTCGGAGGAGGCTCCCCTGCAATCGAAGCGAGGGAGCGGCCCACGTCGCCCAGTTCGTCGAGGATATCTGACAGATTCGACACAAGCTTCGCGCCGCCGGACTTGATAAGGTCGTTGCAGCCTTCGGCGTAGGGGCCGTCGACGCGGCCGGGGAGGGCGAAGACCTCGCGGTTGTATTCGGTGGCGAGGCGGGCGGTGATGAGGGCACCGCTTCGACGGGCCGCTTCGACGACGAGCACGCCGAGCGAAAGGCCGGCAATGATGCGATTGCGCGGGGGGAAGTTTTGGGGATCGGGGGCAATGCGCATGGGCAGTTCGCTGAGGATCGCGCCGCCCCTGGTGATGCGTTCGGCGAGTTCAACGGCATCGGGAGGGTACAGATGGCACAAACCGCAGCCGATGACGGCCAACGTGCGGCCGCCGGCGACGAGTGCGCCGTGATGAGCGCTGGTGTCAACGCCGCGGGCCATACCGGAGACGATGACGAGACCGGCATTGGCCGCAAGCGCCGCAAAGCGTTCGGCCTGCTCCGCGCCGTAGCGTGAACAATGCCGCGAGCCGACGATGCCGAGCGCGAGGACATCTTCTTTTTGCAGAGAGCCGCGCACATAGAGACAAACCGGCGGGTCGGTGATGTTCTTCAGCGCGACGGGGTAATCAGGGTCGGCGAGGCAGAGGATGCGGGCGCCGTGCTTTCCGGCGATCTCGATTTCCTCGGCAACGCGATCGGCGCTGCGATCACGGGCGATTTGCGCGGCGACTTTTTCACCGATCTGTTTGACACGCATCAAGTCGCCACGCGTGGCCGCGAGAACGGCGTCGATATCACCGAGTTCGGCAAGGAGATTGGCAGCGCGGATGGGGCCGACGCCTTCGCAGAGGTGGAGTTGAAGGTACTTTTCGGCGATCGGGGAACAGACAGCGTGATTCGACATCGCGGCCCTCATGATGACGGGGCATCATAACGTAAGTCGACGAGGCTCGGGATGTGGAGGGTTAATCGGCGGTCGTGACCGACTCAAGCCGGCGTGCAGGCCGCGACGTCGGCCGCAAAGACGTCGTCAATCGCATGGCGGCCGGGGAAGCCGGCGCCGATTTCGTGCCAATAGTTGACGCGTTCTTCGCCGAGGTGCCAGCAGAGTTCGACCTCGCGGCCCTGATAGAGGGCGGAAAAGTCGATGAGGCCGCGACGCCAGTCCTTCAGATCACAGCCGACGGCGGCGAGTTCGTCCGCAAGATCGCGGAGTTTCTCAATTGCGATGGAGTATTGGCGGCCAAGGCGCGCCTGCTCGTCTTCGCTGACGTCGGGACGGCGCATGTGGCAACGCTCTTCGAGGGCGCAGACCTTCTTATGCTGCTTCACGATGTCGGCGACGATTCGCTGAACAAGCGGCAGGGCGCGGTTCGCCTTCTCAACGGTGAAGAGGGGCTTGCGCCGCACGCTCTTTCGCGGCGGCTGCGGTTTGGTAAGGTGCGTCTGCTCCATGAATGCGCGACTCTCTTTCAGGCATGGCCGTCGCGGCGTCCCCTCCTATGCCGCGATCAAGCAGACATCGAAAGTACCAAGATGGGCGCAGCGTGTCAATGCGCGACGCGCGATCTGCACAGTGAAAAGAAGCGATCCGTGAATGGTTATTGGGACATCGGGCATCGTCCGTTAATACGCCGAGTTTGCCAATCGCGGTCGCGACGAATATGGACGGACGCGGTCGCCTGACCGGCATTCATCGCCAACGCATCCTGCTTACCGGACATTCAGCGGCTGTGAATTCCGCATGAAGGATGCGTCATGGCTTCTTTGTTGCCGCGGAGGAAACGGCAAGGGCGAAGCTGGCGCAGGTGAGCAGGACGAATCCGGAGAAGATGACCATCGCCACAATGGCGGGCCAAAGGGGCTTTGTTCGTTTTACCAATGCGGCGATCCCCAATCCGACGCCGATCACCGGGAGCACACATGACCCGAGGATCGCAATGGCCTGCGTAGCCGGGCCGGCGGTACGTTCGCGAACGAGTGCGTTCATTTGCTCAGGTGTCGGATTCGGCGGAAGTGTCGCCGCGACCGATGCCACGTAGCCGATAATGCCAATGAAACAAAAGACACTGATGATCGCACACACGAAGGAGGCCCAACTTAATTTGTTTCCCTGTTCGAGCTGCGGAATGGGTATTGGTGCAGGTCCGTAGCCAACCGACTCCGAGCCGATGGTGAGCGATGGCGCGGTCGTTGGCGGCGGCGGTGGGGGCGCGGAGGCCCTTGCCGCGGCGACGGTGGGGTCGGATGCAGCGGGGACCTGCGTGACCTGTCGGCAGTACGGGCAGGTGACGGGCTGATTCGCGGCGTCATCGTCGACTTCGATCGGCTGGCGACAGGAGGAGCAAAGGAATTGGATGGCCATTCGCTGGGAATCCTTAGAATTACACGGCGGGGTCCGGCCGCATGTGAAAGGGGACTCTAAGGGGACTTGGACGGGGTGAAAAGTGGGGGGCGATCCTCAATCGTTAGCGTGAAAAGTCCAGTGCGAAAAGCAGGGCCTTTCGAACCTCGGCGAGTTTCGCGGAGTGCAGATGCGTGACGAGTGAGCCAATCCTTGCCTTTGGAATCGTCTGAAGGTGATCCAGATTAACCGCACAATCGCGCGGCATTCCGTCGGCGCCGGAAAGTAGCACTTCGGAGGGAATGTTGCGTATTGTGGTGGTGATCGGCGCAATGGTGATATCGGATAAGTAGTCAATAACGGAATCACGGGTGAGAACCAATACGGGGCGCTTCTTGTCGGGAGCACCGAATCGATACCACCGAACGTCGCCGCGATTGATCAGTCTGGCCATGCCTGCTCTCGCTGCCAAACATCAAACTCGCCGCGTCGGACCGGTTTTCGCGAATAGCCGGCCCGGTGGCGGCGTTCGAGTTTCTCTTCGCGAAGTTGGCGGAGCGCGGCACGCAGCGCAGTGCGCGTGAAGGCCGAACGCGAGGTGCCGAGCTTTTTCACGACTTTGTCGAGACGGTCCACCAGGGATTCGTCGAGCGTCATTTGCACGGTTCGCATGGGATTCGCCTTTGCTCTAGCTATACTTATAGCTATTGTACCCGGCAGCGTTGATCAAGACAACCAACAGAAGGCGAAAGGAGATACGATAGCGCTGCGCGTATTCGGGTGTTGTCCGCCCAAGGAGCTGTTCATTGTCATTCGCGGATCTTCGATCATTCGTTCAGGCGTTGGAGCGTGAGGGGCAACTGAAGCGCGTCGGTGTTGAGGTGGACCCGATCCTTGAAGTGTCCGCGATTGCCGATCGGGTGAGCAAGTCCCCAGCGCCAGAGGGGTTGGCGGGCGCGCCGTCGACGGACCCCATTCACGGCGGCACGGGCGGCCACGCGTTGCTTTTCGAGCGCGTGCGCGGCAGCCGAATTCCTCTCGCGATCAATCTCTTCGGTAGTTATCGAAGAATGCGCATGGCGCTGGGCGGCGACGATTTCGAAACGCTGGCGGCCAAGGTGCAAAAGCTGATCAAGCCCGAGCCGCCGACGAGCTTTCTTGAAAAAATGAAGATGCTGCCGGAACTGGCCAAGATCGCCGGCTATGCACCGAAGCATGTGAAGCGCGGGATGTGTCAGGAGGTCGTACACACGGACGGCGCGGACTTGACCATGCTTCCTGTTATCAAATGCTGGCCGCACGATGGGGGAACCGATGACAATGTGATTGTGGGTCGAGCTCGTCGTGCCATAAACGGATCACCGTTCGTAGATGGCCTCAATCCACATGTCCAGGCGGATGGCCGCTACATCACGCTTGCGGGGATCTACACGACCGCGCCAGATGGCTCGGAGCCGAACATTGGGATGTATCGGATTCAGGTAACCGGGCCGAAGTCCGCGCTGTTTCACTGCCACATGCATCACGACGGGGCGCGGCATCATCGGATGTGGGCGGCCGAGGGGAAGGATATGCCCGTCGCGATCGTGCTCGGTGGCGAGAGTGTGCTGCCGTATGCGGCGACATGCCCGCTGCCGCCGAATGTGAGTGAACTGCTCTTTGCCGGTTTCCTGAATGATGGCGGCATCTCGCTGGTGCCTTGTAAGACTATTCCCGTCGAAGTGCCGGCGAACGCCGAGATTGTGATTGAAGGCTTCGTGAGCGCGACGGAGACGGCGCGCGAAGGACCGTTTGGCGATCACACGGGGTTTTACAGCCTGGCCGACAACTTCCCGACGATGCGCATTACGGCGATCACGCATCGTGAGAACCCAATCTATCCCACGACCATCGTCGGCCCGCCGCCGATGGAGGATTACTACATGGGCAAGGCGACGGAGCGTGTGTTTCTGCCGCTGTTGCAAATGCTGATCCCCGACATCGTGGATTACAACCTGCCGCGGTGGGGAGCGTTTCATAATTTCTGCTTCGTGAAGATTCGCAAGGAGTATCCGCTTCAGGCGCGCAAGGTGGCGAGCAGCATCTGGGGCGCGGGGCAGATGATGTTCAGCAAGTTCATCGTGATCGTGGATGAGGATGTGAATGTGCATGACGAGCAGGCGGTGATGTTCGCGGTGGGGGCGAATGTTGATCCGCGACGGGACACGTTCCTTGTTGAGGGCCCGATGGATATTCTCGATCACTCGTCGCCGTACCTGGCGGCGGGCAGCAAGATGGGGATTGACGCGACGCGGAAAATCGCGGGCGAGGGAATCGTGCGCGACTGGCCGGTATCGCTGGAGATGAGCGACGAGGTGAAGCGGATGGTGGATGGTCGGTGGGGGGAATACGGGTTGTAAGGTCGGGTGACATGTGAGCGGCGACGAAAAAGAAAACGCTCCGCGCATCGAGCTTGAACCTGTCGTTTCGGAGACGATCCCCCGTCACATCCCGGAGGCGGATCGCGCTGCGCTGGCGGAGGCGGGGCTACCGGAGTCGTCGCCGATTCCGGAGAAGCCGCTGCATGTCTGCCCCAATTGCGACTACAACCTGACCGGCCTTGCGTCGCGGCGATGCCCGGAGTGCGGCGAGGAGTTCACGTTGCATGAGGCCCGGATGTGCGGCGTGGAGATGTCCGCGCCCATCCAGCGAATGCTTCGGCGGGAGCGGTTCGAACAGATCAAGGCATACGTCGGCTCGGCCGCGATTGTGTTATCCGTGTGGTGGCAGAATGTGAGGCCGGGGAGCGTGTCGGGCTGGCTGGGGTTGCAGCTTTCACCAAGAGGGACGGTGATGCTCGCGTTGATGCCGATGCTCTTCGTCATCATCTGGGGTTACAAGACAGTCTGGGATCGTTCGTGGTCGGACGCGATTTTCCTCGCGGGCGCAGCGACCGGAGCGTTGGCGGTTCTCTTCGCCAGCTTTTGAATCGCGGCGTATGATCCGGGCGTTAAAGGAGAACGCGCACTCATGGCCCGCTCAAACTCTGCAAAGGACAAAGGCGTCATCGTTTCGTTCCGCGTGGACCGGCACCTTGCCGACGTGCTGAAGAAGGTGCCGGATAAGTCGGCGTTTATTCGTGACGTGATCCTGCGCAGCTTCTATGACACCTGCCCGGTGTGTCGCGGGCGCGGCGTGTTGCCGAAGGAAGTGGCCCGCTGGGCGTCAGGGCGTCTCAAGGCCGACGCGGCGTTGGAGTGTGCTTGCTGTTTGTATGGCTATCCGGCGGCGACCCGCGGAAAAACGGAGAAGGCTCGACAGCGGTTTGTCTGCCGGCATTGCCAGGATCATGAGCATTCGCATTGATCTGGAACGAGAGTGAACCACCTCCGCTGAACGTCGTAGAAACCGCGTTGTTTCCGGGCGTCCGTTACGAATCGGCGTTATTCACAGGCCTGCGGGCTTCATTGAAAAAACGGCGTATTGCGGTATCCTTACCGGGCTGGGGCGGTGCCTGCTCTATGGATAGAGCGGCGACGGGGCAGATTCTCAGGAAGGCGTGACCGACGATGGCAGCAAGACGCGGCCCAACGTTGTTTGAAGCGATGAGCAAGGCCCCGCAGACGGTCAGTGAAGCCCGTCGGCCGGGTATCTCGGCCCTTTGGGGCGGCGGTAAATCGAACGGGCCAACAAAGACGGTGGTTGCGGAGGCACTGACGGAAGATCAGGCCCGCGACGAATTGGCCAAACGGCAGTCCGAGATTGAGGATCGACGCCGGGCCGACGAGGCCCGCCGCGCCGAGAAGGAAGCGCGCAAGGCGCAAAAGGTGGCGGACAAGGCGGCGCGTGCCGAGGCCCGAAAGGCGTCGGGCGGGTCGATGCCAAAGATGACGTTTTCGCTGAGCACGGCGAGCTGCGTCGGAATCGTCGGGTTGCTCGCAGGATTGGTGCTCGCGGCGTACTCAATGGGTCGCCACTCGAAGGAACAATTCGGTTCATTGGGAACCGTGGCAGCCGTGACGCCGAAGCAGGATGCGCCGGATGCGAAGCCTGCGGTCAAGGAAAACGTAAAGCGAACGCCGGCGATCAAGGCGAATGGTTCGAAGCCGCAATCGACGCCGCCGGTCAACGCGGAACTGTCGGAGCTTTTGAAGAAGCCCGAGCTGAAGAAAGACAAGTCGGTCCTGGCGAACGAGCCGGTCCGGTTGAATGGCGATGATCAAACGACGCCGGCGTTGGCGGAGGATTTGAACTACCTGCAGATCGAGTCGTTCGTCGTGTCGCGAGAGCGAAATGGCGAACAGCTCGCGGCCGACCTGGCCCACGCACGGAAGTTTCTCCTGGATAAGGGCGTGCGAACGTTCGCCCGGAAGCGGTCGAATGGGTTTGTGTTGTTTTGCGAGCAGGGAGTCGCTCCCGGAAAAGATCATGCGGGCGAGCGCGATTCGTTGGTGAAAAAGATTCGTCAGCTCGGCGCGGAATACCGCGCGGCCGGCGGACAGTATGCGTTTAAGGGTTGTTTTTTTGTAAGCTATCCGGCGACGAAGGCCGGTGATCCCGTATAGGAAAGGCAGGAAGACCTCATCATGTCCATGGATCGTTCACTCAAGAGCAAGGCCTCGCTCAGCCGGCATCGCAATGTGCTCACCCGCGCCGAGCGGATCAAGGTGCTGGAAGACAAAGAAGCCTTTAAGAAGGGCGAGACCAGTCCCTACGGCCTGCCCAAAGTCCCTCACCGCAAGGCGGCAGTCGGAGGCAAGACCAAGAAGGCCGCACCGAAGGAAGGCGAAGCAGCCGTGGCGGGTGCAGCAGCCCCGGCAGCAGCAGCAGCTCCTGCGGCGAAGGACAAGGACAAGGGCAAGGCCAAGAAGTAGAATCGTTCGCGCGCACGAACGCCTCACTTTGCTTCTGACGCTGTTGCGGCCTTGGCCGGTGACGCGTGCGACAATTCATATGACGTGAGTGTTGGGTGAACATGGACGTCTCCAATCTTCTGGCCGATCGCACGCGAAAGGTCGAGTTTTCAGGCATTCGCAAATTCTTCGAGATGGCGTCGCGGATGACGGATCCCTGCGACCTGTCCATCGGCCTGCCGGATTACGACGCGCCGGAGCCAGTTAAGCTTGCGGCCATCGAGGCGGTTCGGGCAGGCAAGAATCGCTACACACCCAGTGCCGGGTTGCCCGATTTGGTGCGGCGGCTTGGCGAAGAGGTTCATCGCGCGTCGGGGGTGGATGCATCCATTCTTGTGACGTCGGGTGTGTCGGGTGGTTTGACGCTGGCGCTGCTTGCGACCGTCAACCCCGGCGACGAGGTCTTGTTTCTCGATCCCTATTTCGTTTCCTATTTGCATCTCGTCCATATGGTCGGCGGCGCGCCGGTTCCGGTGTCGTCGTATCCCGATTTTCGATTTCGCCCCGAGGCGATTGAGGCTGCGATCACGCCACGCACCAAGGCGCTCATGATCAACTCCCCGGCGAACCCGACCGGGCGCGTGCTGACGTCTGCGGAAGTGCAGCACGCCGTGGCGATCGCTCGGAAGCACAACCTGGTGCTGATCTCCGACGAGATTTATGACAAGCTCACCTATGAAGGCGAGAATCCGTCGCCTCTCGCCCTGGCACCGGAGCGAACCATCGCGCTTCGTGGCTTCGGCAAGACCTATGGCATCACCGGTTGGCGCATGGGCTATGCGGCGGGTCCGGCATCGCTGATCGGCGAGATGACCAAGCTGCACCAGTACACTTATGTCTGTGCGCCGTCGCCCGCGCAATTCGCCACACTGAAGGCGCTGGAAACGGACGTGTCGGACCATCGCCGCGATTACACCGGCAAGCGCGATCTGGTCTGCGGATTGCTCGAAGACAAGTTCGAGTTTGTGCGGCCGACGGGCGGGTTTTATGTTTTTCCGCGAATCCCGTCGCACTTTCCCAATGCCACGGCCTTTTGCGAAGCGGCGAGCCGGCAGGGCGTATTGGTGATCCCCGGCGGCATTTTTTCATCGCAGGACACCCATTTTCGAATCAGCTATGCCACGACGGACGACATGATTCGCCGAGGTTGCGACGTGTTGTGCAAGTTGGCGGCGCGTTGACCTTGCGCTGTGGCGAATATAGAGTCAGTCGACCGATGGCCCGCCGCGCTGATCCTTTTGTGATGCTTGGAAATTCTCAATGGAACGGCCGAATTGCGCTCGCCGCGGCGCTGATCTGCGCGCTGACACCCGGTTGTAAGCCACCCGGCCTCGGGGCCAAAGACACATCAGCCAAGCACGTGGAAGTCCAGCCCTCTCAACCGCCCACAAGTGAGGGCAATTCAATCTTCGACCGTCCGGCGCAACGGCTGACGGTGGAATTCACCCTCCATCGCATCTCAGCCGGCAAGGGGACCTTCACCACGGACGAAGGCGTATGGAAGCTCGTCGCCGGGCCATTGGCCAATGCGGAGATGTCGCTTCGATTGGCGGCGAATGGTTTTCGCGGCGCGATCGGGAGAGAGTCAGACCGAGCGACGCTGCTCGCCGAGTTGAGCAAGCTGCCCGACCATCGAATCGCCCTCGATCATGCCACGCCCGATGCAACCAAGCTGGTCAACCTGGATCTGGGGCCGCCGCTCCCGGCGATGACGCTGTTCTCCTTTGATGATGCCGGGGTCATGGAAGGGCATGACTACACAGGCCCCAGTGCGCGATTTCGCATGGCCTACGGCCTGCGCCCGGCGAACCTGAAAGAAGTGATGCTGGAACTTGTGCCGGAGATTGAGGAACCACCGGGCCCGCGTCGATGGGTGAAGCCGCCGGATGGTCCGCCGCGCGAAGAAGAGGAAGAGCGCAAGACGACGTTTTCGGCGCTTGCGTTTTCGGCACGTATCCCGCCGGGCGGATTCCTGCTGGTAGGCCCGACTCCTACCGTGCACGACCTTCCAGTCATCGCTCGGCCGTTTTTCGTGGAGGAGTTACAATCACCGACCGGTGATTCGGTGGAGATTCGCGAGAGCATTTACGTGATCAGTCCGCTGGTGCGGGCCTATTCGCAGGCGCGGTCGCCCGAGGCACGCGGGTCCGGCGAACCGCCATCGCCGATTCCATAAGGCAGAGGGGGAACAACGTCGCCATGCATCCGTCGAGCAACGACTATTTTGAGCAGCTTTGCGACAGCCTCGGCTTCATTTGCATCGGGGTGGATCCGGATTTGCGCGTGCGCTATTGGAATCTTCAGGCCGTCGCCCATTACGGCCGAAGCATCGAGGAAATTCGGGGGCACAGCGTTCTTGAAGTTTTTGAGGAGCCGGATCGACCGCAAGCCGAACGACTGTTTCGCGAGTGTCTGGAGACAGGCAAGGCCGGCGAAATCGAGGCCAAGTTCGGCCGGGAGTCAGGCTCGCCGTCGACCTTTATCGTGATTATTTCGCCCATCGTTGACCCGTCGGGCCGTTGTATCGGGGCCTCGGCGAGCATGCGCGACATTTCCAATCGAAAGAAGTTGTCGCAGGAGTTGGCCCGCAGCAAACGAATGGCGTCACTCGGCAACATGGCCGCGGCGGTCACGCACCATTTCAACAACATCCTCGGCGGCATGATGACCAGCATTGATTTCGCCCTGCCCAGCGACAGCCCGCGCGAGCTTCGTAAGACGTTGCGCGGCCTTGCCGAAACGATCGGCCGGGCGACGCGCATTACGAAACAGCTATCCGCATTCGCCGAGCAGGAAAACGTCCTTCAGGACGAAATGTCGCCGCTGGCGAGTTTGCTGGATCGGTTCGTCAACAAAGCTCGGGTCATGGCAAGGGCGTCGAATGTGGACGTCATGGCGACGATTGAGGATATTCCATCGGGGCCCTACGAAGCGCAGCGCGTGTTGCCAGTGCTCGAGAGTATTGCCCAAAATGCGATTGACGCGATGCCCACCGGCGGCACGCTCACTATTACGGCCACGCGCGACCACGATCAGGCCGTCATCACCGTCGGCGACACGGGTTGCGGTATTCCGGAACAGGCCATGGAGCACATGTTCGAGCCGTTCTTCACGACCAAAGGTGAACTGGGCGGCGGCGCATCGTCGGAGAACATCGGCCTCGGGCTTGCCGCGGTGCATGGGCTGGTGTCGGAAATGAACGGGACGATTCAACTGGCCTCTAAAGTCGGTGCGGGGACCAAGGTGACGATCCGGCTGCCGCTCCGGCTGGAGGCATCGCCGGAGCCTCATCGCAAATAATGAGTCTAGGGTGACCAATTCTAACTCCAATTCTCGCAATGAGTTATCAGGAAGCCGCCACTCTGAGAGGTTGACACAACGCCCGTTTACGCTTCTACTACGGTGCTCGGCACTTAGCGATTGGATTCGACCCAGGCCGCGAACCGTAATCCCTTGTCGGAGAGATCATTGCGACGACCATTTGTCGCCGGCAATTGGAAGATGAATCTGGACCTGCCCGCAGGTCGGGCACTGGTTTCAGAACTGCGCGCGCGGATCACCGGCGCGCCGCCGATCGACATCGCCGTGTGTCCAACGTCGATCTATTTGTTCCCGATGGCCAAGGCCATTGCGGATTCGCCGATCCGGCTTGGTGCGCAGAACTTATGGCACGAGGCCCATGGCGCCTTCACCGGCGAAGTGTCGGCGGCCATGGTTCGAGAGACGGGCTGCACGTATGTGATCCTCGGTCACAGCGAGCGACGTCATACCATCGGCCCAAAGGGTGCGGATGGCCGCGTGCAGGGCGAGACGGATGAGATGATTTCAAAGAAGACGCAGGCCGCGCTAAGAGCGGAGTTGATTCCCATTGTTTGCGTCGGTGAAACACTTGCCGAACGCGACGCGGGGCAAACCGAGGCCGTGCTGAGTCGACAGATCGAAGGCAGCCTCGCGGGACTGGATGCGGCTTCATCGGCGCGCGTCGTGATCGCATACGAGCCAGTGTGGGCCATTGGCACGGGTCGCAATGCAACGCCCGAGCAGGCGCAGGACGCCCATCGCCACATTCGCGGCCGACTCGTCGAGCGATTCGGCAAAGCGGCGGCAGAAGCGATTCGAATTCAATATGGCGGCAGCGTGAAGCCGGACAATGCGTTAACGCTCATGAAGTGTCCCGATGTGGACGGAGCGTTGGTCGGCGGAGCGAGCCTGAAGGCGGGGGACTTTTACGGAATTCTCGAAGCGTGCATACGCGCGAAAGGCTTGGGATGATTTCATGGTGATGCTCGGCAGTTTCGGTACGGCGGTAATTACCATCGGGATGGTCTCCGTCTCGATCCTCATGATCGGCCTGATTCTCTTGCAGAAGAATCGCGGCTCAGGCCTGTCCGGGGCCTTCGGCGGCGTCGGTGGTCACACGGCGTTCGGCACCAAGACCGGCGACTTTCTGACGTGGGTGACGGTCGGATTGACCGCCGTCTTTTTGATCCTGGCGATCATTGGCAACTATGTGTTTGAACCGCAGAAGACGTTGAACGCAGCGCCGGCGCCTGTGAGCACACCGGTCCAGCCGGGTGGCGATCCGTCGCAGGGCGCGCCGCCGATCCAGCTTCAGACGACACCGATCGAGAGCGGAAGTGCGCCTGCTCCCGCCGCGCCGGTTTCGGCGACTCCTGTAGCGCCGGTTAACCCGGCTCCAACAACACAGCCTTCGTAAGTTCGCCCGGAGCCATGCGGCATGATTCAAAGCATGACGGGTTTCGGGGCGGCGGCGTGCGACGTGGGAGGCGTTGCGTACCGAGTCGAAATCCGCTGCGTGAACAATCGCTATTTCAAGGCGTCGATAAAGCTGCCGGATGTGTTTCAGCGGTTCGAGTCGGAGATTGAAAAGTTGCTTCGTGACGGGCTGTATCGGGGCAGCGTGGCATTTGCCCTGAGAGTGAAGGACCCAAGCGCTGCAGGAGCATACGAGATCAATACGGCCGCCCTGGCGGCCTATGCGAAGCGATTGTCGGACATTACTGCGACGCTCCCGGGCACGCGGGTGGATCTTTCGGGCCTGTTGGAAGTGCCCGGTGTGTGCGATGCCGGCGAGATGGACGAAAAAGAATTGCTCGCTCGGTTTGCAGTGGTGCAAAAGCTGACGGCCGAGGCGATTCAGAACGTGGAAAAAATGCGTCGTGCCGAAGGCGAGGCGCTGCAACGCGATTTGACCGAGCAGTGCGGTGATATTCGCAAGCGGCTTTTGACGATTGGCGAGCGGTGCCCGTCGGTGGTGGCGGAATATCATAAGCGCCTGACCGGCCGCGTGCAGCAGTTGCTGTCGGGCGGCACGGTGCAGTTGGATGAAGGCGTCTTGGCGCGCGAGGTCGCGGTGTTCGCGGAGCGATGCGACGTGAACGAGGAACTCTCGCGGTTGACGTGCCACCTCGATCAGTTCGCGGAATTGTGCGGCGGCCGCGATGATGCAGGCCGCAAGCTGGATTTCCTCGCGCAGGAGATGCTCCGCGAGGCGAACACGATCGGGAGCAAGGCCAACGACGCCCCCATCGCCCGGCAGATCGTGGAGATCAAATCGGCGATCGACCGGATCAAAGAGCAGGTGCAAAACGTGGCGTAGCCTCGGAGCGCGGTGACGGCAGGGATGACGGAGCGAGCAGGGAAAATCGTGGTGATCAGCGGTCCGAGCGGCGTGGGAAAGTCCACGGTCTGCCATCGGTTATGCGCGAAGCTGCCCGGTGAGTTCAGCGTGTCCGTCACGACGCGGCCGATGCGGAAAAACGAAACCGGCGCGCGTGACTATCATTATGTCTCGCGCGACGAGTTTCTTCGCATGAGGGAGACCGGCAAACTGCTCGAATGGGCCGAGGTCTACGGGCAGCTATACGGCACTCCGCTGGAGCCTGTGGAAAAGGCCGTGGAGAGCGGACGAACGATCATCCTGGAGATCGACATCCAGGGATGTATCCAGGTTCGCCAGAAGTTGCCGTCGGCCAAAGCGTTTTTCCTGTTGCCGCCGACCGCGGAAGAGCAGAAACGGCGGATTGAGGGTCGCGCGACGGATCCGAAAGAGGCGATTCGCGAGCGGCTGTCGAAGGCCGACGGTGAGATTCGATTCGCCAGTGAGTCGGCCTGTTACGACGAATTTATTGTAAATGACGATCTCGACGGAACGGTCGAAACGATCGTGCAGAGAATAAAGGGCTGACGACGAGTCAGCGAGAAGGGATTGCATCATGATTCGACAACTACGCAGCGAAGACCTCATCAAGAAGGTGGGCGGACGGTTCAAGCTCAGCGCACTGATTCAGAAGCGATGGCGCGAACTGATGATGGGCGCCCGCCCGATGATTGAGCCGGGCAAGCTCACGCCGATGGAAATCGTCGTGCGCGAAATCGAAGAAGGCAAAGTGATCCCCGGTCAGCAGACGTCCACCGAGTCCGCCGCAGACTGACATGGCCTCCGCCTCCACACGCGAGGTGCCCGATTTGACCGGCTACGAAGTGCTCGTGGCCGTGTGCGGGGGCATTGCCGCGTACAAAGTGGCGACACTCGTGTCGTCGCTGGTGCAGCGCGGGGCTGGCGTCAGCGTGGCCATGACCAAGGCGGCGCGGAAGTTCATCACGCCGCTCACCTTTGAGGCCCTGACTGCGCGGCCGGTCTTCACGAATGTCTGGCAGACCGCCGACGTGCAGCAGCATCTCTCGCTGACCGAAGTGGCCGACCTTTTCATCATCGCCCCGGCCACGGCAAACATCCTCGGCAAACTGGCCAACGGCATTGCGGACGATCTGGTATCAAATCTTGGTCTGTCGGCGGCAAGTCCGCTGCTGCTTGCGCCGGCCATGAATACCCGAATGTGGGAGCACCCGGCTGTGCAGGCGAATCTCCGCCTGCTGGTGGAGCGTGGGGCGAAGGCGGTCGGCCCGAATGAGGGATGGTTGGCCTGTCGGGCCGTCGGGAAGGGGCGAATGGCCGAGCCGGATGAAATTCTGGCACAGGCTGTTTCGCTGCTTCAGAAATCACCACCGAAGCGTTCGACAGGCAGGTGATGCGTGGCCGGGCGTCGTGGTAGTCGTACAGATCGCGGGCCGCTTCACATTGTCATCACCGCAGGGCCGACGCGCGAGCATTTCGATACCGTTCGGTTCATTTCCAACGCATCGTCAGGGCGAATGGGGTATGCCATCGCCGAGGCGGCGCGCGATAAGGGTCATCGTGTCACGCTCATCAGCGGACCGGTGGAGCTTGATCCGCCGGGGGGTGTGAAAATTGTTCCCGTTGTCAGTGCCGCGGAGATGCTAAAGGCCACGCGGCGGGCGTTTCGCGGTGCCGATGCGGCCGTGTTCGCGGCTGCTGTTAGCGACTATCGGCCAGGCCGGCGCTCGGGCACCAAAGGAGCAAAGTCAAAGTCAGGCAAGCGAATCGTGCTGGTGCCGACGGTGGACATTGCCGCGGCGATGGGAAAGCAAAAGGGCCGACGCGCCACAATCGGCTTCGCATTGGAGGATCACAATGGCCGGGCCCATGCAGAGGGAAAGCTGGCGAGGAAGAATCTCGATGCGATCATCCTGAATAGTCCGACGAACATCGGTTCGCGCTTGGCGACAGCGGAATTGCTCCGGCGGGGCGGCGCGTGGAAGAAATGGCCGCGCTGCACCAAGGCGGTGATGGCAAGGCGAATCGTGTCGGAATTAAAGTTGCTGGTTCAGTTGGCGAGCACGCGGGCTGCACGAGGGCCGACTTCGAGGCCGACAAAGTTGTAGAAACGGTCGGCCGGCAATCGCGGGATGGCGAACTTCTCGGCGCGGCGAACGGCCTCGTCGTATTTCTCACGCTCGGTGGCGGCACGACGGGTTCGCGGTTCGGCATCCAGATCGGTCTCCCGTTTCTTCTCAATCTTGGGCAAGGCGGCGGGTGGCTCAGCGGGTTTCTCTTCGGCTACCTCTTCCGCGCCTTCTTCGGCGGGCTTTTCGGCATCGCCCTCAGCCTTTGCTTCGGTGGCCGCCTCGGCTTTTGCCGGGGCTGCCTGCGTGGCCTCTTCCTTTGCCATGACAGCGGCCTTGGATGGAACGTCGTAGGCCGGTTCGTTGCCCATGACGAGGTAATCGGTTTCGGCGTCGACCGTGTCGACGACATCGCCGCCCCAGCGCTTCACGAGTGCGGCAACGGCGGCCGCCCCTCGGGCGTCGACCGTGCCGTCGAAATCAATATCGAAGCCGCCGACAATGCAGAAGTGCGGCTTCTTGCCCTTCTCGCGGGAAAGGACGATGTTGCCCACGCGGTCGCCTTCCAGGATCGGATCATCCGGCGGAGCAAGGGCCGTCACGCGGCACTCCGCGGTGCGCTGGCCGAGTCCGACGACTTCGACCGCTGCCTTGCCGCGACCATCCATCGGAACGCGTTCGTCGCTGGAATAGACCGTAAAGGTCATGCCCAGGGTCACGTTTGCGTCGCGGCCAAGGCTGATATGGACCAGCGAATCGCCGGGCAATGCCCGGAGGACTTCGCCAATGGGCTTGCGGGCCAAGGCCAGTTCTTGTGCACCGATGGCCGACGGGCCGCGGAGATTGGCGAGGGCAACTTTCTGCTCGTCCAGCAGTCGCTCTCGCTGGTTGATTTCGGCCTTGAGGTGGTTGCTAAGTTCAACCGCTTCTTTGCGAAGCGATTCCATGGCGTCTTGCTTGGCATTGACCTGCGACTTCAGCGATTCGATGTCGGAATTCTTGAGCTTCTCGAACTCAGCCTTGGCCACCTGCAAGTCGTCCACTTTCTTCGCAAGAAGGGCGACTTCATCCCCAAATTTCTTTTGCACGGTGGCGAGCTGATTCTGGGCGGACTTGGCCTGTTTGACAGCCTTCTCCCGGTCTGACTCGGCCGCTTCCCGGCCCGAACGTTCGTTTTCATAGAGCTTGTGAAGATTCTCGACGATGGCGGCCGCGCCGAAGGGAGCGGTGAGTTGATCCTTGTTGGCGATCTTTTCATCGCCGGCGAGTTTTTCAAGAGCATCGTCGAATTTTTTGATGGCCGTTATGGAGGCATCTTTGTCGCTTCCGCCAAGGCTGCGGCACAAGGTGCCGATGGTCTTGGTGAGTTCATCATTCTTTTTGGAGATGCTGGTGCGATCCGCGTTGGCCTTGTCAGCGGAGGCGCGGAGCTGCTCCTGCATGGTGAAGAGCCAGATCAGGACGCCGAGCAGAATAACGGCGACGACAATGGAGACGACCATGACGACGGTGCTGGTGTTGGAACCGCCGCGTTGCTGAGGGACAGCGCCAGCCATGGATGTATTTCCTCCCAGAGTGGTCGAGGGCGAGCCGCACAACGCGGTCAATATCCTCCCCATCGACGTTTGTAGGCCTACTGTGGTGCTTCGTTCGGCGGGGCAAAGTCCGGTATGACAGTACTTCTTTGCGGAACGAAGTCCATGTAAGTATCTGCGAATGGGTGAGGAATGTCAACCCTGACAGGGGTTTAGATTCGCAGACTGATAATCCCCCGAGGGTGGATTCACCGGTGCCGTTGTCGGCGGACCGTGCCGATTTCGCTTAATAATCCGGGGCTTTTTGGGCGGCCGCCGTGGGTGGCGGTGCAGCGCGGCGGCCCTCCTCGTAGAATGCCCGGCGTGGCATCTGAACACGCGTTATCGATCACATTTCGATGCGGAGAGGAGTCCTGCCGTACCTGGAATCGTGGTGTTAAACCACTGGGGGTGGGCAGTATCGTTTGCCGCGCGTGCGGGAAAGAGGGGATGCACCCGATTGATTCGCAGCTCGCACGAGGTGAACGATTGACCCGGTGCGCCGTGTGCGACGGCGTCGAGTTCTTCGTGCGGCGCGATTTTCCGCAGCGCCTTGGACTCGGCCTGGTGATCGTTTTTGGAATCATCGCGTCGGTGTTCTATGCCTATGAAAACATCCTCGCGACTTATGCCACTTTGGCGTCGCTCGTGGTTATCGACGCGATCATCTTCCTCTTTGTCGGCCGCGTGACGGTGTGCTATCGCTGTCGGGCCGAGTATCGGGGCCTCGTCTATAATCCGGACCACGAGGGGTTTGATTTGGCCACCTCGGAGAAATACGGCGTGCCCTAACCTGTGGCCGCGCCTGCCCCGGAGCATCCAATCATGAAAACGCCATCCGACCATCCGGTGGATTTGAACCGTATCTCGAACGCCGTTCGCGAAATTCTGCTGGCCATCGGCGAAAACCCGGATCGAGAGGGTTTGAAAAAAACGCCGATGCGCGTGGCCAAGATGTACGCGGAGATGTTTCAGGGGATGAACGTCGACCCCGCCGAACACCTGAAGACCGTCTTCGAGGAGAAGTACGACGAGATGGTCGTGCTTCGCGACGTGCCGTTCAACTCGATGTGCGAACATCATCTGATGCCGTTTGAGGGCAAGGCCCATATTGCGTATCTGCCGAACGGAAAGATCGTCGGACTGTCGAAACTGGCTCGCGTCGTCGATGCGTTCGCCCATCGCCCGCAAGTTCAGGAACGATTGACGACTCAGATCGCGGATATTCTCGTGAAAGAGCTGAACGCCAAGGGTGTGGCCGTCGTGATGGAGGCCGTGCATACCTGCATGACTTGTCGCGGCGTGCGCAAGCCGGGAAGCGTGATGGTCACGTCGGCCATCCGCGGAGAGTGTTGCACGAGCGGCGCGACGCGCGCCGAGATCATGAGTCTGCTGATGCGGTGATGGGCACGATTTCCAGGCGATCAACGCGCGACAAAGGGACGGTTTCATGAAATTGCAGTGGATGCTTGCATTCATCCTTGCATGCGCCGGAGAAGTTGCCAACGGCGAGCCGCTTAACAGCGACCCCACGACAAAAACGCACATCACCCTCCGCGTGAACTCTTTCATGGACATGCACTATTTCGTGCGTGACATCGCTTCACGAGAAAACGCAGTATTTCAAAAAGTGCAAGGCATCGACAAAGCCGTGGAGACGGTTCGAAAGGTCGGTGACGAGCTGGGCAATCCGACCGCGTGGGGATTTGTGGAGGGGAGTTTGGCGTCGTGCGAAAGCGTCAAGGATGCCGCGGAACTCGTCGCCAAGTTGCCGCCCAACTTCAATACGCGCGACGGACGCGAGATTCCCGTTCGCGGCCTCATTCAGCGAATCGTGCGGGCCTATGAGCCGCTGGAGCCGGCCTACATGCAGGACATCTGGCCGGCGCATCGCAAGGCGATCGACGAGGCTCGCCATCGGATCGAGAAGGAACTCCTCCCCGCTCAAGCCGCCTGCTTTGTCGACATCTTGCGCCGCCTCAATATGAAAGACCCCGAGATTGAGATCCCAGTGTGCCTCGTCGCCAAGGCGCCGTTTCCGCAGGGCTTCACCCATCGCCAAAAGGGCGGCGGGGCGGTTTGCATCATCGGTGTGGAAGGGCTGAGCGGCTCTACGATGTGCGAGGTCGTCTTGCATGAGTGTATTCATGCGCTGGACATCGCCACCGAGCAATCCGGTTCTGCTTTGCAGGAGCTTCGTGCGATGCTTTATCGCTACAAGGTCAAGGCCCGCTCGACGGAGTTCCACGACATACCGCATACACTGATCTTCGTGCAGGCAGCGGAAACCGTGCGGGCGGTCATCGATCCATCGCACAAGGCCTACGGCGACACGGCCGGTTATTATGCAAAGCTGCCCGCGATCTCCGACGTGGTGAAAAAGGCGTGGAAGGCCCATGCCGAAGGTTCGTTGGGGCGCGATGAGGCGTTGATTCAGATCGCCCGTGACGCGACCCACTCGAATTAGGCCGCGCCGCCAGAAATTAAATACTCAGCCCTTCCGCCGCAATACACCATGGGAGATGAACCTGTCATGAAAAGCCGACTTCTGCTCTGCATCATTGGAGTTGCCTGTTGCACCGGGTGCGAGAATTTCAATCCGGCCGTCCTCGGCAGCGGGGTGAGCAAGACCGAGACGCGCACCATCGCCGACTTTAATGAGATCGAGCTGAGCGGCATGGGCAAGGTGGAAGTGGCGATTGGCAAGCTGTCGCCATTGACCGCAACCGGCGACGACAACGTACTTCCGCTTCTGCGAACCGAGGTAATCGGCAAGCGGCTCATCGTCAAAACCGAAAAAATGGTCAAGCCGAAGGTCGACCTGGTCATTCGCGTCACGGTGCCCAACGTCAAGATTGTGGAGGCCAACGGCATGACCTCGGTATCGATGAAGGGGATTTCCAATGACTCCCTGTCCATTACCTCCAACGGCATGGGCGATGTCGTCGCCGAAGGACAAACGAAGCAGCTCATGATCGCCCTGCGCGGCATGGGCGACGTGCAAGCGGAGAAGCTCGTCGCACAGACCGCCGAGGTGGAGGCCAGCGGAAAATCTGACGCATCGGTCCATGCCGTCGGTTCGCTCAAGGTGAACATTCGCGGAATGGGCACGGTGCGCTACAAGGGCGATCCAAAGGTGGAATCGAGCGTTAGTGGAATGGGCAAGGTCGAGCGAATTCAATAGGGGGCAGGCTTCGTAACACCGAGCGGTATGACGTCCGGCCGCTTGCGCGACATCGTGCGATTGCCGAGCTGCCCACATGCCGCCATGTGCGAGCGGCCTTTTGTTTCTCGCTTCTTGGAGAACTGCCCGGCTTCCTGCAACTGACCGAGAAATCGCTGCACGGCGTGTTCATCGGGTGCCGGCCACGGCGACTCGTGCCGGGGGTTATAAGGGATCACGTTTACACAGCATTTGATCCCGCGCAGGTAGTCGGCGACCTGTCGTGCATGGTCGGGGGCGTCGTTCACGCCGGGGATCAAGACGTATTCGATCATGAAGAACTGGCAGGTTCGGAGCGGATAGTCGAGCAAGGCGGCCCGCAACATGGACATCGGCTCGACGCGATTGATCGGCATGATCTGCGATCGAATCTCATCGTTTGGAGCGTTTAAGGACACTGCGAGATTGATCCGCCGCCAGCCCAGCGATGCCAGTTTACGAATGCCTTCCACGCGGCCGACCGTGGAGATCGTGATCCGGGACATTCCCATGGAAAGTCCGAGTGGATCGGTCAGGACGCGAACGGTCTGAATCACCTCGTCGAAATTGTCGAACGGCTCACCCATTCCCATGAAGACCACGTTGTCGATCTTGGTGTCGAACTCTCGACGTGCGGCGACAAGTTGACCAACAATTTCCGCCGCGGAGAGATTCCGAAGTTTCCCAAGCTGGGCTGTTTCACAGAAGGTACACCCCATCGCGCAGCCGACTTGCGATGAAACACACAGCGTGGTCCAGCGTGAATCCTTCCGCCACATCGGGATGATGACACTCTCCGTTTCGAGGCCGTCCGGGGCGCGCTGGATGAATTTCGTCAATTCGCCTTCGCGCAGGTGGCGGATCACCGGATGGAGTTCCCCAACCGGCAACTCCGTTTGGCCGGCGAGCAATGCCAGATAACGACGTCGTGCGTCCGATTTCGGGGAATCGTTAAGGTCGTGCCGTTTGCAGAATTCAGAGTAGGTTAAGCCGAGCGAAATCATTGCACCGTATGATGATAAGGCGATTTTTGCCGATTCTACCTTTAATAACGCAGTCGATGCCTAGCTTGGTGCCGCGTGTGTATTACCACATAAATGAGGCGAACACCCTATGGTATGGGGCGGTGCATTTTGGCACAGTATACCACTAGGTTCCCCCCTAAAGCAGTTGGGGGCCTTACAGCAATTGTGAGGCCCCCACATTGCTTCCTTTCATCTGAATATTACTTTCTCGGGCAACAGAGAGCCTTCCCCTTCCACCCACGAGCGATTGCATACTCGCAGGGGGAGGTCTCGCGCTAAAAAAATGCCGCCGTTAGGCATCGGCCAATCCCTCGCGAATGGCGAATCGCACCAAATCGACCGTCGTGTGAATGTCGAGTTTAGCCATGATACTGGACATGTGATTGTCGACGGTTTTAGCGCTGATGTGATTGCGCGTGGCAATTAGCTTCTTGTTCCAACCCTGGGCCACGTACCGCAGGATCTCCATTTCACGGCGTGACAGCGTGGCGCTGCGCGATCGGGCCGGCTGGGCAAGGCGCGGGCCGCCGCCTCCCACCACGATCCGTGATCGTACTGCTTCGGAGAAATAGGCCCCGCCCGACAACACTTCGCGAATCGCGGCAATTACGACTTCCGGCGACTCGGATTTGGTGACATAGCCGTGGGCGCGGACGGCCAGCGCCTGGTCAATATAGGCATCATGAAAGAACGCACTCAGAAAGATGATCCTGATGGCAGGTTTCGTCTCCGTTATTCGACGGGCGGCTTCGAAGCACAGCATGCCCGGCATGTCGATATCCATGAGAATCAGATCGACCAGTGTTTCGTTCAGTTGCGCCAACGCCGCGGCGGCGTCCCCGGCCGCCCCGACCACCTCCAGGTCCGGCTCGCGTCCAAGTCGATCGCAGAGCGACTCTCGGAGAAGCGCATGGTCATCGACGAGCAGTATACGGCTTCGCTTGTTCATGTTGAATCTCCTTCACGTCTTCGCGCCAGACACTCCGCCACCCGCGCCGTCAATTCCTGAAGCTGAAATGGCTTGAAGAGCGTCGCGTTGTGCTCCGAAGGGGCGGGGCCTTGTTCGTCGGCAGCGCCAAGGATCTGTACCACAGGCACCCTGCGAACCCCGGCGAGCCTCACCAACTCGTCCGCGATCTGCTCAGAGCCGGGTACGCCTCGATCCAGCACGATGAGTTGAATGGTCGGTTGGTGAGCGTTGAAAATGGTCTGCGCGTCCTTCAGATTGGTTGCGGCGACAACGGAATAGTTGCGTGATCGCAGCGTGGACACCATTAATGAACGTATCTGTTCGTCGTCCACGACCACGAGGATCATTTCATTGAGTCCGGAATAGGTCCGCGGCGGCGTCGGTGTTGAGTCGGGCACCGGCGGCGAGCAAAGCGGAAGCTGAACAACGACGGTAGCGCCCTGTCCGGGGGCCGAGTCTACGGTCACGGTGCCCTTATGATCGGTCACAATGGTGTGAATAATAGACATTCCCAGGCCGGTGCCTTTTCCGGGCGGCTTGGTGGTGAAAAACGGCTCGAATAATCGGGCCAGCACATGAGGCTGCATTCCCTCGCCCGTGTCCGTGACACAGAGTTTGGCATGGCCCTGCGGTCGCTTCTCGTTTTCACGATGAAGGGAAATGGTCAGCGTGCCGCCCGCCGGCATGGCATCCCGACTGTTGACGCACAGATTCATGATGATTTGTTGCATCTGGGTGGGGTCTGCGTTCACCCAGACGGCGGATTCAGGGATGGTCACGCGCACAGACACCGACGGTGGCAAAATGCGATGCAAGAGCCGTGACGTTGAATCGACGACGTCGCGAAGATCAATCGGGTATTTCTCGATGGTGCCGCGATGGGTGAAGGTCAAAAGGGCATTGATGACGCCGCGCGCCTGTCGGTACGCATGTTCCACCATTCCCAGGCTGGCCAGGCCTGGATGGTCGGGCGGCAGGGTCGCCTTGGCGGTTTCGGTGTAGCCCGACATCGCGTGCAGCAGGGTGTTGAATTCGTGTGCGATTCCTGCGGCCAACGTGCCGACGGCTTCCATCTTCTGGGAATGGATCAATTGCTCGGACAGCGCCGCACGCTCCGCCTCCGCTTTCTTGCGCATCGTAATGTCGCGGCTGAGGGAGATCGTGCCGACCGTATGACCCTGATTGTCCAACATCGGAATGATGGCGGTCTCAATGATGCCCTCGGAGCCGTCTTTCCGAACAATGCGGATTTCACCCTCCCAACGGTTCTGAGCGGCAAGGCCGTTGCGGATCATGGAGGAGACAATCGCGGCGTCCTCCGGTCGATTCAGCATTTCCGGGGATTTTCCGATCAACTCATGCTTTGCATACCCGAACATTTGCTCGGTTGCCGCATTGCAGTCCAGAATGAGGCTATGAAGATCGAAGATGATGACCCCGTCGTGGATGTTTTCGAATACGAGGGCGTGGCGCCGGAGAATTTCCTCGGCGCGACGTTGCTCGGTCACATCCTGAATTGCAATTACCGCACCCATCTGGCGTCCGTCGGGCGTGGAAATCGGCTGTCCGCTTACCGCCATTAATCTTGCCGGACGTGCGGGATTCCTCACCATGACCAGTTCGTTCTGAAACGTCTGACCGACCAACGCGCGATAAAGCGGGACTTCCGACATCTCAAGCATTCGGTCGCCTTTGGCGGTGTGCAAGTGAAAATGCGAAGCCCATTGTTTAGCGGGAACGCTTGCGGCCTCGTCGGGGTGCAGCCCGGAAAACTTATTGTTGTAAAGCGTTATGGTGCCGTCCGCGTCACATGCCACAATGCCTTCGGTCAGGCTCGCCAGCAGGGACCGCAGAAATTCTCGCTCGTTCTCAAGCGCTTCCTCAGACCGTTTGTGGTTGATTCCGAGCGCGATGACGTCGGCAAGTGAATCAAGCTGGTGCGCGGTTGCCTCCCGAAGGGGTTCGCGTGCCATCAAAACGATAGCGCCAAGCAGGCGACTTTCGAATGTCAGGGGATGGCATGCGAATGAGATGATTCCGTTTCGAGTCGTCCATTCGCGAATTGCACTGTTTGGATCCAATTGGATGGCGTTCGTCAACTCAGCGCGATTGCTGTCCATGACTTGCCGCACTCGTTGATTCCAGGTCGCCGTGTCCGCCTCCGTCAGGTTTTCGGCGATCGATCCCATTCGGGTATCAATCTGGATCGTCCGACCGTCGCCCTCGAAGACGCAAATGCGGGCCAATTCCAGCTTGAGGTGTTCCACCAAAGCGGCCGCGCACTGATCGAGAATGGAGGCCAGGTTGCCTCCCGCGGTAAAGGCGAAGCCGATGCGGGCCGCCAGCGCGGCATGTTTCGCCCGTTCCACAACCTGCGTTTCCGCGAGTCTGCGTTCGCTGATGTCTTCGATGACGGCGATGCAATAGTTTGGAACATCCGTCGCCGTGCGCACGAGCGAGACCGCAAGATTCACCCATACGACGGACCCGTCTCGTCGAATGTAGCGTTTCTCCATTGAATAGTTGTTAATCGTCCCATGAAGCAGAAGGTCAAATTTCTCAAGATCGGTTGCCAGGTCGTCGGGGTGGGTGATTTGCTGAAATGTAAGGCCCAGGAGTTCGGATTCGGAGTATCCGACAATGTCGCAGAATCGCTGATTGACAAGCAGAAGGCGGCCGGAAAGGTCGGACTCGGCGATTCCGACCGAGGCCTGTTCAAGCGTGGCGCGAAAGCGGGCCTCGCTGTCGCGGAGCAGTTCTTCGGCACGCTTGCCTGCGGTAATGTCCGTGGAGATTCCGCACAAACCAACCATGTTTTTCGAGGCATCGTAAATTGGAAATTTGGCCGAGATGTAATTGTGCGGCCCGTCGTCATGCGGCGCGACTTCCTCAATCAGCAGCTCTCTCTTGCTGGTAATAACCCTTTCATCGTTGCGCCGAAACAGGTCCGCCATTTCGGGCGGAAAAAGGTCGTAATCGGTTTTGCCGACAATGCGGTCCCGGGTGATGTGAAACAGCTCTTCAAATCTGCGATTGATCGAGATGTATCGCCAATCCAGTCCTTTCAGATAGACCACCGACGGCGTTGCGTCCAAAATGGCCTGGAGCCTTTGTTCGGAGCCAGCCAGCGTCGCGGTATATCGTTTATGGCGGGATACCAACAGCCCTGTCAGCACGGTCGCGGTCAAGCCAAGAATCACGATCGGAAGCACCACCCACGGCCGCAGGTAGAGCGGCGGCTGGATGCCGAAATTAGCCGATGTTCCGTGTTCAAACGTCGAACCAAGGATGCCGCGAGCCTGGACCTCCAGTCGGTGGGATCCGGGACGCACCGACTCCATTGACAGGGATCGCTGCAAACTCCACGGGGACCATGGCCCCTCGTCGAGTCGATAGCGCGTGGGAATGAGCTGGTCTGGAATGGCGCCGAGGTACGAAAATGGTTGCCAATGAGCGACGACGGTAGTGCTCTCGGTTGCTAAGTGGTTGATCGCGACAACCGGAGGCTGCTGATCGTCAAACGTCTTCTGAAAAATGGCCGTTCCGGATCCATCCGTTCCAACGATGATTCGGTCCTCCAGTGGAAGTACGACCCAGGAGCATGGATTCTCCAGACCGAACCGGCGAGAGATGTGAGTCCATTCTCCCATTTCCTGACGGAACACGCCTCGGTTTGTGGTTAACCAAAGGCATCCCGTTGGCCCCAGTTTCATGTCATTCACGGTCACGTGTTGGAGACTGATCGGCACATCCTGGCAATACCGAACAATGCCGTCGGTATCAATAAACCCCAGGCCGTCTTCCTGCTGTCCGAACCAGAGTCGCCCGTCATCCGTCACAATGGCCATGAAGACCTTCATGCTCCGGAGACCGTTCGTCTGGTTCCAATGCCGCCACTGGCCGTCCCGGAGTTGGGACAGCCCCAGGATGGTCGCAAACCAGACGGATCCGTCGGGCGCATCCGCCACCGCGTAGACACGGCCGGCGGGCAATCCGCGCGCACGATCAAATGTCTCAAACGTATCGTCTTCCTGAAGCAGGAACGCCCCCGGGCCGTCGGCAATGTGTTTCATGGGATGTGTACCCATCCCGGCAAACCAGAGTCGGCCTTGGCGATCCTTAAAAATGCGATGCACAAATGGAGCGGTCATCCCCTCAGCCGGTCCGATGTGACGCCATCCCGCGCTGTCCCGACGAAAAACTCCGTGAAAATCGGCTCCGCTGGAAATCCATAGTCGGCCTTGCCGATCCTGTTGTAGCCCTGTAATTCCAGTGACGGGAACATCTCCGATTCGATTCAGGAACTCAATCAGCGTGCCGTCGGCAAGGCGGTGTTCGAGGCCCGCGCCGGTGCCGACCCAGAAGGTCCCATCCCGGTCGTGGAGTAGAGCATTGGACTTGGCGCGATTGAGCTCCTCGCCATCACGCCAATACGTCCACCGTTCGGACTTGAGATGGCAGAGCCGCAAGCCTTCCTGAGTTCCGACCCAGAGATTGCCGTCTCGGGCAAAGTGCAGTAACGACACGACCTGTAGCTTCAAAAGTGTCGGGGCCAGTTGCGTCCACTCACCTTTTCGCCGAACAATCACCTCCCCCGTTTGGCTAAGGGCAATGACGTCTCCATTCGTGTCAATGTCCCCCGTGATTAGTTGTTCGCGAGTATGAGTATTTGCAAGCTCAGGTTCTCCGCCGGGCGCCCAATTCCATGTTCCGAGCACGTCTTGCGGATAATACACGTGGGAAACGCCCATGCCGGCGTTATTCTCCGCGAGGAAGTTTACGCGGTACCAGTCCGAATCCGTGCGTTGCCGGGATGTCCATCCGCGACCGTTGAATCGAGCAAGCCCTTGGTCAGTCGAAAGGAAAATAGCGCCGGTTCGCGACCTCCAGAGTCGCCGGAATGGCATCGAGTAGATCTGTCCAGGGATTTCGTGTTGCGTAACACGTGATCCCTGAACGTCATACAATCGATACATGCCGTCCGCCGGGTGTCTCCCAAGAACAAAAAGGCGGTCTTCCACTACTTGTACCGCCGCGACAACCAAGACGTCCGTCTCTTGGTCGCGCACGGGAATGAGGTGGAAGGATTGCGTTCCGCCACGCCAAAGCCGACCCTGGATGACGGTCAGGATTTCATCATCGCCGATTGGCTCGATCCAGGACGCCGGTCCCTCTGGAAGGCCGTGCACGGTCGTTGCCGCCATCCACCGATAGTTATCGAATCGGGCGACGCCTGCCTGAGTGGCAACCCACGTCGTACCGTGCGGCGTCTCCACCATGTCCACAATCTCATCCGAAGGCAGGCCGGATTCCGTCGTAAAAACGACCCAACGCCAGGCCTCATTTAGCCGTTCCGTTGCGAATGCCGGTTCACGGACTGAACCATCGATCAGGCAAAGCGCGATCAGACACAGTCGGACGCGGGCGAGCACAAGGAGCCTCTCTGACGGGTGCCCTCTACGAAAAGCAACGATACGCTGTAATTGTACCCAAGTTAGGCCCGAAATGCAGCAGGACCGGAAGGCCCGTCGCCGGGGTCCGGTCCTGCGGGAATGCAACGGTCGATTCGCGTTAGTCTTCGTTCTTGGCGTCGCCGCGGGCGAAGATGCTGGCGACGTAGTTAAGCACGTCGGTCGCGCTGGTTTCGTTGTAGCCGAAGTATTTGATCAGCCGCTGCTTCACCACGTCGATCTTGGCCTGGGTCTCGTCATCGACCACGCCGCTGACCACATTCTTCAGCTTGATCGTGTCGCGCTGATCTTCAAACATTTTCAACTCAAGGGCCTTTTGCAGCCGGGCGTTGGTGCTGTACTCAAACTTCTTGCCGTCGAGGGCGAGCGCGCCGATGTAGTTCATGATCTCCTGGCGGAAATCATCCTTGCGGCTGTCGGGGATGTCGATCTTTTCTTCGATCGAGCGCATCAGCCGCTCATCCGGTTCCTCGTCCTTGCCGGTGTATTTGTTTCGCACCTTCTCACGCTGCGTATAGGCGCGGACGTTTTCGATGTAGTTCGCCGCGAGCCGCTTGATTGCGTCTTCGTCGGCGCTGATGGCCCGCTGCACCTCGGCCTTGAGGGTGTCTTCGTACTCCTCGCGGACGACGGTGAGCATTTCCTTATATTGCTTCTTCAATTCTTCGTCGGCGATGAGCGAATGATGGGACAGGCCGCTTTCCAGTTCGTTCATCACCATGAACGGGTTGATGCACTTGTCCTGAATCGCCTGGTCGCTGACGAGGGCGTTCGAAATCTTGTCCTGAATGTAGCGCGGGCTGATTCCCTGCATGCCTTCGCGACGCGATTCTTCCATGATCTCTTTCACGGAGTCCTCGGTGTAGCCGGGGATGCTCTTGCCGTTGTAGAGCTTCAGCTTCTGCAACCGCGTCAGGCCGGCCTTCTTCGGGTCTTCCAATCGCGTCAGCAAGGCCCACATGGCCGCGGTCTCGATGGTGTGCGGCGCGATGTGGATGCCGCGGATGCGCTCCTTGTTGAAGTCTTTCTCGTAGATCTTGATCTCTTCATCCAGGATGATGTTGTAGGGCACGTCGATCTTGATCGTGCGGTCGCGGAAGGCCTCCATCAGCTCGTTATTCTGGAGCTTCTTGTATTCCGGCTCATTGGTGTGGCCGATGATGACCTCGTCGATGTGCGTCTGAGCGAATTTCTTGGGCTTGATGACGTGCTCCTGCGACGCGCCGAGCAGGTCATACAAGAACGCCACGTCGAGCTTCAACACTTCGATGAATTCGATCAGCCCGCGATTGGCGATGTTCAACTCGCCGTCGAAGTTAAATGCCCGCGGATCGGAGTCGGACCCGTACTCGGCGATCTTGCGATAGTTAATGTCGCCGGTGAGTTCCGTGCTGTCCTGATTCTTTTCGTCCTTTGGCTGAAACGTGCCGATGCCGCGGCGATCCTTCTCGCTGACGAGGAGCCGTCGCACGACGATATGCTCCATCACCTTTTTCCAGTCGCCGTTGTATTGCCGAAGGAAATCGTCATACGTCTTGCGGCAGAACGGGTCGAGGTCGCCCTCCACGACGATCCGTTGCTCGGCCGGAAGCGATTCATTGATCATGGCCAGCACATCCTTGCGCACATCGCGCGGGATGAGCTTCAGCGGCTCTTCGTGCATGGGGCACTCGGTCACATCGACGGTCCCGTTGGGACGCGGGATGCGCCACGAGAAGGTGTACATCGCGCCCTCATCGGTGCGCGAGTAGGCCTCAATGCCCTTCTTGAGCAGGCGACACATCGTCGACTTGGCCGAGCCGACCGGGCCGTGCAACAGAAGAATTCGATGTTCCGTGCCGTAGCCGTGCGCTGCGGACTTGAAGAAGTCGACCAGTTGCATCAGCGGGCGCTCGAGGCCGAAGATGGCGTCGTCGCCGTGGCCGATCGGGTCGGAGAAAAACTTGTAGCGCATGTGGTCCTGGCGGAACTTGGAATACCGCTCAGCCCCATACTGCATGATCATGTCATAGATGCGCTGGAAGGCATTCCGCGCCACGCGCGGGTTCTTGGTGACGATATCGAGGTAGTCGTCAAAGGTGCCTTCCCAGTGTTCATCGCGGAATGTTTGCGGGTCCAGCCGTTTGTCGACCAGATCCCAGATTGCTTTTTTGTTGACCATGTCCCGTGCCTCCCGCGCGTCGCGGTTGTTCGGTCGTCCGGCGGGTAGTCGCCGTTTCTGAATTGATCGGATTGCCGCACGGCCCTCGGCCATTGGAATCCGAGCACGCTCCTACCCATATTATTGGACGACTTCGGGGAAGTCAACGATATTCGCGCGGTAAATCCCTGTCAGTGCTCGACATAGCAATTGTCGGAGGGCGACGCAGGGTCGCGAATTAGAAAATCAATAGGCGCGATTGGGCTGGCAGAGAATGCCTATTACGATGAGGAGGACGCCGCCGGCGAGGGCCGTTTCGGGATGGGCCATGATGACCTCGCCGCTGGGAACGCTGGACATGAACGAATAGACCTGACCGACACCGACATAACAAATCAAACCCGAGACGCACGACAGAAGCACGCCGAATGTGAGTGTCATTGTTGTCATCAGAGCCATGGGTGTTCTCCTTTTTCCTTTGCCTGAGTTTCTCTTTGCCCGGTGACCGGGACGAACGGAGTGGGAGCAATCCCCATGCCACCGGCTGCGCAGCGCGTGCGATTTCGTGCAGCGCGATAAGAGCGTGCGCGTTGGCGGCGCATTCATGATTTCGTTTTCGGAACGCTGCGCGCGCGGACCTTCTCGAAAAAAGTGGGAAGAAGTGCGCAGAGGTGGGTGCGGATTCCCCGAAAGTGGTTGACGACGCCGGGGCCTCTTATCGGCGTTGGGTAATTCTCAGCGATTTTGCCCCACCGGTGTCGCTGCCCAGGAGTGCAACGCCTGCTCGGCTGCCAGGTTGAGTGCTTTGCGGAGTCGAAGGACGAGGATGATCGACCAGATTCCGAAAACAAGGCCGAGCACTCCGGCTGTACAGCCAAAGACCGCCATTGATCCAAGGCCAAACATGTGACGTCGGGAGATAGGCCCGCTACTCGATGTATAAACCACCACGTTTGAGGGCGAACCGTAGGATGTGCTCATGGACGTTGTCGTGGTTGTCATTGTGGTTGGTAACATTGATGAGCCGCCTGATTGTTGAGCCACAAGCCAAAGTCCTAATGTCGCCACCATACCCAGGGCCGCCAATACAACCATGCCCCACATCGTGGCTCGAAATCCTTTGGCGAGTGGGGCGTCAGGAACTCGCAGGGCCAGTTGACGTGCATATCGATACATGGCAACAGTCACAACGATTCCAATTACGCTGGATAGCGGAGAGAAAAGCAACGCAGCCTGGGGAAGTGACGCGACCGCAAACATGATCACTGGATTTGCGATATGGGTGCAAATGATTCCATAGCGCGTCATGATGCGTGCGTTAATGCTTCCTGTTTCACCGTAGCCACTCGGGTCCGGCGTGGTAACGCGCCAATACCCAAATATCGAAATAAACCCCAGTGGTGTCACAAACAATGAAATCAGGCCCGGTTGTGTTCCATTCCTGGCGAACCAAACGCCGATTAGGCCACCGGCAACTGCTGCAATAATCGTGCCCGCGATGATCCAGTTAATCCCTGACGCCAGCTTCTGCACCCACGTGGGATCTGCAAACTTCAAATAGTCACCGTGCATCGCCCGGCCGACGGCCGTTTCGCACTCCGGGCATCGTCCATCGGGAAGCAGCGTGCGCAGGTTGTAACCGCATCGTTTACAGGGTAGGTCAATGCCAATGCGGCCTGTGGCATCGAGCGGTACCATCGATGACGGGATTGCATCCGGGATGGGCGTTGCAAAAATCGGTCTTGCTGTCGGCCCGGCAGGGGGGATGTCCACGAAGCGCCTCCACTCCCCCAAACACAAACAGCAGGCACCCAGGCCCGCTCCACCATTTCCTCATGCCCCCAACTTCGCCATGACCTCCTCGGACATGTCGAAATTGGTATAGACGTTTTGCACGTCGTCGTTGTCCTCAAGCATTTCAATCAGCTTGAGAATCTTTGCACCGGTCTCCTCGTCGACCGCAATGGTTGAGCCGGGCACTTTCGTAATTTCCTTGCTCTGTATCGGGATCTTCTTCGCCTCCAACCCCTTGCGCACGGTGTCAAAAGCCTGCACGGTGCACGTCACCTGAAAAATCTCGCCATCATGCACCACGTCATCCGCGCCGGCCTCCAGTGCCGCTTCCATCAGCGCCTCTTCGGTGGTCTCGGTCGCGCCGATGGAGAACATACCCTTCGTCGTGAAGTTCCAACTGACGCAATTCGTCGCCCCCATGTTGCCGCCGCCGCGCTCGAAGATCTTTTTGATTTCCGGCGCCGTGCGATGCGGGTTGTCCGTCAGGGCATCGACGATAAACGCCACGCCGCCGGGTCCGTACCCCTCATACGTGACGGGGCCGTACTCATTGCCCTCCAATTCGCCCGTCCCTTTCTTGATTGCCTTGTCGATGGTGTCCATCGGCATGTTGGCATCGCGTGCCTTGTCGATGGCATAACGAAGGGTCAGGTTCATCGCCGGGTCGCCGCCGCCCGTCTTGGCCGCGACGATGATATTTCTCGCCAGCTTGCTCCAAAGCCGCCCGCGCTTGGCGTCAACCGCGCCCTTGCGATGCTTGATATTCGCCCAATGACTATGTCCAGCCATGCAACTCCTCGAACCGTCGAACCCAGGCGCCGCTCCTCATGAAGCGATCGGCTGTTTCCATTTTCTTTGTCGCCGGCCAATTGCCGGTGCACGCGTGTAGTTTATCTCGGATTAACTCAATCGCACTAGCGTCCGGTCGGTTGCGTCGTCGCCGCCTTGCCAAGCACCGGCGCGACATCGACCGGCTCCATTGCCTCGAACTGTCGCAACTTCGCCTCCACCCTTGGCCGAATCTTGCGGTTCTGAATCCCCTCCAGCCCCTCGGTCTGGGCATTCAACAAGTCCAACGATTTCCGCCATCGCTTCGCCGCTTCGTCCTTGCGGCCGTCGCGATACAGGGCATCACCGAGATGATCGAACAGCACGGCATCCGTTGTCTCGCCCATGCGGATCGACCGCTCCAGATAGACAATCGCCTCGCGGTTCTTACCCTGCTTGTAATAAAGCCAGCCGAGGCTGTCGAGATACGCCGCCTCGCGCGGGCGCTCGCGCACGGCCAGCCGAATCATCTTTTCGGCCTGTTCCATGTTCATGTCCGCATCGATCCATGTGTAGCCCAGGTCGTTGTTAATGCCGGGGTCGCTCGGAGCGATCTTGAATACTTCTTCGAGTTGCTCCATCGAGGCATGATCGCGCCCGGCAAGCTGGAACACATTCGCCAATTGGCGCCGCAAGCGGATGACGAGCAGCGGATCGACTTGTTCGCCGGCCTTGATTCGGGCGATCTGAGGCGCCAGCAACGACTGTATCGTCTGCTCGGCGTCCTTCCATCGTTCCGCAGCCATTTGGGTGGCCACCAATTCGTCAAAGGCCGCTTCATTGCCCGCGGACTTCATTCGCCCTCGATAGAAATCAATCGCCTCGTCAAACCGCCCGGCCAGCCGGAGCGTGCGCCCGAGCGAAGCGAGGTAGGCCGGCCGATTCTCGGTGATTTCCGCCCCCGTCTTGGCCAGCTCGATGGCCCGATCCCAGTGTTTGCCGCGCCACGCGAGCGTGATGAGCAACCCGTTGAGATTCAGGTCGTCCGGTGTGCGCTGCATCCATGACAAGACCTTTTGTTCGGCTTCGAGATAACGCTCGGCTTGCATGAGTTGGTCAATGTAAATCAGTCGCACTTCGGCGTTGGTCGGATCATCCGCCAGCCACCTGGAGGCCGCGGCGATTCCGTCGGCCGGCCGTTTGGCAGCGCGAAGGGCAGTTAGGTACGCCTGCCGCCGAGTCGCGTCCGTCGGATTGTCATCGAGCCACTTCTTCGCGCGTTCGACGGCTTCATCAAAGCGCTCGGATAGAATCAGGTAGTCAATGGCCTGCCGCATAAAGGCCTCGCGCCCGCCGCGCAGGTCTTCACGGACCATGAGCGCGTCGAGAAGGCGAATGGCCTCGCTCCAGTCGGCGAGGTTGATGGCCAGGTCCAGTTGATTGCGAAGCAGGTTCAGGTCGCGCGGATGTTCGGCAAGCAGTTCGCGAAAGACCGTCGCCGCGCCCTCGTAATCCAGCAACTTCATCAGAAGGGTGCCGCGAAGCTCCCGCGCCCGCGGATCGGCCGGGTTGACCTTGAGCGCCGCGTCAACCTCCTTGATCGCAGACTCGTAGTCCAGCACGAGGATGTGACTCATGGCAAGGTCCACGCGCGTCGCCGAGTCGGTCGGGTATTTCTCCGCGATGCGATTAAGGTCCGAGCGGTACTCATCAATGCGGCCTTGCGCGCTGGTGTTCTGACTCGTGGCCAGTTTGAGCATGGCCGCACATCGTTCGACGGCCGCGCCGGTCTGGCCGAGTCGTTCGAAGTCGGAGAAATAGTCCCGTGCCTTCTCCATCTTGTCGGTGTTCAGGTAAAGGCGGACGAGGCGCTCACGCGAGGGGATGTGTCGCGGGTCCACGTCGTCGAGAATTCGCTTGAAAAGCTGCTCGCACTTTCGCTTCTCGCCGCGCCGCTCGGCCTCGGCCGCGAGGAGAAACAACGGCTCGGGCGATTTCGGGTCCAGCCGGAATGCCTCTAACAATGCCGTCTCGGCATCGTCCGTTTCATCGAGCGTCAGATGGGCCTTGCCTTTGCAAAGGTACGTCTGCGAATCGGCCGCGTTGGCCTTGATCGCCTTGTTCGCTGTTTCGATCGCCTCCTGCCACTCGCGACGGTCGGCATGGATTTGAGCGAGTGCCGCCCAGGCCGGTCCGAAAGTGCGTTGTAACTTTGTCGCGGCCTGAAACGAATCGACCGCACCCTTGAGGTCGCCCGTGAGCCGTTGCAATTCTCCGCGCAGGAACCAGACCGCGGCGTCACTTCCGCGCTCCTGCGTAAGAATGGCGGACTCTTCCAGCATCTTTGCTCGAAACGGCCTGGACGCATCGCCCGCGATAACCAAATGCAGCTCATCATATGCGGTGGTGTCCTCGTGCAGCAGTTTGGCCGCGGCATCCATCGCCTCGCGCACCTCGCCGCGCGACAGTCGAAGCGTGAAAAGCAATCGGTTGGCCTTTGCATCCGTCGGATCGGCCGCCACCAACGCGGTGAGCACATCGCGCGCGGCATCGTCTTGCTTTCGTTCGATCAGGAGTTCGGCGAGCTTGATGCGGATCGCGGCGTTCGTCGCATTGCGGGCCAGTTCGGCAAGGTAGGCGTCGTATTGCTCCGGGCGGCGCGTCTCATCGCAAATCTCCTTGAGCAGGGTCAGGTTTTCGGCGGCGTCCGGCGCGTTCAATAGGATTTGTCGAACCTGCTCCATCGCCGCGTCGGCGCGCCCCGCCTTGGCAAGGGAACGCGCCAATCGCACGCGCAGGCCCGGCGTCGCGGGTGCGTCGGCCAGCGCTTCCTCATATGTCTTTGCCGCAAGGTCGTGTCGCCCCAACTCGGTTTGTATCTCGCCGATTAAGTCCGGCAATTTGGACTTGAACAGGATGAACAACTCGGCCAGTTCGCGATGATCGAGCATTTCCGGCGTCGGGCTTTTCGCGGCGGCCTTGAACGCCTCCCATTGGCCGAGCGCCGCGGTGAGATACCCTTCTTTTCGCAAGGAAGTCGCCAGGGAAAAATGAGCCAGCACCCGTTCCGGCGTCGGCGATGATGCGCCGCTTGCCAGGAGCGCGAGCCGAAACTGAGCGATCGCCTCGGTCGTTTTGTTGTCGCGAAGTGCAATGTCGCCGAGCATTTGATACGCCGCAACGCTTCGAGGATCTAGTCGCAGCGTTTCGTTCAGGTGACTCTCGGCAAGTGCCTGGTTTCCCTGGCGCAAAGCCGCCCGGGAGAGCAGGACATGAGCCTCCGTCGAATTTGGATCGTCCCGCAGCGCCCGCTCGCAGGCCGCCATCGCCTCGGTCCAGAGCTGTTCCGCGATCAACTCGCGCGCACGAACAAGCGACTTCGCCGCGGAATCGGACGGTTGTGATGCGGGAACTGACGCGCCGCGCGGAAGCGACGGGCGGGGTTGAATCTCATCGAGGGAGAGAAACGCTTTGCGACGGTCGATGGCCGATGCATTCGTGGCGCCGGGTTGGGCAGGTTGCTGGCAACCTGAAAGCGCAATGCCGAACACCAGTGACGATGCCAGGAGGCGCGCAGGCATCCGATTCCATTTCAGCACGATTCGTCCTCCGTAACGAGACGCGCCCGCCGCCGGCGCTACTTTTTGCGGCTCGACGACTCCGCTTTGCCGCGCTTGACCGGAGCGGTCTTCTTGGCGGTCGCCTTCTTCGCCATCGCCTTCAGGGCGAGCACGCTCTTGGCGGTCGCCTCATCCTTTTTCGGGGCGGGTGGAACCGGTTCCGGTTTCGGCGGCTCGGGGGCGGCCGTCACGGGATGATATTCCAGCGGCTTGCGCGGGGCATGGGCCGAGGCATGGCGTTTGAGCAGGATGGAGAATGCGGGAACTTCGCTATCGCGCACCTGCTGCGCCAGGAATTTCTGAATTTCCTCGATGGGCGCTTCGGGCGGCACGTAATTTCCCTTGCGCAGAAAGGCGAGCATGTGGAAATCCACGGGGACGACCGGCGCCTTGAAGCAGCGCTGAAGGATCGATGCCTTGGTGAACGGACCCATGCCGTCGAGCCTGTTCAGGAATGTCTCCGCGCCCTTGCGGGATTGCTTCATTAAGAACGTCAGGTCCAGCTTGTGCGTGCGATTAAAAAGCGAGAGCAGCGAACGGGACAGCTCTTCCGCCGCCGCACGACCCATCGGAAAGTCGGCACCGACCATTTCCACGATCGACGCCACCGGTGTGACGCGCAGCTCGTTCATATCGACCACGCCGGCCTTGATCTTCGCGACGGCCTGATGGGCCCGCGACTCGGCGACGTAGTTGCTGAAAACGGCTTCCAGAAGCTGATCCATCGGATCCTCGACCGGTTCCACATGCACCGAGCCGGCCTCTTTCTTCAGCTCCTGCCACAGCTTCTTTACACGACGGACATGGTCCGCATCGAATTTCATTCGTCATCTCCTTCCGCCGGGGCGTCGGACGCGGCCGGGGGCTTTCTTGTCTTTTCACTTTGAGGTTTGTCGCCCGCTCCTGATTCGCTCAACAGTTGCAGAATCTCGTTTCCTCGTTTCAGGCTCAGATCGAGGATCAGCCGGATCATCGGGGCCTGTCGCATGTCCAGGTTCCTGGCCACGCGGGTCTGGATCATGCCACGGGCGCTGTCCAGCCCCTTCATCGTGGTCTCACCCTCGATGGGCGTCCCCATGACGCTGACATACACGTTGGCCTGGCGCAAGTCGGGGCTGAGTTCGACGCGCGTGACACTGGTGAAGCGGCTCACGCGGGGATCGGAAATGCGATTGGAGATCGCATCGCTCACAATGTCGCGAATAATGTGGGCCACTCGGCCCTGTCGATGAGACATTGTCTTCTTCCCGCCCGCGATGTCATGCGGGCCGACTCCGTTACAGCAATTCGATCTCGTATGTCATCAGCACGACGCCGCGCGACTTTCGCACTTCGTCCACAATTTTCGACAGGCAGCTATCCGTAAAACGCCGGTCGTTTGAAACCATCGCGACCCCCATCACACTGCTGCGATGTTCGTCGAGGTCGTCGACCTCGGCCACCGACACATTGTGCCGGCCGGCGAGGCGATCCTTAAGGCTCTTGATGGCGCTGCGTTTGTCCTTGAGCGACATGGCCTCGGGAATCGACAGATTGAGCGTTAAGACGCCGACCACCATGTCAGCCTTCAAGCTTGCGGGCGATCTGAATGACTTCCAAGCCCTCGATCACGTCGCCGGGCTTTAAGTCGTCAAAGTTCGCCACACGAATACCACACTCGAAGCCCGCCTTCACTTCCTTCACGTCGTCCTTCACGCGGCGAAGCGAATCCAAGTCGAGCATGTCCTTGATCACGACGCCGTCGCGAATAATTCGAACTTTGTGATTCCGCTGAATGACGCCGTCCCGCATGAAGCAGCCGGCGACCTTGCCGACCTTGGAAATCATAAACACCTGTCGCACCTCGGCGCGGCCGCGCGATTCGATCTTCTGGTCCGGCGTGAGCAGGCCCTCGAGCGCCTTTTTCACATCGTCCATCAGGTTGTAGATCACGCGATAGGTGCGAATGTCCACGCCGAGACCGTCGGCCTTCCGCTGAATGGCCGGCTCGGGAACGACATGGAACGCCACGATGATGGCATCGCTCGCCTGCGCCAGTACCACGTCGGACTCGGACACGACGCCAACGCCGGAGTGAATGATGTTGAGTTTGACCTGGTCGCTTGGGAACTCGGACAGGCTCTGTTTGAGCACGTCGACGCTGCCCTGCATGTCGGCCTTGATGATAACGCGAAGCTCCGGAATATCCCCTTCCTTCGCGGTCGCCAGCATCGCCTCGAGCGTCGTCGGTTTCGCGGTGCGGACCAATTCCGCTTCACGCTTGCGTGCCGCCGACTCTTCGGCGATCTCCTTCGCACGCTGCGGCGTCTCCACGACGTAGAACTTGTCGCCCGCCGACGGCACATCGCTCAAGCCCGTTACTTCGACCGGCGTCGACGGTCCGGCGGACTTAAGCGTCTTCCCCCGTTCATCCTTCAATGCACGAACCCGGCCATAGCCGCAGCCGCAGACGATCACATCGCCGGCCTTCAGCGTGCCTTCCTGCACGAGGACGCGGGCCACATTGCCGAGGGCTTCGCTGCGCTCGGCCTCAATGACACTGCCGGTCGCAGGGATCGACGCATCGGCCTTGAGTTCCATCACGTCGCTCAGCGTGGCGAGGTGAGCGAGCAATTCTTCAATGCCCTGACCCTTGACCGCTGATACCTTGACCACGTCCGTGTCGCCGCCCCAATCGCCGCTGGGCGTCAGGCCGTGCTCGGCAAGTTGACCGTAAATCTTGTTGATGTCGTGCGGCAGATCGATCTTGTTCAGGGCGACGACAATGGTCGTCTTTGCGGCCCGCGCATGGTTAATCGCTTCGACGGTCGTCGGCATGACGCCGTCATCGGCTGCCACAACCAGCACGACCACGTCGGTCAGATTCGTTCCGCGCGCCCGCATGGCCGTGAACGCCGTGTGACCGGGCGTATCGAGAAACGTCACCCATCGATCTCCGACTTTTACGCGATACGCGCCGATGTGCTGCGTAATGCCGCCCGCTTCGCCGCCGGCCACGTTGGTCTTGCGAATGCGGTCCAACAGCGTCGTCTTGCCGTGGTCGACGTGGCCAAGCACGGTCACCACCGGCGGCCGCGCGACAAGATGCTTTCGATCCATCGCCGCGAATTCATCGGCGAGCCGGTCCATGCCGGTCTTGGCCTTGACCACGGTGAGTTCAATACCCTGCTCAAGCGCCATCATGGTGGCCATTTCGGTGTCCAGCGTCGTATTGACGTTGGCAAACTGGCCGCGATCCTCCATGATTCTCTTGATGACGCCCGCAACGGGAATACCGGTCTCCCGCGAAAAATCCTTGAGCAGGATCGGCTCGGTCAATTCAATTTTGTCCTTGCGCACCGGACCGGTCTGACGCGGCGGCGCGCCCTTCTTGCCCCCGGCGCGATCTTCGACAGCCCTCATGCCCGCGATGCCGCGGCCCGACGCATGCGCGAGCCGATCACGGCGTTCAATCAGGTCGCGATCGCGCCATTCTTTCAGTTTTTCTGCGACATCCTCGGCTTCGTCGCGAATCGCACGCTTGGTGCTCGGCCGCTTCTCGGCAGCGGCATCCGCCACAGGGCCTTTTGCGGCGCGGCGACCACGTTCTCGGCTGGCCTCGTCGTCGACAACCGGACCGACGGGCCCTCGCGGCCCCATCCCCGGTGAACGAAGCGGCGGACGCATCGGCGGTCGCGGACCGCTTCGCGCGGCCGGTCGCGGTCGATCAACCACTTCGGGCCGATCCATTCGTACGAAACGCGGGCCGGCCAGCTTCGCAGGTGCAGGCACATTCATCGGTCCTGCGGCGGGCGGCGGCGGCGGCTTCGGCGGATGCGCTGGAGCCTTCGCGGCAACCCGAGGCGTCTCGTCGGGCGGAGGTGCGGCTGGTGCTTCCGGCGGCGGTTGAGGCGCTTCCACCATGGGTGGCGCTTCGGGAACATGCACGGTCGGCGTCGCCTCCGGCCCCTGAACAAGTGGCTCGGAGACGTCCGGATGTTCTTCGGGGGCGGTCTCCGTGATCGGCTCGGGCGCGTCAATGACCGCGACCGAAGACTCGGCCATCGGTTCCCCTGCCTTGGTGGGTTTCTTCTTGCGCGGTCGGGCCGTTTTGCGCGCGGTCTCCAGGTCGACCGGACCGCTTTCCTCGACGGTTGTCCTGTGCGGTCCTTCACTGAACCATTCGCGAATGGTCGCGGCGAGTCCGGGGATCACAACGTCCATGTGTCCCTTGATCGCGATGCCTTCAGCATGGCACTTCTCGATGATCGTCTTGCTGTCGACCTCGAGTTCCTTCGCCAGGTTATGCACTCGCAGCTTCTTTTCAGCCAAGCATTCGCTCCATGACCCGTAGGTCGTTTGACCCGTTATCCGTATGACGACTTCGTCAATGCCTCGTTACGATGGTTCCGTAGCCGGCGAATCCATATTCACCGTTTCCGTATCTGTTTCAGGCGGCGGTGTTGCGTCACCCTCGACCACGGGCGACTCATCCGTCGCCGCGTCTGCCGAAACGTCCGCGCTCGCTTCGACCGTGTCGGTGCTCTCCGCCACAGGCTCGGCCGCAAGACCCGCGGCGGCGGCCGCCTGCGCCGCCGCTTTGGCCGCATCCGCGACAATCTTTTCGGCGGCCTTTTCCTCCGCGACGATCTTGGCTTCTTCTTTGCAGATTTCGACGACGCGTTGCGCCAACTCGGGCTCCATCTTCAATTCGTCGACGAGCGGCTGCACGCCGACTTCCTCAACGTCCGCAACGCTGATCATGCCCATGAGGGAAATCTTTTCGGCCAGCATTTCGTCGATGCCCTCGATCTTGCGCAGCGTCGTCGCCAGACGGTCGAGGCCTCGGTTGTAATCCTTGGGTGTCTGGATATCGATGTCCCAGCCGGTGAGCCGGGCGGCCAGTCGCACGTTTTGCCCACGCTTGCCGATGGCCAGCGACAACTGATCTTCCGGCACGACCACCGTCGCCCGGCCGAGTTCGAAGTTGAGCGCCGTGTCCTGAATCTCCGCCGGTTTCAGGGCGTTTGAAATCAGAATCTGCGACGACTCATTCCATCGCACGATGTCGATCTTTTCGCCGCCAAGCTCCTCGACGATGTTTTTAATGCGACTTCCGCGTACGCCGACGCATGCGCCGACCGCGTCCACCTTCGTATCGATGGAGGACACCGCCACCTTCGAGCGATAGCCCGCCTCGCGCGACAGCGCCTTGATCTCAATGATCCGCTCGGCCACTTCGGGAACTTCCAGTTCAAACAGGCGACGAATGAAATCCGGATGGCTGCGTGACAGGATGATCTTGATCTGGTGGGGGGCCTCGCGCACATCGAGAATCAGACAGCGAATCCGCTCGCCCGGTTGATGCGCTTCGCCCGGAATCTGCTCGCTCCGCGGCAGGAATCCTTCCGTCCGGCCGAGGCTGACCAGAAGCGCCCCGCCCTCAATGCGGGCCACCGTGCCTGTGACGATCGCTCCCTTGCGCTCCGAATATTCCTCAAAAATGCTGCCGCGCTCCGCCTCGCGGATGCGCTGGATCATCACCTGTTTTGCCGTTTGCGCCGCGATGCGGCCCAGCTCCGACATGGTGATCGCCGTTCCATTGAGCGTGGCGCTGATCGAGCCTGAAAGCCGGTCGATGGTGACTTCGACCTGTTCTTCCTGGCCATATTTTTTGTGAATGGCCGACTGCATGGCCGCCTCGAGGTCGCCAAGCACCAGTTCCTTATCGATGTTCTTGTCGCGCGACAGGCCGTCAACAAGTCGTATGAGTTCTGCGTTCATCCGTCATTTCCTTACACGCCGTTCGCCGCTGGGCGACCGGTTAAGTTTTTCGCGTGGACACCCGGCGGCCACGCTCGCCTTGATTTCATGCCGCGCCTTGCGCGGTCCCTATACAAACACAAAGAGTGGGTCGTCCTCGCGGAACCCACTCTGGCGACGATCGGTGGCGGGAATCCCGCCGGCAAGTGCGCCTCGGCGATCACATACCCATGGACCGCCTCCGCTGCCATTTGCCAGGCTCGCAGGCCTTCGCAGCCGCGAGCGAACCAACTGCCGCCAGGTCATGCAACACTGGCGTACGCTCCATGCGCCACCACGGCGCGACCATCGTCTCCGGACTCAAACAAGTGAATGCGACCCAGATCGACATGCACGTCGACCTGCTCGCCTTCGCGAACGGCCTCCCGGCCATCCACGCGTCCAACAAGGTTTCGTCCGGATTCCGTCGTCATATACATATCTTTCCGGTCGCCAAGAGGCTCGACCAGCGTGACTTTCACCTTCAGCGTCTCGACTTCACCCGTCGGCCGGCTCAGTGCCAGCACGTCGGGCCGTATGCCGAGCGTCATCGGCTGATTCAAATAGGGCGTCAATCGCCCGCGCATCGCGGAAGGCAGCCGAATTCGCAGGCCGCCATCCTCCAGCGCCAACCGTTCACCATCCGTCACCACGCGGCCTTCGATGAAGTTCATCGGAGGCGTCCCGAGGAAGCCCGCCACGAACCGATTCACCGGAGATTCGTAAATCTCCATCGGCGGGCCGAACTGATGCAGCAGGCCGTCCTTCATCACCGCCACGCGATCGCCGAGGGTCATGGCCTCTTCCTGATCGTGCGTGACGTAGATCGTCGTCGTGCCAAGCCCGCGCTGGATCCGCTTGATCTCGCTGCGCATCTCGACGCGAAGTTTCGCATCGAGGTTCGAGAGCGGCTCGTCGAACAAATACACCTTGGGGTCGCGGACAATCGCCCGGCCCACCGCCACCCGCTGCCGTTGCCCGCCCGAAAGCTCTTTCGGACGGCGCTCCAGCAGCGATTCAATTCCCAGCTTCGCCGCGGCCGAACGGACCTTGCCGTCGATGTCGGCCTTGGAGAGGCCCAGCTCCCGCCGCCGAAGCGACAGGCTGAAGGCCATGTTCTTGTACACCGTCATGTGCGGGTACAAGGCGTAGTTCTGAAACACCATGGCGATGTCGCGATCCTTCGGGGCGACTTCATTCACCACGCGCTCGCCGATGCGGATGATGCCGGAGGAAATCTCCTCCAGCCCCGCCACCATGCGAAGCGTCGTGCTCTTGCCGCAGCCCGACGGTCCGACCAGGACCACGAACTCGTGATCCCGGATCGCCAAGTTGACACGATCCACGGCCTTCACGCCTCCCGGGTAAACCTTGGTGACGTCCGAAAGGGTGACATTCGCCATAGGGGTACACCGGCCGCGCGGAGGTGGTCCACGTGCCGGGCAGATGATAAAGTCGTCGTTAGCCCCTGTCAAACCGGATTTTATGCGCGGAAGGGGTGATTTCCCGCCGGTTTTCGTCGGGTTCCCAGCTTAGGACTGTGGTACCGGCTTCTTGAACGATGGCAGGTACCGGAGTCATGAACTGTGGCACCGGTTTTCAACCGGTGATCTTCGTTACCGACGTCTCTCCATGCATGTCAACACTAGCCCCAAGGGGACGACTTAGCCTCAGCTAGCGGCCGTTGATCTCAATTAATGCCGGTACCAGTCACGGTGCCCTCTTACCCCCCTTTGAGTCTATGCAGAAGAAAGTGTGCTAAGTCGAAATCAATGTGGGTGTTAAAGTCCACCAATCAAAGGCAGGGGGCCTGTGTGACAATGAAGCACTTGGTGTGAAAGACGTTTCACCGCGTTTCTCATTTTTTTCCGACTACATGTAATTTCGGATGAACTTGTGATCATCAGGTATTGAATAAAAGCTAGCGACCGTACACCCGCCTGCCACAATGGCAGTTCTTGTGAGTGAACTCATGTTTTGGCAGAACTAACTTCTCTCGTCCACCCACTTTCCGGTTTGAAATACGCCATTTCCCGTCGTCGAAAGTGGCACGGTTCTTGCTTTAACTGTTTGGAGCTTCGTGGCGGGCAATCCGTGGGGATACTCGGCTTCGGAGCAAAATAGGAGCCCAGACTATGCCGACTTTAAAGCCGCCGCCGCGCCCGGACATCGAAATCCGACGTGCTGTTCATCGTTACTTTTATGACCGCAACAAGGTCGGAACGAGCATGAGGGGTAAGAAGGGCGTGTCCGCCAAGATCAGCGTGGTACAGTCCGAATTGAAAACGGCGCATGGCCTATCGCGCGCCGAAGTGACACGTGCCGTGGCATACCTGATCGATCAGGGATGGGTCACGACCGATGAGATTCACAAGACGTTTACCACTAATCAGGGTACGGCGATTCCTTCGAGCGTACTTTATTACCGCATTAGTGCTGCGGGCGTTGACAAGATAGAAGGCGAGGGTGAGTACACCATGCCAAAGTTTCACGGTATCAACATCAGCGCGACCGGGCAAAACATCATCACACTTGGCGACAACAATCAGGTGGACGCCAAGTACGAATCCATTGCCAACAGACTTATCGAGTTTAAGGACGTGGTCAGAAAGGCTAGCGATGTGAATGACGCGGACAAAGTCTCCATCATCGCCGACATTGACACGATGGAAAGCCAGTTGGCGAAGCCGGAACCGAACCGCACAGTCCTGCGAGCGATTTGGGCCGGAATCGAGAAGGTTGCGACCGCAACTTCACTCGCTGCAAACGTGGCGGCCATCGCTCCCTGCCTATCGCCACTGCTCGGTTAACTCGCTCGCACCGGAAAAGCGATTCTCTGGCGCATCCGTATTGCCACGGCGTCATAAGCGAGTAGGGTGGGTTCTTCCTGAACCCACCATTTCCGAACAAACGCATACCATTTCCCTATCCACAACTGTGATACCCTGCGCAATTTGCGGATCCAACTGCCTACCTAACAAACACCTATAACAATTCACAGCCGCGCGCGAAACACTGATCAAGATTGATAAGCGTATGGACAGAACCCCGGGGACTCCGCGCCCGCACCATGCCAATCCGCACCAGCCGCGCGCGATGCAAACGGAGTTCTGTCATGTTGAGAAGCAACATAGTCAATCTCGTGGCCGCTTGGCCCCTCGACCCCCTGGGCCCCCGATCCCCTTGTCCCCCGGTCCCCTCAGAAGTACGCCGGCAAACGCCAGCAAATGCCAGCACTTTTTCATTTCCCACGCCATTTTGCCGCAATTCCAGCCCCGCGTCGCGCAGCGGCCCCCCTCCTCCTCGCAGTTTACCAGCCGCGGTTGGTGCCTGTGTGCCTATGTCTCTATGTGCATGGTCAGCCCTGTTCGCCGTTCCCTCAGTCCCTCACCCCTTCCTCCGGCTCACGCCCTTCATCTCCACACGCTTCTTCGTCTTCCAGTCGTTCCACTTATCGATTGTCCAGTCCATGATTATTAGGAACCGTCACCCTTGTTCTCGCCTCCTGAACCTCAGTTCGCTCAATATTCTATCGCAATCGCGAAATGGAGGCCACGAAGTGTTAGGCGGCCCTTTCAGGGCTTGGGGGTGAATCATCGCCCGGTTCCCCAGGGCGATGCCCCAGGCTCGGGCTGGGGCGCTCCGTTGGGGCTGGATTGAGAACGTACTCACGATCGCGTGGGGAGGAACAGACGGCTATGCAGAAAACAGGACACGGGAAGTGATTCCGTTTGGAGTGGGTGCGAGATGGGAATCTCGCACCAGCCGTAAATTTGGGTGCGAGAAAGGATTCACGCACCAGCACGTGGGTGCGAGAAAGGATTCTCGCACCAGCACGTCTATGTAGAAAACAGGACACGGGAAGTGATTCCCTTTGGAGAGGGTGCGAGATGGGAATCTCGCACCAGCCGTAAATTTGGGTGCGAGAACGGATTCACGCACCAGCATAATTCACGCACCAGCACGTGGGTGCGAGAAGGGATTCTCGCACCAGCATAGAACGGATTCACGCACCAGCATGAAGGGATTCACGCACCAGCATGGGTGCGAGAAGGGATTCTCGCACCAGCAGAGAAAGGATTCACGCACCAGCAGCGTACGCGCGCGAATCGCCGTTATCCGCCCGGCGGGGGGCCGCCGTCGCCGGGGTCTTTTGTTTCCACTGCTTTGCGAAGGCGCACATAGTCCCGGTGCTGTTCCTTTTTGCGATCCGACTGGATGATCTCATCGAGCGCCTTGGTCGCGGCGGCCCAATCCTTTTCCATGACCGCCTTTTCCGCCGTGTCAAACAACTGGCGCATCCGCGCTTCGCGCGGCATCTGCGGTTTGGACTCATCGCTCATGTAGCCGGTGATGAACTTCACGAGATAAACACTACCGATGACTCCGCCGGCGGCGAGGGCGGTAATGAAAATGTACTTGAAGGCAAAGGTGCCGAAGATCGCGCCGAAGAAGTCGGCGATCCTGGTGAAGATGGTCACCTTCTTCAGCGGGCCTTCTTCCAGTTCCGTCTTCTTTTTCTTTTCACCGGGCTTAACCGTCTTGCCGGTCATCTGATCGTAGCTGGCGATCAGCTTGTTCTGCTCTTCACGGCGGGCGGCTTCTTCCTCGGCCGACAGTTGCTTTTTCTTCTGGGCTTCCTCAAAGCGCATCAGTGCGTCGGCGGCGTCGACGCTTGGTGACGAACCTCCGCCGGTTTTTGCAGGCTTGGCGGCGGGAATCTTCATCGGCGATGAACAGGCCGGGCAGCGCACGGCCTTGCCTGCGAGTTCGTCCTTGACCTTGAACTTTTTCCCGCACTTGCAGGCTGCAACAATGGCCATTCGGCACGCGTCGTACGTTGGTTGAATCAAACGAACCGAGCCGCCTCGCTTCGCCGCCGAATTATTGCGACGGCGCGGGGCAATTACAAGCAGACGGGATGGATTTCCGGCCAGTGTACTTGACCGCCGGAGCCTCTGCCCTACGATCCAACCCGTGGACGGGGTTACGCATACGACACCCATACGACGAATCCAGAATTGCCCACGGACGGCGCGGCGCGGAATGACCCTCGTCGAAATGACGATCATTGGAATGATCGTGGGCGCCGGCCTCTTTCTCGTGACCGGCTGGATGAACACAACGCGACAGGGCACGAAACGCGATCTCGCGATTCACATGCTCCTGGAACTTGATAAGTCCCTCGCCCGCTATCACCGGTCCTGCGGGACATATCCGCCATCCTTCGGGCCGGATTCGGCCATCTCCGCCACGACCGTCCTTCTCGATCATGAGCGAACCCGCAAGACGCTCGAAGAGTTGCCGAATTCGTGCTGGCGCGGACCCGGCCGGCGAACGCTGATTGACCCGTGGGGAACACCGGTTCGATATTACGCATCGGCGGCGGAGTCTCCGGCGGTGAAAGCCAACAACAACCGGCCGCTTTTCGTGTCGGCCGGCCCGGATCGGGATTTTGGCGACACGCACCACGCTCGCATTGGTGATAACCTTCGAAGCGACGACCCGGGGCCGTCTGGCTTCCGACTGCATGACATCATGCGCGATACGCTATCGGGCAAGGAGCAGGACAGTGGCGAAACGGACAGTCGACCAGCAAATAGTGACTAGTCTGCGCGTGCTCATGCGCGTGGATTTCAACGTGCCGATCGAGGACGGACGGATCACCGATGATCGTCGCGTGACGCAGGCGTTGGAATCCATCCGCTCCGTCATCGATCGGGGCGGGATGCTGATCCTTATGAGCCACCTTGGCCGGCCGAAGGGCAATGGGTACGAGGCCGAGTTCAGCCTGGAGCCGGTGGCAAAGCACCTTGTGGGATTACTCGGAAAACCGGTTGCCTTTGTGAAGGAGTGCGTCGGGCCGGAAGTCGATGCGGCGGCTCAACGATTGAAAAACGGCGATGTGCTGATGCTGGAGAATCTTCGCTTTCACGCCGAAGAGACGTTGATCGACTCGGCCAAGAAGAACCCGGACAAGAAACTGACACCCGAGCAACGAACGGCGATTGATGCGTTCACGGCGGGGTTGGTCAAGAATGCGGACCTGTATTGCAACAACGCCTTCGGGACCTGTCATCGCAAACATGCCAGCATGTATGACGTGCCGATGATGCTCGGCGCGGGCAAACGGGTGGTCGGCCATCTCGTGGAAAAGGAACTTCGCTTCCTCGGGGATGCGTTGGCGCAACCGGCGCGTCCATTCGTGGCGATACTCGGCGGTGCCAAAGTCAGCGATAAGATCGGCGTGATCGAAAACCTGCTTCCAAAGGTGGACGCGATTCTGATCGGCGGCGCGATGTCGTACACGTTCCTCGCGGCACAGGGGATCGCAGTCGGCGCCAGCCTTTGCGAGCGCGACAAACTCGAATTGGCAAAAAGCCTGCTCTCAAAAGCGGGCGGGAAGATTCACCTGCCGACCGACAGCGTGTGCGCGGCGAAGTTGGAAGCGGGTGCGGAAGCGAGTGTTGCGGCCGGCGCCGTGCCCGATGGCAAGATGGGTCTGGACATCGGCCCTGCGACGGTATCGGCATATCAATCAATAATTCGCAGCGCGAAGACGATCGTGTGGAACGGGCCGCTGGGTGTTTTTGAGACGCCCCCGTTCGACGCGGGGACGGTGGCGGTGGCCAAGGCCCTGGCTGATGCGACGCGAAATGGAGCCGTGACGATTATTGGGGGCGGCGACTCGGCAGCGGCGGTGGAGGTCTGCGGGCTTGCGGACCAGATGACGCACATTTCCACCGGCGGCGGCGCGAGTCTTGAGTTTCTGGAGGGCAAGCCGTTCAAGACTCTGGAGATTCTCGACGACGCCTGACGCGACGCCGTGTATGTTGAAACTCATCCTCATCCCTGCCGCACAAACCGATTGGCGCGCCACCGGCCGCCTCGCGGGAGATACTGACTTACCGCTGAATGAAACGGGTCATCGGCAGGCCATTCTCTGGGCATCTCAACTCAGCACGATGCACCCGGCCATCGTTCGTTGCGGCCCGGAGCAAAGCACCAAGCAGACCGCGTCAATCATCGCACACCAACTCGGCATACGAATGCGCACCGTGAAGAACCTGCGCGAGATGAACCTCGGCCACTGGCAGGGTCTGACCATTCAAGACTTTGAGGAACGCTTCCCCAAGGTGCATCGGCAGTGGCGGGCCGAGCCGGAATCCATCGAGCCGCCGGAAGGAGAAACGGTGAGCGCCGTCGCCGATCGGCTGGCTACGGCCCTGTTGAAAATCCGAAAGAAACACGAGGATGAGACGGTCGCCCTCCCGCTGGGCCAGTATGCGTTTGCGATCCTGCGGTGTCGATTGATCGACGATTCTTATGCCCGCTTCTGGGAATATGTGGACGAGGAACAGCAGTATCAGACGGTCGATCTGCCCGACGAACCAACGAAGTGACGCATGGAAACAGCAATCGCCACGTCCGGCCGTATTGAATTGGAGAAATGCGCCGCCGGCGTACTCGGCCATGCTGTGCTGTTGGAGCGAGCCCGGCGCGTCGCGGCACTGGGCGATTGGATCGCGGGGTTTGACGCCTTTCGGACGATTGCGTGCAGCCGGGATGCCGTGAGCGCGGCGTGCTTTTTCGTCGATTCATGGTGTGCCGCCGATGTTCGGGCCGGCCGGTTCGATCCGTATTCGCTCCCGATTGTGACGCCAACCGAACAGCATGCGGACGCGGCGGCGGACGTTGCGGCGGTGGCCCTGGGCAATGTCGTGGATGGCGTCACGGGCGAGCTGGCTGTTTCCTCGATTCGACTCAGCGCAAGCCGCGCCATGCGAATGCCGGAGGCGCAGGTCGTCGCGGAGGCGGTGGGAGTTGATTCGATCGGGCCTGTGTGGCTGTCGGCCCAGGTCAGTCGATGCGCCACCGAAGGTCGGCCGCTCGTATCAATTGTCCATCAGTGGCGACGACAACAGGACTATCAGTATTGGCCGGGACGCATCGAGGAAACGCTTCGATTTGAGGCGTCGCGGGCATTGGCTCGTCAGCGCCTTGAGGTGCTGGGTGCGCAGATTAATGCGCTGGAGACTCAGCTTCGCGGAGGCGACTGGTTAGAGGCGGAGTCGAATCGCTGATGGATCTGTTCCGCGCAGCATGCATCATCCGTGCTGATTCGCCGGCGATTTCCGACGGCATACTGGCGGTGGATCAGGGGCGCATTGCGTGGGTCGGTCGATCGCTGGATGCGCCGCGCGGCACGCTGCATGATCTGGGGCATGTCGCAATTCTTCCGGGCCTCATCAACGCACACACTCACCTTGAATTGACGTCGTTTGAGGGGCGCATCAGGCGACAGCCTCTCTGGACATGGTTTGATGAGTTGTTGAAACTCATCCGCACGTCGAATTTTTCGTCGATCGGGCCGGACGCGATCAAAAAAGGCGCGGCCCAATCGCTGTGCGCGGGTGTCACGTGCGTTGCCGATATTTCGCGGACGGGGATCAACGTCGCCGCGCTTCGCGATTCGCCCATTCGCAAGGTGTGCTTTCTCGAACTCATTTCCGGCGCGATGCTGCCGCCCAATGATGCCGAATCGCTGAGAGCCGCGGTGACTCAGGCCCTTGCACATCAGACTGAGGACATCCTCCGAATCGGAATCTCTCCTCATGCTCCGTACACGGTATCGAAGTTCGATCTTCACGCGGCGACGCATCTTGCACTGGCGTGGCGTCTCCCCATCATGATGCACTTTTTAGAATCGCCGGAAGAAGCCGACTGGCTGGAGGGACGCGGCGATCTTTCGGCCTATCTCCTGGCGCGCAAATTGCCAACGGCACACGAAGAACCGCCAATCAGCGTCGTGGCCTTTCTTGGAGCGTCGAACCTACTTGCGACGAAGCCGATCCTCGCCCATGTGAACTATCCGCCCGACACGCTCGTTCCGCTCCTGGCCGATTCTGGCGCGAGCGTCGTATTCTGTCCACGGGCGCACGACTACTTTGGACACTCGCCGCATCGTTGGCGGGACTTGTTGGCCGCAGGCATTAATGTGTGCCTCGGTACGGACAGCCTGGCGAGCAATGAATCCTTGTCGATTCTGGATGAGATGCGATTTCTGGCACGCAAAGCCCCCGGCGTTGAATCGATCGAGTTGCTTCGCATGGGGACGGTGCGTGCGGCGAACGCGCTGGGGATGAGCGATGTGATCGGTGATTTGCAACCCGGGCTGATGGCGGATTTTGTAACGATCCCGTGCGACAAAAATATGGCGGCGATTGAATGTGTGTTGCAGGGCGACGCATCGGTGACCGGCACCTGGATCGCCGGGCACCAGGTGTATTCCTCAGCGACGTGAATTCGAGGAAAGGGAACCGGCGGCAAGCGGGTTCAATCCCGGCTTCGCGGCCGCACGAGGAGCACGTTTGGATTCGAGCACTTGGGGAGTGAGGTGCGACGCGTGGGCTGAAACTATGCCGGGTGTGCCCGGCGTTGGTGTCGACCGACTGAATGGAAATCTCAGCGCCGCGATCGTCGAAAGCATCATCGATTCAAGCCGGACCAGTCCGAATCGGTGAATACCTGTTGTGTCGCGAATGCCCGTCGGGAGACGTACCCGTCGCTGGACGATTGCTCCCGAAAACTCCGCCATTGCAAGGGCAATCGCCGCGGCCATAACAGCCTTCGGGAACCCCAATGCGATGACGGCACCGGCCAGCACGAGCCAGAATGCGAATGCACATGGTGCGAGCATTCGCTGTACAAGTTCCGTCAGAAACAACATTCGCGAATACGCGGACATCTCCGTCCACCGATACAGCACGCGCATCGTTTCGCGGAGCACAGCGTCATTACGGCGCACTTCGCCGGCGTAATAATCCCCAAGTTGCATCGGGGCTGCGATCACGTCGACGACTGCCTGACGCGAATAGACCACCCGAAGGCCTGAGGCATTTGCATGCAACGCCAGGTACGAGGGGACACAACCAACATCGTCGGGTAACTCGCTCAGCAAATCACGGCGAATTGCATAGCACGCCTCGTGAACCGATGCGCTGCTTCCCGAGTCGGATTCGAGCAGGCGCCGACGATTTTCGGCCGCTTCCCGGCTGCGGACTCGCCATGACGCTTTTTCGGAATTGCAGTAAAGACCGACGACGGCAACCCGTGCATCTTGCGCGGCCTCGGCCGCCATCTGCTTGAGGCAATCGCCGCGCAAGCGGCTCGCGCAGGAGGCGACCACGATCCAATCCCCACGGAGATTCGGCAGAAGCACGTTCAACTGCTGCGCGCGACTGAGGGCCGGAAGCGTCACGACTCGAACAGGCGGATTGCCGGGCATTGCGCGGCGTACCCGTTGGGCCAGGCGCTCGGATTCACCAATGCAAAGGAGAAAAATCTCCAGTCGGTCGAGCGGGTAGTCGCAGGCGGCGAGGTTTCGTGCCACTTCGTCTGAGTTCGCTCGCACGTCAACCGTGACGACGAGCGACAGGCGCGGATAATTTTTCGGCAGCGGCGCGGGTCCACGCGGCGTTAGTCGACGAATCGCGCTCAATGTGAACAGGTAACCCGCGCATTTCCACGCGATCAGGCCTGTCACCATTGAAAACAATGAAATCAACGCCCACATGGGGAATCTCCGCGCGCGGTGCTTTCCGCGACTGCGATAGTTTCATATCGGATGAACCACTTGGTGCAGGCGGCATGACCGATGCCGGGAGTACATGCGGCGCAAAAGCTGCGCCGTGATGGATCGGGAACCGCATTTCACCTTGCGTAACGCAGATTGAGCATCTGCACCGCGCCCAATACAGGAACTCGCGGCAATAAGATCAACGATTCCACACAAGCACGTCGGTCACGGGCTTTTTCTTCAGGTCGGGGACGGTTGCGTTCACTGCAGGGCGACCGACCGGGATGAGCAGGAACGGTTTTTCATGCTCAGGCCGATTCAAAATGGCCCGCAGGAAGTTCATGGGGCTTGGCGTGTGCGTGAGCGTGGCCAAACCAGCGACATGACACGCCGCGAGAAACAGGCCGCACGCCAGACCGGTGCTCTCGACGGGATAATACGTTTTCAGGCGACGGCCATCGGGCGCGATTTCAAAATCCACGCGAAAGACGACGACCAGCCACGGCGCGATTTCGAGAAAAGGTTTCTCCCATGTCGTCCCGATCGGTTCCAACGCTTCCAGCCATTCGGCGGGCATTCGGTGATCGTAGCTCTCGCGTTCTTCGGCTTCGGCGGCGATGCGAATCTCGCGCTTGATCGCAGGGTCGCTCACACACACAAATCGCCACGGCTGGCGATTGGCTCCGCTGGGCGCCGTGTTGGCGATGGCCACGGCCGCTTCGATTACATCGCGATGCACCGGCTCGCCGGAGAACATGCGGCAACTACGGCGTGTGACCAGCATCGAATGAAGTGTCTTGAGTTTTAATTCTTGCTCATCCGAATTGAACGACGGTAGCGAGAACGGAATTTGCGGTGCGGGCATGGATGGTATCCGTGCGTGATCGTACGAAGGAGCCGAGCGAACGGTTTATGACGCGGGCTTTATCTGATTGATGACCTCAAACGGCTCGGGGAAGCGGCCGGTCTTGTGTTTGCTGTAGAGGAGGCGTCCGTCACATTCGACATCAAACACGCCGCCACTGCCCTTCACAAGAACAGGGTCAACCCCGACCTCGTCTCTCATTAACTCCGCCAGACCGGCGGCCTTGGGGTAGTAGTTTCACTGGGTGCAGTACGTAATGCGAACGGTCATGTGTTTTGGCTCCAGATTAGGCGAAATTTCTCTCGTAACGGGCCTATCTTATCCCTGCCGCCCCATGATATGCCCAATAAAAGCTTTAAGTCTTTAGCTTGGGGTGCGTTTTCATTGCCTTTGGACACCCGTTTCTGGTAACCTAAAGCTCCGGATTGGGGTGGTCCTCTGTTGACGTCGGGAAAGGGAAGACCCATGTATCGATTTCGCCTTTTAGCTATTTTCACAATTGCACTGTCACTTGCAGGAATTGGTCACCATACACCGGTATTGGCCAATACGCTCGAAAACCATCTCGAATCCTCGGCGATGGCAATTGATGGGCCTCCCACGCCTCGCCCGCCGATGCCGACCATTGTGCCGGGAATAATCTATCCTGCTCCCCCCTGGCGCGACAACACGTACACCGGGCGAAGTCTACCATTGAGCTTGTCGCAATGGACACCCACGGGACCGGGGCCGATTGTGAATGGTAATACGGCGGGAAATCTACCCACGTCCGGACGAACCGGCGGAGTCGCCGCCCATCCGACCGATCCCAACACGCTTTACATTGCCGCTGTTGGAGGCGGCATTTGGAAGACGACGGACGGCGGCACGATCTGGACGCCGCTGACCGACAATCAGGCGACGCTCTGGAGCTACGCAGTGGCCGTCTCGCAAAGCAACCCTGATATCGTTTACGCCGGAACGGGCGAGCCGACGAATTCAATTCTTTCGTTCTATGGGCGCGGCGTGCTCAAGTCGACCGACGCCGGTTCAACATGGACACTGCTCGGCAGCAGTGTGTTCGATCGGCGGACCATCGCGCGCGTGGTGATTCATCCGACCGACCCCAACACGGTCTATGTGGCCACAGGCGGCGGCGTAAACGGCTCCTCCGGAAACCGCGGAGTCTGGAAGACCACCGACGGTGGATTAAATTGGACAAACACCACAACCGCGATCACGGGCGCCCAATTCAGTGGCGTTTATTCGGATCTCCTCATGCATCCGACGGATCCACTGACCCTGTATTGCGCAGTCGGGCAGTACAACGGCCAACTCAAGAATGGCGTTTATGTCACGACCAATGGGGGCACGAGTTGGGCGGCGTCGGGAAATCACCCGGTGGGTACCGCCAACGGTCGAATCAGCATTGCCATCAGCAAGAGCAATCCACTGGTCTTGTACTCTATTATTTCCAACCCGGGCACGAGCGGCCTCCTCAAAATGATGAAAACCATTGATGGAGGTACGACGTGGAACGAAGTTCTCGGCGTGCCGAACTTCATGGGCGGGCAGGGTTGGTATGACCAGTGCATCGCCGTTGACCCGACCAATCCGGACGTCGTGTATGTAGGAGGACAGTCAGGAACAAACGGTATTCTCAAATCCGAGGATGGCGGATCGTCGTGGACCAGTATTGCGTCGGACGCCACCGGTGAAGGCCCGCACGTTGATTTTCACGGTTTCGGATTTGATGCGTCCGGACGATTGCTTTCGACCAACGATGGCGGCGTGTTCAGACTCAATAACGCTTCACTGGCAAGCCTCGACTGGGTTTCCTTAAATGGAAATATTCAGACCACCCAGTTCATCGGCATCGCCATGGACCCCGCCAATTTGGACTTGTCTTACGGCGGAAGCCAAGACAACGGAACCGAGAAATTCACCGGATTCATAGGCTGGACGGCGATTCGTGGCGGCGATGGCGGCCACGTTGAAGTCGATCCATCGAATCCACTGACGATTTATCACACGTTTCAGTATCCGCGAACTGGTGGAACATGGGAGCGATCCGACGACGGCGGTAACACCTGGCAAGTTAAACAAAATGGAATAAACGCGACCGGCCCGACACCAGACCCTGGCAATTTCTATGTCTACCTGGTCCTCGACCCATCCAATCCAACGCGATTACTGACCGGCACGAATCGTGTCTATGAAACGACGGATAAAGGCGAAAACTGGGCGCCAATCAGCACGCCGAGCAACAACGGCTGGGGAACGGGAAGCGCCATCGACGCCATCGGCCTTGCGGCAACGGATATCAACGTTATTTACGCCACGGCCGGCGGTGCGATTTACGTCACGTCCAATCATGGCGCCACCTGGGCACTTCGAAATACCGGCACGACGGGGGATCACTTCAAAGACGTCGCCGTCCATCCCGAGGATCCCAACACTGCCTATATCGTCCGCGATCGTTTCGGCGCGGGTGGCAAGGTTTTCAAGACCACAAACGCAGGCGTCAATTGGACAAACATCTCAAGCAATCTGCCGGACATCCCTGCCCAGTCGATCGTCATTGACTCCAACAATCCGGGGCAGGCCGACGACGTGCTCTATGTCGGCACGGATACCGGCGTCTATCGCTCCACGAACGGCGGCACATCGTGGACGGTCCATGCAACGGGAATGCCCAATTGCAGCGTCTTCGATCTCGATCTGAATCAGACCACGGGCGTGCTGATGGCAGGCACCCACGGTCGCGGTTCTTTCCAGATTCTCACGCCGGTTTCGCCGTCAATCACGCCGCTCACCGATGCGGCCACATTATGCGGGTCGGTATACACAGGACCGACGCCGAGCAGCTCCGGCTCGCCACCGCTGACATGGACGCTTGTGGCCGGCCCGGTCGGGATGACGATTGACGCCGGCACTGGCGTGGTCTCATGGCCAAGCCCGATCCCGTCGTTGTCCGATTACACCGTCACCATTAAGGCAGAAAACGACGGCGGTGGATTCGATACCAAGACCTACCTGCTGACCGTCAAGCCCGGCGATTTCAATGGCGACGGGTTGGCTGATTCGCTCGATCTGCCGGACTTTGTGAACCACCTGTTGGGCCTGTCGAACACGCGACCCTGCGCTGCGGACGTGAACGGCGATACGTTTGTCGATGGTCTTGATGCACAGGCGTGGATCATCTCCAGCGCCACCCCATAATCCGAGTGCCTTAAAATAATGCGTTCTTGCGGCCGCCTCCCGGGAATAATCGTTCCCGGAAGGCGGTTGATAGTTCCGTGCGCCGCGATGGGCGGGGATGATCCAGCCCCGCTACGATTCCGGACGGTGCCTGCGGAGATTCTCATGATTCGTCATCGACGTACGATTTGGCCGGCGTTTGCATTCCCACTGCTCGTTCTGTCCGCCGCGGCGTGCCGCGACGAAGCCTTCGCCGGCAAGCCCGGTCCCACGTCCAACGCCACCACACAAGGAGACAAAACTGTGACAACGCAAAAAGCAACGTTTGCCGCTGGATGCTTCTGGGGTGTCGAGTTGGAGTTTTCCCAAATCCCGGGCGTTCTCAAGACCACGGTCGGTTACACCGGTGGAAAGACCAAGGCTCCGACCTATCGCGATGTCTGCAATCATGACACCGGGCACGCCGAGGCGCTGCTTATCGAGTTCGACCCGGCGAAGGTTTCATACGAAAAACTCGTCGAGTTCTTCTTTGAAATGCACGACCCGACGCAGGTGAACCGACAAGGCCCCGACGTCGGCGACCAATATCGCACGGCCATCTTCTATCATTCGCCGGAGCAGAAAGCGACCGCCGAGTTGGTGAAGACGCGGCTCACCGCCGCAAAAAAGTTCTCGCGGCCCATCGCCACCCAGATCGTGCCGGCCGTCGAGTTCTATGACGCCGAGGACTATCACCAGCAGTATTTCAAGAAGCGGGGAATTTCCCGTAGCTGCCACGCAAAGCCGTAAAGGGCCATCCTGCGGTCCGGTTTCAAATTGCAAATTCCCGCGTCTGGCAGTGACTGGCACTGTCAAACTGACCGTCAGACAAGCACCATCGAATTACCCCGGATTCACAATTTTCGGTATTTCAAGCACTTACGAGTTCCTCCGTCGATGAGGGTTCGCCTGGCACGGCGCGTGCTATAAGCACAAGCGAGACAGGAGTCACCCGCCGTGGGTGCCCAAAAATGTGGCGAACATGTAATAGGGAGGAAAAAACCATGTTCTTGAAGCGATATGAGCCTGCGAATTCCAACCTGCTTCGACGCGAGATGTCCGACCTGTTTGACACCGTCTTTCAGGCCTGGCCGTTTGAGCGCCGGCCGAGCGGCACGTTTCCGCCGCTGAACATCTGGGAGGACGCCGAGAATTACCATGCCGAAGCCGACCTGCCGGGTGTCGATCCGAAGGATGTCGACATCCAGGTGGAGGGCAATGTCCTGACGCTCCGCGGCGAGAAGAAGAATGAGGCGGAGGATCAGGGCAAGAACTATCACTATGTCGAACGCGTCTATGGCACCTTCCAGCGAACGGTGCAGTTGCCCAGCAACGTCGACCCCGAAAAGGTGACGGCGGCATACAAGAACGGTGTGCTGACGGTGACCATCGCGAAGAAGCCCGAGGCGAAGTCACGGAAGATCCAGGTCCGTGCGGAGTAACGCCTCGCCCAGTCACAATGTTGCAGCAAAATGCCGCGTTGGCGTTTCTCGATTCGCCCAATCGAGCAACGCCGCGCGGCAATGCGTTGTAACAAAAGGCGCGCCCAATAACCGTTGTGGCGCCGACGATCAGTCGGCGCCTTACCTATGTTGAGAATGCACCTCACGTCGATTTGAATCGAATACACGGGGCCTGCTAGGCCGTATTCTTCGCCATCGCACGTTGCGGAGTCGGATCGGTTATTTCGATCACATCGGTTGCAGGCAAATCCTCGATGATGACCTCGAAGCCGCGTTTTTCCTCTTTCGGTTTCGCGCCGCGCGTAATGAACACCACGCCGGCAACAATCACCCCCGCCGCGATGGCCGTTCGCCAGTTCATCGGCTCGCCGGCCAGCAGCCAGCCAAGCACAACCGCGACAACGGGGTTGACGTAGGCATACGTCGCCACACGAGACGGCGTCGACACCTTCAGCAGCCACGTGTAAGCCGTAAAGCCGATCAGCGAGCCGGCGAAGACAAGATAAGCCAGCGACAGCATCGACTTCGTCGTCACGGCCGACCAATGCAATTTCCCCCATTCACCTGCAATGCTTCCGACGACAAGTAGCAACACGCCGCCCGCAAGGGTTTGCATCCCAGTGGAAAGCAAACTGGCCGATGGGAGCTTCGCCTTCTTCGAGTAGATGGAGCCTACCGACCACGACAGTGTGGCAAAGATCAGTACCGATGTACCGAGCGGATCGACGCGCTCGCCACCGGCAAACTTACCCGGGCCGGCAAGTATTCCGATTCCAGCAAGACCAAGGAAAACACCCATTACGACTTTCACCGTCGGTCGCGTCCCATGCGGGCGTAGCCAATCAAGTAAGGTGATCCACAGCGGAACCGTCGCAACGATGAGCGCGGTCAGTCCGGACGAAACGCGCTGCTCTGCAAACACGACTCCGCCGTTGCCGCCGCAAAGCAGCAACCCGCCGATGATCGCGGTCGCGCGCCATTGGGCGAGTGTCGGCTTCGGCGCGCCCTTCCATCGGGACCATGCATAGAGCATCGAACCGGCCAGCAAAAAGCGTGCGGACGCCATCACGAACGGTGGCAGTGCCTCGACGACGAATTTGATCGCGAGATACGTGGAGCCCCAGATGATGTAAATGGCCGCGAAGGCAAGGACGAGCTTGAATGTGGACGGCCCATCAGCCGCGTGTGTTTTGGTCACGAATAGTCCTTATCGACCTAATACGGCGTAAATGGGTGGATAGTTCGCGCCGATTCTCCGCAGCGTCCGCAGTGCGGACCACATGCAGCATGTAGAATTGCCTGTTTCGACCGTTAATCCCTACCCAATCCCACGCTGCCCCCGCTCCAGATCGAGCAGAAACTGCTTCCGCCACAATCCGCCGCCATATCCGCCCAGATTTCCGCCCTTGTTTACCACCCGATGACATGGAATCACGATGGCAATCCGGTTGCACCCGTTCGCCGTACCAACGGCTCGCTGCGCTCCGGGGTGGCCAACCTTTTCTGCCAGTTCCTCATAGGACCAGGTCTTCCCATAAGGAATTTTCAGCAGTCCCTTCCAGACCTTCGATTGGAACGGTGTCCCGGGGAAATCAAGCGGAACGGAAAATCGCGTAAGCTTGCCTGAAAAGTACATACCCAATTCCCGTTCCAAGAGATCGAGGTGTCGATTACGTCCCGGCACGACGGGGCACTTGAATTTCTTTCTTGCTCGCTCAAGTTGTTTTTCCAGACCGCGGCGATCGGTGAATTCCAGCAGACACACCGCATTGCTCGTCGCACCGGCCAGGAGCGGCCCGACGGGGCTTTCGATCATCCGCGTCACGATGCACTCCTCAGCGCGACTCTTGCCCGGTGCCTTGCCGAACTTCTTGCGGAACGCCTCGCGAAATCCACTCTCCGACTCATAGCCGCTGCCGATGGCCACGTCGGTCACACCCTTGCCTTGACGAATTTGCAAAAGCGCCATGCCCAGTCTCCTTGCTCGTTGATAGGCGTTGAATGTCATGCCGTGATGTTTCATGAAATAGCGGCTCGCTTTGGCCGGGTCAATTCCGAGTTTTCGCAGGTCCGACGCCGTCATGCGCGGCTCGTGTTCCGCCTCGACGCGCGACATCAACCGCTTCACCCATTCCGGCGCGACACCGTTCGTGTCCATCGGTCGACATCGCTTGCAGGGCCGATACCCCGCGAAGAGCGCCTGCCGTGCCGTGATGAAGTATTCCACATTTTTCGGGTTCGGCTTCCGAGCCGGGCACGACGGCCGACAGAAGATCCCGGTCGTCCGCACGGCCACGAAGAAGATGCCGTCATAGCCGGCATCGCTCCGGTAGAATGCACTTCGCATCACTCGCTCAGTGGGCACGCGGTTCATCCAGACACGGTAGCCCGGCGTCGAATGGGCCGCCACCGATTTTTGAGCGCCGTATTCGAATTGAGTTTTCCCACGATTCTTGCGAGGCACCCGGGTGCCTATACAATTCCATCCAAGCACATGTCACACCAACTCAACCGACTACCCCTCGTTTCTTTCGCGGCAGTCCTCTTCGCTGGCTGCTCCCAGACGCACAATCCGACTACTCATTATTCCACGGGTCCACTCGTCATCACCAAGGCACGCATCTGGACCGGCGATGATGCGAATCCCGAAGCCACCTGCCTTGTAATCAAAGATGGCGCGTTCACCTACGTCGGCAACGACCAATCCGAGGCGACTCGGCTCGCGGGCGCGAACGCCATACATCATGACGCCAACAGTGCCCGCATCATCCCCGGCATGATCGACTCGCATCTGCACTTGATTTCCGGTGGCCTTCAGCTCTCACGGATTCAACTTCGCGACGTGCCCAATCGAGACGCATTCGTCGCGGCGATTGCCGAGCGCGCCAAGAAAACACCGAAAGGCGAATGGATCCTCGGAGGCCGCTGGTCCACCGAAAGCTGGCCCGACCCCGCGCAACCGTGCAAGGAATGGATCGATGCAGTCACGCCGAACAACCCCGTGCTCCTATCCCGAATGGACGGCCACGGGGCGCTGGCCAACAGCGTTGCTTTGAAACTCGCCGGCATCACCCGCGACGGCCCCCCCGATCCACCGGGAGGCGCCGTCGAAAGAGACGCCGTGACACGAGTGCCGACGGGCCTACTCAAAGAAGCCGCCATCCGCCTCGTTGCGCAACATATTCCACCGGCCAGCGATCGCGAAATGGATGCTGCGCTACGCGCCGCCATGCACGAGGCCAATCGCCATGGCCTGACCGGCGTCCACACGATGTCGCCGTGGACGGATGTCGCCATGCTGGATCGCGCGGACCAATCTGGAACCCTGACGCTGCGCACCCGCGTATTCGTCATGGAAGATGACTGGCGCCCCTTCATCAACAAGGTCAAGTCTCATACCGATACGGAGCGGGTCCGCATCCGCGGCTTCAAGCAATTCATGGATGGCTCGCTTGGCTCTCGAACTGCGTACATGGCTGCGGCCTTCACTGACAACCCGCCGGGCCAAACCCGCTGTTGCGGTCTCCTTCGCGAACTCATGCGCCGCGAGCAGCCTTCCGGCGAAATCAGCGAGAATTTGGATGGCTCTCATTTTGATGCCCTGTGCACCGCCGCATGCAATGCCGGTTACAGTCCGGCGGTTCACTCCATCGGCGACCAGGCGATTCACCTCGTCCTCGACGAATACGAGCGTGTGCTCCGTGGCTCCATCTCCGATACGGGAAAAACAGGCAAACCAAAATTCGCCGACCCCGGTTGGCGGCCGCGCGTCGAACACGCCCAACACTTGCAACCTGATGATATCCCCCGCTTCGCCAAAATCGGCGTCGTTGCCTCCATGCAGCCCTTCCATAAAGCCGACGATGGCCGCTACGCCGAAACCGCCATCGGTCCCGAGCGATGCAAAACCAGCTATGCCTTTCGTTCACTTCTCGACGCCGGTGCACACGTCGCCTTCGGCAGCGACTGGCCGGTGGTAACGCTCAATCCTTTCACGGGGATTCACTCAGCCGTAACAGGCCGCACACTGGATGGCAAAACGTTTGTGCCCGAACAGAACATCACCGTCGCCGAAGCGATAACGTGTTACACCTCCGGAGCGGCCTACGCCGCCGGCGACGAAGGCACGCTGGGCAAGGTCAAGGTGGGATTTGCGGCTGACTTTGTCATTCTCAATCAGGACCCGTTCACCATCCCCGTGAATGATCTCGACAAGATCACAGTGCGAGAGACTTACGTCGGCGGCGTGCGCGTCTGGCCATCTCGCTAAGCGGCCCAATGCTTACCGCGTCGCCGCCGAGGCCTCACGCGGCTGATTCTTGGAAAACACACCCATCGCAGACGCCGCAGCCACCCACGGCCACACCTGAATCCCGACGCCGCCATATCGTCGACACGACCGCAAGTGTTCCAGTGCCGACGAAATCTCTCCGCCACGCAGCGCCGCACGTCCCGCGGCAAAGTACACCTTCGCAAGACGTGCCTCGGCGCGGCGGCGATTCAACTTCTCCGTGGCCATGCCCGACTCAAAAAACGTGGCCAGCATTCGCGCCTTCACGTCCAGATTCCGGCTCATCTGCCCCTTGCTCAGGCGATCGTCATGCAGCCGTCGCAGGGCAAGCGGCTCCTCGATCAGCCCAAACCGCGTCCTCACGCTCAGCCGCAGCCAGAGGTCGTAGTCCTCACACACCGGCAGCGATTCATCAAAACACCCGACATCCGTCAGCAGCGACTTTCGACAGACCACGGTGGGCACGTGTACGAAACTGCTATGGAAGAGGGCCTCCGTAATACACCCACCGATGCACGGCTTCGTCCGACCCGGAACGCGCTGCCCATCGCGCTCAATCGGCTGCATCGGGCCATACCAGATCGGTACATCCGGCTCACGATGCATCCTTTCGAAATAGGTCGCAAGTTTTTTCGGCAGCCAAAGATCGTCACTGTCAAGAAACGCGACGAGGTCGGCGTTCGCGGCCGCGATGCCCCGGTTTCGCGCTGCGGCCGGACCGGCATTGGGTTGTCGTATGACGCGCGGTGATGTCGAATGCCCTGCCACTCCCTCGGCAATAGCCTCGGTCGAACCATCGTCGATGATGATGACTTCGAAATCGCGGAAGGTCTGCGCGGCAACAGAATCCAGCGCCTCGCGCAACAGCGCCAGGCGATTGAAGGTGGGGATGATGACGCTGACCGCTGGCCGGCTCACTGATCGCATCTCCAAGTCCGCATCATAGCCGATCCGCTGGACAACGTTTCAACGGCGAGTACGATCCATCTCCCCAACAGGAATCGAATAATGCAAGGTTCGGCGATTCAAGTTAATCAGCGCGTTCGCGTGACACAAACCATACGCACGAGGACCGGCCCATGGAATTCGGCCGTCGAAGGTACCGTGCTGAGCATTTCGCCACAACCCACTGGTTCGTGGTTCGCCCACGGCAAGAATGACCGCCTCTGGCTCAACCGGCTTCGATTGCTGAAAGATGACGGCGAGGTCGTCGAACTTATCCTCAGTCACGATACGGTCGTCTCACCCGTAAAGTCCGCGTCGAAGAACTGATCGATGACACAATCCGACGTGCCGCTTCAACCATCGGTGGCGGCCGGCAACATGCGATAAACTAGTTCCGTGGACGGACATACCCTCGAAAAGCTCGAGTTTGAACAAGTGCGCCGGATGGTGGCGCGGGAAGCGCAGTGCGCGCTGGGCCGCGCCCTTGCCATGCGAATCGCACCATCGAGATCACTCTCGCAGGTTCAGGGCTGGCGAAATCAACTTCTACAATTCGAGGACTACGTTGCGTCACACGGGTTGCCACCCTTCGGCGGAATGCGCGACGTCCGCGATATGGTGAAACGAGCTGTTCCTCCGGCCAAGCTGGAGCCGCGGGAGTTTGCCGAGCTTTCGGAATCGCTGGCATCCATCGACAGCCTGCGGCGTTATTTCTCCTCACTGAGCGACTCACACGACTTGCTACGGAAACTCGCAGGCCGGCTCGGCGACTTCTCAGCGGTGAATGAACGCATCAACCGCGTCATCGATCAGCGCGGCCTCGTGCGCAATGATGCGAGCGAACGACTCGCCCGCATTCGTCAACAGATCGACGACGTGGTCCAGCGGATCCGCGATTGCTTCGATCGATTGCTCCGCCAAGGCTCCGTCACGAAATATCTGCAATACCCAAACGCCACGTTTCATGCTGATCGAATGGTCCTGCCGCTCAAGGCCGACCAGCGCGGGCGAATCGCCGGCATCGTCCATCGCAGCAGTGACAGCGGGCAGACGCTCTTCGTCGAACCGGCCGAAGCCGTGGAACTCAACAACTCGCGCGTGAATCTGTTGCTGGAAGAACAGGAGGAGATCAACCGAATCCTCTGGGAACTCACCCACCTCGTTCATCTCAACCAACAGGAAATCCTGCGCACGCTGGATGCGGCGGCCGTGGTCGATCTGCTCTCCGCCAAGGTCAAGCTCGCCCGGCGGTTTTCGATGCACCTTCCCGAGATCAACGAGGGTCAGAAGCTTCTCCTTCGACAGGCGCGCAATCCAATTTTGCTCGAACTCTTCGAAACGCCCCAGTCCGACGGCCCGCGTCGCGTCGTCGTCCCAATTGACGTACGCCTCGGAGACGATTTCGACATCATGATGATCACCGGTCCGAACACCGGCGGCAAAACAGCGGCACTCAAAACAGTCGGTTTGCTGGTCCTGATGGCGCAATCGGGGCTGCCAATCCCGGCGGCCGATGGCTCGACCATGCCGGTCTTCGATGGTCTGTGGATCGACGTTGGTGACGAACAAAGCCTGGAGCAATCGCTGAGCACCTTCAGCGCCCACCTCGCCCGCATCCTCGACATCGTCCATCGTGCCCGAAAGCAGACGCTCGTGCTCCTCGATGAACTCGGCGCCGGTACCGACCCCGACGAAGGCGCGGCCATCGGTCGAGCCATCGTCGACCACCTGCTTTCCGCCGGTTGCCTCGCGATGATCACCACGCACCTCGGCGCGCTCAAGACCATCGGTTATCAGTCCAAACGCGTCGACAATGCCGCCGTGCAGTTCGATGTGGAGAGCCTGCGGCCGCTCTACGATCTGCGAATCGGCGAGCCGGGCAACAGCAATGCCATCTCCATCGCTTCGCGCCTTGGTATGCCCAAGTCGCTGGTGCAGGCCGCGCGAAAACACCTTGCCGGTCAGCATCGCGCGTTGAATCGTGCGATCGCCGGAACGCTCCGATCGCGCCGGGAAGCCGAACGTGCCCGCCGCGATGCCGATCAGGCCCGCGCCGACGCCGCCCGTGCCACTCTCGCGGCGATGGATCAGGCCAAGGCGCTGGAAAAGCGACAACAAATGTATGCCGCCTGGGTTGATCGCATTCTGAAATTACAGCCGGGCGACGGGGTTCACGTCACCAAGTTCGACGCCGCGGGTCGGATAGTCCGTGTCCGATTCGAACGACAAATGGCGACCGTCAACCTCGGCACCATGGATGTCGAAGTCCCCTTCTCCGAACTCGTTTTTCCGAACCCCGAGCCCAATCGCCCGTAGAACCCCCGGCGGCACTCCGAAAAACGCCTCGACGGATTTGATTCACCCCCCCGGGGAGCGACTACAATCAGGGCGAGCCGCGAGGGTTCCATCGCGAGGGGTTTATGGTTTCGGCAGTACTCATCACGTCCACGCTACTGATTGCGCTGTCGTGCATCCTGTGGAATCGGCTGCCCATCTGGTTCGCAAAGCCACTCCGCGATGTGCGCGCCGCTGAACTGGGGTTGCACGCCACCGCCGATGATCTTCGGCTCGTCGCCGATATCCTCAATGCGATGAATCAAGGTGTTGCCATGCGACTCCGACACCGCGGCAACTGGCTCGACGAATGCGACGCCGCCGCGCCGGAATGGCGGCCGATGATCGTAGAAGGCGCGGCGTTCGGATGTGGCGCGATTCGCGCGACTTACAGTCGGAAATGGCGATCCATGCCGGACGAGTGGATGGCCGACCGCCCGCGTTACGCCACCGTCGGCCACATGGGTCTCGGCCTGTGGGGCGCATTTCGATTCGGCCGCGAGTTCGAGCAGTTCCTCCGCGTCGCGGATGGCTACGACCCGTGGCAGCGCAACGCCTGTCTCGATGGCTATGGTTTCAAATTCGCCCTGCTCGACTTTCCCCGAGATCGACGAAGTGTGACTCACCTTCATTCCATTCCCGGCTACTACCGACGCTCCGCCTTTCACGGCGTCGGCCGCGGCCTTTATCTTGCCTTTCTTTCCGATCGGCGCGGATTCATCGAAGCCGCCGCCGACTTTGCGCCGCATCACGATGGCGATGTCATCGAAGGAGCCGCGTTCTGTGCCGCGTATGTTCATATCGCCGACCCCCGGCGGGCCATCCGCTTCGTCCGCGCCATGCCGTTTGAGTGGCGCCCACACGCCCATCTGGGCTTGACGCTCGGGCTTCGGGAAAGGGCACGAATTGATGCCGAGCATCACGCGACCAACGTCGCCGCGCTTCCGCGCGAATGGCGTGATTCGATCCACGCTGCAATCGCGATGGCCGATGACCTGGAGCGCCGCATCCGACGCGATCATGCCGGCGGCGGCTACGGCCTTTGGCGCGATCAACTCATGGAAAAGCTTGCTGAGTCGCAGACGTGGGAAGCCGTCTATCACGACGGATTGGAAACGCGCTCCGACGGTGAAGGGGCCGTGCGCGGCTAACGCAATTCGTTCTTAACTGTTTTCCGAAGCCTGCTTGCATAGGAACATCACGGCCATGCGCACCGCGAGGCCGTTGGTGACCTGCTTGAGCACCGCGCTCTTCTGACCGTCGGCGACGTCGCCCGACATTTCCACGCCGCGATTGATCGGGCCCGGGTGCATGACCAGCACATCCGGCTTGGCACGGCGCATCCGCTCATTGGTCAACCCAAAAAGCCGCGAGTATTCCTGCAAACTCGGGAACACGTTGCTCGACACACGCTCCTTCTGAATCCGCAACATATTGATGACGTCAAACTGATCGATCACCGCGTCGAAGTCGTGACACAACCGCGCCCCCATGCTCTCGAATGCACGCGGCACCAGCGTCGTCGGCCCGACAAACGTCACCTCCGCGCCGAGTTTCAGCAGCCCATGCAGGTTCGACCTCGCCACGCGGCTGTTCACCACATCGCCCACAATCGCCACCTTCAGGCCCGCAATCCTGCCCTTGGCCTGGCGCATGGTGTAGAGGTCGAGCAGTCCCTGCGTCGGATGTTCGTGCCGTCCATCGCCGGCGTTGATGACGCAGCACTTTACATTGCGGGCAATGAGGTGCGGAGCGCCCGCGGCCGGGTGGCGAACCACGATGATGTCCACCCCCATCGCCTCGATGTTGCGCACGGTGTCGCGGAGGGATTCGCCCTTGTTTGACGAACTTGTCTTCTCGCTGAAATCGATAATGTCCGCGGAGAGCCGTTGCGCCGCGAGCGTAAAGCTCGTCTTGGTGCGCGTGGAGTCTTCATAAAACAAATTGACGACGACGCGACCGCGAAGGGCCGGCACTTTCTTCACACTGCGCGTCGAGACATCCTCAAAGGCCAGCGCCGTGTCGAGAACGAGTCGAATGTCATCCGCCGACAGACTTTCCAGCGACAGCAAATTGCGGTGCGGCCATACGCCCGGACCGCCCGGAGCGGAATGCGCCTCGGCGACCAGTCGCTTGGCATCTAGTACCGGGTTCGTCGGTCCGCTCATGCGTCCACATCCACGCGGTCTTCGCCGCTGCCTTCACGTAATGATACCCGCACATGCTCGTGGTCGGAGTCCGTCTTCACGCCCACAAAGTCCGCCTGAATCGGCAGTTCGCGCCCGCCACGATCCACCAGCACCGCCAGACGAATCACCTTGGGACGCCCCAAGTCCATAATCGCATCGAGCGCCGCCCGAATCGAACGGCCCGTGTACAGCACGTCGTCCACGAGGATCAAATAATGACCGGCCACATCAAAATCAATCTCCGTCGTGCGCACCACGGCCGCCGGGCCGATCTCGGCGAGGTCATCCCGATAGAGCGTGATGTCCAGCGAACCATAGGCCACGCCATGAACGCCGTGCGATTCGAGCAGTGGAATCAGTCGCCGGGCAAGTTCATCGCCGCGCCGACGAATTCCGACGACCGCCACAGGGCACCCCGGCGGAATCGCCGCGGAAATCTCCTGCGCCATCCGCTGGAGGGTCAGCCGAATACCTGTTTCGTCGAGGAGTACATTCATGGCGTTCACTTGTGAAGGTAGCACGGCGACGGAGAATTGTCGAAGTAGAGGAAGCGCCCGTCACACCCCGCCTGCGAAACCGGATTTCGTTACCATACCCGCCATGCCACAGGCCGCTCTCAATTCGCTCAACGCCCTCATCGGCTCAACCCCTCTGCTTGAGATTTCATACACACTCGACGGCAAGCCCGGTCAGATCTACGCCAAGTACGAGATCATGAATCTCACCGGCAGCGTCAAAGACCGCATGGCCGCCTACATCATTCGCTGCGCCTACGAATCCGGTGAACTCCAGCGCGGCGACCCCATTGTCGAAGCGTCGAGCGGCAACACGGGCATCTCCTTTGCTGCGGTCGGCCGGGCACTGGGCCACCCCGTGCGTATCTACATGCCAAACTGGATGAGCCATGAACGCGTCCAACTCATGCAGAACTACGGCGCCGAAGTCGTGCCTGTCTCCAGCGAGCAAGGTGGCTTTCTCGGCTCCATCGCGATGTCAGAGTCATTCGCAAAAGAGAATCCGCGCGTCTTCCAGCCGAAGCAGTTCTCCAACGACGCAAACATCGACGCTCACTACAGCGCGACCGGTCCCGAAATCGAACGCCAACTGGCCGCCTTCGAACGCAAAGCGGATGCCTTCGTGGCCGGCGTCGGCACCGGCGGAACCGTCATGGGGGTTGGCCGCTATTTGCGCCGCGATGGTCGCCGCGTTCGCGTGCACCCGCTCGAACCGGCCAACTCGCCGACGCTGCGAACCGGGCACAAAGTCGGTAAACACCGCATTCAGGGAATCTCCGACGAATTCATTCCGGCCATCGTCGACCTGAACGAACTGGACCCCGTCGTCGACGTCTGGGATGGCGATGCCATATTGATGGCACAGTCTTTGGCTCGGACGCTGGGTCTGGCCGTCGGAATTTCTTCGGGAGCGAACGTCCTCGGCGCGATGCGCCTCGCCGCCGAGATCGGCTCGCACGCGACCGTCGTCACCATTCTCCCCGACTCGAACAAGAAGTACCTTTCGACCGACCTCTGCCGCGATGAACCAGCCCGGGACGACTATCTCTCACCCCGTATCAATCTGACCGGGTTTCGCGCGGTCCGGAATTGAGTTTCGATCACCAAGCCCTCCCTCCGTCTCAGAATTGCGACTTTCTCGCCCGTGTGGTCCGGGACTTGCATCCTAATGGGGGTGTATGTCTCGGGTTTTCGGTTCCTAACTGACGCCCAGACATGACGTTGTATAATCAGGGGGCGGCGAAACGGCCGCATCGGGTGGAGTAGAAACCTATGAAATCGTGACCGGGTACACGGTTAGGCCGTGCGTAAACGCACAGATGTGCCATCACCGGAACACGTAACGGATTTTAAGGTCCCACCCCCTCGGCTACTTGGAGTGCCCCCATGTTTCGACTTCGCTGGTTTCACGCCGTCGTGGTGCTGGCGTTGCTTGAGGTGGTGGTCATCTTGCTCAGCCTGGAACTCCATCGCCAAACCTTCCGAAACGTCGGCCGACTCGCCGAGGCCATGACGCGCTTCAAAGAGCGCGACCGTTGGTTCGACCGCGCCGAACAGTGTGTTCTGGAACTGAACGCACCGGGCAACAACGTCTTCGCCACCATGGACGTCGCCCACGAACGCGCCCAGCTTCAGCAGGCGCTGCGCAAGGTCGGCGCCCTCTTCGAAGCGGCCACGTTGCACAACCTCTCCACGACCCGGCTCGAGCAGACGACCGCCCAAATGGTGAAGACCGCCGACGAAGTGTTCGAAAACTTTGAACGCAGCCACGCACCCGGCGCGGCATCCGATGTGCAGCGCGCCGCCGGCCTGAAAGCGACTGACGCCATGTCGCGCATGGACGCGCTTCAGATGCAGGCCATGCGGGAAATCGGGATCATCAAGGAACTGTCCGGCGGCGACATCAAGGAACTCGTTGACGAATTCGAGGCCGATCTGCAGTCGCGCGTGGTCTACGAGCGATACTTCATCGCGAGTTTCTTCCTCCTGCTCGTCGGCATTCTCTGGGTCGGCTGGCGACTGCAAAGCGTCCACCAGGCCCTGGAGTTGGAGCGACGCCGCGTTGAAGAAGAACGCCGCGAACGCCTCGCCGCCATTGGCGAGCTGTGCTCCAGCGTGGCCCACGGTATTCGCAATCCCCTCGCTGCGATTCGCAGTTCAACTCAACTCACGCTGGAACTCGGCCAACTCGACGAGAACTCGCGAAATCGACTGAAAGATATCCTGGCCGAAGGCGGCCGCCTCGGCGATCGCGTCACCGGCCTGCTCAATATCGCCAAGGCGAATCGGACCGGCTTCACCGACCTTGAGCTGCGCGACGTGGTCGAAATGGCCGCCAACAGCGTTCGAATCGAATGCGAACGGCGAAACCTCCAACTTCGCGTTCAGTTACCCGCCGCGCCAATTCAGGTCCGAGGAGATCGCCGCCAACTGGAACAAGCCGTAATCGAATTGGTCTCCAACGCCATTGAACATTCTCCGCCCGGCAAAACCATTGATGTCGCCGTGTCGCGTGCATCGCAGAACGGCCACGCCGAGATTCGCGTGCGAGATCAGGGCGCCGGCGTATCGGAGGACGTACGAGAGCGAGTGTTCGATCTCTTTTTCACTACGAAGGAAAGCGGAACCGGCATCGGCCTCGCTACGGTGAAACGCGTGGCCCGCCTGCACGGCGGCGACGTCGAACTGGACACGCTCTCCCGCAACGGCGGCGCGTGTTTCGTCTGGACGTTACCGCTCGTAATGCCGGACAAGATCAAAGACGCCTGAACGGGCGTCAGGGGAATTGTGTGAGTCGATGGCTCTGTCCTCGATTCAGGAACCTTGAATTGTGAGGGTGGCATCATGCCGCGAATATTGATCGTCGAAGATGAACACGTGTTGGCCCGAAACCTTCAGGAGAAGCTCGGGGCCAATGGATTTCAGGTCGCCCTGGCCCACAACGGCCGCGACGCCATGACCGCCGTCGCGTCACTCCTGCCCGACGTGATCCTGCTGGACGTTCGCCTGCCCGACACCGACGGCATCGCGCTTCTGCCGAAGCTCAAAGGCGAGTGCACAACCGCCACCGTCATTGTCATGACGGCGCACGGCAACGAGCGCATCGCCGTCGATGCCATGAAGGCGGGAGCCTTTGAATACCTGACCAAACCGATCGACCTGGACGAGCTGGCGTTGACCGTCCAGCGCGCCGTCGAACATCAGCAAATGGCGGACAACCTGCGGTTCCTGCGAAATCAGGAAGCCGACTCAAGCGGCCTGGATCGAATCGTCGGTACCTCCGAATCCACGCAAGCCCTAAAAGAGACGATCCGAAAGCTCGGCCGCACCGAAGCCTTCGCCCGGCCCGACGCGCCAACCGTTCTCATCACCGGCGAAACCGGTACCGGCAAGGACCTCGCCGCCCGCGCCATTCACTATTGCGGCCCGCGTAAGGACAAGCCCTTCATTCACGTGAACTGCACGGCCCTGCCGGCCAACCTGTTCGAGTCGGAATTGTTCGGCCATTTGCGCGGCGCGTTCACGAGTGCCAATCAATCCAAGCGTGGACTGTTCGAAGTCGCTCACGGCGGCACGATCTTCCTCGACGAAATCGGGCACCTCGACATGGCCATGCAGGCAAAACTGCTTCAGGCCATCGAGACCCGCGAGATCCGCCCCGTCGGAGCAACCGAGGCCCGGGCCATCAATGTTCACATCATCGCCGCGACGAATCGCAACCTGCCGGCGGCCGTCGAGTCGGGTGAGTTCCGGCGCGACCTCTACCACCGGCTGCGTGTCATTGAGATCAGCATCGAGCCGCTTCGCAATCGACGACAGGACATCCAGCTACTCGTACGGCATTTTCTCGACAAGCACTGTGCCCGGTTCGGTATGCGATCGAAGACCGTCAGCCGGGAGGCCATGAGCGCACTCATGGCCCACGATTGGCCGGGCAATGTTCGCGAGCTGAGCCACCTTGTCGAAAGCACCGTCCTGCAGATCGAAGATGATGAACTCCAGGCCCATGACCTGCACCTCAGCGAACCGAAGGTCGGCGACAACGGCGATCTCCGCGTCGACGTGGTCGGCGGCCCGACCATCGTGGTCGACTTCGAGCGAGGGGAACCCAAGCTCGACGACATCGAGCACGCCATCCTCATGGCCGCCTTTGAGTACACCGGCCACAACCTGAGCCGGGCCGCTCGTATCCTTGGGATCACGCGCGAGGCCCTTCGTTATCGACTGAACCGAATGTCGGAGACCGCGCGTGGCGATGCGTAAACGATTGCGATGGGCGATTCAATGTACGCGAGTGATCGTGCTCACGATCGCGCTTGCCGCATTGCGCGCCCGCGCACAGACGCAGATCGTTCACGATTCCGGCACCGATGCCGTCGTGCGCCGAACGGACGCGGGCAATAACGACCCGATCAACCCGCTCGTGCAACGGCTCCCCGATATCGTGGAGATGCGTCTTGGGCGGACCATACAAACTCCCACCGATGATCACAGATTCCCGGCGGGCAATCGTACGGGCGGCGAGTTCATGCGCTTCGAGCTGGTTCTCAACGGACTGATCAACCCGCCCGGGCCGATCGGCTACAGTCAGAACCCGATTTACAACCCCGCGCAATACGGCCCGAGTCCGCTGTACGGCTTCATTGAGTTCGACATCGACGCCGACGAAAACACCGGCGGTGAGTTTGACTACCCCTACAGCCGCTACCTCGGAAACATCGCGCGATTCGGCGGACTTCCGCATGTGCCGTCGCTCGTCAATCGCGCCGCAGAGGATTACTCCGACTTCGACAACGACATCTCCACGCCCCCATTCATCGATCGCAGCGGAGAGGAATTTCACCTGACCTTTCTCGCGGAAGACGTCGACACCATTACCGTGGTCACTGAATCTCCCGGGGGCAATCCCCTCCTGTTCGAAGCGGGCGACGTTTGGGATATTCAGGCTCATTGGTTCCACCGCGCCCATGGCTGGGAGCCGTTCCTGTACCTTTGTTGGGAGCAGGACGGCAAATACAAACCGGAAGTAACCGTTCGCTTCTCCCACAACATCACGACTAATCAGACCACCGTGACGCTGGATTATCCCCTGACCAATCTTACTTACTCCGAATTGACTGAACCGTGCCCGACGAATGCCGTCTATGACGGATGTCCCGACAACGAAAACAGCATTCTCGAAGCCCTCTCCGAACTCCAATTCTGCGCCGCCAATCCCATCAACCCGTGGGATCCGAATTTCGTCATGCTCGCCAACTGGGCAACGAAGAACCCGAACAATTATCTCACTCCCGAAACGTGGCGGATGACCGCCCTCGTCGGATCCGCGTTCCTCGTGGAGCCGGCCGTCGGCGGTCATTACGTCTGGACGGATGTCTGGCCCGACCCACGACACGGCGACTTCAACGGCGACTGCGTGATCGACGCCGCCGACACGGCCAAACTCTGGAGCTACATTCAACAGCACGACGGGCAGTTCGAGTTCGACGACGACGGGAGTCCGACGAACAACAGCATCCTTCTCCATTACTTCGCGCAGGGTTGCTGCATGTTCGACACCGACTATGACGGCGTCGTATCCATGCTCGACGTGATCGAGCCTGGCGACATGAACCTCAGCGGCGCCTTCGATATCAACGACCTGCCAGACTTCGTGCAGGCCCTTCTCTACCCCGCGGCTTACGCACCCACCCACAACGGTCAGAACCCCGCCTGGCGCGGCGACCTCAACTGCGACGATGTGTTGGATGGAATGGATATTCAACTCTTCGTCCGCCGATTGACCGGTCAGTAAAAATCGCGAGGCCCGCCGTTTGATCGCGGCGGGCCTCACGGACAACCAGGAGCAGGAGTAGGAAGAGTATTGTTATGCGGCGGTGCCTCCCGCCGATTCAGATCGATTCGCGGCTTGCTCAATCTTGCGAGCCTTTTCCAGCGCCTGTCGTGCTTCTTTGAATTCACCCACACGCTGCATCAGGTTCGCGATTTGCTTGTATTCACGCGCCGGCAGCGGCTCTTGCGCGCCGCGCCGTTGGATGCGACGGGCAAGGTCCTTCAACTCATCTCGCTGCGCCGGCGGAACGGCCGCGTCGACCTGCGCCAAGGAAAGCTGGCGTCGGGCTTCATCAGACTCAGTCTTAATGCGGGCCGCGCGGGCCGAAGCTTCCTGTTCGCTGATTTCTGGATTCGGTTGTGTGCGGGGCTGGATCTCGTCCTGCTTCTGCGATGTCGGCTCGACAAATCGGCCGTTCGGACCATAAAGCCCGATGCCCGGCCGGCGCGACTGCTTGGCGCGGAGGTCTTCGGCGGAGAGTTCGACATTGGCCACCGGGCCGAAGTCCGGTGTTCCGCCGGTCGCGCGGCCCGCTGTCGGTGCTCGCGGGGGTACCAGATACGCTGGGAGTTCGGCTGTGACTGCCGGTAACATAATCCCACCTTCTCTTCCTGAGTCGGCGCGATGCGCCAATCTCCAATCCACCAGATTGACCATCCAATACGAATCCGCCGCCGGCAAGCTTGGATCGTCGAAAAACTGTGATACAGTGTTCGCCGCCCCTAAACGCGTGGTGTTTATAGGGGCCGAGTGCCGCGTCCGAATCTGATCGGACGTAAAGTTCGACGAGAACTGGTTTCAAACCCCCTGTGGCATAGGCGTCTCGCCTGTGCAAAACGCGTCTTGAAACAGCCTGAAAGTAAAGGACGATTCCCATGGTGATTCGCAGCGTTTCGTGCATCGCATTAATCGGTTTGCTCGTGACAGGTTGCGCTGCCCCGCAGGGCGGCGCGCAAGCCAAAAGCCCGCCGCCTCGCGCACCAGAGTTGGATGCCCTCGACGCCTGGCTCGGCGAATGGGACGTGACCGGCCAGGTCCGCGAAGTGGCGACCGGCCGCATGATCGAATCGAAGGGGCATGAGTCGATCCGCTGGAGCTGCGACAAACAATTCCTCGTCGAGGAATCGAACTGGGGCGGCGACAAGCCCGGCGACAAGGAATCGGCCCTCGCCGTGCGAACGTGGGACCCCCACGCCAAGGTCTATCGCTCGTGGTACTTCAGCAGCCACGGCACCGTGGGCCACAGCAGGATGACATACGACGCGGCGAGCAAGACCTGGCACGTGCAGACCAAAAACGTCGACCCCGAAACCTGTGAACGCGTTCGCGGCGAGATGACCATCAAGCAAACCGACGCCAACACCATGGACTGGACCTTCGACGAATGGAACGACTGGAAGACAAAGAAGCGAGTGGAAATGAAGGGCGTGAGTCGGAGGAAGGGGTGAGCGGCGAGGGACCCAGGCATAAAGGCATTGAGCTGAGGGAAAGCCGAAACGCCGAAAGCCGAAAGCCGAAACGCCGAAAGCCGAAACGCCCGAAAGCCGAAACGCTGAAAGCCGAAACGCCGAAACGCCCGAAACGCCGCAACGTTGGAACTTTGACAAGGGGGCGGGAAAAGTTCGTAGTTCGTATTCATGACGAAGCTCAGCGCCTAACTCTGGTCCCTTAGCGCCTCAAGCCTCAGGCCTAAAGCCTCAGGCCTCAAGACTCAGGCCTCAAGCCTCAGGCCTCAAGCCTCAAGACTCAAGACTCAGGACTCAAGACTCAGGACTCAGGACTCAGGACTGAGAACTCCCGCCTTTTCTTGCGGGTTTTTGCACTTTTTTGCGAGGGTAGTTTTCTTGCACTCGAGCGCGAGGCCAACGCCGTTGTTCGATTTATTGGTGCCGTGCGCATCTACTTCTTGATCAGATCCGCCGACCAGACGTGATAGGCCAAAAGCCCCATTCCTGCGATGCAAAGGGCGCCGGCAACGAGAAACAGCCCGCGTGGCCCGAGGATGCTGGCTCGAACGATGAGGCCCACCGCTGTTGCCAACAGCACAAAGACCCCGATGCACCGGATCGTTTCCATGAGCGGCATTGGCAGCAGCTTCCGACGTCGGCCAAGCAGGCAGTCGGGGCAGTATTGCTTGCGGTCCAGGCCGTCCAACAGCGTGCCGTAGTTGCCGCAGCGGTGGCACTTTTTCATGCGCGACCGTTGCGGAACTCCCTTGGCGGTGAAGTATGCGTTTTTGAGAATGGAATAGGCCTCGGTGACGCGGATGAAGACCTCGTGGCTCTCGGGGTCATCGGGGGCGCGGTCGGGGTGGTGCTTGAGCGCGAGCTGCTTATAGGCAGAGTGAATCTGCCGAAGCGATGCGCCCGACTCCACGCCGAGCGTTTCAAAGCAAGTGTCGTAATCCAAGCAGGCTTCCCCTCGAGGCGTCTGATGCGATGAGTTTATCACACTCCCGCACGATGACCAATTCGTCGCGTCCCTGTTGCGGACGCAGCGCCCTCGTACAATCGGCGAATGGACCTGCTGGACATCGCGGATTCACTTACCGAGGCGCTACGGCCGATTCAATTCGGACCTCCGGTCGCTTACGTTTACAACCCGCTCGTCTATGCCCGGGAGTGCCACGCGCAATACGTAAAACGGTATGGGACCGGGACGCGCGAGATTCTTCTGCTCGGCATGAACCCCGGCCCGTGGGGTATGGCCCAGACCGGCATCCCGTTTGGAGAAGTTGGCGCTGTGCGAGACTGGCTCGGCATCGATGCGAAAGTCGGCAAGCCGTCGCGCGAACATCCGAAACGGCCGATCCTGGGGTTGGCCTGCAAGCGAAGCGAGGTCAGCGGCGCCCGCCTGTGGGGCTGGGCGAGGCAGCGTTTCGGCACGCCCGACCGCTTCTTCAAACGATTCTTCATCGCCAATTACTGCCCGCTCTGCTTCATGGAAATCTCCGGCAAGAACTTGACGCCCGACAAGCTGCCGATCGCAGCGCGAAAGCGCGTCATCGAGGCCTGCGACGCGGCGTTGGTGCAACTCGTGAATGTGATGAAGCCATCGATGATCATCGGAGTCGGCAAGTTCGCCGCCGACCGCGCCGGCGAGGCACTGAATGGTCGGGACATCCGAATCGAAAGCATCCTTCACCCCAGCCCGGCCAGCCCGAAGGCCAACCGCGATTGGGCAGGTCAGGTGGAGAAGCAACTGAGCGAAATGGGAGTCCGAATTCCGAGTGTCGTTACTGCGTCACGGCACTAGGAACGCATCGCTTCGCAACTGCGGTCGTTCGGTGCCGGTGTACTTGTGTACGCCGATCACGCGATAGATGTCGTCGTTGTCGATGCCCACGAGCGGCGTCTTTGAGAAGATGACATGGCCGTCGCGCGTGAGGACGTTTTGGCCGACCCCGCGATGGCTGGTTGAGTTCTGCGGAACGGTGCCATCGGTGTTGAGTCGGCGTTGGTCGTTAAGAAGCGGCGTGAGATCGGAGAAGGTCGGGGCGTGGGGAACGAAGGAGTCGCGATTGGTCTGAGGCGTGAGAAGTTGCGAGGAGTAGCTGTTGTTGAGCGGGTCGGGGAAATCATCCTGCTGCTGGTAATCGACCAAGCTCATCGGTTTGTCGGACTCGCGGCCGGGGCAGTTGAAGGCCCGCGCCGGGACGAGATTGAAGCGGACGAGCTTGAATGTGTTTTGCGAGTTCCGATACACCGGTGTGCCCGGTTGATCGGTCGGGGCCCACGATGCGCCCTGCGAAAAGACACTGCCCGTCGCCGGGACGGGGAAGCCGAATTGCTCGTTGTAGCCCGCAAGGCCTGCGCCGACTTCGCGAAGGTTGTTCGCACAAATGGCGTTCTGCGAGTTCGTTCGCGCCGTGCGATAACCCGGAACGAAGATGCCTACGAAGATTGCGATCACCGCGGCCAGGCTGAGCAGATCGCGCATCGAGAAGAACGGCCCGCCGCGGGTGACGCCTTCTTCAACGGCCGGTGACAGGGGTCGCAAGGGGAGCGTTTTCTGAGTGTCCGCCACGCGAGCAAGGATGTTCTGGACAAGATTGGCAGGCGGTTCGGGAACATCATCCCGATCGAGCGGGCGAAGCATTCGCGAAAGGGCGGCACGCGCCTGGATCAGAGAGTCGCCTTGGCCCCACGCGTGCTCGACGGCCTTGGCTTCGTCTTCATCAAGGAGACCAAGGTGATAGCCAAGCAGGTCGGCTTGTTGTTGCGGATCGTCGGTTTGCTCGTTCATGGATTTGTCATCCATCGTGTCTCACCCCTCCACATCGGCGCGACCGCGCGCCTTGAGCGCTTTCTTGTAGGCCTCGGCGAAACCACCGACCGCGGCATGCAGCCGGCTCTTGACCGTGCCCAGCGGGATCGCAAGGATCTCCGCAATTTCCTTGTACGGGAGACGCTGGTAGTAGCCCAACACCAGAATCTCCCGAAGATGCTCGGGCATTCCCGCGACGACTTCGCGAACGATTTCTCGCTCTTCCTCGGCCTCGATGGCATCGCCCGGCCGGGTGTCGTCGTCTGAGAGGAAGTCGAGATAACTGACTTCCTCGGAACTATCTCCACCTGCTGCGCCGCTGATCGACACTTCGCGTTTGCGCACGCGCTCGCGAAGCTGATCGCGGGCCTTGTTTGCCGCGATGGTGTACAGCCATGGTCGAAACCGGCGCGAGAGGTCGAAGCCGCCCGCCGACTGATACACCTGGACAAAGGCATCCTGCACGACATCTTCCGCGGCGGCCGGGTTTCGGATGAACCGAGACACGAACACGAACAAGTCGCGGCTGTGCCGTTGGACCAGCGCCTCGAAGGCCTCGTGGTCTCCGGAGAGAAAACCCTCCAGAAGCCTTTCGTCGGGGCCATCATGTGTTGCCGGCTCTGGTCGGTGCACCTTGGTCCTGCCGTTCTTACGGGGGTCGGAGTGGGCGGGTTCGCCGCATAATGAATATCGAGAGGATTGCCCAGGCCTCCCATATGGGAATGTGGGTGAAGTTACCCTTGACTACCCAGCGGGTCAAAACTATGTTTGGGTGAGACACCCAGTGTGATTTCAAGGAATCGCACTGGAAGTCGTTTATTCTAGGACGCTTATGGAATAGTTGGGTAGGCGGCTACCCAATTTTCCGAAAAGGTGTCTGGTAAGAGAGTGGGCAGAATTGCCCGGCATTCCCGATTCCGGCACAAACTTGTGCCACGGGCATCGCACGAGGGTTATTAGTGCAAGATGTCTCAACATTTCGCGGCCTCTCTCCTCGAACAGTCTCAGCATTGGTCGAAGCTTCGGCGGCCATCAACGAATCACTCAATCTCACGGACGTGCTGCAGGCCATCGCCCAAAAGGCGGCGGTCGTGCTTCGCTCCGAGGCATCGTCCGTCATGATGCTCGACAAGCGCCGCAATCGACTCGTGTTCATGGCGGCGGTGGGGGACCGCGGTCCTTCGCTGATCGGTGAAGAATTCGACGCCGGGCTTGGCATCGCCGGCAAGGTCGCTGCGACCGGCAAGGGGCTAATCGTCGGCGATGTGCGCGACAACAAAGATTTCTTCCGTGGCATCGATGCCAAGAGCAGCTTTCAGACGAAGGCGCTGCTGGCTGCGCCGCTTGTTTACAAAGGGGAGACCATCGGCGTTGTTGAAGTGCTCAACAAGATCGGCGGCGGCAGCTATGCCGATGAAGACCTCACGCTGCTGCAAATCTTTGCCAACCTTGCCGCGAGCGGCGCGCACAACGCGAAAGAACATCAAACCGTCGTCCGCGAGAACCGGAGCCTGAAGGAAACCCTTCGAGTCAATGCGCCGCTGATCGGGAACTCCGGGGCATTGCGGCAGGTGACCGACATGGTTAATCGCGTCGCAAGCAGCACGGCCACAGTTCTCCTGCTCGGCGAGACCGGCACCGGCAAGGAAGTCACGGCGCGGCAGATTCACAACGCCAGCCCGCGCAGCGACCGGGCATTCATCGCCATCAACTGCGCAGCCTTGCCCGAAACGCTGCTGGAAAGCGAACTGTTCGGCCACGAAAAAGGCGCGTTCACCGGCGCCCACGCCGACAAGATGGGCCGGTTTGAAATGGCCGACGGCGGCACGATTTTCCTTGATGAAATCGGGGATATTTCCATGAGCACGCAGGTCAAACTACTCCGCGTGCTGCAGGAAAAAGAGTTTGTCCGCGTCGGCGGCACGAAGACGATTTCCACGGATGTGCGCATCCTCGCGGCAACGAACCGTGACCTGCGCGTTGCGATGGAGAAAGAACAGTTCCGCGAGGACTTGTACTATCGCCTGAATGTTTTTCCGATCAACATTCCACCGCTTCGGGCGCGGCGCGAGGACATTCCGCTGCTGGTTGAGCATTTCATTCAACTCTCGGCGACGCAGCTCCGCGTCTCCAAGCCCTCGGTCGGCGACGATGCGATGGCTCTGCTTGCGAGCTACCACTGGCCGGGAAATATCCGCGAGTTGCAGAATGTAATGGAACGCGCCGTACTGCTGGCCGACGGAACGATTCTCTCCCCGACGCACTTACCCCGCGAGATCGTCGGAGAGGAGACGTTCGCCGAGACCGGCAAGAACGAGTCGTCGTTGTGGGGATACGAAAAGGCCCTGATCGTGAAGGCCCTTCGCGAAAACAACTGGAACCAATCCAAAGCCGCCCGCAGCCTCGGCATCAGCCGCGATAACCTCCGCTACCGGGTGAAGAAATTCGCCATAAGCCGCCAAGAGTAAAGGGAATACCTACTTTCCTTTAATGCGGGCTTGAAATCGTTGGACATGCGAGAGTACGATAACAAGGGTTGGTCGGTCATCCCTTAGCAGGGTGACCGGACCCCTTCGGAGCAACCGACATGCCTCCGCTACCTCGCGTCGTACAAAAACTTCCGATCGCCCCCCTTTTTCTCATTGCCGTCCTCTGTTCGTCCGCTGATTCCCGTGCTGAAACTTCCGCACCTTCGCGCACTGCCGTGAATCTTGATTCGGTCGATCCCGCGGTGCGGACGACGGTGGTGCGGGAGGCAGAACTTAGCCGGATCAAGGTCATTGAGAATCCTCGTTACGAGGATCCGGCTGTCGAGGCGGCGGCGCGCTCGGCGTTGCCATGTCAGAACATCGCCTATCGCAATTTGCCGACGAGTCAGATCGCCGTGTATCTGTTCGGCGGACCGCCGGGTGATGACAACGTTGCCGATGATTGCACATTGCCGCCGGGTTCTCAGAATCGGTTCATCTGCGGCGCGCAGGTGACGACGTTGGGATTCGCGCAGGACGGTCCACCGTTGTACAACTTGAATGTGCAAGTCTGGTCGAATTGCCCGGACGACCCAGAAACCGTTTTGGTTTCTCAGGGGTCTTTCTTTGGTATTCCCAACGACGGTATCCAGCGTGTGCAGACCATTACGATCGATCCACCCTATCTCGATGAAGACGACAGTTTTTGGGTGCTGGCGCAGTCGGACAATCCCGATGCGGCCTGGGAAATCGCCCGCGCTACCTCGAGCATCAACGATGTAGGGTCCACCAATGATATTGTCGCTACAGGTTCCGGGAATCAGAGCGGCTGTAGATTCTTTTTCTTCGGCGGCCATCCCTATGCGGGGCTTACGTGCACGCTGTTTGGCTCGGCCGGCCCTGTCGGGTCGTGCTGCGACCTGAATACCGGCGTTTGCACCGACGGCGTATTGCTGAAGAATTGCGGAGATGCCTTAAATCAGTATTGGAACGCGGCGAGTTGCGCCAATGGTCCGCCGTGTGTGGCGTGTACGGTGGCCTGCGCCTTTCCGGGTCCGAACCCGCCGAACCGGGAGCAGGAGGCCGATTGTTTCACGAACTACAACCCGATGTTTCCGGGTAATGCGGATCCCAACAGGGGATGTTCGAATCTTACCACCAAGGCGATCGGCCGTTTCTGGACTCCGCTCAACTGCACCACCGCGACGAGCGGATGCGGCCGAAGCGGCACCTACACCTTCTTGAACGTCTTCAATCAGAGTGGTACGCAGCAATATGTCGTCGAAAATCGTCGAGACGACGATCACTATTTGCTCGAACTCACTCAGGATACCCGCGTGACGTGGACGGTGAAGGGCCGCTTCCCGAGCCAGGCGATTGTGTCGTTCACGCTGCACCAGACCAACGGCCTGAGCACAGGCGTCAACTGTCCGACCTTTGTTGCGACGGAGGCGGGCGACGTAAGCATCGGCGAAGCGAATCCCTGCAACGAATCGGTCGCGACGGCCTGCCTGCCGGGTCGCGATGGACCCGATGGACCGTTCCGGTATTTCCTGCGCGCGCGACCGGCAGTACCGAAGCTCGGCCCAAATGCGCTTTGCGGGTTGCCTTACGAATACTCGCTGGCGTGTGAGCCGTGCGTGCGCGTGCCCAGCGTCGCCGAACTTGGCGCGTGCTGCATTCAAGCGGCCTGCGTGTACACGTCGCGGCTTTCGTGCCTGATTCTCACCGGCGACGACGCGACCTATTTCCAAGGCGAAGGGTCGACCTGTCCCAATAGCGTATGCTCCGATGCGCCCGCAAATGACACCTGCCCTAATGAGACAGTCCTGACCTGCACGAGTTGTGTCGTTCCTTACAACACGTCCCTCGCGCGTTCGGAGGGGCAGTCGTTCAGTATCTCTGGGCAAGTTTATAGAGATGTGTGGTATCGCTACACCGTTCCGCAGCCGGGCGCCTGTGCGAATGGCCGTGTCGTGGTCAGCAATATCGGCACCTGCTTCAACAGCAAGATCCAGATGCTCCGCGTATCAAACTGCAATGCAACCGTCACATCGCAATGCAATAGTATGGACTTCGGAGGCGGTGCCAACGCGATTCCGATTTTGCTTGAAGCAGGCCCGCCGATCGTGAACGTCGGCCCGTTCGTTTATGCCCGCAGCGGCACGATCGTTCCGGGTAATGCGAACGGGTGTGTGAAGCTCCGGGTCGGCGGCTTGACGGAGAACGACTTTGGCCCCGGCCTATTACGAGTCGATTTCGTTTGCACGGCGACGTCCAATTCAGCACTGGCCGCCTGGGATGCCAACGCCGGCCGTTGTTGCTTCCCCGATGGCGCGTGCCAGATTTTGCCCAACACCGGCACCGGCACGCTCTTCAATTGTTGCGGTGTGGCCGGTGGGTACATTCGCAATGAGACCGATTTCTATGAAGACCGGACGCTACCACAAGGCGCTTTTCCGGGTGAGATCATCAGCGTGGGCTGCGCGACACTGCCCTGTCCGGCGCAGGGCGAGGCCTGCTTCAATGCATGGGACCTCAATGCGGTCTTCGGCGGAGGCAGCGGAACGATCACCCGCGAATCGACCAATCGCATCTACTTTAAGTATGTGGTCCCGATGTCCGCGCCGGTCGGCAGCGGCATCGCCATCAACACGTGTGGCTCACGGCTCGACCCGTCGTCTCCGATTCCAACGCCGCTCGACACGGCCTTCGCCGTCTATCGGGGACAGTTCAGTTCCATCACGGGCGAGTGCGACGGTACTCAGTCCGCGGGTGTTGCGCCGTGCATCGCGGCCTACAACAAC
>JACRIM010000029.1 GCA_016235815.1 Planctomycetota bacterium
GTTGTTGTAGGCCGCGATGCACGGCGCAACACCCGCGGACTGAGTACCGTCGCACTCGCCCGTGATGGAACTGAACTGTCCCCGATAGACGGCGAAGGCCGTGTCGAGCGGCGTTGGAATCGGAGACGACGGGTCGAGCCGCGAGCCACACGTGTTGATGGCGATGCCGCTGCCGACCGGCGCGGACATCGGGACCACATACTTGAAGTAGATGCGATTGGTCGATTCGCGGGTGATCGTCCCGCTGCCGCCGCCGATCAAGGCGTTCAGATTCCAGGCATTGAAGCAGGCCTCACCCTGCGCTGGACAGGGCAGCGTCGCGCAGCCCACGCTGAGAATCTCGCCCGCCGCAACGGATTGCGGAGGCGTCCGGCCTTCGTAGAAGTCGGTCTTGTTGCGAATGTATCCACCGGCCACACCGCAGCAATTGAAGAGTGACCCGAGACCGGTGTTCGGAAGTATCTGACAAGAGCCATCGGGGAAGCAGCAGCGGCCCGCATTGGCATCCCAGCCGGCTTGTCCGGCGTTCGACGTGGCCGCACACACGAAATCGACGCGAAGCACGCCGGGGCCGAAGTCGTTCTCCGTCAAGCCACCGACACGGAGCTTCACACAGCCGTTGGCACTACCTGGAGTAATCGTCTGGCTGCTTCGGCCATAGACGAACGGACCGACGTTGACGATCGGAGGCCCTGCTTCAAGTTGAATCGGAACAAGGTTGGCGCCGCCGATGAGGCTGATTCCACTGCATTGCGTGGTCTGCGACGCGTTGCAATTCGACACCCGGAGCATCTGAATCTTGCTGTTAAAGCAGGTGCCGATGTTGCTGACGACGACCCGGCCATTGGAACAGGCGCCGGGCTGTTGAACGGTGTACTTGAACCAGACATCCTTAAAGACCTGACCGGCTCCGCCGCCGAATGACTGCCCTTCGCTGCCCGCAAAGGTCGTGTCATAGGTGACAATGCACGACGAGCACGTAAGCATCTTCTTGTTCACGCAAATATCATTCGATGGAACTCCGGTGCAGGCGCTGTTCGGGCAGGATGACCCTTCACCCTGAAAGTACACGTTGTCATCGCCCGTCAGGATCAAACACGCCAGGCGTGAGGTATAGACGCACGCCGTCATGGTGCAGCACGCACCCAGTTCGGCGGCACTGGGCGCGCGGACGCACGGCTCGCAGGTCAGCGAATACTCGTAAGGCAGGCCGCACAACGCATTGACTGAGAGGGGCGCGACGCTCGGTCGGGCCCGCAGAAAATACCGGAACGGCCCCTCGGGACCATCGCGACCCGGCAGGCACGCCGTCGCGACGGCCTCGTTGCACGGATTGGCTTCGCCGATGCTCACGTCGCCCGCCTCCGTCGCGATGTAGGTCGGGCAATTCACGCCGGTGCTCAGCCCGTTCGTCTGGCGCGTGGTGAACGACACAATCGCCTGGCTCGGGAAGCGACCCTTGACCGTCCATGTCACGCGCGCGTCCTGCGTTAGCTCCAACAGGTAGTGATCGTCGTCCCGACGATTCTCAGTGACCTGCTGGTTGGCTCCGCCGAACGTGTAGATGTTCAAGAAGGTATAGGTGCCGCTACGGCCGCAGCCGCTCGTCGCAGTCGTGCAATTCAGCGGAGTCCAGAATCGACCGATGGCGCCACTGGTAAAGTTTGAGCAACCTTTATTGGGATCTGAGGTGAACGGTGGGAGGTTGTAATTCGTGAAGCAATCCGCTTCCTGCTCGCGATTCGGCGGATTCGGGCCGGGAAAGGCGCAGGCCACCGCACACGCCACGCACGGCGGACCATTGGCGCAACTCGCCGCGTTCCAATACTGATTTAAGGCATCTCCGCAATTCTTCAGCAATACGCCGTCGGTGCAGACGCCGGTATTGAGATCACAACACGACCCAACAGGGCCGGCCGCGCCAAACAGCGTGCAGGTAAACCCCGCATAGGGATTGCCGCCGAAGAAAAAATAGATACAGCCGCTCTGATTCCCGGAACCTGTAGCGACAAGGTCCATTGTGCTTCCAACATCATTAACATCGGAAGTGCTTCGCGCGATCTCCCAGGCGGCATCGGGGTTGTCCGACTGCGCCAGCACCCAGAATGTGTCATCAACATCAAGCTGCGGCGGATCAACCGTCACCGTCTGCACCCGCTGGATTCCGTCATTCGGAATACCGAAAAACGACCCCTGCGACAGAAGCACCGCCCCGGGATCGTCCGGGCAATCCGACCAGACTTGCACATTCAAGTTGTACGTCGGTGGTCCGCCCTGCGCATATCCCAACGTCGTCACCTGCGCGCCGCAGATGAATCGATTCGTTGAACCCGGCGGCAAAGTGCAATCATCCGCAACGTTGTCGTCGCCCGGCGCACCGCCGAAGAGATACACGGAAATCTGACTCGGCGGCAGATTACGATAGGCAATGTTCTGACACGGCAGCGCCGAACGCGCCGCAGCCTCCACGGTCAGGTCTTCGTATCGCGGATTCTCAATGACCTTGATCCGAGCCGGATCAGCCATCCGCGCCATCGTCGTGCGAACGGCCGGGTCCAATGCCTCAAGATGGATCGCGGTTTTCCTCGGCCCATCGGCGCTCGCCGACGCCGCAAACACACCACCAACCACTGCAAATACGACAGGATGGAACGGGCGCATACGACACCTCCATATCACCTGCGCGGCTCCTCAACGCGATACTCCACTCGCGCACTAATATCGTACCTCCTGGGCCTATCCAACTCAAATCTAATCGGACACGCATTATTTACAATGCGCTCAAACTGCGCTCCCCCCGCAACTTATCACAATTTACCTCAGCGCGAAAAGGTGAGAAAGAATAAATAGGAGGCGACGCGGAAGAAGCCCACGCCGCAGCGGCGACGATCGCAGCCGTCCCCTTCCGCGGTTCCTCTTTGACATCCTGCAATTCGTTGCACAGCAACACCCTCCCCCCGTGGACCCCGGCCCCTTGGCCCCTCGGCCCCTTGAACCCTTGAACCCTTGGCCGCTTGATCCCTTGATCCCTCGGCCCCTCAAGCGCTCCGGCTTATTGGCGGCGTGTCAGCAAGTATCAGGAAATGTCAGGTGCTATCGTCCCCGAAGCCGAATCTGCGAAACCTGCGGTTTCAGCTTGCCCGAATCCGCAGCTTCGCGAACCAGCCGCTTTTCGCCACCACGGCCTCGTCGCCAATACCGATGAGCTTCGCCGCCAACTTCGTCACGGCGGTGCGAACCGCGTTGTCGGCCGGGATTGGGCGCCCCATGTCAATCGCGGCGCAGACTGACTTGAAATCGTTCGGCACCAGGCCCATGACCTTTTTCTGCAATCGCTCCTCAATAAGCTCTGTCGAGATGAAATGCACGTTCTTGCGATAGCGATTAACGATCACCTCGATCTTTTCCGCAGGCACGCCAAGGCTCGTCAGCGCCGAGAGCAGGCGCACACAGTTGTCAACTGCCGGCACCGTCATCTGGATCACGATCACCAGCTTGTCGCACTGCTGCAGCGCCGCCCACACCACGCCGTCCAGCTTATGCGGGAAGTCGACCACCACCGTGGGGAACACGGTCTTGGCCGTCTGCACCAGCATGGACATCATGGTGTCATCGATTGCGTGGCCCTCGTCGATGGTCTTCGGCCGTGCCAAAATCGCGACATTCCCCGGCACTTCGACAACTGCCTTCTCCAGCAGCACCGGGTCGAGGGAGCCGGCGCTCAGCAAATCCGCGACGGTATGTTCGGGCTTCAGGTCCCACGCCCGCGCCACGCCGCCAAAGTCAAAATCCGCATCAATGAGCAGCGCCCGTTGTTTCGTCGCTTCCGCGGCCCCCATCACCATGCACGCGGCGATCGTCGTCGCTCCCGCGCCGCCCGTGGCCGCCATCACGCCGATCACGCGACCCGTCACCTGCGACGATGTGTCGTTGAGCGCCCGTCGAATCGCCACCAACAGATCATTCACATCCAGCGGCTTCGGGCTGATCTGCTTGCATCCGGCCCGCACCGCCGAAATGACGAACTTCGGGTCCGTCTCACCCGTCACGCCGATGATGGCGATCTCGGGCAGAATCTCACGCGTATCCGCCAGCGCATCCAGCGCCGTCGGCGAATCTAGATCAATAATCAGCGCGTCGGGCCGCACCGACGTCAGGGCAAGTCGAAGTTCTTCGCGCGAATTGCTCCGCGCGGCGACTTTGAAATCGACCATCGAATTCAAAGCCGGATCGTCGACACCATGCAGGCAAAGGCTTTTGATTTTCATGTTCCGAACTGCTTTCTCGCTCACGCGCTTTAACCCTCACGCCACGTGGGGCGCGGAGTCCGCGTGCAATTCCGTGTCCCATATCGGCCCAACGCCCCACCCTGTTTAGCCTGCGTCGGCCCCGATAATCAAAAACGTTGCACCGCACGACGACCATTCAAATCGTAGAGTTAACGCGCTGGAAACAATGAGACGATAGCCCTATCCAATAACCGATTGCTTTTTACGAGGTACGCGAGGAGCGAGCCATGGCAATCTCAACAACAACCCAGACCGAACTGCTGACAGAACACCGATGGCGGCAGTTTCTCGCCGTCCGAGTGGCCGCCGACTTTGAACGGGGGACCCGCCGAAGCTGGCGCCGATACCCCATTGTCGGCGAGGTCAAAGCCCAATACCAAATCGACGACCAACCGCGCAAGCGAAGCTGGGACATCCTTTCCGGCTCCGCGCGGGGACTCACCATCCGCAGCGACGAGGAAGTACCGCTCGGCACAAAGATCGCGCTGCAGATTCACCTTGAAGAAGGCGCCTTTCCCGCGGCGGCCGTCGTCAAACACTGCACGCAGACCGTCGGCGGCTACAAACTCGGCATCCAGTTCGTCTTCGCGGACCCAACCTGATCGGACCGATGCGTTTCTTTGCACGGCCCGAGAACCGAACGCTGCCGTCGTTCAGTAGTTGAGTGGATTGCCCGATAAGCAGGAGGAGCGCGGTTCTCAACAATCGCGATACCCACGATGGAGTACGAAAACCCGTGATCGAGACTGACTCCAACCCAACCTGCATCAAGGTCGACGAATGGCTGCGCCGCATCAGCGCCGTCGTCGCCCCGGAGTCCGAGCCGGTTCTCCGCCGCTCGTTCCGTCGATACTCCGTCACGGGGGAGGTCAAGGCCGTCGGGTGCCGCGACGATGGCACACCATTTCGGCGAACCTGGACCCTTCTCCAGGTCTCAGCCGAAGGCTTGTCCATCAAATCTGAAGAGCCTCTCCCCGTCGAAACGCAGCTCGAGCTTGCCGTCAACATCGATGGCAACCCAATGCCCGTGCGCGGAACTGTCGTCCACTGCACCCAGACCCTCGGCGGCTACAAACTCGGCGTCCGTCTTCACTTCCCCGCGTAATCGCCGACTTCCCCGCGTTTGCTTTTCCACGCCGAATACGCTCCAATTCCCGCCCGCGAGCCTATGTCCCGACGACCCGGCCATGCGCCGCTCGTCCTTCACAACGCATTGAGAATCTCCATGAAACCGCTCCCGCTGGTGCCTGCCGTCGTTTTGTTTCTATTGTCGACACCCTTCGCCGCGGCTGACCTCGATACACCAACCATCATCACCGGTGGAACCATCGTGCGCGCCGCGGGTCAACCCGCCGAAGCCGGCTGGGTGCTCATCGACAAGGGCCGCATCATCGGCGTCGGCACGGGCACACCATCGGATGGCATTCCTCCGAACGCGGAATCATTCGACGCCACCGGCCTGGTCATCTACCCCGGCTTCATCGACGCCAACACGCATCTCGGCATGACCAAGGCAGAACCCTCTGAAGACGAACAATCGCGCGTCGAGGACGAAAACCCCGACGTCCGGCAGGGTCCGCAATCCGCGACCGTGCAAGCCTATCGACGACTTATGCACCCACGCTGGCGCGTCGCGGAGATGTACGACCCGAACAGTGGCGGCGGCGGCGCACCCGCCGCACCGCGCGGCGGCGGCGGTGGTGGTCGTGGCGGACGTGACGAAGCGCCGGCCGCGCCGGATGAAAAAGACATCCGTGCAGAGCATCGCTCGGCCGGCTTCACGGCGGCGCTGGTCAGTCCCAAACCGGTCATCCTCTCCGGCGTCAGCGCGGTCGTCTCGCTCGGCGACCTGCCCGTACGACGCAGCATCCTTTCCGCCGAATTCGCCCAACACTCCGCCTTCGTCACCGGCATCGATCGCGGCGACTTCGCCGCGGCCTTCGACCGACCGCGCTATCCGACCACCACGATGGGCGCGATGGCCGCCTTTCGCCAGATTTTTCTCGACGCCGAATGGCAACGCCGTCTCGCCGAGTGGCGCACCGGCGACCCCGTGGCGCGGCGCATTCCCTTCGACCCCGATCTCGACGCGATCAACGACCTATTCGAGCGGAACCGAGGCTTCGTGCGGGCCGACGCGCTGCCCGTCGTGTTTGTGGCAAACTCAGAAAATGAAATTAATCGCGCGTTGGACATGGCCGCCGAGTTCAAACTCACGCCGATCATCGCCGGCGCACGCGAAGGCTGGAAGGTGGCCGCGCGGCTGAAGCAATCCAACGTGCCGGTCATCGTGAGCCTGAAATGGTCGGAGGAACCGGACGAGAAGCCAAAAAACAAGAAGGGCGATAAGCCGAATCCGGAGGCAAAGGAACAGGAACGCGCACCCGAGAAGGAAACGCCGCCCGGCAAAAAGAAACTGTTTGACGACGAGTGGGAATCTCAGGCGTGGGAGCCTGCGAAGGTCTTTGACGAAAAGAAACGCCTCTGGGGCGAGGAGGTTGATAACCTCAAACGCCTGAACGAGGCCGGCGTGACCGTTTCCGTCGGCACCTTCGAACTCAAGTCCGTCGCCGATGCACTGAAGAATCTGCAGAAAACCATCGAGCGCGGGCTGCCCGAATCCGTCGCGCTCGCCGCATTGACCACCAATCCCGCAACGCTCCTCAAACAACAAGCCAACCTCGGCGAGATCGCCATTGGCAAGTCGGCGAATCTTACGATGTTCTCCAAGCCCCTCGCCGACAAGGAAGCGAAAGTCCGCGGGGTCTTCGTCGAAGGAAAGCGGTTCGACATCGACGACAAAGCCGCCGAAGGCGGCGGCATGGGCCGCGGTCGTCGCGGTGGCGGTGGTCGCCGAGGAGATCGCGGACCGCGCGGCGAATCGGACGACGAGTCTCCACCGACCTCCGCGCCGTCCTCGCAGCCTGCCGAGCCGATCAAGCGACCGGTCTTCGCCGCCGAGACCGAGGCCGATCGAATGAATCTGCCCAAGACCGGCGGCACCATTCTGCTTCGCAACGCGACCGTCCTCCCCGTCAGCGGTGAACCGATCCCAGAAACCGATTTGCTCGTCCGCGACGGCAAGATCGCCGAGATCGGAAAAAACATCGCCGCCCCGGCCGGTGCAATGGCGGTCGACCTCAAGGGCTACTTCATCTCCCCCGGCATCATCGACCCGCACTCACACATCTGCAGCGACGGCGGTCTCAACGAATTCTCCCTCTCTGTCACCTGCGAAGTACGCGTCAAGGATGTCATCGATCACACCGACGTCTCGGCCTATCGCGCCCTCGCCGGCGGCGTCACCTGTGTCCACACCATGCACGGCTCGGCCAACACCATCGGCGGGCAGAACGCGGTGCTCCGGCTCAAGTATGGCAAACCCGCGGCGGAGTGGATCTTCAAAGAAGCCCCGCAGACCGTGAAGTTCGCGCTCGGTGAAAACGTCAAACAATCCAACAGCGATCGACGAAGCCGCGGCACGCGCTTCCCCAATACGCGCTCTGGCGTTGAGGCCGTCATACGGCGATCCTTCGACGCAGCGCTGGCCTATCGCGCCGAGATGGCCGAATTCGACAAAGAAAAGGCCGCCGGCAAACAGCCACGCCCGTTGCGCCGCGATCTGCGACTCGACGCCCTCGCTTCCATCATCGACGGCTCCATCTGGGTTCACTCGCATTGCTACCGCGCCGATGAAATCGTGCGCTTGCTCACCGTTGCCGAGTCCTACGGCTTCCGAATCGCGGTGCTGCAGCACGTCCTCGAAGGCTACCGCCTGATCCCCGAGATGTTTCGCCACGGCGCGTCGGCCTCCACGTTCTCTGACTGGTGGGCCTACAAGATCGAAGCGTGGGAAGCCATCCCCCACAACGCCGCGCGAATGGAGCAGGGCGGCGTCGTGGCCACCGTCAACTCCGATAGTGCCGAAGTCATGCGCCACCTCAACCTCGAAGCGGCCAAGTGCATGCGCTTCGGCGGCCTGCCCGCAAATGAAGCGCTGCGTCTCTGCACGCTCAACGGGGCAATCCAACTCGGCATCGACAAATACGTCGGATCGATCGAAGTCGGCAAATTTGCCGACCTTGCCATCTTCAACGGCCACCCGCTCGACACCACGGCCCGTTGCGTGATGACACTCATCGACGGCGAATTCTATTTCAAACATGCCGACCTCGATCTCGCTCAGCTGCCCGCGCCGCGGCCTGCAATGTCCTTCGCTCCCTCCAAGCCGACCAAGTCGCTTACGCCGCTCCCCGGTGACGACTACTGGCTCGTCGGCGGAACGGTTCATCCGATCAGCGGCGGCGCCATTGCCAACGGCGCGGTTCACATCAAGGCCGGCCTGCTCGACTACGTCGGCCAGCGCCCCGACGAGGCCCGACTTCGCGGCGCAGCGCTGATGGACACCACCGGGCTGCATGTGTACCCGGGCTTGGTAAACGCCGGCGCATCGCTCGGCATTGAAGAAATCCAATCGGTGCAGGGAACCATCGACACCGCCGAAATCGCCGACTTCCAGCCCGACTTGCAGGCCGTCTGGGCCTACAACCCCTTCTCCGCCATCATCGAAGTTGCCCGCTGCGAAGGCATCACCAGCACGATGGTCTTTCAGGCCGGCGGCAACGTCTCATCGCGCACCGGGGTTGTGCATCTCGATGGCTGGTCCATGACCGAGGCACTCGTGTCGTCGCCGGTCGCGCTGCGTATTGAGTTACCGTCACTTCCCGTCGAGTTCCCGCCCGACATGCAGGAAGATCGCAAAGCCGAGATGAAACGCAATCATCGCAAGCGACTGACCGCGATCGAAGAGTATTTCGACAAGGCCGCGCACTATGCCAAGGTCTCACGCCTCGCCCGGGAGAAGCCGGAACTGGCGCCAAAGCCGGATGCGCAGCTTGAAGCGATGATTCCCTATGTCACCGGCGAAGCGCCCGTCTTGCTCAGCGCAAACTCGTACAAACAGATCCGCGAGGCGCTTGAGTTCGCGCGGCGTTACAAGCTGCGCCCGATCCTCTTTGGCGGTCGCGAGGCGTGGAAGCTCGCCGATGAACTGGCCAAGGACAAGGTCGACGTCATCTTCAGTCGAACGACCAGCTATCCCGCAGGCGCCTATGAACCGTGGGACAGCGTCTACACCTGCCCGGCTGTTCTCGACCGCGCCGGTGTACGCTTCTGCATCGCCGTGAACGACGCCGAGTTGAGCAAGCAGATCGGTGTGGAGGCCGGCCTCGCCGTTGCTTACGGACTCAAGGACGACATCGCACTCCGCGCCATCACCACAACCCCCGCGCAGATCCTCGGCATCGCCGACAAAGTAGGCTCACTCGAAACCGGAAAATCGGCCGACGTCATCGTTTGCACCGACAGCCCGCTGCAGGCGGCAAACGTCGTCGTCGCCGAGTTCATCGCCGGCAAGCCGATTGACCTCACCAGCAAGCACACCCGCAACGATGACATGTTCCGTCGCCGTCCCGCGCCTAACCTCGGCCCCGAGCCAAGCTTGCGCGGACCCAAACCCATGCGCCTGAAAGCCGGCACCTAGCGGGTTCGTGTTGTGCGATTGCGTTAAACACCCTCGCCCAATTCCGATGGAAACCATGGGAAGTCGGGCGTCGCCGTTCCTTGACAGCCCTTTGCCCCTCGGGTGAGATACAACACAGTCATGGGTGGTCGCCCATCAACCTAAGGAGCACACCTTCCCCTCATCCGGCCGTTCGGCCCAAGGCTTCCCACAACGAGAATCCGGTCGATCGCGCCAAAACCCCTATCGAGAGTCGTGCCATGGAGTTCACCGACAAAACCATCGTGTGTAGTGATTGCGGTATGGAATTTGTCCATTCCGCCGAGGATCAGGCCCGCTATGCCGAGCGAGGTTTCACGAACGAGCCGAAACGCTGTCGGCCCTGCCGTGAACAGCGCAAGGCCGCCGGTCCGTCGCAGGGCAATCGCGCCGGCGGCGGTGGTGGAGGCGGCGGGCGCGGCGGGCCTCGTCGCAGCTTCGGCGGCGGTGGGGGCGGAGGCGGCGGACATCGCGGTGGCGGTGGTGGTTTCGGTGGTGGAGGTGGAGGCGGCGGTCGACGACCGACGCGCGAGCGCTTCACGGCCACCTGCTCCGAATGCGGCCAACAAACGGAAGTGCCTTTCAAGCCGGCGGAAGGTCGGCCGGTTTATTGCCGTGCGTGCTACCTGTCGCGCAAGGATTCGGGAATGGGTGGAGGTGGCGGCGGTCACGGACAAGGCAACGGCGGTGGCGGAGGCGGACGCCACGACGAGGGCGACGATTTCGCCGCACGGATCCCCGACTTTGATTGATCGCGTCCGTTCGCAACCACGTGGCGACGACGAAGAGTCGATGCACACCCTTTCAACCAGTAATCAAAGCGGTCGGAGCATCCCTCCGGCCGCTTTTTTCTTGCGCCTGCGTCGCCCCATATAATTCTCGGCATGGTCAGTTTCGATGAAATCGCCGTCACCGCCGAATCGCTCGGCGACGTGGTCAGTTTTCAAACGCTTTTCGGCAACGATGCGCCCGTCGAATTGGAGATTGGCTGCGGAAAAGGCGCATTTCTCCTGCGACGATCGCGCGCCCACCCCGAGCTGAACTTTCTCGGCATCGAATGGGCCAATGAGTTCTACAAGTTCGCGGCAGACCGAATGGCTCGTTGGGGCGTGACCAATGTGCGCATCATGCGGACCGATGCAAAGTTCTTCGTGATGCATCGCCTGCCGGAGGCATGCCTCGCCGCGCTGCATATTTACCACCCCGACCCATGGCCCAAGAAGCGACACCAAAAACGCCGCCTCCTCTCGAATGACTTCGTCGACTCCGTCGAGCGCTGCCTCGTCGATAACGGCCGACTCGCCATTCAGACCGACCACGCCGAGTATTTCGAGCAGATCAAGATCGTTACGACCAATCGGCCCAAACTAATCCCCGTGGATTTCGCCGATGCCGACTACGGTGTTGTCGGCGAAGACGTGGAGACGAACTTCGAAATCAAATACAAACGCGAGGGCCGCCCGATCTACCGCCTTGCCTTCCGAAGGGCCGCGCGATGAAAAAAGTCGCCGTCACGCTTGTGATCGCCCTCATCCGCGCCTACCAGTTCGTGGTGCGCCCGCTGCTGGTCGGTTCGTGCCGATTCGTGCCGACGTGCAGCGAGTACGCCATCGAGGCCGTACGGCGGCATGGCGTCCTGCGCGGCGGATGGCTTGGCTCTCGCCGCGTACTGCGCTGCCACCCCTGGGGCGGGGCCGGCGGATACGACCCCGTGCCATAATCAAACCATTGGTCCACAGCGCAATCCAAACGTATAGTAAGAATCATGAAAAGCCGTGAGCTGTATGCGATCTTCGAGCAGATGGCCGACCTGATGGAGATTCAGGGCGAGCAGTCCTTCCGCGTCAATTCGTATCGCCGCGCCGCCAGAACAATGAAGGAATTGACGACGGATATCGACGAACTCGCCAAGACGGGCGGAATCGTCGAACTGCCCGGCATCGGAAAAGGAATGGCAGGGAAAATCGAAGAGTACCTCGCCTCGGGAAAGATCGCGGCCCATCAGGAACTGCTCCAGGCCGTTCCGCCGGAATTGCCGGCATTGCTCGAAGTGCCCGGCCTGGGGCCGAAGAAGGTGGCGCTCGCGTGGAAAGAGCTGGGCGTTGTCGATGTCACAACGCTTAAGTCCGCCATCGACTCCGGCAAACTCGCCAAGCTCAAGGGTCTCGGTGAAAAAAGTGTGCTGCAGATTTCTGAGGGCCTTTCGTTCGCCGAGAAATCCACGGGGCGCACGCCGCTCGGCCTTGCCATGCCCCTCGCCGAGGAACTCGTCGCCGCCATGCGCGCGGTCAAGGGCGTCCGACGTGCCGAATACTGCGGCAGCCTGCGCCGCGGCGCGGAAACGATCGGCGATGTCGACATCCTCTGCGAATCCGATGACGGGGCCGCCGTGGTCAAGGCGTTCACGAGTCTGCCACAGGCGAAAAAGGTGCTTGCGTCGGGCACAACCAAGGGGTCCATCCTTGTCGAGCGGCGCGACGGCGTGCAGGTGCAGGCCGATTGCCGCGTCGTGCCAAAGGCGTCCTTCGGCGCGGCCCTTCAATACTTCACCGGCAGCAAGGAGCACAACGTTCGACTCCGCGAGATGGCCGTCAAGCGAAAGTGGAAGCTCAACGAGTGGGGCCTTTTCGACGGCGACAAGCCATTGGCAGGCGAGGACGAGGCCGACATCTACAAAAAGCTCGGCCTTTCCTATATCCCGCCCGAGCAACGCGAAGATCGCGGCGAATTCGAACCCGAAGCCCATACCACACTCATCACACTCGACGATATTCGCGGCGATCTGCACATGCACACCGACGCCAGCGACGGCACCTGCGACGCCCGAACCATGGCCAGGGCCGCACAGGAGCGCGGCTACGAATACATCGCCGTCACCGATCACTCCAAATCCAGCGCCATCGCCAACGGCCTCTCCATCGACCGCATGTGGAAGCAGATCGAGCGAATCCGCGAATTGAACAAAACGCTAAAGGCCATCACCGTCCTTGTCGGATGCGAGTGCGACATCCTTTCCGACGGAAAGCTCGACTACCCCGATCAGATTCTTGCAGCGTGCGACTTCGTCGTCGCCAGCGTGCACTCCGCGCTGCGCCAGGATCGCAAGAAGGTCACCTCGCGCGTGCTCAAGGCGATGGAGAACCCATTCGTCACACTCCTCGGTCACCCGACCGGCCGCCTCATCAACAAGCGCGAGGCGATGGACCTCGACATGACCGCCGTCATCGCCAAGGCCGTCGAAACCGGGACCGCCCTCGAACTGAACGCCGCGTGGCAGCGCCTCGACCTCTGCGACCTGCACGTTCGTCAGGCCCGCGACGCCGGCGTCATGCTCTGCATTGACACAGACTCGCACAGCACGGCCCAACTCGACCAGATGCGCCTGGGAATTCTCACGGCGCGGCGCGGCTGGCTGCGAAAGCAGGACGTGCTCAACACGCGCCCGCTCCCCGATCTGCGAAAGTGGATTCAGAAGAAACGCGAGAAGGCGTAGGTCACGGATTGGACGGCGTGGTGCTGCTCGCCTGCGTCCTCGGCGTCTCGGGCAAATAACTCGCCGCGATCAGCCGCACGAAATGGCTCGCATCCGACTTGGAAAGTTGCTCCAACACGCGACGGAACTTCTCGCCCTGTTGCGGCGCGAACAGTCGAACGGCCAGCGTCTTGAGCACGGCATTGCTATCTCCCACCGCCGGCGCAGCGGCCGCGGTCGTTGCGTTGTCCATGTTCGACCAGGACGCAGCGCACAATGCATGGGCCCGGACCTGCCATGCCTTGTCGCCAAGCGCCTGGCTCAACGCACCTCGCAACAGGGAATCGTTTACCTTCTTCGCCGCCGCCTTCGCCGTGTTCTGTTCCGCCCACGCCAGAATGGCGCCGATCTGCTTGACCGCATTAATGCGCTCGGTGACATCCGTCGAGCCTGCTGACTGGGCCAATCCCTCGATCGCACCGGGTGAAACGTCCAGCCCCTTCAGGTTTACCACGATCGGCGGTGCGACGATCGTGCCGGGGCCGCTGGCCAGTTGCTTATCCTTGAATACGGGATCGAGCATCGCCGTCCATTCGACCGCCACGTCCTCGGCAGCGTGGCGAATCAAGTATTCGCGAAACGCTCCGACATCCACGGCCATCACCTTTTCCACGGCGTCGCCGGGCAGCAGCATCGTCCGTGAATTCGCCAGCACTTGCAGGTAATCCTTAAAGACGCCCTTCTCGCCGCCCACGTTCGCGGAGAGCGCGATTAAGGGGCGCATCATGAACCCTTCGCCGAATGTGATCGGAAATGGCCCGACGTTTTCGCCGCGAAAGATGAGGTTGATCGGCCCCACGCATGTGGGATTCGGCGCAGCGCGAATGGTGAACTTCAGAAAGTCCCCCGGCCGCTTGGGGAAGTCGAACACATCGCGCTGAAACTTGTCGAGCGCCGCGATGATCTTCGGATAGGCCGGCGCTTCGGGCGGCTTCTCGCCAACATTCCCCAGCGCCTCGCGAATCTGGTTGAACGCGATGCCGGAATACTGAAGCGCCGCGGCCTTGGTCAGCAGCGTAATCGCCTCACCCTTCTTCGAGCGTTCTAAATAGACTTTTGCCACTTCGAGAGCGGCCAGTTGATCGGATGCGGCGAGCGGTTCCAACACTTTGAGCGCCTCGTCCGTCTTTCCGTTCAAACGCAATGAAAAGCCCTGGGCCAATTGCGCCAGTCGACTGGGATTGGCTCCGCCCATCGCCACGTCAGCGAGCTTCGCGGCTTTTTCCTTATCCGGTTTGTAATAGCAGTAGAACCAGGCGATCTCAGCAGCCTTATCCGCCTGCTTGTTGGCGACAATTTCTTCGATCTTGGTGCTGCAATCGCGCTCCGCCGTGGCAAGATCTTCATCAGCGGCCTTCTCATCGCCCGCCTTTCGATTCGCCGTCGAACGAAGCAGCCTGGCCGCGAGATACGTACCATCCGCCTCCAACGCCTGATCGGCGGCCTCCTTAGCCTTCGCGAAATCGCCCGACGCGATGTACGACAATCCCAGCGTGTTCCAAAACTCCGCCGGCACCTTCGACGAATCCTGCCGGCGATGAAGTTCAATGGCCCGTGTGAACCACTCCTGTGCCTGCTTGTGCAGACCGAGGTGATCGAGCAGCTCACCAAGGTCCCAGATCAGATTCGCCTGCGACGGGTTGATCGACACAAGCTGCAGCGCCATTTCCACACGCTGCAACTCCGCCTCCATCTCGCCGTACATCTCGTAGGCCAACTCGCGGGCATCGGTGTTCATCGGGTTCAGGCGCAGGGCGTTCTCGATCTCCTTGCCGGCCTCTTCCGACTCACGCCGCTCGTAACGAATCCGCGCCAGCGCCACCCGCACCGTGCTCTCGTAGGCCGGCGGAAGGGGACTTTCCTTCAGCGCCGCTTCGACAAATGCGAGGCGCTTTTCAGCGCTTTGCTGTTCTTCGAGTCCCAGGTCGAAATGGCGAATGCGTGCCGCCTCGTCCGTCGGCGTCAACCGCACGTAGCGCGCAAGCGATGCCGCCGCGGACTTATCCTGGCCAAGGCGATGTTGCAGGTCGTACAACCAGTAGAAGGCGTCAGCGCATTCCGCATCGACATCCACCGCCGCCTCCAACAGCGCGAGTACATGCATCGAAGCGCTTCGCGGATCGGACCGGCCGACCAGGTGCCCCTGATGCCGCGCCATGTGAACCAGCCAACGACTCATTTCCGCGTTTGACCCAAGGTCGGCTTTTGTCACAGCGGGTGGCGCCTTCGCCGGTGCATTCGACGACGATTCGCCGGCAGCCTGACCGAGGGCAATCGACACGACGATATTCAAGATAAGAGGCGACATGGTGCGTCTCCGAGGTGTTTGGGGGCACAGAGCGTGCCAAGACCTGAGATATTATCGGCATCGGCCCGAATGTCGAGTCAGTCCAAGAGTCCGGGGTAATCCTTCGAAAGATCGGCGGTGTCGTGCAAGAGGCAGGACCGGCGCTGCAAGTACTCCGCCGCTTCAACGCGACCGAGTTCCCGCATGGCCTTTGCCAATAGCGCGTGGACCAGCGCGGCCCGATAGGTGTCCAGCAATTCGGCCCGCTGTATCTTCCACGGAAGCTCTTCCACCGCCCGCGAAAACTCCTTTTGCGCCACCAGGCATCGCAATTCAATCGGCAGCAACATCATCTGCTCGGTCAGCGTCAGCTTGGCATCGCGGTTCAGCAGCGGTTGCAGCGCCTTGATCGCCGCCAGCGTGTCGCCCAGAAAGAGCCGACAATCCGCGAGAAGCATCCGACACACGCGCCCAAGGCTCTTCGAAACACTGCCATGAATCGCAATGATCGCGTCGCACAACTCCGCGGCCGCGTGGTAGTTCTTCTGCCCATGCACCACGACGGCGAGATTGTGGCACACCATCAGCTTCCCAATACGGTGCAGACTAAAGGTCCCTAGCGCCGTGGTCAGTTCCTGTTCGGCAAGGTCGAGCCGCCCCGCGGAGAGATGATTCGCCGCCTGATTCGCCGCTTTGACCTGGCGCGTGCTGAGCACCGTAAGCGCCATCCACAGCACGCCCGCCAGCATTGCCCCCGACCACAGCGACTGGGTCCGCTGCACGCCAAGGCTCGGCCACAATGCCGCGAGGCAACACACCGCGAGCAACAGCAACAAAAGCCCGCTTGCCGCCGACGACAGCATCACCTGTCGCCGAAGCCGCCGCGCAACTTGCTTTGCTTCGACGCGCGTCATAGCGGATTCCTCGCGGCGGGATAATGCTGTGCAATCGGAGCCAGGAACGCGTACTCCCGCACCAACCGATCAGACGACGAGAGCGTCGTCGCATCCAGCCACATGGCCGATGCCGCATCGCCCTGCCCCGCATGGTGATAGGCCGCCGCGAGCAATCCATAGCCATGTCCGGCGCGAATCGACAGATACTTGCGAAACATGGCGCGACGCTCGTCAACATTCTCCAGCGCGTCCGCCGCGTGGCCCATGAAGATTTCCTGAAATAGCCGCACCAGTTCAAACGCCGCCTTGATCGGCGGCGGCATCGGTACCTGCGCCAGTCGCTGGATCAGATTGACGGCATCGGTGAGTTCCTGATTGCGCAACTTGGCCTCGGCGAGATTCACCTGTGCCTCTTGCAATTGAACGATGTCCCCGACTTCATGGATCATCATCAACTCATAGGCTCGAACCGCCGCGTCATACTGGCCGATTCGCTCCGCCACGCCCCCGAGCAGCAACATGGCCTGCCCCAGATCCGAATCCGACTGAATCGGAAATCGCATCACCTGACAAAGCGCCGCCTCTGCATCGGCGGGACGATCCAGTTGAAGGTGCTCCCAAACCCGCGACAGGCTGTCCCGGCATCGCGCCCGTCGTCGCCCCGCACGCCAGCCGATCAGGACAATTGTCCCAAGGGCGATCGGCGGCAACGCCAGGCACACTGCTTCGGGCACGTTGAGTCGCGTTCCGAAGAGCGAAATAATCATCACCAACATCAGACTCGACATGGCCAGTGCCTGCGCACCGATCAATCGGCGCTTGGGCTGCGCTGAGGTGAACAGCGCCTCGACCTGATTCGAGTCCAGTGGATTCATCCGGGTATGATAGGTCGCTGTCGCCGGATTGGCGAATACTGCCCTTGGTTTCATTGGCCGAGATGGCCGGGTGATGTTGTGCCGCTTCATGTCTATTACGACCGCGACGCTCGGCTTGACGTGCTCGCCGACAAGACCATTGCCGTACTCGGTTATGGTTCCCAGGGCCGCGCCCATGCACTGAACCTGCGCGACTCCGGACTCCGCGTCATCGTCGCCCAGCGGCCCGGTGGTCCCAACCACACACTCGCCATCGACGACGGCTTTACGCCAGTTTCCCTCGAAACCGCGACCCAACAAGCGGATTTGCTCATCCTCACACTACCCGACGAAACCGCCGGCCCGCTTTATAAATCCTCCATCGCCCCACACGTCCGCCCCGGCCAAGCCCTCGGATTCGTTCACGGCTTCAACATACGTTTTGAACAGATCATCGCACCGGCAAGCGTCGACGTGCTCATGGTCGCGCCGAAGGGTCCGGGTTCGCTGGTGCGCAGTGCGTTTCAGCGCGGCGGCGGACTCGCCTGCATCGTCGCCGTACATCAAGACTCCACCGGTCTCGCTAAAGACATCGCGCTCGCGTGGGGCGCATCGATCGGCGGCGGAAAGGGCGGTATGATCGAATCCACCTTCGCGATGGAATGCGAAGCCGATCTCTTCGGTGAACAGGCCGTCCTCTGTGGCGGCATCATTGAATTGATGAAGTCCGCCTACGACATTCTCATCGAAGCCGGCTTCCCTCCCGAGGTCGCTTACTTCGAATGCATCCACGAAGTCAAACAAATCGTCGACCTGCAATACACCGCCGGCCTTGCCGGAATGCTCGACCGCATCAGCAACACCGCGGCCTACGGCGGACTGACCCGCGGCCCGCGCCTCGTCACCGACGAAACCCGCCGCGAGATGCGCGCCATCCTCGCCGAAGTTCGCAGCGGCCAATTCGCCAGGGAATGGCTCGCCGAATGCGCTGCCGGCAAGCCGCAACTAGTGAAGCTCGCAACGGCCGAGCGCAACCACCCCAGCGAGCTCGCCGGCCGCAGCGTCCGCGCGTTGGCCCGGGACGCAATTCCAAAGGCCGGGGCTTAGCCGCGATTCTTGCAGCATCAAGGCCGTCGGGCTAAAGTACCCCTGCGGGAAGTTTCAATCCCGCCAAAACCGGGGACGTAGCTCAGTTGGGAGAGCGTCGCGTTCGCAATGCGAAGGTCGAGGGTTCGAACCCCTTCGTCTCCAGTCGTCGGGCCGCGGATTCACTTCTATCATCCGGTCGCCGGTTTACGCCCGTGTATCATGATTGATACACCATAGACCACGACGGATTTTCCCAGATGCCCAAAGCCGCCCCCGCCGCCAAACCCGTGGAACCTGCGATTCCGCGCTGGCTTCGCATCCGCGGTGCCCGGCACAACAACCTCAAAAACATCGATGTCGCGATCCCGCTCGGCCGCTTCGTCTGCATCACCGGCGTCTCCGGCTCGGGCAAAAGCTCCCTCGTCAATGACATCCTCCGCGAAGCCCTCCTGCGCGATCTGAACGGCGCGGAAAATGCCAACCCCGGCGCACACGACGGCATCGACATCATCCCGCCGGCACCGCGCGCCAGTCCGGCCTCTAGTAAAAGCAACGCACCACGGAACAAATCAAACCACCGCAAGCCCTTCGGCCCCTCGGCACCTCGACCCCTCGAACCCTTTCTCGACAAAGTCATCGACATCGACCAATCCCCCATCGGGCGCACACCGCGAAGCAACCCCGCGACCTATGTCAAAGTCTTCGATGAGATTCGCGACTTCTTCACTCAGCTCCCCGATAGCAAGGTCCGCGGCTACGCACCGGGGCGATTCAGCTTCAATGTCGCCACCGGTGAATCCGGCGGCGGTCGCTGCGAGGGGTGCGAGGGCAATGGCGCGAATCGCGTGGAGATGGATTTTCTCGCCGACATCTGGTCCACCTGCCCGGTCTGCGACGGCAAGCGGTTCAACCACGAGACGCTGCAAATCCACTATCGCGGCAAGAGCATCGCCGACGTGCTTGACATGGATGTGCAGGAGGCCCTTCGCCACTTCGACGCCATCCCGAAGATCAAGTCGATGCTGCTGACCCTGCACGATGTGGGACTCGATTACATCAAGCTCGGCCAATCCAGCACCACCCTCTCCGGCGGAGAAGCCCAACGCATCAAACTCGCCAAGGAACTCGTCAAAAAATCCACCGGCCGCACCTTCTACATCCTCGACGAGCCGACGACGGGGCTGCACTTTGAAGACGTTTGCCGATTGCTCGCCGTCCTGCACGGATTTGTCGACGCGGGCAACACCGTCCTCGTCATCGAACACAATCTCGACGTGATCAAAACCGCCGACTGGGTCATCGACCTCGGCCCCGAGGGAGGCGACGCGGGCGGACACATCGTTGCCGAAGGCACGCCAGAAGCCGTGGCAAACGTGAAAGAGTCGCACACGGGGCAATCGCTGCAGAGTGTGCTGGGCGGGAAAAAAAGTCGAAGCGATGGAAGGGACCGAGGGACCAAGGGGCTGAGGGGCCAAGTGAAGGACATAGCGGCTAGGTCGCGCCTCAAGACTCAAGACTCAGGACTCAAGACTCTAACAGTCCTCGGCGCACGCGAACACAATCTCAAAAACGTTTCCGTCTCCATCCCGCGCGGGGCGATGACCGTCTGCTCCGGCGTCTCCGGCAGCGGCAAATCCAGCTTCGCCATCGACACGGTCTACTCCGAAGGCCAGCGCCGCTACGTCGAATCACTCTCCGCCTACGCCCGTCAGTTCCTCGGCCAGTTGCAGAAGCCAAAGGTCGACCACATCTACGGCCTCTCGCCCGCGATCGCCATCGAGCAAAAGTCGGCAACCAAAAGCCCGCGCTCGACCGTCGGCACCGTCACCGAAATCTACGATTACATGCGCGTCCTCTGGGCCCGCGTCGGAACGCCACACTGCCCCACCTGCAAAAAAGCCATCGGCACGCAAACCAGTGATGAAATCGTCGCGCGACTCGTCGCCATGGACAAGGGCACGCGACTCGTTCTCTGCGCCCCCATCGAGTGCGGCCCCGGCGAATCCTGGCAGGCACTCCTCGGCCGCTGCAAGGCGCAGGGCTATGTCCGCGCACGCATCGACGGCGACATCGTCGAACTCGACCCGCTGCCCGCCATTGACGCCCGCCGTAAACACGAAGTGGAGATCGTCGTCGATCGAGTCATCATCGGCTCCACCGCCCGCGGCCGCATCGCCGACTCGGTCGAGCACACCCTCGCCTTCGGCAAAGGCGTCATGGTCGTCGCACCGGCCGACCCCGGCGCAAAGGCCCAGCGAATCTCGCAACACCTCGCCTGCGATCAATGTGGCACGAGCTACGAATCCCTGACGCCGCACCACTTCAGCTTCAACGCCCGGCTTGGCTGGTGCGAGCGCTGCGAAGGCCTCGGCTTCCAGCGCGGCACCAGCGCCGACTCCATCATCATTAAGCCCAATGAGACACTACTCGACGGCGCGATCGCCGGCTGGGAAGACACCGAAAAACGCCCGCTGCTCGCCGCCATGATCCGCGCCTTGGCAAACGCCATCGACTTCAATGTGGATTCTCCAGTCCGCGAAATGTCCCACGAGCAACGCCACGCCCTCATGTTCGGCCTGGGCGAGACATGGATTGCCGTCGAACCACAAACCTCGCGCCTCAGGACTCAAGACTCAGGACTCAGGACTCACGGCTCCCTCCGCTTCCAATGGAAAGGCTTCTTCCCCGCTATCGACGAAGCCACCCGCGTCTCATGGCAATATCGAATGAAGCTGCAAGACCTCGTCACGGATGTCGCGTGCCAGGCCTGCAACGGCGGTCGCGTGAAACCATATCCCGCGGCGGCGCGGCTCGATGGCCGCTCCATTGTCGACGTGTGCGCCAAGTCGCTTGCCGACGCCGCGTCGTACTTCAAGTCACTCAAGCTGGACGCACGCCGCGCCAAGATCGCCGGCGAATTGCTTCACGAAATCCGCGCCCGCCTTGCCTTCCTTCTCGACGTAGGCCTCGATTATCTCTCGCTCGACCGCGCTGCGCCGACCCTCTCCGGCGGCGAATCACAGCGCATTCGCCTCGCGTCGCAGATCGGTAGCGGACTCACGGGTGTGCTCTACGTTCTGGACGAACCCACTATCGGCCTGCACCCGCGCGATAACACACGCCTCATCATGGCACTGCACAAGCTCCGCGATCTCGGCAACACGCTGCTCATGGTGGAGCACGACCGCGAAGTCATCGAATCATCCGATCACCTCGTTGACTTCGGCCCCGGCGCGGGCGTTCATGGTGGCGAGATCGTCGCGTCCGGCTCACCAAAGGAACTGAAGCGCAAAAAGGAATCCCTCACCGGCCGCTATTTGGCAAACACCGCCGCCATTCCAGTGCCAACAAACCGCAGACAAACAGGAGATGTTTCCCCCCGCGCGCCTCAGGACTCAAGACTCAGGACTCAGGACTATTTGACAATCCGCGGCGCCCGCCAACACAACCTGAAGTCCCTCACCGTGCGCATCCCCCTCGGCCGCTTCGTCTGCGTCACCGGCGTCTCGGGTTCCGGCAAGTCGTCGCTGATCACGGACATTCTCTACCCCGCCCTGGCGGCGCGCATCCACCGCGCCCGCACGCAGCCGGGCGCGCACGACGACATCCTCGGCATGGATCACATCGACAAGGTGATCAACGTCGATCAGCAGCCCATCGGCGATTCGCCGCTGTCGAACCCCGCAACCTACACCGGCATTTTCGACATCATCCGCGAACTCTTCGCCCGACTGCCCGACAGCAAAGTCCGCGGTTACACCGTCAATCGCTATTCCTTCAATCGCCCCGGCGGCCGCTGCGATGACTGCGAAGGCCTCGGGCAGGTCTGCCACGAAATGCATTTTCTGCCCGATGTGTGGGTGCCCTGCGAAACATGTGGCGGGACGCGCTATCAACGCGAGACGCTCGAAGTCCGCTACAAAGGAAAAAACATCAGCGACATGCTCAACATGCCGGTCTATCAGGCGTTGGAGCATTTCAACAACGTGCCCAAGCTGCAGCGCCTGCTGAAAACGCTCGACGACGTCGGCCTTGGCTATCTGTCGCTCGGTCAATCCGCGCCGACGCTCTCCGGCGGCGAGGCTCAGCGCGTAAAGCTCGCCGCCGAACTCGGCCGCCCCAGCACCGGCAAGACAGTGTACGTCCTCGACGAACCGACCACCGGCCTACACTTCGACGACCTTCGCAAGTTGCTCGACGTCCTGCATCGCTTCGTCGACCTCGGCAACAGTGTCATCTGCATCGAGCACAACCTCGATGTCATCAAGACCGCCGACTGGCTCATCGACCTCGGGCCCGAAGCCGGCGACGCGGGCGGGCACATCGTCGCCGAGGGCACGCCGGAAGTGATTGCCGCCTGCAAAGCCTCGCACACTGGTCGCCTCCTTCGCGCCGTTCTCGCAGCCGGGCCGCACGACGAGCGGCCGGTGTTCAAGCCGGGTGCCGCGCCCAAGGCACAAGAACGGCTCACCATCGAAGGCGATGTCGCGGAATCCAAGATGCCGTGGCAGACCAACGGCCGCCGCTGGCACACCGAGCAGCGCATGAGCCGCGACGGCAAGGCCGTCGAGTGGGAGTCCGCCGCGCTTGCGTTTGTCGTCGATGAAATCGAGCGCCTCGGCAAGGGAAAACTGCTGCCGACTGACTGGAATGATCGCGCCCGCGTGGAGGTCTGCGCGGAAGCACCGGATGGCATCGCCCAATCCGCCGTGCCGTGGTTCTGTCACTGCCTGACCGGCGGCCGCTGGCTGCTGGATGTCTACTTCCGGCTGCCTCGCGGCGCGTTCAAGGAGGCCGACGTCACCAAAAAGCTCGCCCTGAAGACCCTCGACGATCGCGACGACATCAAGGCCTACGGCCAGACCGCCCGCGTTCAGCTTCGGCCTGTCATGCAGACAATGGACAGCATCCGCATCCTGATCCACGACAAAAAGGAAATCGCCACGCCCGCCTTCAAGGCGTTTCTCACCGCCGCGTGGAAGGCCTACATCGGCATGGTCGCCGGTCTTGCGAAATCCGCTGAAGACGCCGAGCCGTGGAAGACCGACGGCAAAGCATGGCATCTTTCACAGAAGTGCATTCGCACCGGCCCGATCCTGTGGAAACCGATGGAGTTGCTCGCCATCATCGGCCGCATCACCAAGACGCTTCCGAAAATCAAAGTGGACTGGAGCGGAAAGGTACTGGTTGATTTGCGAATGGATGACGGACGCCGAGTCGCCCGCATTGTCACGCACCGACCCGAAGGTCTTCGCGTGGAAATCTTCGTCCCCCCCGGCCGCTTCACACCGACGCAGATCGAAAAGCTGGGTGTCTCGCAGACCCTGGGTCGCAAGGACACCGGCGGCCCGGAACTCGGCTTCATGTGCCAATCCTTGTCACAGATCGATATGAAAGTATTGAACGAAGCGCTGCTGGCAACGCTTGATCAGCCCTGACAAGGGCGAAAGCCAATAGCCAGGGGCGAGAGCCCTTGGTCCCGCGCAACCCAATTCGTCAAGCCCCGGAGGGGCGAAAGAAAACTTCCGATACGACGTTACCCGACATACAATCCACCCATGACCCTCGAATCATTCCGCCAACTCGCCCTTTCATTCCCCGAGGCAATCGAAAGTTCGCACATGAACCACCCCGACTTCCGCGTGCGAAACAAGATCTTCGCCACCATCCGACCCGAAGAAGGCCTCGGCATGGTCAAACTCACCCCCGCCCAACAAAAACAATTTGCCAAATCCGAACCGACCGTCTTCGAGCCGGTCCCCGGCGGCTGGGGCAAAGGCGGCGCAACGTATATACGATTGAAGTCGGCCAAGAAGGAAAGCGTGCGCAAGGCCCTCGATGCTGCATGGCGAAACACCGCGCCACAATCACTCGTTAGGGACCATGACGCGTAATCTCAAGGCACGACACCGCGAGGGGCCGGCGAAATGGCTACTCGCTCAAAGAGATTCAGAATCCACCGTGTTGCGTAGCAACTGCCTCCTTCCCTCGGACCCTTGAACCCTCGACTCCTTGGACCCTTGGCCCGGATTGCATTTCCCACCGCCCCCGTCACAATCCCCACCCGTGCCACAAACCCAATCACGCGGACGCCTCGAAATCGTTCAAGGCTCCATGTTCGGCGGCAAGACCGAACGACTCATCGCCTGCCTTCGACAGGCCCAGGCAGCCGGCCGCCGAGTCCGCGCGTTCAAACATTGCATCGACAACCGCTACGACGTGCTGCACCTCGTGACACACACCCAGGATCGCTTCGACGCCGTCCCCGTTCCGACCGCCGCTGATATCCTGCGCCAATGCGATGATGTCGATTTTATTGCCATCGATGAAGGCCAGTTCTTCCGCATGGAGTTGATCCCCGTCGTGAACGAGCTTCTCGAACGCGGCGTCTGCGTCATCATCGCCGGCATCAGCCACGACGCATGGGGGCGACCCTTCGATCCGATGCCGCAGCTTTGCGACATGGCCGACGTGGTCACGGAGAAACAATCTCCCTGTCGCGTCTGCGGCAAGCCCTCACCCTTCACACAACGAATCACGCCGATCAATACGCTGCACATGGTCGGCGGACTCGACGACTACGAGCCGCGCTGCCGCGAACACTTCACACCACTGCCCGGGCCGCCGGAGGAACGATGACATGAGTTCCTATCGCGGCATCCTGGGCATCGTCGCGCTTCTTCTTGTCGCGTGGGCGCTGTCGTCCAATCGAAGGCGCATCCCCATCAAGACCGTCGTTGGTGGCATCGCTCTGCAATGGGCGCTGGCCTTGCTCGTCCTCAAGACCGAACCGGGCCGCGCCTTTTTCGACGCCATCGCCACCGTGGTGACTGTCATTCTCTCCGGCGCGGATGAAGGCGCGAAGTTCGTCTTCGGCCATCTCGCCTCCGACGGTCCGGTCATCGCGGGTGTGAAGATCATGTCGACCATCATCGTCGTCGCAACGCTCTCATCGCTTGGCTACCACTATGGAATCCTTCAGCGCGTTGTGCGCGGAATGGCATGGGTCATGACCCGCGCACTCGGCGTCACAGGACCCGAAAGCCTTTCCGGCGCGGCAAACGTTTTCCTCGGCCAGACCGAGGCCCCATTGCTCGTGCGGCCCTTCCTTGTCGGAATGACTCGCTCCGAACTCATGGCCGTCATGACCGGCGGCTTCGCCACCATCTCCGCCGGCGTCATGGCGTATTACATCAGCGTCCTCGGCCGGCATCCGCCATTCACGCCCGTCATCATGGCCCGACACCTCATGACCGCCTCGCTCATGTCTGCGCCTGCGGCATTTGTCATGGCCAAGATCATGGTTCCACCCGGTGACGAGGCTCGACCCGGCGGCCACGTCGCCGAGACCGCGCCCATTCTCTCAAAGAACGGCCTCGACGCCGCCGCGATGGGCGCCGCCGACGGGATGAAACTGTCGATCAATGTGCTCGCCATGCTCGTGGCATTCATCGGCCTGATCACAATCGTCGACAAAGGCCTGATCGCCCTCGGCGGATTATCCTTCATGCGGCCGCTCGTCGACGCGATGGGTGCGACGCAATTGAATCTCGACGTCGTCCTCGGCTGGGTGTTTTCGCCGGTGGCGTGGCTGCTCGGCGTCGACGGAGTGGACTGCACGGCCTACGGAAGCCTGCTTGGCAAGGCGATGGCCACCAATGAAATGATCGCCTACCGCTCACTCGGCGACCTCGCACGCGACAGTAGCATGGCCCAACGATCCATCATCATGGCGACCTACTCACTTTGCGGATTCGCCAATTTCAGCTCCATCGGCATCCAGATCGGCGGCATCGGCAGTCTTGCCCCGGAGCGCCGCGGCGACCTCGTGCAACTCGGTCCGCGAGCCATGCTTGCAGGCGCCATGGCCAGTTGGATGACAGGCTGCATCGCAGGGATGCTGATCTAATCGGAAACCACTCGCCGCACGCGCCCGAATGCGGTTACGCGACCGTTGAGCAAAGCCCGCGCTCGCGCTAGGTCCACGTAAAGTGGATTCAGAACTTCTGACATCGGAACGTTTCAAGAGCCTGTCAGCCGACAAAACTACAATTGCGACCAATCCTACTCCTCGCAACACGATGGACCGGAAAAGACGGCGGTGGCCGTGACCGAGACGTTGTAGCCGCCAGCGCCGTTGTCCGCGTCCACATACGTCGCGGTCAATGTTGCGCCATTGCAACTCTGCAAATTATTGCTGGCGATTGCAACGGAACCGATGAATCGACCTTCGTTCACATCGATCTCGGTCAGTGTCACGTTGACTCCCGTCTGATTGGATGTCGATTTGACATTGACCGTCACTGTGTTAGCTGCCGTGCTGCTTGTATTCAAGTCGCAATCAACGACTTCAATGAACGCGGTTCCCTGACAATCATAGGCAATCTGCTTGAATGTGATTTCTCCCTTGTGCGAACATAGAGGGTCATAAAGACTATCTCCCATAACATCGCCGATGCATAGGCTGAATGTTTGCGGCCCTTCGGGGACATCTGTTCCCTGGACCGTGACCGTATACGTGGTGCTCGAGCTTGGGGTGTCGATCAGGACTTGCTCGACGTTGTCGATGCTGTTGACTTGCGTCCTGACGGATGGAACGGTCGGCGTCGGCGTCGTTCCCCCGCCCATGGACCACGGGTAGTAGCGATTGTTTGCGGAATCGGTGACAACAAGGTCAAGATCGTTGACCAGCTTGGGTTTTTCGTAATTCGTGACCACCTCGGCGGGTACATCATCCCACGCCAGGGAGATTTTCAGAGGACCATTCCAAGTTGATTTGACCTTGACAGGAATGCTGAATGAGCCGCCGTGATCGACAGTCCATTCAAAGATGTTCTTGGTACGCTGGAAGTCGACGGCGTTTGTCAGGTGAACGGAGCCGTAGCCGGAGGCGTAGTCGGGGCCGACGAACGAGGTGGAACATCCTCCTGAGCCGGTACAACTCCAGCACGGATAACCACTGCCGCATTCGTTGCCAACGAGATCAACGGCCGTGTGGATCAGAATAGCCTTGAGCGTCGAATTCATGAAGTCAGGCTGGGCCGGCGTGAAAGAACGCATATCTTGGAGGAGGATCGCGCCGCAACCGGCGACGGCGGGCGTTGCCATTGAGGTGCCCGCAAATTGAACATAGCCGCCAGAGATCACGCAACAGTCGTTCTCGCTTCCGTCTCCTGGATGATAAAGGCAACACGAGGAAACACCGATTGTGGACGAGCCTTGAATCTCGCGAGCTCCTGGAGCACATACATCAGGTTTCAGTCGCCCGTCACGAGTAGGTCCGCGTGAAGAAGTAGTTCTCAACGAAGCGTTATTGGCGTTAATTGCCCCGACCGAAATCGGATTCTTTGCAGATGCTAAGTCGCTGAGTGAGTTGTAATCTGGACCGAAATTGCCCATTGCAAATACAATCCTGAAGGGTAGGTTTTTCAGACTTAGTGATCCTCTAGTGACCCCATCAATAAGTTCGCAAGAAGGTGTGTATTTCCCGTTGATCGCAGGAGTGGGGCACTCGATGTTGGCCTCGCACGTGGAATACCACGAGTTGGTCGCAATGTCCGCACCGAATGACTGAATTGCATCTTCGTAGTCAGCTTCTAGGTCGCAGTAGATGTCAAGACTATCCGCAAATGGGCATCCTTCTGCACCAGAATCGTGAGGCGGATCACATAAAGGTGGCGGATCGGGGATTTCGGCCGGAAATGATGGACCGGGTGCAGACCCTGAGCAGCTTGTGCTGTGTAGGTAGAGTGAGTATGACAATATGCGGCAGCCTGGTGCAACGCCTTTTCTGCTTCCTGAAATAGCAGGATATGGAGCCGCGTCGCCACTGCCTCCTAAGGTTCCTGCAACGTGCGTAGAATGCGCGCAGTAACTTGGCTGACCGCCAACTTGGAAAACATCAGTGGGAATGCGAATTCGTTTGACCGATGTGCTGCCACTCGTTCCACAAGGAATAGTTGAGCCGGAGGCATCCAAACATTCATCCAGATCGGGGTGCGTGTATTTAATAGGGCCTTCATCGTACACAAGAACATCAACGTCGTCGCCCGTTAGCCCATACGGAGGGTCAGCCCCAGCTCCCCAACAACTGGTTCCTTGTCCGGACAATCGACACCGAACGGCGTCGTTACCGAACACAGGGGGTGGTGGAGCGAACTCTATCCATTTGACTGAATGCTCGTCGGCCAGTCCGGAGATGTTGGCGAAAGGGATTTCTATCTCCAGCAAATTGACGCTTTCGGCTTGGCCTCTAATGGCCCCCCCCATGTCTTGAGCATGTCATTCTCGCTTCCTCGACAAGGTTAATGTCGTCGTGAAAGGAAACGCTAACCGCGACAACCGGGTTGAACACGGCGTCCGCTTGAATAAAGGGCCTCCCATTGCCGGGTTGAGGCGGGCGAATAGACGATGGCGGAACGCGTCCAATGGCTACCGCTGAACCCATTCGGCCGACACGCGTAAGCACCCCCATTGTTCTGAGTGCGCTTCCTTCGAGAATTGAATGCACGTCAATGTCGGCGTGTGGCAAGAAAGCGTAATACACGCCATTTGATATTGCCCCCTGCAACCTAAGCCCGGCTCTGGCCAGTGACCGACGTTCAATCCATGTTAGTGCGCGATCGAACCCAACAACAAAGTGTTTTTTCTCCGGATTCCCTGCTTGAAGCAGGAGTTCAGCGCCCAGTTCAGGCGAGGTGCGGGCTTGTAATACCATATTTGTCTGCTGAAAGGGGATTTCCATCGGGTCTGACCAAACAACCTGAGTCGTCATCGTGCAGTAAAGAACTTTCGTGAGATGGTTAAGTTTCACAAAACCTCCATTCATGATTTGATTGGGGCAAGCGACTCGTATAGTCACCAAGATTCACCCGTATCAAGGGAGACATATCTACTCTGGGCAGTTCACGACATATATCAACTGTTGGACAAACGGCGGGATATCTGCCGACGAAAGTACGCCGTCGCGGTTCATGTCGGCACGGCAAAAGGCGAGGAACTCGGCCCCGGCGCAGGAGGGTTGATTGACGAGTGTATCGACAAACACACGAATGTCGGTTGCGTTGAGCTTGCCGTCGCCGGTGAAATCGCAATGGTCGCATTCGCAGAAGTCGGAAATGCCATTGGAATTGCAGTCGGTTACGACGCCGTCACATAGGTCCGCCACGCCGTTCAGGTTGCAATCCTGCGTAATGCGCCCCCACCACAGGCCCCATCGCGTAACAACATATGGCGAAGGGAGAAAGATCAAATAGGTGGGGCCGACATATTCTTGGATAGTCCAGAAGCCGCGATCATCAATAGGGTCGACAACGGTCGCGCTATAATTGCCCCAATAAAATGGCCCTTCGAAGACGGGTACGAAGTGGTGCGTGGCAACACGGAGCGTTTGTGCGGCCGACAAGTAGCCGGGAGGATCTCCCGCGAACCGAGTCGCGAAGGCCGCTTCAGGGCATCGCACGGGGTCGCTCCTCGTCATTCCGACGCAAACATCATTCGTGCAGTTCACGGCGATACTCGGGCACACATGCCCGGAGCCGGGGACGCCGTCAATCACGCCGCTTTGCACAATCGGATTTGGCATCGCGCCGGGATCGATTTCATACCAGAAGGCCGCAGCATGATTCGGAGTCCCTGTCGCCGGAAGCCATGCATGATGAGTCGCCCAAAGGCGTCCATTGCGAAACACAGTATTAGCGGCAATCCGAGCGCCAAGTAGTCTTAGTCCTTCTACGGCGTTGCAATTTGCACCACCGAAATTTGTGTAACTGAAAACGTTGTTGACGCGAAAAAGCCCGGTTCCTGGATAATCGGAGCCTGGCACAACCGACCACGCCGGCGACGGTCCGGTCCCGGTGATTTGGGAGAGCCGGATCAAGTTTGTGTCGTCATTCGGGTCAAGCCCGAGCAGGTTAACGATCCATAACGTTGGTTCGCCTGCGTCAAATGTGACGCATGGTTGGAGCGAAGCCTCGCCGATGGTTGTGTTACCGTCGAAGCCCGCCGGAAAAAACGTGAGGGTCAACGGCCCGCCGGATAGGGCCGTCGACTTGTCGATGACCCACATCGCCGGGCCTTGAAAGGCTGGAGTGAATATGTCAGCCGTTATCGCGATCCACGTGCTGTTGTATCCCATGCATGGAAAAGTCTCCAAAGGACCTGCATCCGGAAGGGAATAAAACGTCCACGCTCCTAATGGGTTATCCGTGGAACTGATCGCAAATCCCGTCGCGCCGGATAATCGAGCCGATGCCAGCCATCGATTGGACGACGAATCAAATAGAATCCGCTCTTCGAAAGGTGCAGGACCAATCAACGACCAGAATGAAGCTAGTGAAACCGAACTGAGGATCGCACCCGATCGATCATGCACTCGAAAATCAGTTTTGGGCATGGTGACAACATGATTCGGTCCGACGGCCCCCATTGCATAGGGCGGGTTTGCAGTTCCGGTCTGGGCCTCGAACCCGTATGTCAACGCCACGTTGCCCGGACACGGTAAACATGCGGATCGCTCCGTACCCGATTCGCCCGCATCCAATCCGATTGAAAAACGCTCCGTCGACTGGGCGCGAACGGCCTTGGAATTAACAAACGACGAAATCGCCATCGGCGGCTGAGCCGGCGACGGGCTAATTGCTATCCCCGTCGCGCGCATCGCCTCGTCCGCCGCCACCATCTCCGCCCACGTCCGCACGCCCGCCGGTGGAACCGTGACCACCTCATTGGCGCACGCCTTGGCAGAGATCGAGAGGATCAAAATGCCAACACCTAAGTGCCGGTTCATTCGCTGACCTCCATCCCCCAGTCATTCGCTCTGAATTATACAAAACCAGCCCTGATTATGCAATAACACATGGCACCGAACTTGGTCAGGCTTCCCGTTTTTTCCGGCCGAGCACGGCACCGCCCCACTGGTTTCGGGGGCAGCCTAAAAATCGAATCTCAAAACTCTTGCCGCTGAAACCGCCGGATGCCGACCTTCATACACGCCCAGCTCGCCAGCGGCCCCACCACAACCAGCCCCGCGAACATGAGCCAGCAGTACCCGTCGAGACTCCCCAACTCCCCGGCCTGCACCATTCGATAGCAAATGCCGCCGACCAGCGCCACACCCGCCGCGACGAGGCCCACGCTTGCAATCAGGTTCACCGTCCCACCCAGCCCCGACGCAATTCGCCCCGCACTCGGCTCGTCGTAATTCGGCATCCGCGCCCCCATCCCCACCGCCATTCCACAGAGACCGATGCAAATCGACAGCGTTCCGCCGATCTGCACCAATGCCAGTACCGGCGGCAGCGCCAGCGAACGCACCGATAGAAACGTGACGCTCATCGCCGCCAGCCCCGTAATCGTCGTCGCATAAAGAAACTTCGCCCACATCACCCGCGACCGAGACAACGGCCACAAGCCCACGAGCCACATCTGCTTGCCTTCCATCGAGATCATCGGAAAGACGAATCGACTGGTGAACGTGGAGAGGATCAGCGTCACCGCGCCGAAGTTCAGAAAGCAAATCAGCGCCTGCCACGCCACGGTGAATCCATCCGGCCGACTCCGCGGCAGATACGCCAGATAGAGCGCCAGCAACCCAAACAAAATCACCAACTGCGACCACTGCACCGGGTCGCGCAGAAAATTGCGAATGTCTTTGAGAATGAGCAACCGCATCTGCGGCGGGGCATACGAGAAGAACACATCCGCCACCGCCTGCGACGCCGACCCACTGGAGGCCTTTGCTTTGTTCGGCGCCGAATGGGCACGGCCGAACGCGGACATCAGCTTCGTCCCCACCACCGCCACACCGGCCCACGAGAAAAACGCGGCCGTTGACAACGTCACACCCAGATAAAACACCGCATCGCGCGGTCGATCCTCAATCGCATACCGAATCGCATGCGTCACCCATGTCGAAGGAAGCATGGCCCCTTTGAGAAACTCCAACTCCGACAGAAAACCCGTCAGCCACCGGTTCGATTCTGCCGCCGACACCGCCCACAACCGCCCCCACCACACGATTAGGAGGATCAGCGCCGCACCCACCGCATACACAAGCGTCTGCTTCGCGAGTCGCGGCAACCACAGCGCCACCATGAGCGCAGCCAACAACCCCAGCGCCCCCGGAATCGGCACAAACCCAAGAAACGCCACGATAAACACCAGATAGAAATGCCACGGCAGACCCTGCACATGCCCGATCGCCAGCATGAGCGGCATCCCCAGAAGCAACAACGACCAACTCGCGAAGAACAGCGCCTCCAGATACATGATCGTCACGACATTCTGCGGCGCATGCGGCATCGCCAGCAGGAACGACGGCTCATCCCGGCTGAACAGCGCCCCATACGAAATCACCGCCGTCGAAAACGCGAGGAGCAGCGTCATCGCAACAAAGAACACATGAAACACATACGGAATCGCAATCACCGCCGGCTGCTCGAACCGCCGGAGAAACACGAACACATTCTCAAAGATGCTGTACAGCGCGATCCAGATCGTCCCGATGAACACCATCGCCATGATCAGCGCCAGCGGCGACTGGTTCACCAACTGCCCCACGCGATTGGCAAGGATGCGCAGCTTGAGCCGCAGCAGCACACCCAGCCTTGGCACCGGCGTAATGGAGAATGCCGCCACGAGATCGCTCACGACGCACCCTCCACCAGCGACGGCTCGGGCTGCGTCAGCTCCAGAAAAATATCCTCAAGTCGATGCTCCTGCGCCGCCCGCGCCTTCAGCTCCGCCAGCGTCCCGCACGCCACGATCCGCCCGTGATTGATGATCGCAATCCGATCCGCAATCGACTCGGCCACGTCCAGCGTGTGCGTCGACATGAATACCGTCCGCCCCGCCTCGGCGCGCTTGCGAAAAATATCCTTCACGATGCGCACGGTGCGCGGGTCCAGCCCCACCATCGGCTCATCGACGATCAACACCTGCGGGTCGTGCATGAGCGCCGCCGCAAGGACGACGCGCTGCTTCATGCCGTGCGAATATCCCTCGGCCAGTTGATCCGCGAACCGCGTCACGTCGAGCATCGACATAAACTGATTCGCCCGCTCCACGCACAGAGCCGGGTCCAGTTCATACATCTGCCCGACAAACGACAGGAACTCCCGCGCCGACAATTTCTGATACAGGAACGGTTGATCCGGCACATACGCCAACCGCGCCTTCGCCGCCCGCGCATCCGTCGTCATCGGAAATCCGCAAACCTCGATCTGCCCCGCATCCGGCGCAAGCAGCCCGGTCATCATCTTGATCGTCGTGGTCTTGCCCGCGCCGTTCGGGCCGAGAAATGCAAACACCTCACCCGGCACCACATGCAACGAAATATCATCCACGGCTCGCAGCCGCCCGTAGCACTTCGTTACATGGTTCAGAATGATCGACATCGCGTTACTTGCCCACCTCGTTTTTGGCTCGCTTTTTCACCGACGGCGCGCGGTTCCTCTCCGGTACGGCGTTTAATCGCGACTCCTTGTCATACGGTTCATCCAGCAGAGTCCATGTCCCGATCAGCGGCAACCGAACCTCTTGCTTCAACACCTTGCCATTCTCATCGGCCCAGGCCGTCGCGGTCGGCGTCTCCACCCGAAAACAATCCACCATTCCCTCGTCAACCTGAATCGTCTCCCGACGTGTCACCCGCGCCAGTTGCGTCTGAAATTCAACCGATTGAGTCTTGATCAGCGAAAACGGATCCAGCAGCCGGATCCGCCAGCTCTGCCCCACGCGCAACCGCTCCAGATGCGTGAACGGCCGAAGCGTCTCGGAGAGATACCGCGACAACTCGCCATCGAGCAGTAGTGTCTTCTTCAAATCGCCCAGCTTCGCGATCACCGAGAAATCGCGCTCAATGCGCTCGGCATCCACCTCGCCATAAACCCCGGGCGCGTTCAACGTAAATTTGAAATGTTCCAGCCGCTCCTGCGTGTCGTACACCAGGTCCGTGCTGAGGATCCACGTCCCGTGGACCGGCAGCATCCCCGTGACCTTCCCCGCCTCCAGCACCGTCGTACTGCGGACCATCATCATCGGGCTGGGCGACGTCGTGATCCACGTCGTGCCGATTCGCTTGTTGGCCTGGTTGAAGATGCCGACTTGATAATCGCCCGCCGGAAGCAACTGCCGCGGCGGGTCCTGCGCCGTCCACTGCGGCAGAACGTCGCGCTGAACGAGCAACCCCATCGCAATCAACCATGTAATTGCAAGTATGCTGCCAAGGAGCCGGTTCATAAGGCAACGCTATCCTGTTGCCGGAATCGCGGCGATTCGTCCGGCCTGGGTGTGACGGCCACTGATTCTAGGGACCCGCGCGCCTGCGGGTCAAACACGGGCAATTTCATCGCGCAGGTACGCGAATGCTCCATCGCCTTGACACATTCGTCATTCCACCGTTTGCTCCGCTCGAAGATCCGCCGCGGCGGACGCGCAAACATGAAGCCTCCCAAACACTGGAAACCAATCGCCTTTGCGACACTCGGCGTCGTTCTCATCGTCGCCATCACCGCGAGCTACACGCTCCTGCGCACGCCCGGCTGGTACGACATCCCCGACATCGCACCGGCCGAGCAACAGATCGTGCGCAACAATCTCCTCGCCGCCGAACAAGCCTTCACCGAAAGCCTGCGCACCGCCAAGCAGCCCTTCGTCTACCACGTATACCAGGACGACGTGAATCGGTGGATCGCCATGCGCCGCGAAATCTACCCCTTGATCGACGAACTGACCCCGCAGGAACTGATCGACCCCATGGTTCTCTTCGCACCCGGCGAAATCACCGTCGCCGGCCGATACAGAAAACGCGGCATGGAGGTCGTCGTCTCGCTGGATGTTGAAGCGCGCTACGACGCCGACGCACTATTCCTTAAGCTCAAAAGCCTGCGCTGCGGGTCCATGCGCGTGCCCGTCGACTTCGCCGCCCTCGGCCTCGACCACCCGGTGGATCGGCGCGCCGGCGCGGTCTGGCCCGGAAGCCCCGCGATGAAAGGCGACTTCCTTCATGGCCTCCGCATCGAATCACGCGCACTCTGGAAGAATGGCAACTTCGGCTATCGCGTGAAGAACCTGGCCGTGCGCGATGGGCAGATCGACCTCACCGTCGAGCCGCTCGGCCATCAACCGCCGACGCGCTCCAGGGACCACGACTGATCCCCCGCCGCGCAACGCGTGAACACAAATCGCCCGACGAGCCGCGACCCGCGAAACACGACCTCCACCCGCCCCGCCTCCCACGTGATGACGTCGCACATCCCGCTGTCATGCCGCGTCACACGCCCCCGATCGCCCGAAATCGGCCCTTCATAGGTGAGATACGCCAGCCGATGATCGCCAATTCGCTCGCACGCCATCGGTCCGGCCTGTTCCGGCGGCGCGGCACACTTCCACGTGGCCAGCGCATTCCCCTGTTGGATCATCACGTCGTAATGGATGCCGTCCCGCTGCTCGTGCCGCAAAACGACAAAAGGCACCGTGTTCTGCGGCAATTCTGCGGGCTTATCCGATGATAGAGTCATGTGTGACAAGGGGTTCCGAGCGTCCGCCACGGCCCCCTTCGCTTGCAGCCACGCGACGCGCGCCTTAGCATTCAATCCATGATAACCCGCCTCGTTCATGCTCCCAACCGCGCTCCCAACATGGATGTTCGACGCGTCGCGGCAATCGTCGCCATCGCCTGCGCCCTCCAAACGTTCACCGGCTGCGGCAAACCGACCTCGTCTTATCAAGACCTGATGCGCGAAGGGCTGACTGAATACGACTCCGGCGGTTATGCCGAAGCCATCGCCATGTTCAAGAATGCCTCCGAGGCCGACCGCGAACGGCCCGAACCGTCCTACTACATCGGCCTGTGCTACATGAAGATGGCCGACCGCCAATTCCGCGAGGATGATCTTCCCGGTGCCCTGCGCTATTGCGACCGGGCCCTCGGCGCCTTCGAAGCCGCCGTCGGCGCATTCCCCGGTTACGCCCGCGCGGTGCAGGGCAAGGCCGATGCTTACAAGCTCAAGGGCGAGAATCAGGCCGCGCTACGCGTCGCCAATTGGGCCGCCGCCTACGTCGGGCCACAGGCCAAGATGCTCATCCTCAAGGGTCGACAATACGCCCAGGCCGGCGACATTGACAACGCCCAACTCTCCTTCAAGCAGGCCGTGTCGATTGAAGATGCCAACCCCGCCGCCCACGCCGAGCTGGGCTTGTTCTACATGCGCTGCGGCAATCGGCCGAAGGCGATTGAGCACCTCCAACGCGCCTACGACCTGAACCCCGGCGCACCGGAAGTCCTCGCCGCTCTCGCCAAACTCGGCGCAACCCCGCGCACACCAACTCAAAAGTAGGGTGGGTTGTACTCAACCAGCCCTTTGAAGGTGTGTCAGTTTCGGTGATCCAGCGTTCCAGTCCACTTGGTCGTTAATCTCCGTAAGCCGGCATGGAGGCTGGTGAATGGGAGACGACATGGATGTTGCTGGGAAAAATGTTCGA
>JACRIM010000030.1 GCA_016235815.1 Planctomycetota bacterium
ACCCTTTTCGGTCTGTGCCTGTTGTGCCCGCGCCAGCCGGCCGCCATCCATGGCGAACTCCCAGAAGGCTCCGCCCTTCCTCTTTCACCATTCTAAGATCGGCTAAACTCAAGCGGAAACGCAAGACGGTAAACAGTTACTCCCTTGATGGATTGTGCTTTGCGGCGAATGGCCGCATGGCAATGGGACTCGACTTCGCCGCGTAGGGCCGGGTAGTTCGACTTGGTGTGCCAGTTCAGATGCAGGAATATCTCGTGGTAGACATGGCTGCTCATGAGGCGGCCCTTTGTTCAATACGAAGCCCGGCTAAAGCCGGCTGTGGGAGTTATTGGGGGCCTTGTACCACCAGCTAAAGCTGGTGGCAAACACAGGCCGGCTAAAGCCCGGCAAATCGATGTCGGGCAGTCACTCGATGCGGTCGACGACCTTTCATCCACAGTCAAGCACCGCAACGCGTCATCCGCAGATCAGGACCGCCCTAACTAACAAATAACAGCCCGGCTGAAGCCCGGCCTAATCAGTGTGATGCTTTCGTCTAATGGGATTGGTGACCCGTAAACGGAGGTCAGTAACCGGTGACCTACGAACTTTGATTCGTCACGATCCTCGTATCAACCACTACCCCGCCACGGCATGCGCCCCTGCCGGCTCCAGCGAATGCGCATCGCGTACCCACGTGTTCATCACATCGGTATTCACAACACCATCGCGAAACGAAACGACGCGCTGGGCGTATTCCGCGATATCCACTTCATGCGTCACCAGGGCGATGGTCACGTTGCTTTCGCGATTGAGATCTTGAAGCAGCGCCATAATTTCCCGGCTCGTCTTCGTGTCGAGATTGCCGGTCGGCTCGTCGGCCAGCACAAGCACAGGATTAGTTATTAGCGACCGGGCGATCGCCACGCGCTGCTGCTGGCCGCCGGAGAGTTGGTTGCTGAAGTGATGCGAACGATTCGTCAGCCCGACACGATCCAGCACCTCCGCCGCGCGGCGACGCCGCTCCCGACGATCAATGCTTTGATACGTCAACGGGAGCGCAACATTATCCAACACGCTCGTACGCGAAAGCAGGTTGTATGCCTGAAAAACGAACCCAATCAGTCGATTGCGAAGCGCGGCCAGCTCGCGCTTGTTCAGCGAATTGACCAGATTGCCCGCCAGCCAGTACTCGCCCTTGTCCATTCGATCGAGGCAGCCAAGCAAATGCATGAACGTGGATTTGCCCGACCCGCTCGGCCCCATGACCGCAACGAACTGCCCGTGCGGCACATCGAGATCGACGCCACGCACCGCCGGAACTTCGATTTCGCCGATGTGATAAGTCTTGTACGCCCCGCGCACGCGGATCAGCGGCTCGCCTGGCTTCTGTTCGCGTTGAAATTCAAAACGGGAGGCCATTGCGCTACCTTCCCGGCATTCGCATGGCCTGAGTCACGTCGGGCTTCTGGGTCATCCGCCCCTTCCAGCTTCGCTCCACGATTACTTGTGCCCCATCTTTGATTTCGCCGCCCACCAGTTGTGTGTAAGCGCCGTCGCTCATCCCGACCTTCACGTCCACGGGCTTCGGCTCGCCCTTTTCAAGTATCCAGACCTGCGGAGTCTTCGGCCCGCCCCGTCGGCCCTGCATTGCTTGCATTGGATCCGGCGGAAACGGCGTAAACCGAAGCGCGGCATTTGGAACTCGTACCACATTCTCCGCCTTGCCGACCTCGAAGGTGATGTTCGCCGTCATGCCCGGCCGCAACAGCAAATCATCGTTGTTCACGGAGACGACCGTCACATAGGTCACAACGTTGTCCACGATGGTCGCGTTGTATCGAATCTGAGAGATGACGCCATTGAAAACACGACCCGGATAGGCATCAACCCGGAAACTCGCCGCCCCGCCCTCTTTGATCAGACCCACGTCGGACTCGGCCACATTGGCGTTTACCTGCATTTGAGCGAGGTCGTTGGCAATGATGAACAGTTCGGGCGCTTGCAAGGATGCCGCCACCGTCTGCCCAATGTCGATGGTTCGAGAGATGACCACCCCGTTGATCGGGCTTCGAATCTTCGTGCGGCCCAGGTCAACCTCTGCTGCGCCGAGCGCCGCCTCGGCGGATTGCACACTGGCCTGCGATGCCTGCCATACAGCCTCGGCCGCCTCTTCCGACGCCTTGGCTACCAGCATTTCATTGTCGCTGGCATTGCTCGTTTCGCGCAGACCTTCGATTCGATGGCTCTCACGCTGGGCGTCCTTGTATCGAACGAGTGATTCTCTCTCGCGCGCCCGCGCCAGGGCCAATTCGGCCTGAGCCTGATTGCGAATGCGCTGGTAGCGATCCGGGTCAATTTCAGCGAGGACGAATCCCTCCGTCACCTTCGCATTGAAATCGGCGTACCATTTGAGAATGTTGCCGCTGATCTGCGAACTGATGATGACCTTCGTCACCGGCTCAATCGTGCCCGTCGCCGACACCGTCTGAACAATGTCGCCCTTGTCCAGCGATTTTGTAACGAACGCATCTTCCGTCGTACCGTTGTAGTACTTGGAATAGCCCATCCAGCTCGCGCCCAGGCCGACGAGAATGGTAAGAAGTATGCCCGTTGCCTTCATGTCGATTCACCCACTGCCACACGACGAATCCGACGCCCCGACACTAAGAACGTTCCGCCGAGACCATGCTTTCACAATCGATTTCATAAGGCCCGATTACGTCGTGCCTTAGAACGCGGTCAGCCCATGCGCTTGGATCGACCGACATCGCGAAATGATAGCACAGGACTCGTCGAAATGCCCGCCCGCAGCACTACTCCGCCGAGCCCCACACCCGGACCGCGCCGTCGCCGTCGAACTCCACGTGAATAACATTTGCGCGACAGCACACGGGACAATCTTCGACGTACTCCTGCATCGCGCCGGCCGACGGATCGATTGGCACCACGATCTCCTCGCCGCACGAATCACAAAAACAGGACGCCTCGTCTTCCATGGATCAGCACACGATTGTAACGATACGTCACATTTCCATCGGGCCGTGGACCTCGCCCGTCGCTCGCCTTACCGTCTCCGCCGATGCCGCACCAGAAAATGAAACAGCGATTCGGCTCCCACCTCTCCGTCGCCGGGGGTCTTCACCTTGCGTTTGACACCGCCGTCGAGATCGGGTGCGACTGCCTCGCCATTTTTGTCAAGAATCAACGGCAATGGAAGGCCCCTCCGCTCAAAGACGACGCGATCAAGCTATATCAAGAAGCCCAGCGTCGGACCGGTATCGGTCCAGTCATCGCGCACGCAAGTTATTTGCTGAATCTCGCATCGCCCGCTGCCGAAGGTCGCCAGAAATCCATCCAGGCCCTGATCGACGAACTACAGCGCTGCGAAGCGATAGGCATTCCCGGCCTCGTCGTCCACCCGGGTGCTCACATGGGCGACGGCGTCGACGCCGGCATCGCGCGAATCACGGCATCGCTGGACGAAGTCCACGCCGCAACGGCCGGCTTTACGGCACGAGTCCTTCTGGAATCCACCGCAGGCCAAGGCACGACCATCGGCCACGAAATAGCACACCTTGGACGTATGCTTGCGGGCGTCAGGAACTCCGAAAGGCTCGGTATCTGTATTGACACATGCCACCTATTCGCGGCCGGTTACGATTTACGAGAAAAAGCGATCTACGACGCAACCATCGACGAACTCGCCCGCTCCGTCGGTCTCGACAAGATTCTCTGCGTCCACACCAACGACTCCAAAACGCCGTGCGGTAGCAAGCGGGACCGGCACGAGCACATCGGCAAGGGTGAGATGGGAGACGCGGCCTTCGCCAATCTCGTGAACGACCCGCGCCTCGCGCACGTGCCACGAATTCTTGAGACTGAAAAAAGCGAAGACGATGACGGAGTGGATTGGGACCGGCTGAATCTGAAGCGGCTTCGCGGATTGATACGCGGTGGCGAAAATGAGGACGAGCGACTCACAGTGTCACCAAGACATATGGATAGGTCTTAGCGCAATGAACTGCAAGGCTGCTGCCCAGCACACCTGAATAATAGGACGCGACGCGCGACATGAATTCGCGAACCTCTAGGCCCATGTAATTCGCAGTGGTCAACTGACTCGTCGCCCTTTCAAAATGTTCGAACGACGTCCTCCGAAGTCGCGCGACGCCGTCCATCCTGCCGAGGTAGAGATTCAGGTGACAGGCCGAAACCTGGATCAGCCCCTGCAAAAACTCCTTCTGCGCGCTCCCCTTCTCCGGATGATGCCACAGTCCCTCCCACGCTTCATGCGCCTCCCACCAATAGCCGTGGTTGTACAGGTCGCAGCCGTATAAATATAAATCGCTCTCGCGCCACCGCTCCGACGGCACAAACGGCACGTGCGGCTCCGGCATGCCTGCCGCGCGAAAACTGTGCCCGGCCGGGTTCGCGACCGGGTGCGGATTTTGCCCGGGAATGTAGCGATACGGCGGAAATGAAAGCCGTGAGTAACGCGGCGAGTGCAATTGAGAAAAGACGTCGTACTCCATCATCGGTTCACGCCGATATCATATCGCACAACGATGCCGACCCCATCAACAACAACTCCGCTCGGCCTCATTGCCGGCGAAGGCGAGTTTCCAAAGCTCGTCGTCGCCGGTGCGAAGCGCGCCGGCATCCGCGTCGTTGTTGTAGGCCTGCGCGACTGCTGCCCCGATGATGTCCGCGCCGCGGCCGATGTCTATCACGAGGCCGGCATCGCGCGACTCGGCCGCTGGATTCGCCTCCTCCGCCGCGAAGGCGTCACGCGGGCGATCATGGCAGGCCGCGTTAAGAAAACGCGAATGCTCGACCTTCCACGCTGGCGGCAGTTCTTGGCGTATCTGCCTGATTGGACTAGCATTAAAGTCTGGTACTTTTCGGCGAAGGACCGCCGTAACGACAACTTGCTGCGGGCCGTCGCCGACGAAATGCACGCGAAGGGAATCGAATTGATCGACTCGACCGCCTACTGCCAGGACGCCATGGCCCCCGAAGGCGTGCTCACCGGCGCTCCATCGGCTGCCGTCGTTGCTGATATCGATCTTGGTTGGCGCATCGCCAAAGAGATGGGCCGCCTCGATGTCGGCCAATCCGTCGCCGTCAAAGACAAAGACATCATTGCCGTGGAGGCCATTGAAGGCACCGACGCCATGATCGATCGCGCCGGCTCGCTCTGTAAGCACGGCGGTTGGACACTTGTGAAGGCCGCAAAACCCGATCAGGACATGCGATTCGATGTCCCAACGGTCGGGCCTGGCACCATCAAGCGACTGCACACGGCCAAGGCCGCGGCCCTCGTCGTCGAAGCCGGCAAGACGCTTTTGTTGCAAAAGGATGAAATGCTGTCGCTCGCGAACACACTCGGAATCACCATCGTAGGCAGGAAAGACTCCGACGCGGCCGCACCTGTAGGCGCCGCGAAAGCGAGTTCATAAGGAGATCATGCCCCCAATGGATTACCTCGTCACTGGCGGAGCCGGTTTCATCGGATCGCATCTCGTCGAACGACTCGTCCAACTCGGTAAGTCCGTGCGCGTCGTGGACAACTTCATCACCGGCAAGCGCGAAAACCTCGCCCCCTACTCATCGAACATCGAACTTGTCGAAGGCGACCTCGCCGATCCCGCCGTCTGCGCCCGGGCCTGCGCCGGCGTGCGTGTCATCATGCACGAAGCCGCCCTGCCCTCCGTCCCCAAGTCCGTTGACAATCCGGTCGCCAGTCATCGCGCCAATCTGGAGGCCACGTTTAACCTGCTCGTCGCCGCCCGCGATGCAAAAGTGAAGCGCTTCGTTTACGCCGCAAGTTCCTCCGCCTATGGCGAGTCCCCCACACTCCCGAAAATCGAGTCCATGCCCAGCAGCCCACTCTCGCCCTATGCCGTGCAGAAACTTGCCGGCGAGCAATACTGCACCGCGTTTTTTCGCTGCTATGGTCTCGAAACCATTTCGCTACGCTACTTTAACGTCTTCGGTCATCGTCAGGACCCAACCAGTCAATACGCCGCCGCGATTCCCGCATTCGTCACCGCAATCCTTGCCGACCGACCGCCGCTGGTGTACGGCGACGGCGAACAGACCCGCGACTTCACTTACATCGAAAATGTTATTCAGGCCAACCTCCTCGCCGCCAACGCGCCCAAAACCAAGGGCGAAGCCATCAACATCGCCTGCGGCGAGAGCATCTCCATCAATGAGATCATCAAGCGAATCAACGCGCTTCTCGGCAAGGACATTCGTCCGCACTACGTCCCCGAGCGACCCGGCGACATCAAACACTCCTGGGCCGATATCAGCCTCGCGGCGAGACTAATCAGCTATAAGCCCGTCGTCTCCTTCTCCGATGGATTGAAGATGGCGATCGACTGGTACACGCAATGGACCGCCGGTCATTAATCGCTTCAGGAATTATTGTTCATGTACCGACTCCGCACCTATACCGTCGTTCCCGCCATCCCCGAGCCGATCGCACGCCTCCGTGAAATTGCCTATAACCTCTGGTGGTGTTGGTACCCCGAGGCCATGGAGCTTTTCCGTCGTCTCGACACGGACTTATGGACCGACGTTCAGCGAAACCCCATTACCTTCCTTGCCCATCTCGCTCAGAAACGACTCGACCACGCCGCCCAAGACAAGCCTTACCTTGCCCATCTGGAGCGCGTGCTTGCCTCCTTCGACAATTACATGACACGAGAGTCCTGGTTCGCCCGATCCCATCCAGCGCATCGCAACTCCCAATTTGCCTATTTCTCAATGGAATTCGGCATTCACGAATCACTGCCGATCTACTCCGGCGGCCTTGGCATTCTCGCCGGTGACCACCTGAAAAGTGCCAGCGACCTCGGTGTGCCGCTCGTGGGTGTTGGCCTCATGTATCGCCAAGGCTATTTCCAGCAGCGCGTATCGAACGATGGCTGGCAGTTGGAGGAATACCCGGCGATCGACTTTTTCCAGCTCCCGGCAACTCCGGTAAAGATCGCCAGTGGCGAAAACCTCATCCTCACGCTTCCCATTGGCGACCGCGATGTCTCCTTCCAAACCTGGAAAGTCCAGGTTGGACGCGTCCCGCTCTACCTACTCGACACCGACTTAAAGCAGAACGCTCCGGAAGATCGCGAAATCACGAGCCGCCTTTATGGAGGCGATGACGAAACTCGATGTCGACAGGAAGTCGTCCTCGGCATCGGCGGCATTCGCTTACTCGACGCCCTCGGCATCACGCCCGATGTCTGCCACATGAACGAAGGCCACGCCGCCTTCCTTTGCGTCGAACGTCTGCGTCAGCGTTGCATCAAGGACAAGCTCACCTTCGGCGAGGCACGCGAAGCCGTCGTGCCCAGTCACGTCTTCACCACGCACACACCGATTCCTGCCGGCATCGATCGCTTCGAAGACAAACTGCTGGAAAAATATCTCTCCCCCTACCTCGGCGCCATCGGGCTTAATACGCATGAATTTCTCGCCATGGGCAAGAAAGACGCCGCGGACAAAGACGAAAAGTTCTCGATGGCCATCATGGCCCTGCGCCTCGCCGGCCATTCCAACGGCGTCAGCGCTCTCCACGGCCACGTCTCCCGCGAAATGTGGCACAGCGTTTGGCCCGGCGCGCCGCGCGATGATGTTCCTATCGTCTCCATCACCAACGGAATCCACACCGGCTCGTGGATGGCGCCGGAAATATCCGACCTCCTCGTTCGCTACCTCGGCCCCGGCTGGATTGACAACCCCGCCGACCATGACGTTTGGCAGCGCGTCGATGAAATCCCCGACTTGGAGCTTTGGCGTGTCCACGAACGACGCCGTATCGCCCTCGTCGCGTTTGCACGCCAGCGGTTGAAGGAACAAGTCCGACGCCGCGGTGCAACGCTCGCCGAGGTCAAAGCCGCCGACGACGTTCTCGACCCCGAAGCCCTTACCATCGTCTTTGCGCGTCGGTTCGCCCCTTACAAGCGCGGCAACCTCATCTTTAGTAACCCTGAGCGACTCTTGAGGATTCTTACTCGCCCCGACCGCCCCGTGCAGATCATCTTTGCCGGCAAGGCCCATCCTCGCGACGACAAGGGCAAGGATATCATCAAGGAAGTTCTCGCAAACACCGCCAAGCCCGAATATCGTCGGCGCATCATCTTCATCGAGAACTATGAAATCTCCGTGGCACGCATGCTGGTTCAGGGCTGCGACATCTGGCTCAATAACCCGATCAAACCGCGCGAAGCCTCCGGTACCAGCGGCATGAAGGTTGCCCCCAACGGCGGAATCAACCTCAGTACCCTCGACGGTTGGTGGCCCGAGGCGTACGACGGTGAAAACGGCTGGGCCATCGACGACGGTCGCGTCTACGAAGACCAGGCCTACGGCGACCACATCGAAAGTGAGGCGATCTACGATCTTCTCGAAAAGGAAATCGTCCCTCTCTTCTACGAACGCGGCGATGACGGCCTCCCGCGCCGCTGGTTGCAGCGCATGAAGTCTTCCATGCAGACGATCTGCCCGATGTTCAACACCCATCGCATGGTGGAGGAATATGCCGACCGCCTGTATGTCCCCGCCGCCGATCGCTGGAAAAAGCAATCCGAAGCCGGCTTCGCCGCCGCCAAACAACTTTGGGATTGGAAGCGCTCACTCGCCACCGGCTGGGGAGGTCTGCGAATTGAAAGTGTCGAAGCCAACGACGGGGGCGAATTGCCCGTCGGGACAATGGTCACCGTGCGCGCCCGCGTGCACCTCGGGACCATCAAACCCGACTCGGTCGCCGTCGAATTGTATTACGGACGACTCGATGCCCATGGACAGCTCTTCGAGGGAAACAGTGAGCCGATGACGTGCAATGCTTCCGCCGACAACGGAACCTATCTCTTTGAAGGCCGCATCCCCTGCCACCGGAGCGGCCAACAAGGCTACGCCGTGCGCGTCCTCCCCAAGCACGAGGCATTGCCACATCGATTCGACACCGGTCTCATATTGTGGAGCTAATCGTCTCCCTCGCTTGACACTGCTTTCCAAGCAATATATCGTGCTCTGTCCCTGACGCCGACGCCGGTTTTCCGGCATCGACGCGTCCTAAGGGGCTGTAGCTCAATTGGTTAGAGCGCCGGCCTGTCACGCCGGAGGTTGCGGGTTCGAGCCCCGTCAGCCTCGATTGATCGGATTTCGCCCTCGCTGGGTATGCCCCCTGCGAGGGCGTTTTCATGCGCACCCGACGCCAGTCTTTGGTCATTCACACCGTCGTGGTCGCCGATAAATCGGTATGCTCGAAATGGTCCCACGCCAGACACGAACCCCCAGCGTCGAGATTGCGGGCCGCACCGTAGGGACCGGCTGCCCGGTTTATGTCATTGCCGAAATCGGCGTCAACCACGACGGAAGCATTGACCGCGCAAAGCAGTTAATTCGCGCCGCAAAAGATGCCGGCGCGGACGCCGTAAAATTTCAGATCTTCTCCGCCAAAACGCTCGTCACACCGGACGCGCCGGTCTGCACGTACCAAAAAGAACACGACCCCGGCGTCTCTACGCAACAGCAGTTGCTGGCGAATCTCGAACTGCCCCTGAATGCGGTGAACGAACTATACGCATTCGCGCACGACCTGGGCATCGACTTTCTGGCGACGCCCTTCGGACTTCGGGAACTGGGACAACTCGTCGAACTCAGAATTCCGGCGATGAAGATCGCCTCGCCCGACATCATCAACATTCCCTTGCTGGTCGCAGCCGCACACTCAAACATCCCCATCATTGCTTCAACCGGCGCAGCCACACTCGAAGAGATCGAGCTCGGTGTGCGCACGATCAGACGCAATCGACATCAAGAGCGACTCATCCTTTTGCACTGCATCTCGTCCTATCCGACTCAGCCCGCCGATGCGCGGCTTGCCTGCATTCGACAAATAGCGGATCACTTCGGCGTGCCCGTCGGCTTTAGCGATCACACGCCAGACGAGGACTTCAGTGCCCTCGCGGTTGCGGCCGGGGCGTGCGTCCTTGAGAAGCACATGACGCACTCGCGTTCGGCGACCGGACCGGATCACTTCTTCTCGCTCGAGCCCGCTCAGTTTGCACAATACGTTGCGTCGGCCCGGACTGCATCCGCTGCTCTCGGTCATCCACGTGTCGCGCCATCGGCCGCCGAGCTCGAAATCCGTGACTTGGCCCGTAGAAGCATCGTGACCCAGCGTCCTGTTTCCGCCGGATCGCGTATTGCCGAGACCGATCTCGAAGTACGACGACCGGCCGGAGGGATCTCGCCTGCCGAATGGCCGTCCGTCGTGGGCCGCATTGCGACCGCCGATATTCCCGCCGACACCCGCGTGGAATGGTCCATGCTCGCTCCCGATAACCAATAGCCGCTCTTGCCCCACCAATAGAAACGACCCACTTGAATTACGCCTGAACCACTGCATCGAAACATCCGATAGTCCGACAGCCTCGCCTCGCACGCACTGACCACACAGTCGCGTTACCAAGGCGCCAACAACAGGGGACGGACATGGTTTCCGCAACAGTTACGACTGATCCCGCCAAGTTCATTGCGACCGTCATCGGTGACGTCGGCGATATCGCTACGCTCCCCGAAGTCACGGTAAAGATCATCAAAGTTGTTGAGAACCCCAAATCGACCGCTCGCGATTTGCACGACATCATCAAGAACGACCCCGCCCTCTCCGCACGAATCCTGAAGGTGGTCAACTCCGCCTTCTACGGACTCCCCGGCCAGATTTCCAGCATGGATCGTGCCATTGTCCTACTCGGTCTGTCTGCCGTGAAAAACATCGCCATCGCCGCATCCATGACGCACATGTTCAACGGCGGCGGAGCGATCGAAGGCTTCACCGGAAACGACGTTTGGAAGCACTCGGTCGCGGTCGCCGTTGCCTGTCGCCTGCTGACGTCGGCACAGGGCCGCCCGTCGGTCGAGGAGAGCTTCCTCGCCGGGCTTATCCACGATCTTGGGTTACTCGTCGAACGGCAGATGTTCGCCAAACAGCTTGCCGAAATCGTTGGCAAGGCCAAAGATGGTCCTGTCAATTGGTGTGAGCTTGAATCCCAGATCATCGGCGCCGATCACGCGGCATTTGGCATGGCCCTGGCGACGAAGTGGCGCTTCCCGGCACACCTCTGCACTGCGATTGGCTATCACCATAAGCCGATGCAGGTGGCCCAGGTAAACCGCGAGTTGTCAGTGCTCGTCCACGTCGCCGACGTACTCGCCGCGCGCGCCGGCCTCGGCTACAGCGGAACAGCCGCCAACGAAACCTACGATGCCGAGCAGCTTGCCGTGCTGAACCTGAATGACAACGATGTAAACGAGGTCGCCGCGAAACTGCCCGAACAGGTCGCACTGACCGAGGCCCTGTTCACATCCTGATCCCTTGAAAAAAAGAGAATCGCTCCCGCAGGCCCGTCGACCCTCATCGGCGGGCCTTTTCTTATCCGACCGTCGATTCCTGACACAGCATTTCCATCATCTCCACCTTCAGGCGTCGAATCTTTTCATCCTTGTAGAGCCATGTCGGGTAGCTACGCGTCGGCGCATTGACCTTCGTCGCCTGCATCAGGATGAATGCATTCCAAAACGGTTCCGCCAATCCGAAACCAGAGCGCAAGTCGGACACCAATTGACGAAACAGCCATCGCTTCCACCACTTCCAATACACCGGCGGGTCTTTCACGATCGTCGTCAACCGATCGACCCGCCAGCCGGTTCCGCGTGCCAGTTCTTCCAATTCGTTTGGCGTGTAAAGACGCCAGTGTCCTTCAGACGCAGGCCAATGCAATCGCATGGGCATCGGGTGCCCGCGCAACACCGAATGAGTCGCCTGTAAACTGATTGGATTGTCCGTCACCACGCTCATACATCCGCCCGGTGCGACCACGCGATTCAGTTCGTAAAGCGAGAATTCCGGGTCGTGGCGAAGGTGTTCGATGCACCCCCAATACACAACCAAACCGAATTGCTCCGTTTCAAACGGCATCGGGCCCGACTCAATGTCATGCTCAATCAGCGTAAAGTCAAACGTCGCGGAATCGTTTGGATGATGTCGTTTTCGTTGCTGCACCACCCCTGGCTTCGACACCGGCGCGCAAAGGCACGTAAGGTCGCTCCAACCCAAATGCCCCGCCAGGTAGGGCACTTCCAAGCCCCAGGATCCAACGACGAGGCACCGCCGGTTCGATTCTCGCGCATGGGGCAGGCTGCGCAGGGACTCATGCAGCCGCTCCGCGTGAAAAAGCAAGTAGCGAGATTCACCCATCGCCTCCGTGGGGCGCGACATATCACCATCGGGAACCAGCCACTTCAGGGTCTGGCGGACGGCACTGGAGTACTTCGCGGGTGGTTTGTAGGCCATGTGGGTCGTATCGACCGCCGCCCGCGTTGCCGCCCATTCCAAGCCGGTCGCTGCCGGCTCCGCGCAATTCCTGCGCTGCCGTCGTCGCCGACACCCAACCGCGTTATCATTTCCACACGAGCCGCGTAGTGAATTCAACGTGCGACCGGCTCTGTCGCATACAGGTCAAACACACCATGGCTGACTATTACTCCACATTACCCCAGCGTAGCCAACGCAGGCTTCCATTGCTTGTCGGGATCTTTCTTGGTCTTTTCGGCGGAACATTGCTCGCCGACAGGATCCACGGAATGGCGGGTCGCCCGTCTCCTCGTCCTGTGACTCCCCGACGCGACCTCGGACCGGAAGAGAGGGCAAACGTCAGTCTCTTCGCCGACGCCTCGCCCTCGGTCGTCGCCATTCGTTCCGTTTCCAAACGCCGCGACTTTTTCACTCGAAACATCATGGAGATTCCTGAAGGGAGCGGATCCGGATTCATCTGGGATGAGGCAGGGCACATCGTCACCAACTTCCACGTGGCCGCTCTCGCGCTCAAGCAATCCCGCCCGACGCTTCAAGTCAGCGTGGCCGACCACGCCGACTGGATCGAAGCCAAGATCATCGCCGCCGAACCGGACAAGGACATCGCGATTCTTGAAATACCAACAAAAGGCATCAAGCTTCGCCCGATCAAGATCGGCACGTCGAGCGACCTGCAGGTCGGACAGAAGGTCTTTGCCATCGGCAATCCGTTCGGCTTCGATCAGACGCTGACCACCGGCATCGTCAGTGCGCTGGGGCGTACGATTAAGTCCATCACCGGCCGCACCATCGACGGCGTTATCCAAACCGACGCCGCCATCAACCCGGGAAACTCGGGCGGCCCGCTCCTCGACAGCGCCGGGCGGCTCATCGGCGTGAACACCATGATTTTCAGTCCATCCGGCGTCAGCGCCGGAATCGGGTTCGCTGTTCCCGTCGATATCGTCGCCGAGATCGTGCCGCAATTGATCCAGTATGGCCGCGTCCTTCGACCGATCCTGGGCATCGACATGGAAGAGGAGCAGCTCGCCCTCCGTATCGCTCAGCGGTTCTTCGGCCTTGAGGGCGGAATTCTCGTTAAGTCTGTTGCGAAAGGCTCGGGCGCTGCCGAGGCAGGACTGCGCGGGCGCTATGTCGACGACGAAGGCGACGAACTCTTCGGCGACCTGATCGTCGGGATCGACGAGACGCCGATTCGCAACTCCACAGACCTTCGCGAAATCATGGACAAACGAAAACCCGGTGATGTCGTGAAGGTCACGTACATGCGCGAAGGCCGCCAACGCACCGCCTCTGTGCGGCTCTCCGAACCCCAAAAATAACGATGCCATCGTCAACATGACTTGGAAAGGAATCAGTCCAAAGTGAAACACTTTGCATTCATCGCCGCATCCTTCGCGCTGCTTACGAACCACGCGCTGGCGCAGGAAAAACCGATTGCCTTTGTCGGCTCGCAGATTATTCCCATCTCGTCGCCCTCTATCCCCGACGGCGTCGTCGTCGTCCATCGTGGCAAGATCATCGCGGTCGGGCCGCGCAGCGCGACAACCATTCCGGCCGATGCGGAACGAATCGACACCACTGGCAAAGTGATCATGCCCGGTCTCATTGATACACACAGTCATGTCGGCGGCGGATGGGCCGCGGACGGAAGCGCACCCATCCAGCCCGATGTCCGTGTGCTCGATTCCATCAACGTCCGCGACTCGGGCTTCAACCGCTGCCGGGCCGGCGGGCTCACCACACTCAATATCATGCCAGGCTCGGGTCACCTCCTCAGCGGCCAAACGGTTTATGCCAAATTGCGCAAGGCGAACACCATCGACGACTTTGTCATTCGCGACGATCACGGGCATATCCTCGGCGGCATGAAGATGGCCAATGGAACGAACTCGCAGCGCGAGGCGCCGTTCCCGGGAACACGATCCAAATCGGCGGCCTTGGTCCGGCAGAAGTTCATCAAGGCGCAGGAATATCGAAAGAAAATCCAACTCGCTGCTGGTGATCCGGAGAAGATGCCTGATCGCGACCTGGAGTTGGAGGGACTTGTCGAAGTTCTCGAAGGCACGCGCGTCGTTCATCATCACACCCACCGGGCCGACGACATACTCACCGTGCTCCGCCTGAAGCAGGAGTTTGGTTTCAAGGTCGTCCTGCATCACGTCAGCGAGGCATGGAAGATTGCCGACGAGATCGCCAAGGCCAATGTGCCGTGCTCCGTTATCGTGGTCGACAGCCCCGGTGGAAAGATCGAGGCCATGAACATCAGCCTCGCCACCGGCTCGATCCTCGACAAGGCCGGCGTCATGGTTGGCTTTCACACGGATGATTGGATCACCGACTCCCGATTGTTTTTTCGCTCTGCGGCACTTGCCGTGCGAGCCGGGATGGACCGCGACAAGGCGCTCTACGCCCTGACCCTCGCGGGCGCGAAGATGATCGAACTCGACTCGCGCATCGGTTCGCTCGACGTTGGCAAGGATGCCGACCTTATCGTGCTGTCCGGCGATCCTCTCAGTGTCTATACGAAGGTGTTGCAGACCTACGTCGAAGGCGTCAAAGTCTTCGACCGCACCGATCCCAACGACCTGCTCTTCGCGGTCGGTGGTTACGGTGCCAGTCGCGACTCGGTCGCGCACGTCTGCTGCGAGGAGGAGCACCGATGAGACCGCTTTTCGTATCCACATTCGCATTGCTCGTCGGTGCATCAACCGCGTCCGCACAAATCGCCATCATCGGCGAGACGGTGCACACCATGGCCGGCCCGCCCATTAAGAATGGCGTGGTCATCATTGCCGCCGGCAAGATTCAGCGCGTCGGCGCTCAAGCCGACGTGCAGATACCCGAGCGAGCCAAGGTCCTGCGCGGCAAGGTCGTTACGCCGGGCCTGATCGACGCCCATAGCACCGTCGGCCTCACCGGCTACCTCAATCAGGATCAGGACCAGGATCAGCTCGACAGCAGTGATCCGATGCAGCCCGAGCTTCGAGCCATCGACTCCTACAACCCGCAGGAGCGGCTCATTGATTGGGTGCGCGGCTTTGGCATCACCACGCTCCACACCGGCCATGCCCCCGGTGCGCTCATCTCCGGGCAGACCATGATCGTCAAGACTGCGGGGCTTACCGTGGAAGAGGCGACCGTACGAGCTGTTGCCATGGTGGCGGTCACGCTCGGTGACGACGCCCGTTCCAAAGGAAAAGATGCCGAGAAGAAGGCGCCGGGCACGCGGAGCAAGGCGGTGGCCATGCTGCGCGAGGAGTTGATCAAGGCACAGGAGTATGTTCGCAAGCAAGGTCTCTCCGATGCGACCAAACGCCCCGATCGCGATCTGCGACTCGAAATCTTGGCAAGCGTGCTCAAGGGCGACATGCCGTTGCTCATCACCGCGAATCGCGCGGCCGACCTGATGTCGGCACTTCGCGTTGCCGACGAGTTCAAGATCAAGATCGTGCTCGACGGCGCGGCCGAGGCGTATCTCATCATGGATCCGATCAAAGCCGCCGGTGTACCCGTCATCCTCCACCCTTCCATGCGTCGCGGCGGCATGGGTGAAACAGAGAACGTGAGCTACGAGACGGCCGGCAAACTGCGCGGCGCGGGCATCCCGGTTGCCCTGCAGAGCGGCTACGAGAGCTATGTGCCCAAAACCCGTGTTGCCTTATTCGAAGCAGGAATCGCCGCCGCGAACGGTCTGACCTTCGAGCAGGCGCTCGCCAGTGTCACCATCGACGCGGCGAAAATCCTCGGCATCGCCGATCGCGTCGGCACGCTCGAAGCCGGCAAGGACGGCGACGTGGCGGTGTATGACGGCGATCCGTTTGAGTACACGTCGCACTGCATCGGCGTGGTAATCAACGGCAAGGTGGTGAGCGAGGAGTCGCGATGAGCGAGACTCCGGCGCCGACCTCCGATCGTCAGTCCGTCGCATGGTTCACCGCGAACGCAACGGTTTTCGTTTCCAGCGCCTGCATGATGGTCATTGAACTCGTGGCGGGCCGCATCATTGCACGGCACCTGGGTTCATCGCTCTACACGTGGACCTCCATCATCGGCGTGGTGCTCGGCGGCATCGCCATCGGCAATTATGTGGGCGGCGTCCTGGCGGATCGCTTTCGGCCGCGACCAACCCTGTCGCTCCTTTTCATTTTCGCTTCGGCAACCAGCGCGCTCATCGTTCCCGCGAATGGATGGGTCGGCGACTGGCCGCTCTTGTGGAGTTTTTCTTGGCCATGGCGCGTTGCGTCGCACATCGCGTCAGTGTTTTTGCTACCGTCGGTCATCCTTGGGACCATCAGTCCTATTGTCGCCAAGATGGCACTCGACATCGGACGTCAGCGCGGTCGGACCATCGGATCCATTTACGCATGGGGCGTCGTGGGGAGCATTCTCGGCACGTTTGCAACCGGTTTCTATTTGATCGCGGCTTTTGGCACCATGACCATCGTCTGGACCGTGGCGGGCGTTCTTGCCGCGATGGCTGTGCTCTATGGCGCGATTTCCATCGCAAGTTGTTCGTGGTCGGCGGCGTTGATAGCAGGCCTTGTCATTGCTCATGCACCCTGGGCTTGGGCGCGAGAGTGGGGCCAGGCGATGAACATCCGATCTGAGCGCGAATCGTCGGAGCTTTTCTCCTGCGACACGAACTATTCGTATCTTCGCGTGGTGCGGACCAACGATTCGCCCGACACGCGCGCCATGTATCTCGACAAGCTCCGGCACAGCGAACTGAATCTCGAAGAACCCGACGATCTTCGATACGAATACGAGCGCACCTATGCCGCGCTCACCCATCGAATCGCCCAGAGCCGCGCCAACCTCCGAACGCTGATGATCGGCGGCGGCGGTTACGTCTTTCCGGCGTACCTCGCACGCAACTGGCCCACCAGCATCAACGATGTCGTCGAGATTGACCCGGCGGTCACAAAGGCCGCATTCGACCACATGGGGATCGCCCCATCGGCCAACATCCACCCTTTTCACGAAGATGGCCGGGTGTTTGTCGATCGCAAAGCCTGGACATCCGGCGCCGACTCGGCGGAACGCTACGACCTTATCTACCTCGACGTCTTCAGCGACTACAGTGTTCCGTTCCAACTGACCACGCTTGAATTCGTCCGCAACATCCAACGCAATCTGAAGCCCGACGGGGCCTACATGATGAACCTGATCGATGCGTTTGATCATGGCCGGTTTCTCGCCGCGGCAAGGCGGACGCTTCTCGACGTTTTCCCTCATGTTTACGCGCTCACGGAAGGACGGCCCATCGAAGCCGCAAGCGCCACGCGCAACACGTTTATCCTGGTCTGTTCCAATGTTCCCGTTGACGTCGCCAATCTGGGACCCGCCTATCGCGCGGATTGCATGATCTTCCCGATTCAGGATGAGAAGCTTGCCGAACTGGAACGCCGAATCAGGCCTGACACGCTGACCGACGACTATGCCCCGGTGGAAAATCTGGTGACCACCGTGGTTCGCGACTCGGCGGCCTCCATCGCCAGCAGTGAGTGGTACCGAGTCTGCGCCGATCTGATCAATCGTGGCAAACACGAGAAGGCCGTGTCGCTTCTCAGGGCGCGGATCCTGGCGGACCCGACGCAGTTGCCCATTCGCATGTTGCTCGGCAAGGCATTGCTTGCGTCGGGTCGCATCGACGAGGCTGTAGCGCATTACACGGAGTCTCTCAAGGTCGCCGATGTGCCCGGCCTTCATTCGGCGCTGGCTTCGGCATTTGCGGAACAGGGCCAACATGCCGACGCGCTCCCTCATCGGGAGGCCGCCGCGCAAAAGGACCCGAAGAATTCGTTTAACCGACTTCTCTGGGCACAAACGCTGGCCACGCTCGGCAAAACGGACGACGCCATTGTGCAACTCAAAGCGGCGATCGGCCTGCGGCCTCGTTATGCGGAGGCGTATCTGCTCTGGGGCGCGATCCTTACGGCGAGCAATCAATGGAACGACGCAGTCGATCGATTTCAACAGGCCCTTGCGCTTCGACCCGACTTTATCGACGCATGGTCTCGCATGGGAGCGGTGCTGCTCAGCGCGAAGCGATTCGACGACGCTGAGCATTGCTTTCGCAAGTGCGTCGAGCTGAACCCGAAGGACGCCGACGCTCAGTTTAACGTGGGAAACTCGCTGTACTTTGCCGGCAAACTGGAACCTGCCGTCGAGGCCTATCTGGCTGCGGCCCGGATCAATCCCGGGTTTTTCAATGCCTATTTCAACGTCGCGATTATTCGCGAATCCCAGGGGCGCCTTCCCGAAGCGCGGTCGTATTGCGAACAAGCCATCCGCGCGAAACCTGACGATGCCGTGGCCAAGCAGTTGCTGCAGCGCATCGTGGACAAATCGCGCCGGGCGGCACCATAACATCGGGCCGCATGGCGCGAGGTATGATCGCGCGGAGCCTAGGGCTCGTGCGTGTTTGCGGTGGGCCATAAATCATTCAGGTATGAAAAATCGGCGCGGGCTACTTCTTTGCGAACGCGCTCGGCGAGATCACGGGCTTCGGCAACGGTCTTGGCAAGGCGGGCCGCCACCTTTGCTTCGTCGGACTTGGTCTTCGTCCGTTCACGATCGACGTGGTGGGCCGATTTGTAGGCAACCGTGAGGCGGTGAATGGTGGCCGGGGTTGCTTTTTCGTCGTGGAGAAGAATTGCCAGAAGGCGGCGACCAATGATCGCGGTAAGCCCGGCGGCGATGTCGGGATTATTGAGTCTGGAACGCGCGGCGGCTTCATCCAGATCGAATCGGTCGCGAAGATTTCGGGCGTAGCGCTGGAGGGCGCGAAGGCTCACGCCGTATTCGCAGAGGTTAAAGTCGCGGTAGCAGCAAATAAGGCTGGCGGGTTGACGACTTCGAATTGCATCGTCGAGCCGTTTTCGGATTTCGAGCGGGAGCCTGTTCAGGATGGAGGATCGGTTTCCGCCGGTGTAGTTTGGGAATTGCGGCATTTTTACCTCTCTTTCTTGAAAACAGCTGGCGTTTGCTGGCGTTTGCCGGCATGGAGCCGCCTTCGAATTGTTGGCAAACTGATGCCAAACGGCGAAACGGCCGCGGCAAATTTGGCACCTAAGCACGTCACGACCCCACCCGCGCCCTCCCCTTTTCGACGGGGAGGGAATAGGCGCGGATCGGGCGCGGCTCGTGCTTCCGCATGTTGCGCGAGCCGTGCGGTTCTTGCTCGCTGACTATCAATCTTGATCAGCGTTTCACATTGCCTGTGATTTGCTGCGGAAGTGGTTGTGGGGAAAGGGGTTACGATGGTCGCTGGTGCAGATACTTGCCAGGTGAGAATCAAGACTGGTGGGTACAGGAAGTACCCACGCTACGGGCTGCAAATCCAACTTGACGAATTATAGCCTATAAGCTATACTAAATCTGATGTGGACCGTCCAGACGACCGACACATTTGACGGCTGGTTTGCCGGGTTGAATGACAGCGGGAAGGTGGAGGTCATGGCCAAGGTCGAGCTGCTCAAAGTGGTCGGCCCCCAGCTTGGTCGACCACACGCCGACACACTAAAAGGCTCGAAGCACAAGAACATGAAAGAGCTTCGGGCCGATACGAAGGACATGGTGATGCGGATAGCATTCGCATTCGATCCGAATCGAGCCGCCATACTGCTTGTGGCGGGCGATAAAGGCGGTGTCAGCCAGGTTCGGTTTTACAAGCAATTGATCGCCAGGGCCGATGCGCTGTTTGACGCCCACCTGGCACGGATGCGTCAGAAGAAGGGGAAATAACATGGCTAAAACATTCGATGCGCTGGTTCGCCGAACGACCACGAGGAAAATCCAGGCGCAGGCCAAGGGCCGGGCACGGGAGCTTTTGGGTGAGTACCTGCTGAGCGAGATTCGGGCCGGGCGTGGCAAGAGCCAGGTGGAGATCGCGGCAGCGCTGGGCATCAAGCAGCCCAGCCTATCAAAGCTTGAGAAGCAATCGGACATGCAGATATCGACGTTGCAGAAGATCGTCCGGGTGCTGGGGGGCGAATTGGAGGTTGTGGCCCGGTTCCCGCGAAGGTCGGTGCGGATTGGACCGTTTGGTTCGGCGCATCGGCGATTGCGTCGCCGATCGGCGGCGAAGGACGTGCCTTCGTTGGTCTAGATGGGATCATTTTTGTTGCCGGGAATTGGGGGGCGTGCGAGGCAGGTGAGTTGACTACAACACGCCCTACACGCTACTTGTACCAATCGCCCGGGTGAGCTTTGTATGGCGCCCCGTCGATTTCTGATGGATTCACAATCGCCACGTTCATAAGTTCATTTCGAATTCGCGTGATTTCCGGGTCGTTCGTATTGGGTGGGGAGTGGCCTTTGACTTCGATTTTTGATTTGAAGCGAACAACCAGAATATCAGCCGCAGCGTCCACAACGATTCCATTTTCATTGGGGTTCTCTGGCGAGAATTGCACGACGAGCTGTTTGATTCGAGCCAGATCTGTGGGAGACATCATTCCTTTGACATACATTTTCCCGATGTCGCCCTCCGAACGGGCACGGACAATCTGCCCATCATTCCATACAGCTGCAATGACACCGCATTTGAGCACAGGAGAAAAAGCCGGCGTCATGTGTAAGAAAACAAATGGCTTTTTCGTTTCGGCTTCGTCGAGTTTTCGGCTTTTTACATTGGTTTCATAATAGTTGGCGATGACCAGCGCGCCGACGAGGATGGCAAAGACCAGGGGGACGATTCGCCTCGGGGACCGCTTGCACCCGGTCATGGCTCGATCCTCTTATTCGCTACCCTTCCCTTTCGGGGCTTCCTCCTCGGTCGCCCCTCAATCCCCTTATCAAGGGGAGGGAATGAGGCTTCGCACCGTCGAAAGAAAATGACGCGCTATGAAACCAGCAGTAGGTTCAGCGGGCTTTCGAGGAATTCCATGACGGCGCGGATGAAGCGTGCTCCGTCGGCACCGTCAATGACGCGGTGGTCAAAGCTCAGGAAGAGCGGCAGGACCTTGCGGGCCACGATCTGGCCGTCGCGGACGACGGGCTTCCAGTCGAGTTTGCCCATGCCGAGGATGGCGACTTCGGGGTAGTTGATGATCGGCGTGGCCATGGTGCCGCCGAGGGCGCCGACGTTTGTGACCGTGAAGCTGCCGCCGCGCATCTGGGCGACGTCCAGCTTGAACTCGCGGGCCTTGTCGGCCAGATCCTTCATTTCCTTGGAGATGGTCATCAGGCCTTTGCGGTCGGCATCGCGGATGATGGGGACCATGAGGCCCTTGGGCGAATCGACGGCGATGCCGATGTGGACGTAGTCCTTGAACACCATTTCGCCCGCGGCTTCGTCGTAGGATGCGTTGAAATTCGGGAACGTTCGCAGGGCACCGGCGACGGCCTTGACGACGAAGGCGGTGAGGGTGAGCTTCGCGCCTTTGCTTTCGAAGATCGCGCCCTGTTCCTTGCGGAATTGTTCGAGGTCCGTGACGTCCACCTCATCGCAATGGGTGACGTGCGGGATTGTGGTGACCGAGCGGACCATCTGGCGGGCGATGGTCTTGCGAATCTGCGGAAGGGCCTCGCGGCGGACCGGGCCCCATTGGGCGAAGTCCGGCATGGCCTCGGCGGGGACGGACATGGCGGTGGCAGCGGGCCGGGCTGGTGCGGCCGCGGGTGCGGATCGCGGTGATGACGGAGCAGCAGGCGCGGAGCCACCGTTGCCGGAGAGGATGAAACGCTCGACATCTTCACGGACGATGCGGCCGCCGGGGCCGGTGCCGTGGACGCTTCGCAAATCGACGCCGGCTTCGCGGGCGATTCGACGTACGGCGGGAGCGGCGGGGATGGGGCCGTCGCCCGACGACGGAGCTTCGGCAATGGCGGCGGCGCGCGGGGCGACCATGGGAGGCTCGGGCGCGCGGGCGGATGCGACGTTGGCCGCGGGTGCGGCCTTGGATTCGACGGCCTTCGCTGCGGGCGCCGGTGCGGCGGATGCGCCGGAGCCGTCGCCGACGGAGAGGAGTACCATGCCGACCTTGACGGTGTCGCCGACTTTGACGTTTAGCTTTTCGATGGTGCCGGCGTAGGGGACGGGCAGTTCGACGGAGGCCTTATCGGTTTCGACCTCCATGACCATTTGGTCGGCCTTGACCGTGTCGCCCTGCTTGATCATGACGTTGACGATTTGAGCCTCGTGAATGCCTTCGCCGAGGTCCGGAAGTTTGAAGTCTTTACCCATTGGACAATGTCCTGTTGCCGGAGCGGTGCGCTCAGGGAATTACGAATGTCGAATTACCAATTACCAAAGTCTAATAGCTGACGACCTCGCGCGCGGCGGTTACCACGCGGTGGGCGTCGGGGATGTAAAACTTCTCAAGGTTGAAGAACGGCATCACCAGGTCGTAGCCGGTGACGCGCTCGATGGGGGCCTCGAGGAACATCAAGGCGTTTTCCACAATACGAGCGATGATCTCGGCGGCGGGACCACAATTCTTCGGGGCCTCGTGGACGACGACGACGCGGCCGGTCTTTTTCACCGAGGCGACGATCGTTTCGGTGTCCATCGGGACGAGGCTGAGAAGATCGATCACCTCGGCGTCGATGTGGTGCTCGATCTCCAATTCGTCCGCAGCCTCCAACACGGGTCGCATGGATGCGCCGTAGGAGATGATGGTCACGTCGTCACCCGGGCGGACGATGTTGGCCTTGCCGATCTCCATGACCTCCGGCTCTTCGGGCACTTCTTCCTTGAAGGCGCGGTAGCAGGCCTTTGGCTCGTAAAACATAACTGGGTCGGGGTCGAATATGCTGGCGCGGAGCAGAGCGCGGGCATTTCGCGGGCCGGAGGGGATGACGACTTTCAGCCCTGGGAGGTGCGCCCAGATGGCTTCGCGGCTTTCGCTGTGGTGCTCGATGGCGCGGATGCCGGCACCGTAGGGCATGCGGACGACCATCGGGCAGGTGTATCGGCCGCGCGTGCGATTACGGAAGCGTGCGACATGGTTCTCAATCTGATGGAAGGCGTGATAGCCGAAGCCGGAGAACTGCATCTCGGCGATGGGCTTGAACCCGGTGAAGCAGAGACCGACGGAGACGCCGGCGATGGCGGACTCGGCGACGGGGAAGTCGATCACGCGATCCGGGCCGAACTCCTTGAGAAGGCCCTCGGTGATGCGGAAGACGCCTTCGTCTTTGCCAACGTCCTGTCCGAGGACCATGACGGTTTTGTCTTCGGCCATGGCCTCGCGCATGGCGAGGTTCAGGGCTTTGGCCATTGTCATTTCAGCCATGTCGATTCCTTCAATGAATCCCGCGGGCGGTTTCAATTTTGTCGTTGGAGGCGCGGCCGGGATGGGCGCCGATGGATTCCAAGTACGCCTGGAACTGCATCATTTGTTCTTCCAAGTGCGGCGGCATGGTGGCGAAGCTGTGGCGGAACGGCTCAAGGACGTCCGGCTCATAGGCTTCGGTGCGCTCCACGGCGGCCGTAATCTCGTTGTTGATCTCTTCCTCGAGAAGCTCGCGGGCCTTCTCGTCCATGACCTTTTTCGCCAGCAAATAGGTCCAGAAGCGAATGAGCGGGTCTTTGGCCCTCCAGCATTCGACTTCTTCCTCGGTGCGATATTTCTTGGGGTCGTCGGCCGTTGTATGGACGCCGAGGCGATAGGTGACGGCTTCGATGAGCGTGGGGCCGCCGCCTTTGCGGGCGCGATCGGCGGCCTCGCGGGTGGCGGCGATCATGGAGAGGATGTCGTTACCGTCGGCCTGGATTCCGTTGAAACCGTAGGCGAGGGCTTTCTGAGCAATCGTGTCGGAGGCGGATTGTTTCTCTCGCGGGAGAGAGATGGCCCAGTGATTGTTCTGGACGACCATGATCAGCGGGAGCTTGAATGCACCTGCGACGTTCATGGCTTCGTGGAAATCGCCTTCGCTGGTTCCGCCGTCGCCGGTGAAGGCGACCGCTATTGTGCCGTCGTTTCGGATCTTGCAACCCCATGCCACGCCCGCGCCGTAGAGGCACTGCGACGAAACGGGGACACAGATTGGCAAATCATTCACGCCGTCCGGGACGACGGAGCCGAACTCGTTGCCGCCCCACCAGAGCATGAGCTTGTGCATGGGCCAGCCGCGGTGAAGCATGGCGGCGGGTTCGCGGAAAGAGGGAACAAGCCAGTCGTTCTTGCCGATGGCGAAGGCCGGACCGAGGGACGCTGCTTCCTGACCAAGCGCAGGGCCATAGGTGCCGATGCGGCCTTGTCGCTGGAGCTTCAACATGCGTTCGTCATAGCGACGGGCACGGAGCATGGCGGCGAAGGCGAGGCGGAGTTCCTGGGCGTCGAGCTTTGGCTCGAGCGAGGCATCCACGTTGCCGTCGGCGTCAAGAATGGAGAGGGACTCGACGTAGTTTTTTAGTTCGATCTTTCCACGCGGCACAGGCGATCCTCACTTGGAACCGTGGGTATTGGGTACTTCCCGCAAGCCGGGCATTGTAGCGAAGTGGATTGGGCGTGGAAACAGGCTGTGAGTTGTCGGGAGGGGTGAACGGAGTAAAAAGCCTGAAGCCGACGGGGCACAAGTCCGCCGGCTTCGAGGGGCGAATGGAACGGAGTCTGTGCTATTTCGCGGAAACGAGACCGAGGTCGATGAGGATTTCGAAGGCGATGTCGCGGGCCTTTGGGCCCCAGGCTTTGTCGGCAGCCGTCATATTCATCGCGAAGACGTATTCCTTGTCACCGCTTTTCACGTGGCCGACGAACCAGCCGAGGGTGGGTTTGCCATCCTTGGCGGAAGTGCCGGTCTTGCCGCTGAAGGTCCAGTCTTTGCCTTCGCGATACACGATGAGGCTGCGGACGGTTTCCATCGTGCGTTTTGAGAATGGGAGCTTGTTGGTGTAGAGCTTCTCCATGAAGGCGAGTTGCTCGTCGGCGGAGATGGTGAGGGTGGAGTCGAGCCAGAAGCGGTCGATGCCGCCGGAGAGGTCGCGATTGCCGTAACCGAGTTTGTCGATGAAGTCTTTCATGCGATCGGAACCGATGCGGCGGGCAACTTCCTGAAAGTACCAGACGCAGGAGTCTTTAATCGCCGCGGCCAGCGTGTAATCCTTCTCCCACATTTTGTTCCAGTATTTCGTCCCGTCCCACTTGAAGCCGGTGTCCGGGCCAAGGAGAACGCCGGTCTCAAGACCGATGAGGGCGTTGGGGATCTTGAAGGTGGAGCAGGGAGACTGGCGCTTCGCGCAGGCTGCTTCGTTGAATCGGAGTAGGCGATCTTTGCCGACTTCCTTTAGAACGAAGCAGCCGTCGTACTTGCCGAAGCGCGACTTGAAATCGACAGGTCGAAAGGCCGGTTCCCCTCCGGAAAGCGACACGGCGATGGTGATGAGGTAAGGTGCGAATGGGATCATGGGTACTCCGTTACGGGCGATGGGTCGGGCTGCCGTCCGTGGCGACACCCCCCTCTACGAAAGTGCGACGCTGGCGGTTCGCAAAAAATCGGGAAATTAATTAACTCGAATACGCCTCCATCGGTGGCCAGGTGCGGAGGAGGGAACGGTCGCGGTGGAGGGCACCGTTGCCGCAGGGGCACGGATGCAACTATGGGAATAACACTACAGATACTCGACCCGATTGGCCATGGTCTCGGGCATGCTGCTAATGGCGAGTTTACACACCACTCGAACCAACTGGCGAAGCGAGTGCTTCTTTACATGGCAAAACGCAATTCCGGAATGGTCAATTCCCATGGCGTGGAGCCGCAGAAAATCGGCATCGTGGGTGACAACGACGGAACCCTGGGATCTTGCAAACTCCAGGTGCTGGTCGTCGGCGGCTCCAACGAGACCGGCATCCGTCGGTGTCGTGACATTGATGCCGCGCCGGCGGAGGGCCTCCGCGACTGCGAGGTGGACATTCTCGTCAAGATGAAGCGCGATTGCCATTGGCATCCGTGCCGGAAGATTTCAACACCGACCGCGGGTCGGTTCGCCTCAGGTTGTCGACGAACGCCTCGTCGTCGGCCATCTGACGCTGAATTTCATCATGATGGGTGTGGTAATACGCCAAGGCCGCGTGAACGTCCGCGAGCGTCATCTGCGGATAGCCCGCGACGATTTCATCCGGCGTCATGCCGTGAAATTCGTACCAAGCAACGATATCCTGAACCCGGATACGTTGTCCGGTGATTCTAGGCTTCCCGCCGCAAATGCCCGGCGTAGCCTCGATTCGTTGGTCCAACGTGAGCTGCGTTGCCATGCCGTAAGTATATCGCGGCATTGGACGGATCGGACAACCTTTTGTCTAAGAGCGATAAAGTTGCATTCTCCACGGCCTAGCTTGAATAGGCTTCCATCGGCGGGCAGGTGCAGATGAGATGCCGGTCGCCGTAGACGTTGTCGATTCGGCCGACGGCGGGCCAGAACTTGTGGCGGCGGACCCAGGGGAGCGGGAAGGCGGCCTGTTGCCGGGAGTAGGCGTGGGACCAGTCGTCGGCGGTGACGGCGTCGGCGGTGTGCGGGGCGTTTTTCAGTGGGTTGTCGGCGCGGTCGGCGCGGCCCTGCTCGATGGCGGCGATCTCTTCTCGGATGGCGATGAGGGAATCGCAGAAGCGGTCCAGCTCGTCGCGGGATTCGCTCTCGGTCGGCTCGATCATGAGCGTGCCGGGGACGGGGAAGGACATGGTCGGGGCGTGGAAGCCGAAATCCATGAGGCGCTTGGCGATGTCCTCGACCTTGATGCCGGCGGATTTTTCAAATTGGCGGCAGTCGAGGATGAACTCGTGGGCGACACGGCCGGACTTTCCTGCGTAGAGGACGGGGTAGTGTTTTTCCAGGCGGCTCGCCATGTAATTGGCGTTGAGGATGGCGACCTGCGTGGCCTGCTTCAAGCCGTCGCTTCCCATCAGGGCGATGTAAACGTAGCTGATGGTGAGGATGCTGGGGCTGCCGTATGGCGCGGCGGAAACGGGGCCGATGGCTTTTTCACCGGCGGAGTCTGGCTTGATGACCGGGTGACCGGGGAGGAAGGGGGCGAGATGCGCTGCGACGCCGATAGGCCCCATGCCGGGACCGCCGCCGCCGTGCGGGATGCAGAAGGTCTTGTGCAGATTGAGGTGGCAGACGTCGGCGCCGATATCGCCGGGGCGGCAGAGGCCGACCTGGGCGTTCATGTTGGCGCCGTCCATGTAGACCTGTCCGCCGTGCTTGTGGACGACCTCGCAGAGTTCGCGGATGCCCTCTTCAAAGACGCCGTGGGTCGATGGATAAGTGACCATAATGGCGGCAAGGTTCGCGGAATGCTCCGCAGCCTTCGCCTTTAGGTCTTCCATGCTGATGTTGCCGTGGTCATCGCAGGCGACCGGGACAACGCGCATTCCGGCGACGACGGCGCTTGCGGGATTTGTGCCGTGGGCGGAGTCGGGAATGAGGCAGACGTTTCGCTGTTTGTCGCCGCGGCTTTCGTGATAGGCGTGGATGACCATAAGGCCGGCGTATTCGCCCTGCGACCCGGCGTTGGGCTGGAGCGAGACGGCGGTAAAACCGGTGATGTCGGCGAGCCATTTCTCAAGCTGCGCGAACATGGCGGCGTAGCCTTGCCACTGGTCGGCCGGTGCGAAGGGGTGAATCCTCCCAAACTCAGGCCATGTGACGGGGATCATCTCGCTGGTGCCGTTGAGCTTCATGGTGCAGGAGCCGAGGGGGATCATGCTGTGGGCGAGCGATAGGTCGCGCGAGGCGAGGGTGAAGATGTATCGCAGCATCTGCGTTTCGGAGTGGTGCGTGTTGAAGACGGCATGGGTCAGATAGCCGGACTCGCGTACGAAGGCGGGCGGGATTTCGAGTTTGGCCGAAGTGGCGAGGGTGTCGATGTCGGTCGACTTTGCGCCAAATACCGTGAGAAGGTCGGCGATGGCAACGCGGTCGGTGGTTTCGTCGAGGGTGATGCCGATGGAGCCGTCGCCGAAGTCTCGGAGATTGAGTTTCGCGGTGCGGGCGGCGCGGAGGATGTCGGCTGACGATTTCCCGACGGGCTTGACGCGCAACGTATCAAACACAAGGTCTTCGCCGATTTGATGGCCGAGCGATTTCAGGCCGGCACGGAGCGTCTGTGTGTACGCGCGAACCCGCTCGGCGATTCGTCGCAGCCCGCTGGGGCCGTGATAGACCGCGTACATGCTGGCCATGATGGCAAGGAGAACCTGCGCGGTGCAGATGTTGCTGGTCGCTTTTTCGCGGCGGATGTGTTGCTCGCGGGTTTGGATGGAGAGACGGAAGGCCGGACGGCCGTGGACGTCCTTGGAGACGCCGATGATGCGGCCGGGCATCTGGCGTTTGAACTCGTCGCGGCAGGCCATGAAGGCGGCGTGCGGTCCGCCGAAACCCATGGGGACGCCGAAGCGCTGTGCGCTGCCGATGGCGATGTCGGCTCCCCACTCGCCAGGCGGCTTGATAAGGGTGAGTGCGAGCGGATCGGTCGCGGCGACGACGAGTGCGCCGGCGGCGTGGGCGCGTTTCGTTAGCTCCTGATAGCACTCGATGCGGCCGTCGGTCGTCGGGTATTGGACGAGGATGCCAAAGGCGGCGTTCTTCGCGGGGTCGAACTGGGCAGTCGGCCCGACGATGATCGTGATACCGAGGCCGGCAGCGCGGGTCTTCACCACGGCGATGGTCTGCGGGTGGCAGTCGTCGGCGACGTAGAACTCGTTGCGCGATTCATCTTTCCGGGCGGCGCGGCACATGCTCATGGCTTCGGCGGCGGCGGTGGCTTCGTCGAGGAGCGAGGCGTTGGCGACGGGCAGCGCGGTGAGGTCCGCGATCATGGTTTGGAAATTGAGCAGGGCTTCGAGGCGGCCCTGCGAGATTTCGGCCTGATATGGCGTGTACTGGGTGTACCAGCCGGGGTTCTCCAGAATGTTTCGCAGGATCACCGGCGGCGTAATGCAGTCGTGATAGCCCATGCCAATGAACGAGCGGAAGACCTGGTTCCGGGACGCGGTGGCCTGCAGGTCGATGAGGAGTTCGTTTTCGCCGCGGGCGGGGCCGATGGCGAGCGGTTTCTTCGTGCGGATGGCGGCCGGGATGGTGTCGTCGGTCAGGTCGTCGAGGGTCTTGCAGCCGACGAGGGTGAGCATCTCGGCGATGTCACTGGGCGTCGGGCCGATGTGTCGTTGGATAAAGAGGTCGGAGGGGTCGAGGACGCTCCGGGAGGAATCACGCTGGGGCATTGAGGGGGACACTCCGTTTAGGGGTCTATTCCGTGTGTGGATATTCTAGGGGAAAGGGTTAGGAGGTGCAGTGCCAGCGGTGGGTTGAGTACAACCAGCCCTACGCTTGGAACCGGGTGGCCGGATTTGCGTCTAAGGAACCGGCGTGAGGATCGTATACATGGGTGGCTGCATCACGAAAGGTCTGTGAGGCATGTCGGGATCAAACGGAGACGGCCGGGCGGCGTGGATTGCGGCGGCCCTCGAAAAGCACGAGGGGCCGCTGATTCGGTATGCCGCACGGCTGACGGGCGATGACGACGCGGCGCGCGATGTCGTGCAGGAGACCTTTCTGCGCCTGTGTCGCGAGCGGCGGGACCTGGAGGGGAATCACGTTGCGGCGTGGTTGTATCGGGTGTGCCGGCAGCGGGCGATGGATGCGTGTCGAAAGGAATCGCGTATGCAAACGGTCGCGGATGAGGTCGTGGATCGGCGGGCGGCGCAGTCGGATACGCCGAGCGAGGCGTGCGACGAGCGGGAGAGCGCCGGTGCGATGATGGATCATCTGGCGAAGTTACCGGCGAATCAGCAGGAGGTGGTGCGGCTGAAGTTCAGCGGCGGGCTGAGTTATCGCGAGATCAGCGAGGTGACGGGGTTGAGCGTGACGAATGTTGGCTTTCTGTTGCACACGGCGATTAAGGCGTTGCGGGTGAGGATGAAAACGGGCGAGTGAAACGGAAACGATGAGGCTCTCTACAGGAGAATGACCATGGCGATTGACATTGATGATCCGAGGCTGACGGCGTATGCGTTGGGCGAATTGGAGGGTGCCGAGCGTGCGGATGTTGAAAAGTTCGTCGCGGGGTCGGCGGAGGCGCGGGCGGTCGTGGAGGAGATTCGGGCGACGGCGGCGGTGTTATCGTCGGGATTGGGCGGGGAGAAGGGGCCGGAGTTGCAGGTGTTGCAACGCGAGCGGGTGCGGCGGGCGGCGACAAGCGGAACCAACAGAGGTCAGACGGTTCGATATGCGAGAGCCGCGATTCTTCTTCTGGCGGTGGGGATTCCGGTGGGGATCATTGTGTCGCAGTCGATGAATGGGGCGCGAATGAATACCAGTCAATCGGTGGCGAATCTCGAGAAGAACATGCCGAGTGGGACATCGAATCCGATTGTTTCGCTAGGATATGTCAATCAGCCGGTGTCACCATCGACTACGGGCTCCAATGCACAATCGAAAGGGCACGTGTCGGGTCAATACGGGCTTGCACAAGAGAATGAGGTTAGGCGTACACATGAGTCGAAACAGGTATACAAGTACGAAACTCAAAGCAAGCTACACCTTTACGGGATCAAACCAGGCGAGCCGATTGCAAGTCTGACGGAACCTGCGAATTCAGCGCAATTAGGATTACAACCCGCCAAATCTATGCAGTCGAATCCCAGCACTCCTTCGGCTGGTGATCAGTGGCTGTACTTGAGTAACCAGAACGATACCGGACATGGATCGCTTTTTTACGACACGCGGGACAATATTGCTGAGGAAGTTAAGGACAATCCTGCACTTCGTAGAGATTCCAACGATGGACTCAACTACCCGGCGCGGCAAAGCACCGCCGAATCCTACGACCAAATTCGCGACAATCCGTTCTATCTCGTCCGCGAGCAACCGTTATCAACGTTTTCCATCGACGTCGATACGGCATCGTATTCCAACATTCGCCGGTTCCTGACGAGCGGGCAGATGCCGCCGAAGGATGCGGTGCGGATTGAGGAGATGATCAATTATTTCTCCTACACCGATGCGCCGCCGACGGGGGATGATCCGTTTTCGGTGAATGTGGAGATGGCGCTCTGCCCGTGGAGGATGAATCATCGGCTGGCCCGGGTGGCGCTGAAGGGGAAGACGTTCCCGGCGCAGCAGCGGCCGGCGTGCAATCTGGTGTTCCTCGTGGATGTGTCGGGATCGATGCAGCCGGAGAACAAGCTGCCGCTGGTGCAGCGGGCGCTGGGGATGCTGGTCGAGCAATTGGATGAGCGCGATCGGGTGGCGATTGTGGTCTATGCGGGGTCGTCCGGCTTGGTGCTGCCGTCCACGACGTGCAACAACCGTGACACGATCCGGCACGCCATTAACAATTTGAGTGCGGGTGGTTCAACGAACGGCGGCCAAGGGATTGAGCTTGCATACAAGGTGGCGGCGGAGCATTTCAACGTGGAGGGTGTCAATCGGGTGATTCTCGCGACGGATGGTGACTTCAACGTCGGCGTGACCAGTCAGAATTCCCTCGTGGAGCTCATCCAGGAGAAGGCCAAGAGCAAGGTATTTCTCAGCGTGTTCGGGTTCGGCATGGGCAATCTCAAGGACTCCACGCTGGAGAAATTGGCCGACAAGGGCAACGGCCAGTACGGCTACATCGACACGCTCAACGAGGCGCGGAAGGTGTTTGTCGAGCAGGTCGCGGGCACGCTGGTGACCATCGCGAAGGATGTGAAGATTCAGATTGAGTTCAACCCCGCGGTCGTCGCGGCCTATCGGCTTATCGGCTATGAGAATCGCATCCTCGCGGCGCAGGATTTCAATGATGATCGCAAGGATGCCGGCGAGATTGGCGCGGGGCATAGCGTGACGGCGTTGTATGAGATCGTGCCAGTGGGGCAACCGATGGATGTGCCGTCGGTCGATCCGCTGAAGTATCAGCGGGTGGAGGGGGCGGTGAGTGCTGCGCCGGTGGATGCGAAGCCAAACCTGACACCGGCGGCCATGAACGGCGAGACGATGACAGTGAAGCTGCGCTACAAGCAGCCGGACGGTGATGTAAGCAAACTCATTGAGCGGCCGGTGATGGACAGCGTGCGCCAGGTGTCGTCGGCATCGAACGATTTTCGCTGGTCGGCGGCGGTCGCGGCGTTCGGGATGATCCTGCGTGATTCGCCCCATCGGGGGGATGCGACGTGTGCGGCGGTGCTGGATATGGCGCAGGGGGCCGTGGCGAATGATGCGAGCGGGTATCGGGCAGAGTTTGTGGAGTTGGTGAAGAAGGCGCAGGCACTCTCACCAAAGCAACCGGGTTGGTGCGGGACTCGATAGCTTAGGAATCAGGAACCAAGCTGGGCTTCGTATTGCTGTGCTGAGAGCAGGCCGTTCAACTGTGCAGGGTCGGAGATTTTGACCTTGACCATCCAGCCGCCGTCGAAGGAATCGTTGTTAACAAGTTCTGGGGCGTCATTCAGTTTCGCGTTCACCTCGACGACGGTGCCCGATACGCCGGAGTAGAGATCACTGGTGGCCTTGACGCTCTCGACTTCGCCGAAGGTCTGGCCGGCGGTGAGTTGTTTGCCGACGGCGGGGAGCGAGACGTAGGTAATGTCGGTCAGTTCATCGGCGGCGAATTTGCTGATGCCGATGGTGACGACGTCGCCGTCGAGCTTGTGCCATTCGTGGGATTTGAGGAACTTTCGATCAGCGGGTACGGCCACGGGTTCACTCCTGTTTGATGTTCCGAAAGCGTAGCCTAACTTGGGCGTTTGTAAAATGGCAGCGGGACAACCGTCGCACCGATGGCCGTTCCGCGAAGATCGACGCTGAGACTCTCATTCGCAGCGAGCACCGATGAATCGATGAAGGCCTGTGCGATGGATTTTTCGAGCGTGGGGCTGAGGGTGCCGCTGGTGACAACACCGACTTCGCGCCCCCCTGCCATCACCGTCGCCCCCTGTCGAGCGATGCGCTTGCCTTCGAGAACAAGGCCCGCGACTTTCCGCCTCGGGCCTTCGGCTTCGATTTTTCTCAGGGCGGCCGCGCCGATGAAATCTTTGGTGAGGTCGACGCACCAACCGCAGCCGGCCGAAAGCGGATCGGTTTGCTCGTTCAATTCGTGGCCATAGAGCGGCATTCCCGCTTCGAGGCGAAGTGTGTCGCGTGCGCCGAGGCCTGCGGGCCGAACGGTGACGCGATCTTCGCCGCCTTCTTTCGTGAGGAAATCCCAGAGCAAAACGCCGACGCCCGCGCCGACGACGACTTCGAGTCCATCTTCACCGGTGTACCCGCTTCGGAAGACGCTGTACTTCTGGCCCATGTAGCTGCCGTTGGCGAAACCATAGCGGCCCATATCCTCGATCTTGATCGGCAGGTGTTTCTTGAAAAGCTCCATTGTGGCCGGGCCCTGGATGGCGAGCATGACGGACTGCGTTGTGGTGTCGTCGAGTTTGACGTTTTTGCCGGCGGCGTGCTTGTTCAAATGGGCGACGATCTTCTCGCGATTTCCGGCGTTGCAGACCATGAGCCACTTGTCTTCGTAGCGCGACACAATGACGTCATCGAGGATGCCGCCGGACTCGTTGCACACGTGGCTGTAACCGCTGCGGCCGACCTTTAGCTTGCTGACATTTCGCGTGCACACAAGCTGCAGAAGCGATTCGGCATCGGGTCCGCTGAAATAGAGTCGGCCCATGTGTGAGACGTCGAAGACGCTGCTTGCCGCGCGTGTGTGAAGGTGTTCTTCGTTGATGCCGCGGTACATGACGGGCATTTCCCATCCGCCGAAGTCGATGAGCTTGGCGCCGGCACGTTTGTGATTTTCGTAGAGGGGTGTTCGAAGCATGATGTGGAGTGTATTCGCGCGGCGGTTACACTACAAATCGACGCATGATGGATGATGCCGTTCTTACCGTTCTTTTTTTCGCGACCGCCCTGCTGTACTCCATCGTGGGACATGCCGGTGCGTCGGGTTATTTGGCGGCGATGGCGGTGATGGGCACGGCACCGGCGCTGATGCGGCCGACCGCGCTGACGCTCAATATTCTGGTTGCGACCATCGCGACGATTCGATTTGCGCGGGCGGGGTGTTTTTCGTGGCGCCTGTTCTGGCCGTTCGTGGTGTTGTCGGTGCCCTTCGCGTATCTCGGTGGAACGATGACTTTGCCTGTGCCGATGTATCGAAAAGTCGTCGGTGCGGTGTTGCTTTATGCCGCGTATCACCTGTTTCGTCGGGCTGGGGACTCGCGGTCCGGGGCTGTGGATGCGCCACCGCCGGCCGTGTCGTTTCCGCTCGGCGGTGTGATCGGGATGTTGTCGGGGCTGACCGGCGTCGGCGGCGGCATCTTCCTAAGCCCGGTGATTCTGCTGATGCGTTGGGCGGATGCGAAAGTGACCGCGGGCGTTTCGGCGGCATTTATTCTGGTGAACTCGATCGCGGGATTATTGGGTCACCTCGGGGCTAGGCCATCGTTGCATGGCTCCATGGCGGCGTGGGTGGCGGCCGTGGTGGCGGGCGGCGCCATCGGTTCACACCTCGGGGCAAAGCGTTTCGCGGGACCGACGATTCGAAGATTGTTGGCGGCGATCTTAGTGCTTGCCGGCGCGAAATTGATGATTCAGTGAGGACGCATGGGTGAATTGGCAAAGCCGACAAGCGGACCAGACGACGCATCATTGGATGCGTGGCGGGCTTATGCGCTGGTTTATCTGGCGGAAGCGATACGTGAGTCGGCACCGAACGCACTTGGCAGCGCGACAATCTTCCCTCACTCCCCGCTTGAGGGCGAAGGCGCTGTCGTGGTATTTGAGTTTGAGGCGGAACGATCCAGTCTGGATGCGAAGCGCTTTTTTGTCGTAGTCGGGAAAACCGAAGCGAACTATTACCCGGGGTATGACCTGACCAGCGATGAGGCGTTCAGTCTGCATCTTGGGACACGCTTCATGCTGGTCATGGGAATCGGGCAGGCGCCACCGGAGCAACTGGCAACCTTTGACGCGGCGGTCGCGGCAAAGGCCGTCGTGAATCGGATATCGCCGGAGTTGACCGTCGTCGATGCACGTGTGGCCGCTGCGTTTGACGTGGATGGCGAATTGCATGCCATCGTGTCGTGCCGAATCGGAGGGCGGGATGTGTATGTCATGGCGGGGGATGCGCCGCCGGGTATTCATGAACGGGTCGCGCTGCCGCCACAGGTTGTCTATCGAATGCACGTGGGCCAGGTGCTGCGAAACGAACCCGACCCGGATGGACCACGCCGCGACACCTCGTATCCATAAGCCCGAAAACGTTGATTTCGGGGGGTACGGTTCGATACAATGACAGGAGGGAAGTGCGGATCGGCGGCGTTGCACGCTGACCGCTCCCGGGGGCAAACTCCCAATGCACTCCGGCCGATCAAGACTGAGCGGTTATCAGTCGTCGTCCTCCTCTTTATTGATGAGTACAAACCGAGGCGTTGCGCGATGGTGAAGGCGGAGCGGGCAATCTGTCGGTGCGCGATCATTTGGTTCATCGCATCGGGGGCGGCGCGCGCGGCCGCCGATGACATGGCGACATGGGAAGGGTGCGTTCGATCTTGGATTGCATGCGACGAATACCGGCTTTCGGCGAACGGACCGACGGCGTATGGCGCGCCGAATCGCGGACAGAACTTTCGGATCATGTTTTCACCGGCAGGGGCAACGGTGCGCCCGCGGACCGGAGATGCCGTGTGGGAGTGGCGAATCGGATTGTCGGGAATGAACGGCGACTCCGTTGGGCCGGGTGAGGTGTGCGTTGAGGGCGAACGGATTGAGATCGCACGCGAAGGCGTTGTGGAGTGGTTTGAGAATCGACCAGAAGGGCTGAAGCATGGGTTCACGATTTTTGAGCTGCGTAACAAGCCGCGACTGAATGATACTCCTACCCCGGCATCGCGGCAGCGCCATGAGGCTCTTCGAATCGAACTGGATGTCGGAGGAAGTTTGGAACCCGTCGTGGGCCGGGACGCCGTGGAGTTTCGCACGATGTCCGGCGCCGCGGTTATTCGATATGACGGGCTTCACGTAACGGATGCCAACGGTCGTGTGCTTGCATCATGGTTTAAGGATGGCGGCCGCGGACGGGTGTCCGTCGTCGTCGATATCGCCGGGGCGACGTATCCCATTACCGTGGATCCGCTGGCGACGAATGCGAACTGGACGGTGGAATGCAATCAGCCGGCTGCGCAAATGGGATTTTCCGTTTCATCGGCGGGCGATGTGAACGGCGACATGATCAGCGACGTGATTGTCGGCGCGCCATTTTTTGATAACGGGCAGACCGACGAGGGGCGGGCCTATGTGTTTCTCGGTTCACCGACGGGACTTTTATCGACGCCGGTCTGGACGGGCGAAGGGAATCTGGCGGAGTGCCGATTCGGGACGAGCGTGGCCGCGGCGGGCGATGTGAATGGTGATGGTTACGGCGACATCATCGTCGGCGCAGAGGCGTTCACGAACACGGCAACGCATGAAGGCCGTGCGTTTGTTTATCACGGCGGGCCGAGTGGGCCGAGCGCGGCGGCGAACTGGTTCGCGGAAAGCGGCCAGGACGGCGCACTATTCGCAGCATCGGTGGCGTGTGCGGGGGATGCCAACGCAGATGGATTTGCCGATGTGATGATCGGATGCCCCTACTGCGATTTTGGCGAAGTCAACAACGGCCGAGCGTTTATCTGGTACGGCGGCCCGACGGGGCTTGGCGCAAACGGAACGCAGGCCAACGCCGATGCGGGCATCAGCATTACGCAAAGCGCGGCACTCTTCGGGGGCAGCGTTGCGGGGGCGGGCGATGTCAATGGCGACGGCGTGAGCGACGTGATCGTAGGCGCGAGGCTCTTTGACAACGGCCAAATCGATGAGGGCGCGGCCTTTGTCTATCACGGCCCATTGGCGGGAAACATCACCACGGCGGCCTGGGTCGGCGAGTCAAATCAGAGTGGCGCCTACATGGGCCAATCCGTGGCGACGGCGGGCGACGTGAATGGCGATGGATATGCCGACGTGATCGTGGGTGCGCCGTACTTCGATAACGGACAAGTTGATGAGGGAATGGCGTTCGTTTTCCTTGGAAGCGCGAGCGGCCTTGGTGCATCAGCGGTGTGGACATCAGAGGGCGACTCGGCCGGTGTATTGCATGCCGCATCGGTTTCGACAGCAGGCGATGTGAACGGCGACGGATTCGCCGATGTGATCGTCGGAGCATATTTCTTTACCAATCAGGCAAACCAGGAGGGACGAGCGACGGTCTACGTCGGCGGTTCGAGCGGGCCGTCGGTCAGCGCAACACACACGCTGGAAGGCAATTCGGACGGCGCACTGTTCGGCTTCAGCGTGGCGACGGCAGGCGACGTCAACGGCGACGGGATGAGCGACGTCATCGTCGGAAGCCGCTATTTCAGCAATGGTGAATCGCAAGAAGGACGGGCATCCGCGTTTTACGGAGCGGCGAGCGGTCCTGCGCTCTCGCCGGGGTGGATGTTTGAGGGCAACCAGGACGGCGCGGACCTGGGAATCTCCGTGGCATCCGCGGGCGATGTGAACGGCGATGGATATTGTGATGTCATCGTTGGCGCGGAAGGCTTTGACAACGGACAGGCCAACGAGGGGCGGGCCTTTCTCTTCTACGGAGGCGCGAATGGATTAGGCACAACGCCCGCGTGGACCGTGGAAAGCAATCAGGCCGGCGCGGAGTTTGGCGTCAACGTCGGGACGGCCGGCGATGTGAATGGTGATGGACACGCCGACGTGTTGGTGTGTTCGTGGATGTGGAGCAACCCGGAGTCGCATGAGGGCGGTGTGTTTCTGTACTACGGTGGACCAAGTGGACCGTCTCTTACGCCGGATTGGCAATACGAAAGCAACCAGGCCGAGTCGTGGATGGGCCGACAGGCCGAAACGGCGGGCGACGTGAACGGCGATGGATACTCCGATGTGATCGTGGGGAACTCGCTCTATGACAACGGTGAAGTGGATGAGGGACGGGTGCTGGTGTTTCATGGGTCGGCGATGGGCTTATCGCTGACGCCGAATTGGTCGGCCGAGTCGAATCAAGCCACCGTGTATTTTGGACGAGCGGTCGGCACGGCCGGTGACGTGAACGGCGATGGATACTCGGATGTCATCGTCGGCGGCTATCTATGGGACAATGGTGAGACCGACGAAGGCGGCGCCTGGATCTGGTTCGGTGGGCCAAGCGGTTTGGGGGCGAACGGAACGCCGGGCAATGCGGATTGGTCCGCGGAATCGAACAATGCGGGCGCGGTGTTCGGCATTCGCGTTGGAACTGCCGGTGATGTGAACGGCGACGGCTACAGCGATGTCATCATCGGGGCACGAACGTATTCAAATGGAGAAGCCGCAGAAGGCCGGGCCTATGTGTATCTCGGCGGACCCTTGGGGCCGGGAGCCGTTGCCGCGTGGATCACGGAGAGCAATCAGGCGAGTGCGAATTTCGGTAACGCAGCGGGCACGGCCGGCGACGTCAACGGCGACGGATACTCCGATGTCATCGTCGGAGCGTGGCTCATGGATAATGGACAGGCGGATGAGGGACAGGCACGGCTGTATCTCGGTTCGGCCACCGGACTTTCAACGACGCCGGACTGGGTCGCCGAATCAAACCAAGTGCAGGCGAATTTCGGGTGGGCCGTGGCGACTGCGGGAGATGTAAACGGCGATGGCTATGCGGAGGTAATCATCGGGGCGTATCAATACGACAACGGGAGCACCAACGAAGGATCGGCCTTTTTGTATTACGGCAATGGTGGGCGCGGACTATCGCTGCGTCCGGAGCAGCGCCGCGCAGACAATGCCGCACCGATCGGTCGTCTGAACAATTCGGATCGCGAGGATCGCTTCCGATTGGCCGCGCTGGGGCGAACTCCCATGGGCCGATCGCGCGTTCGAATGCAATGGGAAGTGAAGCCATTCGGCGTCACGCTGAACGGAACCGGATTGCAGCAGAGCGCGTTGGTCGACACGGGCGTGGTCGGCGCGAACTTGAGTGAATTGGCGACGGGGCTCGCACAGGGAAATCAGTATCACTGGCGGATGCGATTGGTGTACGACGCGGCCCGCGACCCATGGTATCGCGCGAGTCGCTGGTTTACGCCCGCGAACTCCGGATGGCAGGAGGCGGACGTACGCATCGGTGTACCGCCGCCACAGGTGATCATTCATCCAAGCCCGGTTGTGACATGCGCGGGTGGACCGACGATCCAATTTTCGGTGTCGGCAATTGGAGCCGCACCGCTTTCTTACTCATGGCGAAAGGGGATGATGCCGCTTTCGAATGGCGGACGGATATCGGGTGCGACGACCGCGACTTTGCAAATCGCCTCGCCGATCGAACTGACGGATATGGCGAGTTACGATTGCGTCGTGACAAACAGTGTCGGGGTTGCAACCAGTAACGCGGCCATGTTGACGGTATGGGCGAGCGGGACAGGCGATACCAACATCGATGGACAGGTGAACGTCGACGATGTTCCTTCCTTTGTGATGGCGTTAATGAGCGGCGTTCCCTCGCAAGGGAATTGTGCAGCCGATCTGAATGGGGATGGAAAACTGAACGGACTGGACGTGGCCCCGTTCGCGGACTTGCTCGTACCTTAGGACTTCGCGGCCTGGTGCCTTCGCACCGCATGGCCGGCGGCGGCTTCCTCTACAACGTGATGATGGGAAAGGCCGGCGCGTTTCATCTGCCGGAGTTGACGGCGCTGGGCACGGGCATACGAAAACGCGCTGTTACCATTCGGGTCTTCGTGCAGGACAAGGGACTCTCGGCCGTTCGCCATGACGTCGATCATTCGCGCGAGTGACTCGTCGTGAAATCCCTCGATCACTCCGCGATCCAATTGAAACCGGGAGAGCCTGGACCAGAACTCCACCGAACGCCGCCAGGCCGTTAGCGAGGCGAGCAGATTCATTCGCTTAAAAATGATGCGGTTCGTGCGGTAGGAGAGCATGGTTTGCGTCAGGTGTGTGCGCAACAACCGCTCTGGCTCGGGGTACCGCTCGCGAAGCGACTTTCGCAACTCCTCCCAATGCGGCCGATCGATCAAAGCGTCGGCACGAATCTCCCAATAGACGTGTCCAAACGTGACGGTGGACCGACAAACAGCCATCTGCCGCGGAAGGAACTTATTGTGCGCCACCGTGTCCGCCGCGAGATGGGAAAGATAGCCGTATGCGAACGCGCGGCCCTCGTCAGTCTCGGCCTTGTCGAGGAGGCTCAGGCCGGTTGCCCAGCGATGGCAAACCTGCTTAACGCGGCTCATCTTCTTGGCGAGGACCGTGTCGGTGGCGACGTTGCCGTAGAGGAAATAGCGAGGATGGCGGGCAATGAGTGTCGCGAGCGCCGTGGGGAGCAGCCAAAGATTTCCGAGCAGATCGCTCGCAAACTTGACGTGCGTGGCCGGCCCCCAGGCAAACGCATCGGCCGAGACGGTAAGCACCACCCCCGCAGCGAAGGCGGCTATGAAGATGTTTCGACGGTTCCCCAACCTATGTCCTCGGTCCCCGGAATTTTGATCCGTGCCGTATTCTAGTCAGGCGCAGTGGACCGCCGTCAAGGGGAGGCGATTGGGGCTGCTCGCCCGCCTTTTTGGGCAAATCGATATACTGCGGACCTATGGACAACGGCGCTGCGGCAGTGGTTTTCGACACGTCTGACTATGCATCATGCTCGCGACGTGTGGCGTCCAGTGTGGTGGATTTTCTCGTGCTGCTCCTGATTTTCTCGGGAATGCAGGTTTGGTTCGCGTATCGTTATGTCCCCGAGGGCATTCGATCGATGCCGCCGTCCGCAGCAAGGCAGAAACTGATCGATCAGCATATTGCACCCGTGTCGAAGCAGATCACGATACTGAGCATCGGCGTGGTGGCGATCTACATCATCCCGTTTCGCCAGCTTCGGGGCGGGAGCATCGGCTATCGGCTCCTGGGCATTCGACTGGTGGATGCGACGGGAAATCCGCCGAGCCTCAAAGCGCTTTCCAAACGAGCCGCAATCGTAGGATTCTTGATTTTCGTGGGTCTAATACCCGCGGCCTTCACCGCAGCAATGACCAAGGGATCCGGGCCGACGGCCAAGAGCCTGGTCATGCTCGGCGGCGTCGCGCTCTTCATGTTCATGGCTTATCGCTCCTGTGTTTCGCACGCTCGTCGTCAGGCTGTCCATGACAAGTGGAGCGGGACCTGGATGATTCGAAAACAGGCACGGGCGGCCGGCCGCGGGGACATCAAGTACCACACCGTTTTTTTGGGGACGTGGCCCATTCGCTATGTCGAGCTGGAGGCGGCTGACGCAAGCGGAGTGGACAGTGCGGCCGTCGCAGCACCGGCGACTGCTCGGCCGATCGGGCCGACCGAAGGCCCATAACGGATGCAGCTCGCGTACCCGCGCGGTGAATCTTCGTGTGGGTGCGGCATATAGTTGCATAGAGCGAAAACGGGGGCCGCGAATCTCGCGGCAGAGAATCACCACCGTCGCAGGAGGGGAAAATGACGACGAGAATTATTCGCCGTGCAGTGATCGTTTGCGCCGCAATGTCATCCATTGGGTTGGCGGGGCGAGTCGATGCGCAGACGCGCAATTGCCCGACCGTCGGTAGCCAGGTGATTCGCGCGGACAGCGGTCAATCGGCCATCTTCCGCCTGAACGCAACCAACGCGGAATCGTCCGCCATCACCATTTTCCAGTATCCGCTCGGCGGCATCCTTCAGCAGGTCGGACCGACGGCATTGGATTACGCATTCGTACCCGGTCCGGATTTCAACGGCACGACGGATTTCACGTATCGCCTGACGCCGCCGTTTGGCTGCGGCGACGGGGCGCTGCTTGGTCGCGTGACGATCGTCGGCGCACCAGCGACGAGCACGGCGGAGGGATTAAACGTTGACCCTGAAACCGGGATCTCACCGGTACCGCAGGAGGGTCTCGACCCATTGACAACGCTGGCCCTCCTGTCGCTGATCAACAGCGGATCGGGGCTTTGCGGCGTGGGCGGCTTTCCGTTCTTCCTGTTCGCGGGGGCGACACTGGTCTCGATGCAATCCCGGCGTTGGCGGCGATAGACCCGTCCAAAGCCATGATTCGCTGCCTCTGCACCCGTCTTTTATTGACAGACGGAGCGAGGCCGATACACTTCCTATGACTCTTTTTGGCCCCTAGTGTAACGGTAGCACCGCAGACTCTGGATCTGCTTGTCAAGGTTCGAATCCTTGGGGGCCAGTTCACATTTCAAATGGAATCGATCGCTCACAAGGCGGCAGTGGTTTACTGACCGTTGACGGTGTGGCATTCGAAGCAGACGCGGGGGTTGGTCTTGTACTTCGGCGGATGTTGAGGCGGAAGTGGCCAGATGGGGTCGTTGCCGAGGTGGCAATAACCGCAGGCGTCGACTTCCTGATCGTGTGCGCTCCCGCGGAGGGCCGCGACGTCCGTGTTGCCAAACGTGTTTGTCGAGCGCCCCATGACGAGGCCGGCGTCTTGATCGAGCTGAGCGCTTATGACTTCGCCCTCGGATTCACCATAGACAGTGACAACGCCGTTACTTCTGTATTCACCGAGCGAATAGAACTGGATGGGGAATTGGCGCTGCGTGGTGCCGTCGTTGGATCGGATCAGAACCCGCCAATCGCCGCAACCGCAGCTCGCAAGCATGAAGACACCAAGCGGCGATGCGGCGGAACTGTCCGATGTGGCGAGTTTGAAACTACCGAAATAAGGGCTGGTGTTGGAAATGCCGCCGGGGATCAGATTCAAGCCGTCCGGTTGGGTAATAAACGTCGGAAAAACGTTGCAGCCGACGATGATGACCGCGAGTCCAAGCAGTAGATATCGCATAGCGTCCCCTCCCCGCAGTTCGGACGTGCAGGCCAATCCGAAATGCCTGTGTCAATCATATTCAGAGTAGCTTGTCATTTCAACGACTTGGTAATGCTCCGAATTCCTCGACGCCCCCTATTCTTGCGAATCAAAGGTCCAGGGGCAGGCCGGTGGAGCGACCCGACTTTATGGGCTAAGTCGTTGCCGCGTCTGATATTTAGGCGCGATTTCATTGACCGCTCCGACTGCGTCCGGGTATGATGAACCGGTTAAGAGCCTCGCTTACCGGGGGTGCCCACTCGCCAATTTAGAGTGCGGACCAAACAACGCGCGAATCAACCATGCCTCGCCCCGCTTCGCGCGGAGAGTGAACCGTGAGCCGTTTCCGACATAAGGCCAAAGCCGTTCTTTGCATGCTGCTGATCGGCAGTACGCATTATTGGGCGGGTTGCGGAATGTCGCTTTCGTCGAACCCGGACGAGGGTATTGTGATTCCACTGACGCCCGACCACCCCGTGGCGAAGTCTTTGGCGGGAAGTCATTTTGCCGATGCGACGGCCATTGTCGTTTTCCCGAGCCGTGGGCTGTTCAAGCTCGTCTTCAATGATGCAAACCGGGAAATGTCGGGGCATCTCAACGGCGCTCTGGGAGCGGCGACGATTTCGGAGTTCACCTTCGGTCGAGACGGACAGTCCGCCACGATGCAGATCAACCCAGTGACCAAGCAAGTTTCGAACCTGACCGCATCCAACGGCTTCAACTGGCGGCCGGTCTTTGCGAGCACGACGCCGAGGCCGACAAATGATCTTGCGACATTTAGGGCGGCGAACGCGGAGTTGATCGCACTGGAAACCGGCGCGTCGGTGCCGGGTACGCCCGGCAACACCCCCACCACGCCGACCGGCCCCGGCACGCCAACGACGCCGACCGAAGGTGGCAAACCGAGCGGCTCGTTCCCGATCGGATTGTTCTTTATCGCGGGCATTTTTGCATTCGTTGCAGACGTTTTGATCATCACGCTGCTCATCGCGCTCATCGTCGCCATCCTCAATGCGATCAACGGCTCGGACATGAGCGGCAACGGGGATGGAAATGGCGATGGTAATGGCGACGGTGACGGAAATGGCGGTGGCGACGGCGATGGCAACAATGGAGCGACTTCCCCCCTGCCGCCGACGCTCGTCGCAGACACAGTCAGCACCGTTGAGGACACGCCCGGACTTTTTGCTGTGCTTGGCAACGACAGCGATCCGGACGGGACGCTTTCGAAAGCGAGCCTTTCGGTCACCGTGTCGCCGGGGCACGGCAGCGCCGTCGCCAACACCACAACGGGCGAGATTCTCTACACGCCGGCACAGGATTACAACGGGCCTGATACGTTGACTTATCAGATATGCGACGACGGCAACCCGCAGAACTGCGCGACAGCGGCGGTCACGATCTCCGTGACGCCGGCGAACGATGCGCCGCGGGTCATTACTCCTATTCCGGATCAGGCTGTGCCGGTCGGCGGTACGTTTAACCTTGACGTCGCGGGTGTCTTCACGGATATCGATGCTGGGGATTCGATCCTGCTCACGGCAACGCTGGCTGGCGGCGCGCCACTGCCAGCGTGGATTACCTTCACGCAGGGGAACGGACAATTTGCCGGCATGCCCAAGTTCGGCGACCGGGCAACGCTGACGGTCGCGGTTTCGGCGAAGGACACCAACAATGCGGTCACGACCGACGAATTTCAGTTGACGGTGACGCCGGGGCCGCTGTTCACGGGTGACGACGACATCATCGATTTCAATTTCATCATCGCGAGCGACTATGTCGCCGGGTCGCAGTACGACGCGCTGGGCGGAAACGACAACGTCACGCTCGCGAAGACGCCATTGGCCGCGATGACGGCGGGGTTCGATCCGCTGAATACGTTTTTAGGGAACGCGGGGAACGACACCATTCGGGGCGGCGATCTCGATGATCGGATTGACGCCGGCGCTGATGATGACTTGGTGTTTGGCAGCGCGGGCAACGACACGCTGGAAGGCGGGCCGGGGATCGACACGCTGGATTACTCGCTGCTGGCCGGGGCGGTGTCCGCCGATTTGCAGAGCGTGTTGACCGTCAAATCGGCGCCGAATGAGTTGGGCGATCCGGTCAGCGATCAGATCACGGGATTTGAGAATCTCCGCGGCACGCCGACGGGCGGCGACTCGCTGCGCGGGTCAAACGTCGCCAACGTGATTGAAGGACTTGGCGGCGACGATGCGATCATGGGGCGCGGCGGCGATGACACAATCAATGGCGGGCCGGGCACGGATCGAGCGGATTTCTCAGGTACGCCGTTTGAGTATGCCTATGCGTTGGAAACAGCGAATCTTCGCGTGACGGATCAGGTGGCGGACCGTGACGGCAGCGATCTGTTGATCGAGATCGAGCGGACCGGGTTCAACAGCGGCTCATTGATTCTCACGATCGTGAAAGGCACGGCCGGCGCGGACGTCGTTAATGGAACCGGCGGGGATGACCTTGTGCTTGCCTTTGAGGGGAGTGACACCGTTAACGGTAGCGCGGGTTCGGACTACGTATTCGGCGGGCCGGATGTGAATCGGATTGATTATTCGCTGCTCGCGGATGCGGTGACTGTGAATTTGCTCGCCGGAACCACAGCCAAGGCGAGCGGCACGGACAACCTACGCGACATTCGCGATGTGACTGGAACGCCGCAGTCCGACTCGATCACCGGCGACAACACCGACAACAACCTCATGGGCCTCGCAGGCGGTGACACGATCAACGGTGAAATGGGTGGTGACGTGCTCGTTGGAGGGCCCGGCAATGACGCGCTGGACGGCGGCCCGGATACGGATCGCGCGGATTACACGGGGCCATGGTATGAGTATTCGTTCGACCTCAACATGGACTTGACGATTGCCGTGCTGGATTCGATGGAGAGCCGGGACGACACGGATTCGCTGGCGAACATCGAGCGGATTCGATTTTCACCGACGGATGATTACGAGTTAGTCGGCGGCAGCGCCACGGGTGATACGCTGGTTGGAACGAATGGGAATGATCTACTGCTCGGCTTTGGTGGGGCGGATTCGCTGACCGGCGGGCAAGGGAACGATCTGCTGCTTGGCGGCGCGGGGACGAATACGGCGGTGCTGCAGGGGTCGATCCTGCAATACAACTATGCGTTCGGGCACAACGCGGTGAAGACGGCGGACACGATGGCCAATCGTGATGACACCGACTATCACGTGGGCATTGTGAGGATCATGTTCCTCTCGCAGGGGACGTATGATCTGCGGGCGGGGACAAATGGGAATGACGGAGTCACGGGAACGACGGGCAAAGATCTGCTGCTTGGGTTTGACGGCGACGATTCGCTGTTCGGAAGCGATGGAAGCGATTACATGCTTGGGGGCGGTGGGACGAACACGGTGGATTACTCCACTGTCGGTGGAAAGGTGATCGTCGACCTGAATGCTAACATGACCACCTTCAAAGACTTTGGCGCGCCTGGGGGGCAAGATCAGCTACGCAATATCTCAAACGCCATTGGTTCTCCGTTCGATGACTCATTGAGCGGGGACGCCACGCCGAACGTGCTGAGCGGCGGGGACGGGAACGACGAGCTTCGAGGACGTGAATCAGGCGACACGCTTAACGGCGACGCAGGCGACGACACGCTGTTTGGGGACGTGGGCGACGACACGCTCAACGGCGGAATCGGAAATGACACGCTGATCGGCTTTGCTGGTAATGACACGATGTCGGGCGGATCGGGGAACGACGTCTTCCTGATCGACTTGTCAGGTAATGCCGCGCCGGGCGTCGATGTCATTTCGGACTACGAATTCGTCGGCACAGACACGCTTTTCTTCGTTGGCGTGACGGACTTTTCGGGCGACATGACCATTAACAATGCCGATGTGGCCGCGATCACGACCTTTGCCGACTCAGGCGGCGACCTGCTCATCTCATTTGCGGGCGGTGGTTCGATTCGCTTGAGCGGCCTCGCCGGACAGGGGATCAACAGTCTCAACGCGTTCATCGCGGCCGGCGGGAATGTGGTTGTCGTGCCGTAGTCATGCCTGTCATCCGAGCCGCGCAGCGCCGTCTCGCGGGTCATTCGGCGCACAACTCGCCAAACAATACTACAACGCGCCGTTGCGATCAGAAACGCAGCACTCCGCCCTACAGATTCACTTGTTCCAGCGTCAGTCCATAGGCCGCGAGATTGTCGAGCAGATCGTTGTACAGAAACTCCTCAAAGCCGGGGACGGTGATGGGGTCGAAGCGAAGGACGCCGTCGAGCCAGCCGTTCACGGTGGAGCGGTAGAGATTCGGATCGATGAAAAGCTGAAATGCATGGTCGGACTGAGTCACGAACATGTGCTTGGGTTGTGCAGCGGCCTCAAACACGCGGAAGCCCATCGAGAACGGCGTCACGCTGTCGGTCGGCGAATGAATGAAGAGCTTTGGCATCTTCGCCTCGGCCACCCACTTGCGCAGATCCCAGTCGGGCGACGTCAGGGCGGCTGCACCGATGTCCAACGCACCGCCGAGTTCGGGGAGCACTTTGTAGTATTCAAGAAAACTCGACGCAATCTCATAGAGATCCATCGTGCTCTCGAAAATACATGCGGTAAACGGATATTCGGGGGCCAGGCGACCGAGCACAGCGGTGCCCAGGCTCACGCCGATGCCGACGACCACGTCGTCCTCGTCGAGGGCATACTCGACGACCGCGCGCGTGCCGTCGAGCAGGTTGGCCAGCGTCGGCTCGCCGCTGCTGGTGCCATATCCGGGATAGTCAAAGAGGATCACTTCCCAGCCTTTGTCCACGAAGAAGGGCAAGGTCACGACATATCGACCCATATTGGCGTCATTGCCGGGAACAACGACGATGATTCCGCGAGAGGTGCCGGTCGGCTTGATGCGCCAAAGGCAGACCGATTCACCGAGCGATGTTGTCACCCTGTGTTCGGTGTAGGCATATCCAAGCTCGGTGGGCAGGTATCGATAGGTCGTCGAGGGTTTGAGTATGAACGGATCGAGCACCTCACTGCCGCAACCGGCCGCCGCAAGCATGAACATCACCATGGCGCAACAAACGCGTTTCATGAAATCCCCTTAATTCTGGCGAGGTGGAAACCGAACCCTGACGCCAAGGGAATCATCAGGGCCGGCTAAATGGAGTGCAAGAGGCGCGGATGGAATTGCCGCATTAGAATGGGCGGGCTACGATGGCATCCGAACCAACCGAGGAGATCACATCATGCGTCGGATCACACGTTGTCTTGCCATCGTTTGCGCGGCGCTCTGGGCCGACGCGCTCCATGGAGATTGGCCGAACTTTCGCGGACCGAAACACGACGGGATTTCGTCTGAAAAGGGTTTCGCAAAGTCATGGAGTGGGTCGCCGAAAAAGCTTTGGGAGGCGCCCATCGGGGCGGCCTACAGCTCATTCGCGGTCGTCGGCAATCGGGTTTTCACCTGCGGCACCGAAAAGAAGCAGCAGGTCCTCTTGTGCCTCGATGCGGACACCGGAAAAGTGATCTGGCGAACAACCATTGAAAAACAATGGAACGACAGCATGGGGGACGGCGCACGGGCCACGCCGACCGTCAATGACGGCCGCGTCTACATCATGGGGGCCTTTGGGCGCGCCCTGTGCTGCGACGCCAAAACGGGCAACATGATCTGGGCCAAGGAACACGAGATGTACCCGCAGTGGGGCTACAGCGGATCGTTTCTCATTGACGGAAACATGGCCATTTACGCACCAGGGGATAAAACGGGGGCACTTTTGGCCGTGGACAAGGCGACGGGCAAAAAGATCTGGACCTGCGGTCAAGACGCCGCGGGTTACAGCACGCCGTATCCATTTGAGATGAACGGCAAACGGTATGTGTGCGGGTTTGTGGCGAATGGCGCTGTCATCGCGGAGATCGCCTCCGGGCGCGAGGTGCTGACGATCCCCTGGGAAACGGATTGGAAAGTCAATGCGACGGCGCCGATCTATCACGAGGGGCATTTGCTGCTTAGCTCAGGTTATAAAACGGGGGCGGGGTTATTTCGATTGAAGGCTGCTGGTGACAGGCTGAAGGCCGAGGATGTGTGGAAAAACAAGAACATGATGAACAAGTTTCAGTCGCCGATCCTCGTCAACGGCCTGCTGTATGTGAGCGATGAAAAGGGGCTTAAGTGCGTCGAATTCCTCACGGGCACGTTAAAGTGGGAGCGGCGCCGCGTGGCCAATGGAACGCTGATCGTCGCTGATGGGCACTTGATTCTCATGACGGAAAAGGGCGGCCTTGAAATCGGCCCGATCGGGGAAACGGAATTCAAGGCCACGGCCACGGCAACCATCCTTGGCAAATGCTGGACCGTTCCGGTGCTCAATGAAGGACGCCTCTACGCGCGAGACATGGACAAGGCAGTGTGTCTGGATTTGCGGGCAAAGTAAGCAGAGGAGTCCGCCCTTCAATCCGAGCCGCGCGGCGCACGTCGCCGATGCGCCGTGATGAACGCACGCTCCGAGCGGCGCCCGGTGAATGAACTTTCTCCAAAACGAGAACGGCGCGACATGCCACAGGGTTGGCGATTTCGTGCCGGCATTTGAATGCACTACTCGCGCCGCAGTGATTCGATCAATCGGCCGCGAAGGGCGCTGCGCATCGCGGCGACGATGGCACAGAGTCCGACGGCGAGGACGGCCCCGAGTGTGAGGCCGAGGGACTGCAAGGGAAGGCGGGTGCTTCGGGCCATTGCATTGGGGGCGACTGCGAGTGCGGCTGAAACGGTGCCGGCGGAGAGGCCGTAGAGCAAGAGCGCCGCGTTTTCCATCAACACCAGTTTCTCCAACGCCCCGCGTGAAAAACCGAGCGAAGCGAGCAGGGCCAATTCGCCGCGCCGTTCGAGCAGGTTTCGCAACATCACGGCCGCAAGCCCAAGCGTCCCAAGCACGAGACCAAGCCCGCCAAGCGTCTGAAAGGCGGACAGATACGTATTCTCAATGGCCATGTATTCGATGAGCCTTCGACGCGCCGCGGAAACCTCCATCCCGAAATTCTTCAGGTCGCGCTGGAGATTACCCTCGATGCCCTCGGTCTTTCGGTGTGAGTCGTCGATCAGGAAAACACGATAACCGGCGATCGACGGAAACTGACGCGTGAACTGGGTTTCCGCAATCACCAGTTCACCTTGCAATATGCTGCCGGCCAGGGTGGCAACGATTCGCAGATTGACCTTCTCACCGCGTTCGTTGGTGATGGATAAGTCTTTGCCGATCCCGAGGTGCAGAAGCCATTGCACGGTGTTGGCATCGCCGATGCACGGAATCGCGCCATCAGGGAATGAACGATTGAGCAGCAACCACGGGTTTCCGGCTTCTTCCGCCGAGCCGTCGAGCAAATCAGCAAAGGTAAATCCACCGCGGGCAATGAAGGCGTCGCTCGCTCCGAGGATGCGGGGTTCGCGGGCCTGATAGAGATTGAGGCAGCTCGTGTCGTCGCCGGGGCGCAATCGGAAGGAACTGATCGTGACTCCCTCCATCGCGGCGAGTGCGTTTTTGGAAAGGCCGATGGCGTCGCGGCCTTCCTTGCTGTTCAAGTCATAGGCGATGGGTACGGCCGATTCGCCAATCAGGCGATAACCACCGGTGCCGCCTGTTTTCGCGCGGGCATTCTCGGGGATGCCATGCCGATTCGCACCAACGGCGATGATGACGAAAGCCGCACAGGCGACGAGGGATACTGTGAGGACGCTTCGGCCGCGATGACGGGCGGCGTTTCGAAGGCCGAGCCGGGCAAGTGCAAGGCGACCGCGGTGAATAACGACACTGGCGTGCCGACGCTTGAACCATGCGAAAATCGCGGCGATGGATGACGCAAGCAAGAGCGCGCCGCCAATAAAAAAGGCGATCGCGACAGGGAGTGCCTCCGTGTAACGGGGTGCAAGGAGCGCGCCAAACGCAAGAACAGCCAATGCAATCGCAGCGAGGATTGCACGCCCCGGGTTGGAATCGGCGGTGGGTTGCTCCGAAGCGGCCATGCCGGACATCAAGCGGCGCGGCGAGTATCTCGTCAGGCCGCGAATCGAGATGAGCATCGTCGCGACGATGACAGCGAGGCTGGAACAAATACCGTTTGAGATTGTGATGGGCGTAACGTGCAGGGAGAGGTTCGGAATGGTTACCGCGTCGGCCCACCAGGTGCGGAGGCCGTTGATCATCAGGGCTGCGTAGATCACCGACGCTCCCATTCCAAGCAGCACGCCGACCACTGCGACGCCAAGCCCTTCGCGTATTAACAGGCTCCGCACGCGTCGCGTATTCCATCCGAGCGCCAGGAGCAGGCCAATCTGGGTGGCGCGGCGCTCAATACCGAGGCGAAAAAGTAACGCAACGAGCATCGCCGCCGCGATGATGAGGAAGGAGCTGAATCCGAGGAAGAGGCCGTCGAAGTCGGTGCTGCCTTTAGATGCAGCGAGTGCTTCGTCGCGTACGGGTCGAAAGACCATGCCGAATTGCTCGGGGTTGATGCGTTTAAGGAGGTCTGCCTCGAATTGCTTGGCGAAGGCGGCGATGTCCGTGCCTGCCGGAGGCGTAATGCGGATGGACGTGTAGCGGCCGTAGCGTGAGTTGGATTCCGACCAGAGGCGCAGGCCGGTCTCACGGCTGACGAAAACCTTTGGCGTCGCCTTGTATTCATCCCAATACGCCTCATCCTTCGGGCGGATTCGCTTCATGTCCATCGGGAACGGAGGATCCCAGTCGGTGAGGCGCCTGGTGTTGGTAATGCCTTCGTAGGTCGGCGTGAGGCCGGGGTCGGCGCCGAGACCCGCCATGCGCACGATGCCGCGAAGCGTGAGATCGGTGGTTTGGGTCTCAAGGCGGCCCATGGGGCGCGAGACGTAATAGGTCAATTTGATTCGGTCACCGATCTTCGCACCGAGGTCGGTGGCGGTCCATTCATTGAGCAACACGTCGTCAGGCCCCAGGGTCGGCGCGGGCGAATTGTCGAGCAACGTGAGACCGGTTGGCGCGTCCATCGCGCAGCCTGTTGAGTACGGCACGCCAGTGGAAGTCGCCGCGCCGTCGCGGATACGTTCGATGGAGTTGATGAGGTAGCTCAGAACGGATACCTGTCTGGCTTTTGTGTCGATGACGACATCAAGAATGGCCTGTTCCAGCGACGGTTCTATGAGCAATCGGTCGCTCTCAACCACGATGCAGCCGCCGGAAGCATCGGTGCGGACGCGGAAATCCAGGTCGGCGGCCGAGAGGTTGCGTTTTAGCGCGGTCGACAGGTGAGATGAATCACCGTCCGACGTCACAAGCGTATTAACTCGATCCGCCCGTCGAATCGCCTTTTGCAATCGCTCCAGCGGCACAAACGCGTTTCGCGGTGTGCGAACGGACGGGCGCAGTGCAAAATTGGATAGCCCATCGCCCGCCACAATCGCCGTGATCTTCAGGCGAATCGACGCGCCGATGTCATCGCGACGACCCAGCAACATATCGAGTGGTACAAGCTGACTCCGCTCGATAAACACATCGACTTCATCCCCGACACGGGCGCGGAATTGATCTGCCAGCCCTTTGTTGAGGACGACGCCATCGGAAACTTGAATTGCCGCGTGGCTCGGCGTCGAATCCAGTTTCCCAAACCGATCATCGCACCCGATGACGTTGACACTTCGAACGCGCAGTCCGGATGGCAGGTGCTCAATGGCCCCGGCAAGTTGAACAATCGGTGCACATCCGTTCTTGCGAGCCTCGGACGTCGTTGGTTTTTGTTGGAGGAGGTCCGCGCGAAAGAAACGCGGAGCTTGCAAGGCATGTTGAATCGGACCCAACCCTGCCAGCGCCTGATCGCGCAGGCTGCCGCGCATGGAGTCGCCGACGATAAGTGCGCCGCCGAGCGCGGCCGCGGCGACGGCGACACTGGCGATGACGGCGAGGTGACTGCGCAGATAGAAGCGAAACGTGGCGCGGCGGATTTGTCGCAGGCGGGTCGATGGGGTCATGCGGCCGGGGCAAGGCGTCCTTCGTTGAGTTCGAATCGTCGATCAAATCGTCGGGCAAGTTCAGTGCTGTGCGTCACCACGATGAGGCAGGCGTTTTCCTCGCGTTGCAGGCCGAGCAAAAGGTCGGCAATGTCGGCCGCCGAAGAGCGGTCGAGGTTGCCGGTCGGCTCGTCGGCGAGCAACAAGGCCGGGCTGTAGATGAGGGCGCGGGCGACGGCGACGCGCTGGCGCTCGCCGCCGGAGAGTTCGCCGGGCAAATGGTCGAGCCGATGCGAGAGGCCGGCGCGTTTGAGCAGATCGCGGGCACGACCCTCCAAGTCCGGCCCGGTCGGCTTTGCCAGCGTGGGAATGAGCACGTTCTCCAACGCCGAGCATTGCGGCAGGAGATGGTGCTCCTGAAAGATGAAACCGACGCGACGATTGCGAAAATCGGAAAGCTCGGCGGCCGGAAGCGCGAAAGGATTGTCACCGTCAATCGTCAGCGTTCCGCCGTCGGGCGGTTCCAGTGTTCCGAAGATGTTCAGCAGCGTACTCTTGCCCGAGCCGGAAGGCCCGAGGATGGCGGCGCTTCGCCCCGCGTCGAGCGTCAACGAGCAATCGCGCAGGATGGACAGTGTGCCGCTTCGCGTCGGGTAGGCCTTACAGAGTGATTGAGCAACAAGACCGGCCATGCGGGGCATCATAGAGCGGTCGCGGCCGATCGCACAGGCGAACCGACGACGCGTTCAAACAATGCCCACGCCGCGTCGGCCATGACCCGATCATTGAACAATCTCGCCACTGCGTGCTGGCCACGCTCCCCCATTGCGTGACATGCGGGCACATCGTCCATCATGGCGGCGATTGCGTTTGCCAGGTCCTCGGGGTCGTTCGGATTCACCAGCACCCCCCCGCCCGTGGCCTCGATAAGTTCCGGGAAGCTCCCGTGGCGCGGCTGCACCACGGCAACGCCCTGGCTCATGGCTTCGAGGACATAAAGCCCCTTGGCTTCTCGGTAGACCGTCGGCACCGATAGCACGTCGAGCGATCGAAGAAAACGAAGTTTCTGCTCGCGGTCAAGTTCGCCGTCGAACTCGATCGCATCGTCAAGTCGCATATCGGCCATTCGTTTCTTGATCTCATCGAGGTACGGCCGGTCAGCCTCGCCGCAATAGCCGCCGATCTTCAGACGACAGTCGCGCCCCGCCTTTCTCAGTTGCGCGAATGCTTCACAGAGGATGTGCAGCCCTTTCTCCGGGCAACTACGTGCGAAGTAACCAATGGTGAAGACATCGGAGCCGGACATGAACGACATTTTTTCGCTGTTCGATTCGTACTCAACCTTGATCCCGAGCGGAACATAATGGACACGATCCTTCGGAATTCCGAAGTGCTCAACGGCATACCCAGCGTAATAGCGTGTGACCGCGATGAAGGCGTCCACGTCGGCGGCTCGATCTCGAATAAGGCCAAGAACCTCTCGCCGCGACGCGTCCGGCAATTTATCAATGAAAATGTCTTCGCCGGTCAGCGTGCAGACGACGCGCACACCAAGTCGATCGCGCAGGCCTCTTGCCAAGCCAACGAACATCGCGTTCGGCAGGTGCACGACGTCGAAATGATGCGGACGAAGGTCCTCGACAAGCTTGTCCAGTTCCTTTCGTTGTGCGCCATCGTCGCCGCTGAGGATGGAAATGGTCAGCTCGGCAAGATCTTTTTGCGACGCGGAACCCGTTTTCTTCATGGCACGATTGAGGAGTCGGCGCGAATTCAGCAGGCGATCGACAACCTTTGGCGCGTGCCGGAACAGGGCCGACTTTTGCTGAAGATAAACGTTGATCCCGCCGTAATAAACGGTTTGCTCGCTGACGTCGTCCTCGTCCACCCGGATCGGCGAATACATGGGCAGCAGCATGACGTCGCGCTTCTGACGGCGCAGCGCAGCCACCAACGTGTTGTCGCGCATGCAACTGCCGCAGTACATGCCCCCCGCGCCGGCCGTGAGATAGGCGATCTTCATTGGATAGGATCCGCCATCGGCAAAAAAAGAAGCCCGCCGAGCAATGCATCGGCGAGCCTCATTATAGCAATCCCAATCGGTCGTCGTGATTTACCGCGAGCGGCGTCGCAGGACCGCCAACATGCCGAGGCCGAGCAGCGAAATCGCGGCAGGCTCGGGGAACGTGGCGTGGACCGAGCAGGTGTAATCCAGCCCAAGCGGCAGATACGTGCCCTGCCAGTTCTGAACAACGGTGCCGATGGACGGATCAACCGGATCGAAGGCGATGATTCCTGTCGAAGTACTCGGGAAGAGAATGAAGCCGCCATTCTCAAGACCAATCGAGGTCAGGTCGCCGGTGTAGCTGATCTTGTATGTTTCGGTGGTCGTAAAGATGCCGGTACCAGCGTCGAACGAACTAATGCCGCTCGAACCGGGGACGATTTCAACGGTGAGATCCCCCGTATCCACGAAGCCGCCCTGGCCATCGGGAATGGTTAGCGGAGCGACGTCCTGGTAATAGCTCTGGAATGATGCCGCACCGGTGCCGACAGGCTCATTATCGACGGTGAGTGCAAAGCTCGTGTTCGAGATAAACGACGACGGCAACGGATTGCCGGAGAAGCTCAACTGGAACGTACTGGCCGGGTTTGGCGCCTGAATGGCCTGAATGGCGATCGGCGCGGCCGATGCCGTGACGGTCAAAACGGCAACCAACGCGACCGCCGCAAAAATCCGAACACCCACTGACTTACTCGCAGAAAACATTCTCGGGTACTCCTCTCTCAAGTCTGGCTCGCCGGGCGATGCGTGTACCTTCGCCCGGATGTTTCAATTCATGGCAACAAGGCTAAACCCTGTTGCCGATGCATGATACCGAAGGGCGGACCCAATGCAACCGTGTCAATTCACAGGCCTGGGGTCTTATTTCCGCTCTCCAAAACAGAGGACTACGCCGTCCTCTGTCCCAATGACCAAGCGCCCCTGCCCAATGGCGGGAGAGGCGTTAATGGGCGATCCGGCATCGTATTGCCATGCCTCCACGCCCGTCGAAACGTTCAAGGCGTACAAGACGCCGTCGGTGGAACCAACGAATACACGCGAGCCAACCACGACCGGCGAGGCGTCGATCCGCCCCTTGGTGCGAAACGTCCACACCGGCTTGCCCGTTTTGGGGTCGAGCGCGTGCAGGGTCTTATCCCGGCCGCCGATGAAGATGGCCTTCTCCGTCACGGCGGCTGAAGAATAGAACGGAAACTGACGGTCGGGGTTTTCGTAGTTCCATAAGATTTTTCCAGCGGACCAGTCCACCCCGACCACCTGGTTGGTAAACGTGCCCACGAAGGCCGAATCGCCCATGACGGCGGCCGACGCCCCGGAATACCCCCCCAAATCCACTTCGCCCACCTGTTTTCCATCCGAAAGGCTGATTGACCGCAGTTTTCCATCACAACCGCTTACCAGCGCCCGATCGCCGACGATCGCCGGGGTACCGTGAACCCGACCCTCGGTTTCGTATTTCCACAATAGCTTGCCGTCAGCAAGGGCAAGGCAATAGAGGTGGTTGTCGTACGAGCCGAAGACGACGCGGTCCTTCCAGCAATTCGCCGAGGAAATGACCTCTGCGGCGGCCTGAAAGGTCCACCGGGCCTTGCCATCTTTGCTCGCCACGGCATGAAAGACTCCATCCTGGTCCCCAAAGAGGACCAGGTCATTGTGCACGGTAGGCGAGGATTGGATCGCGGCGCGCATCGGTTGCGACGCTGGCGCGGACGACGGCTGCGTCGAGGAGGCCGTGTACGACTGCCACTTTACGGAACCGTCGGAGAGGTTCAGGGCGTAAAGCGTGCCGTTATCGCATCCGACGTAAACGACTTGGTCGACGATTGCAGCCGTGGAGAGAATTACGTCCCCGGTCTTGAATTGCCAGAGCAGGATGGGTTTTTCCGGGAGATCGGAACGGGCCACGCCGGTTTGTTGCGGATTGCCGCGAAACATCGGCCACTGTGGTTCGCGCGCCGCCGCCGATCCCGCAAATGCCATCGCGGAGCAAACGACTGTCAACGCTGCAGCGGTGCGTCCCATCATGCTGGTTTGAAACGTAAGACGAGGCCCGCGCCAACGGCGGCCATTAAGAGACCGACATAGAACATGGGACTGGGCGGGTTGGCGGGCTTATGGAGCATCATGCCAATCACGCTGGCCACGATGGGCGCGCCGCAGAAGACCAGCGGCGGGACGGTAAGCGGTGTGCCGCCGAATTTGAGGGCAAGAATGACGCACAACGCCCCCGCCGCGCCAAAGACACCGGCGAGTGTGGAGATACTCATACCCTTTGCAGGGAACTCCATCGGCTCCAGTTTTCCCACGAAGATGAGGAGCCCCGGCACAAGAACAGCCGTAAGGCAGTAAGCCAACCCCACGAAGAGGAAGGCTCTGATCGCGCCTTTGTTGAAGGCAACCTGCCCGGCGTGAATGGTCGGGACGTAGGCGCCCCAGGAGAGCACCGCACCGACGACGAAGAGGATCCATAGAGATTTCATTTTGGTTCAGGCTCCGATGCTTATTTGAACGTCTGTTCGTGCTTACCGCGGTCCTGCCTGACCTGCGGCTCACACGAGAGCACGTCACCTTTTGGTTGTCAGTTTGTCCAAGATGAACGCCGGTATTTCGGTCGAGCGGAAGGTTCCGTCCTTCATGACGCAGCAGACTGCTTTGGTCCGGCCCCGGGCCACCTTTGCGCCGCCCTTGGAAAATGCGACTTCGTAGGTCATCGACTTCTCCGAGAGGTCGGTAATCATGAAGTGCAGTTCGATTTCGTTTTCGAAATGGGCCGGTGCGAAATACTCGCAGCTCGTGATAACGCGCGGCCAGCTATAGACCACGTCGCCCTCTTGCTGCACGACCGACAATCCAACCGAGCGGAAAAAGGCGTGTTCGACCTCTTCCATCCAGCGATAGTAATTGGAAAAGTGCATCACGCCGGCGAGGTCGGTCTCGGCAAAGGTGACGCGACGGGTAAGTTTGAATTCAGCGTGCATGATTGATTACTGATCCATCCGAATAATTTAGAATCCGCCGCTCTTAATTCGCAGTTCCCACTCTAAAGAACTTTCCAAGCGTCGCATGGCCCGGCGGCGCGGTGACCATCGACGCGACTATCAGGGCCAGTGTCGCCACCGCCACGATCGGCGCCACCGGCATCCAGCCGGCGACATGATAATCGGTGATCGCACCATAATCCGAATCGCGGAACAGCCAGATCCACGCAGCGCCGCCGGCGACGATGGAGGCGATGGCCCCCCACTTCGTCGCCCGCCGCCAGTAGATCGCCGCAATCGTCAGCGGAAACAATCCCGCGAAGCCTGAAAAACACCACGTTCCGAGCTTGAACACGCTTCGTGGCTCCGCGAGGGAGACGATGTAGGTCAGCACCACGATCACAACCACAAACGCGCGGCCCATCCGCAGCAGTTGCTTTTCGCTGAAACGGTCGCGCCCCGCGTAATGGACGACGATGTCGTTGGTGAACATGTTGCCGAGCACGAGAAACTGCGCATCGAGCGAGTTTGTCGCCAGTATTCCCGCCGCCATAAGCCCGCCCAGGAGCGGGCCGGTCGTGTTCTTGATTCCCATCGCCAGCACCTTGTTCGGATCGGTGTCGGGCGGGAGGATCGGGTGGCCGTTGATCTCGCCGGTGACGAACCAGACACCGAGCAGCACGCACGGCAGCCAGGTGATCATCACGAAGATGGGGTGGCCGACGACGGACAGTTTGAACGCCTTCGCGGATTTTGCGGTGAGATAGTATTGGAATAAGTGTGGGAAGACGGCCACGCTGAGCGGAATCAGCATGTAGCTCAGCCAGTCGAGCGGGTCGATGCCGGGCTTATGCGGCATGCGCGGCGGCGGGCCGACCTTCGTCTCTTTCCACGACGAAACCTTCGCTTCATACGCGGCCATCGCGGCCTCGTAGCGGGGCTTGTCGGCGTCGTCCATGGATCGCTTCAGAAGGCTGGGGTTCTTCTCCCGCGCCATGCGCGTGGCATTCTCTAGCCCGCCCATCTTCTCGGCGATGACGAACATTGCCACGATTCCCACACCCATGAAGAGCACATTTTGGAATGCGTTGACCCAGAGCGTGCTACGAACGCCACCGACGAAGATATAAACGAGGACTACGCCAACGATGATGCCTTCGCTCAGCCAGGGTGGCACGGCGCCGTTTGTGCTCTTGAACAATTCTGGAAACGCCCCCACCGTGACACCGCTAATGCAACCTCCAAGCCCAAGCACACCCGTCAGTAGATAAGGGAAAAGCATCAGCACGAGCAGAGGAAAAAGGAGCAACCCCACCGCATCAGACTCAAACCGGTCGCGGAAAAATTCGATCTGCGTGAGGTAGCCGCGGCGTTTGCCGAAGGCCCAAAGCTTCACGCCCACCAGAAAAAAGCACAGGGCATGCACGATTCCCGACGCGGATGCCATCAGCCCGTAAACGCCTATCCCCGTTTGCGACGCCTCGCCGCTGCTCCCCACCATCGCGAATGCCGTCATCGTTGTCCCGAAGAGCGACATGAGTAGCATGACCGGCCCGACGCCGCGCGAGGCGAGAAAGTAATCCACCTGCGTGGCCTGCGAGACGCGATTGCTCGCGAAGCCCAGAAGCAGCAACACGATCAGGTATCCAAGTATGACCCAGAGCGGTATCAAAGCTCGGCTCCCGAATTACGCGGGGCCGCCGCCTCGTGATCCGCGACATCCACATCATTCGGCCACCAATATTTGACGGCGAGCCAATAAACCACCGCCGTGAGAATTGAGAGAAAGACGTGAAACGCCAATCCGATCGGCATGAAGCCAAGGATGACCGGATCGATTCGATCCCACCACCAGATGTCCTGATGCAGAATGAGGAGCAACAGAATAAGTGCGAGGATGAGGCGTTTCATGGCGGTGGTACCGAGTCGGTCAGTTTAGTCGACATGCCACCAGGCTGGCGCCGGGTGCTCGGATTGGGATGCGACATTTCATCACGCGGGCTGTCCGTGCTCCAGCATGATCGACTCGGGCAGCGTCAGGTGCTTGGCCAGCGTGTCGAACAATTCGCCGAGATCATCCTCGAAGACGTCGCCGATGAGAACCCGCGTGACATCATTCTTCAAGTGCGGGTACTGGGAAACAAACTTACCCATTCGGAACGTCGGGTCGTAATAGGCATAGACCAACATACGGATGCGGTGCATGCCCTCGGCGGCCTTGGGTCCGTAGCGACCGAGCCGTTCCTCTGAAAAGTCCTGCGCCTGAAACGCATCGTGGATGCAATCGGCCGCAAGCTCTGCACTCTTCAGCGCCAGGAGCACGCCGGAGGAATAGAGAGGATCGAGGAAACCGAAGGCATCGCCGACCAGCACCCATCCATCGCCGGCAGCACGCCGCGAGCGATAGGAAAAATCGGCGGTCGTGTAATACGGGCGAACGCGCTCGGCGTTTACCAGGCGTCGAGCCAGGCCCGGCGTGTTGGCGATTTCTTCCTCCAGGATGGCCCCGGGATCGTCGCCGCGGCCGTTGTACAGATGCGCCGGGGGCGCGACGACGCCGATGCTGGTGATGTTGTCTTCCAGCGGGATGAACCAGAACCAGCCCTGCGTATTCGGGAGGGCAATGACCAGCGTCGCACCGGCATTTCGCCCGTCATCACGGAGGGCATTCTTCCAGTAGCTGTAGATGACGGCGTTCTTGAGCTTCTCGTCGCCGTAGCGCGTGTTGAGTTGTCGCGAGAGCATCGCCGATTGGCCCGTGGCATCGACCGTCACCTTCGCGCGAATCTCCTTTGTCTCGCCGCCGACCATTACTCGGACGCCGACGGCGCGATGGTCCTCGAAAATAACCTCGCGAACGGTGGCCTGCTCAACAACATTCACGCCGTGCTTGCGGGCGTTATCGAGCAGCATCTGGTCGAACTTGTCGCGATGGACCTGCCATGTGTACGACCATTCGCCGGGGTCGCGATCGGGGAAAAAGAACGGCGCGGATTCGCGGCCCGTCGAGTTGATGAACTGCACGCTCTCCTTCACGACGAAATTGGAGCTCTTCATCTGCTCCAACATGCCGATGCGCTTGAGCGTCCAATAGGTATGCGGGATCAGCGATTCGCCGATGTGGTGGCGCGGAAACTTGGTGCGTTCCAGTTGAAGCACGCTGTAGCCGTAGTCGGCAAGGATGGTGGACGCGGTGGAACCCGATGGCCCACCGCCAATGACAATGACGTCGTAGGTGTTGTTCATAGTCAAGATTTAGTCCGCTATACGAACCAGTCCGTAGGGTCCGCTGTGCGGACCAATAGGTAGGGTCCGCTGTGCGGACCAGCCTAGTGTGTCACGACTTCCAGGAGTCGAATCGCCGGTTGATCCTCGAAATAAATCGTTCCAATGCGGCCATAAAACGGAGCCAGGTCCATGCCGAAATGTTCAGCGAGTAAACCGGCTCCATCGAACCGCATGAACCATCGAGGCTCGACGCGTCGCATTACGTTTGCAGAAATCAAAAGGTCGCCCAATGGCCGCTTTTCGTCGAGGATCATAGTGCGCACGGCCGGGTTTGTGCAGGCCAGATCAATGCGAACAAGGCCGATCTCGACGACGCGGTTCTGCCCCATCGGCCGAAGGGCAATCAGTCGGCGGTACACATCGCCCTCCATGGCATGACTCAACACTTGCAGTTCAACGGCCGCACCGTGGTAGTCGCCCAACCGCGTCGTCATATGGTCATTGTGAACGAGCAACCGGGCAAACGGCTCAGGAACGTCGCCTGCGGCGATCACTGTTCCGGCGGGCAAATCGTTCACGCCGACGAGGCCGTTACGCAGGTCGTCGAGGGTCTCGGCGGCGGAATCGTGCATGATGGCGTTTGGAGAAATCGGTTCACCCTCTCGCAGCGCGTCAGGTATAACGGACGCCGCGATACTCGCTTTCGAAAAAGCGCGGCAACAGGCTGTCAACGCGGAGCAGGCCCGCTCGGTTCAGCCGAACCTCGTCGCCGGCGACTTCGCCCATTCCGTCGCGACGGATCGACTCAAAGGCCTCTGAAAAGCGCGAGGCGATATCCACTGTGAACTTCGTCCGGAAGTAGGCAGCGTCAAGTCGGCCGGTCTTCAGTTGCAGGATCAATTCACGAATGAGTCGCTGGTCCTGCGTAACAGGCAATGCACGGGCAATTGGTAACTCCCCCCTGCCGACCCGCTCCAGGTACGAATCCCACGCATCGACGTTCTGGTAGTGAATCCCCGCGACATGCGAAAAGCTCGCCACCCCCGTTCCCACCAGATCGGCCCCATGCCACAGGGAATCGCGATAGACAAAGCCACTCGCGGGTGAGGGCTTCACCAGCGTGTAGCCGCTCGACACGCGATATCCGTCGGCCTCGAATTGTGAAAACGCATAATCAACCCACGCGCGTTTGGTAGCCCAATCGGCGACCGGCGGGGCGTCGCCCGATTCCTTCGCCTGGCGCGAGATCACCGTGTTAAACGGCAGCTCCATTTGATAGATCGTCACGCTATCGGGCTGCATCGTCAGTGCCTTCGCCACGGCCGCCTTCCACTTGTCCGGTGTATCCCCCACCATTCCGGCGATCAGGTCGATGTTGATCTGCGGAAAGCCGACCTCGCGCGCCCACTGCCAGGCGCGTTCGATCTCGGCGGATTTGTGGGCACGGCCGTTTGCGACCAGCACGTCGTCGTCGAAGTGCTCGACGCCAAGTGACAGTCGGGTGACGCCGATCTGGCGAATGGTGCGGAGTTTGCTTTCCTTGAGCGTGCCCGGTTCGCACTCAAACGTCACCTCTCGCGCTGCCTCCCAGGTCCAGTGCTTGCCGATGCGATCGATCAGACGAAGCAGTTGTTCGTTGCTTAGAAAACTGGGAGTGCCGCCGCCAAAATAGACGAATTCGAATTGCCGTCCGGCGAAGACATTCCGTTTGGCGTAAAGCCCAATCTCTTTGGCGAGCGTATCGGTATAGACATCGACCTCGTCGGCGTTCTTGTCGGTATAGACCCGAAAGTAACAGAAGGTGCAGCGCTTGCGGCAAAAGGGAATGTGCAAGTAGAGGCCGAGCGGCGTCTCGGGCCGCGCCGGTCCATCAAGGGCGTAAACGGCGGAGGGAACGTGTTCCGGCTTCCACGCGGAGAACGGCGGATAGTTGGCAATGAAATAACTGCCGATTTCGGTCGGCTCAGGCGACTTGATTTGCGGAAGCTCAACCATCGGGCCATCGCGCTCGTGGAAGGACCGTATGCCCGACCACATCGCGGGCTGAATGAATTACCATAGTGTAGCAACGAAGCAGGGCGGGCCGCCAAAAGCAGGTGTTTTACTTTTTGGCAATCTTTATCTGGGCCTGGGCACGAGCGACGGCGCGGCGACGAGTCTCCATGGATTTCTCGTCCTTCATCGGCATCTGGTTCGCCACAGCGAGGGCCTTCTCGGCATCGGCGCGAATGATCGAATCGGCGCTGGCGGCTCGCTCAGTCAGGATGGTCACATCATTGTTCAGAACCTGGGCGAACCCCCCATCGACGTAGAATTCCTTGCTGCCATCGGTCGGCGTATCGACCCGCAGGACGCCGGTTCCAAGCTCACAAAGGAGCGGGGCACGCATGTTCATGACACCAATCAACCCGTCATGGGCGGGCAAAACGACGTTGGTCGCGTCGGCGTCGAAGACCTGTTGTTCCGGGGTAATGATGCAGCAGTGGAGCGTCTTGGCCATCCGGTTACGTTAGGGCAGGCCCCCCTTTTCGTCAACGAGCCGACAGCGTCCGGAAACACGAGCCGCCTTGTCTGGATCGAGGCCTCAAACGCTATTGGGTGCAGCTGCCTCCTGTAAGGATCTGCTGGAAATCGACCGTCGGCGCCGCATTGCCGGGCTTGGTCAGGACTTCCGAAGACCACGTCCCACAGTCCGGGCCGCCATCGGTCCAGCGAAGAATGATCGTGTCGCCGCAGTTAAACATCATGCCGATCTGACCGCCATACTTCTTGTCAAACCGGGTCAACGATTCCGCTGAGTCGCCATCGCTCCATCCGCAGAGGCCGACCATAAAGTCGGGTGACGCAGTCGAACAATCACCGGCAGTTCCCGCCAGTTCGCGTGTTGTGTAGCTGACCGCCTGCCCTGGCGCGATGATTGGCGGAGTCGTAACGAAACGATGCGGCAGGTTTTCCAATCCCTGAGGGCACAGACCGAGATTGGGCGAGACAAACTTCACCGTACTCTCGTTCACGATGTACACGCGAACACTTCCCGGATCCTGAGCGGCCAGCATGAGCAGTTCGTTCACACAACCCGTGAAAAGAAGCGGAACCAGAATGGTCGTCAGGACGGTAATCAACTTGCGAAACATGACCTTCTCCCCAAAAAAGGCGTCTCGCTATGCATGGCACTCAAACGCCGCGCTGCGACGCCCGTGACCTATCATAAGACTATTTACTCTGATTTTCTACCCGTGGTCACGGCGTGTTACCGGCCAGCCAGGCTGCGTTGAATTCGGCGTGCTGAATATGTGTTAATCGGTGCGAATATGAGACGTGAATCATGCCGTCGGATGCCTGAATGACACTTGGATAAGAAAGCTGGGGCTCGCCGGTGGCGATCGCCCTCGGTACGGTCCAGGTCTTCCCGTCGTCAGCAGATAAAATCACTGAAAGTGGAGTGCGTTCACTTGTCGAGGGATTGCAAACCGCAAGCAATTCGCCCGACGACAGGCGAATCATGTCCAGCGCGCTGCCAGGATTGGGTATGTCCCGGCGTTCTTTCGTCGTCCACGTTCCGCCACAATCCTCCGATCTCGCCTCCCATGTGAATCCGGTTTCGGAACCATTTCGCATAAGGGCGAAGAGCGACCCGTCGGCGCACTGCACCGCCGCAGGCTGAAGATTCGACGAAGGAAACGTGCCTATTGCGCTCTTAAATAACCACGCGTCTCCGTTGTTCACGCTCGTCCAGAATTGCGATTGATAGACAGCCTGCCAGTACAGCGGAAAAAGCCACTCCCCGGACCGAAGAACGACCGGCTTGTTACGAGGAAGAATGCACATGGCATTGACGGCCACGCGAGCGGCCGACCACGACTCGCCGCCGTCGAGACTAAACCTCTGTCTAATGGTGCTGAGGCACAATTGGCCGTCACCGACCAACTCAGAGTAAAACAACCAAATCTTCGGACTCGCAAAGAACAACACCGGATTGGCATGACCCTGACCCGCATTGTCCGACACGACCGTCGGCGGCGACCACTGCGTTTCCCCTTTTCGACGCCGTGATGCGACGATGACCGTATCCGCGGCGGCCTCTTTCGATCCTGCGACCCATGCGACGAGCATGTCTCCATTGGGCGCCTCAACAATGGAGGACGCATGGTTGTAGGGATAACGGGTCTGGTCCGTCGGGATCGCGACCGTAGCGAATCGGGGTGTGGCACCGATTGCGAGGCTCGGTGACAAAGCCGCATGGGCCGCCATTTGCGTGGTACACGGCGGCGTTTCCGTGCAGCACACAGAGGACAAGAGTCCGAGACAGATAATGCATGAGTTCCGAGCCATCGCCGGGCACTCTAACGAACGTCCGAATAGACAGCCAGCCGCCGCGCGCACGGTGGGCGCATTGCTCATTCTCCTCTACATTGATCGCCGAAAAACAGTGCGAATCGCGCGAGGCCGGCGCCATTGAGAGAGACCCCATGCTGAAACTGATGTGTATCTGCGGCGCACGTCCAAACTTCATGAAGATCGCGGCGCTGGTCGAGGCCTTCAAAGCCACCGGTCGCATTCAGACACAGATCGTCCACACCGGCCAGCATTACGACGAGAAAATGAGCGACTTGTTCTTTCGCGACCTCGGGATTCCGCAGCCGGATATCAACCTGGAGGTCGGCTCCGGAAGTCACGCCGTGCAGACAGCGGAAATCATGAAGCGCTTCGAGCCGGTGGTGAGCGAACATCGACCCGACTGGGTTGTCGTGGTCGGTGATGTGAACAGCACGATCGCGTGTGCGCTGGTTAGTGTAAAGCTCGGGATCAAGGTGGCCCACGTCGAGGCCGGCCTGCGCAGCAATGATCGCACCATGCCGGAAGAGATTAATCGACTGCTCACCGATGCCATATCAGATTTGCTGCTCGTCAGCGAAGAAAGCGGACTCGCCAATCTAAAACGCGAAGGCGTGGCCGATGCAAAGGTGAAATTCGTCGGCAACGTGATGATTGATACGCTGCTCAAGCATCGAGCAAGGGCCGACCAGAGCCGCATTCTCTCCGAGTATGGCCTGACACCCAAGCACTACGCCGTCGTGACGCTGCATCGACCGAGCAATGTGGACGACCCCAAGACGCTCAGCGGCATTTTGGATGCGTTCGAGAAGATCACCGACGAGATGCCGATCGTCTTCCCGATGCACCCGCGCACGCGAAAGAATCTCGCCACGATGGGCCTGGCCAATCGCGTCGATGATCTGAAGGGGCTGATAACGCCCGAGCCGCTGGGTTATCTTGACTTTCTCAAGCTGACCGCGGACTCAGCGCTCGTCCTCACCGACTCCGGCGGCGTACAAGAAGAGACGACGATACTCGGTGTGCCGTGCCTGACGCTTCGCGAGAACACCGAACGCCCCGCGACCATCACGCACGGGACGAACAAGTTGACGGGGCCGCAACCCGAGGCGATTCTGTCGGCGTACAAGGCCCAGATGGCGATGAAGCTCGATGCCAACCGCAGGCCGCCGATGTGGGACGGCTCGGCAGGCAAACGAATCGCCGACGTGTTTCTGAGCCACTCGTAGGGTCCGCTGTGCGGACCATAACCGCGTAGGGTCCCGCTGTGCGGACCATGACAGAGGAGCGGACCATTAAACAATGAAAAAAGCCCTCATCACCGGCATCACAGGACAGGACGGCAGCTACCTTGCCGAACTACTGCTCGCCAAGGGCTACGAAGTGCACGGCTTGGTCCGCCGCAGCAGCTCCTTCAACACCTCGCGCATCGATCATCTCTATCGCGATCCGCACGACCGCGACGCCCGAATGTTCCTTCATTACGGCGACCTCACCGATGGCGACGGCCTTCGCCATGTCCTTACCGAGACAATGCCAGACGAGGTGTACAACCTCGCGGCACAGTCGCATGTACGCGTGAGCTTCGATCAGCCCGTGTACACCGTGGAGTCCGGCGCACTCGGCACGCTCCACCTGCTCGAAGCCATCCGCGATCTGAAACTGCCGGCGCGGTTCTACCAGGCGTCCAGCAGCGAGATGTATGGCAAAGCTGTGGAAACGCCGCAACTCGAGACGACACCGTTTCACCCGCGCAGCCCCTATGGCTGCGGCAAGGTCTATAGCTATTGGCAAACGGTGAACTACCGCGAGGCGTACGGCCTCTTCGCCTGCAACGGCATCCTGTTCAACCACGAAAGCCCGCGCCGCGGCGAGACATTCGTCACGCGAAAGATCACGCGAGCGGCAACCAGAATAAGAGAAGGCCTGCAGGACAAACTTTTCCTCGGCAACCTCGACGCCAAACGCGACTGGGGCTTTGCCGGTGATTACGTTGAGGCCATGTGGCTGATGCTGCAGCAGAAGGAGCCGGACGATTTCGTGATTGCCACGGGCGAGACCCACAGCGTGCGCGAGTTCGTGGAAGAGGTTTTCACCCTCGTCGGGCTGGACTGGAAAAAGCACGTCGAAGTCGATCCGCGGTATTTCCGCCCAGCGGAGGTCGATCTGCTCCTCGGCGACCCGACAAAGGCGAAGCAGACGCTCGGGTGGACCCCGCGTGTGTCATTCAAAACGCTGGCAAAGATGATGACGGAGCATGACGCCGCGCTGGCGAAGGAAGAGCGGCTGATCGCGGAGCATCGGAAGGGCAAGCCGTAACCAAGTGCCCAACCGTCGCCCCCTCCTTATACCGCACAAGTGCCCGTCTCGACGAATGTCCGAACGTCGTTGATATCCCCCTCGATGCACTTCTTCATCGACCCCGCCATCAGCTTGCCCAAAGGGGACATTAGCTTCGCGAAGAACGTGAGCGGCTTGCAGACCATTTCCAGGTCGACGCGCGTGCCGCCCGCATCGGGCGTGAAACGAAACGTACTGGACCATGCCACACCGCACGACGTGCAAGACAGCGTATAGAGCTTGCCACGCTCAAAGGCCGACACCTCCATTGTCTCCGTTGCCTCCTTGCCAAACATGATGCGCGTTTCCTTGAAACGCGTGCCCTTGCCCACCGGGCCGTTGGTCAAAAGCTCGACGCGCTTGATCCCGCGCACCATCTCCGCCGCCCGTGGAAAGTCCGCGAACGCGTCGAAGGTTTTTACAGGATCAGCTTTGACGTGCGTTGTCATTTGCATCTGGGTCATCGGTTACTCGCCTTTCATTTTGGATCCTTCGCCTCATCCGGAGCGCCGGCCTTGGCGGAATCCTGTATCAATTGCCGGCATTCCTCCACCCACGCGGGCGGCGGTTTGCCTGAGACTGATTGAAGACTCCGCGCCAACTCCAGTGCCTTGGTCAATGCCTCTGTCGCCTCGGGTTCGGCCTGCATCGCATGGAGCGCCTTTCCGAGGCACACGTGCGCTTCCGCCAATTCAGGCTTTAACCGCACAGCCTCGCGGCCGGCCGCCGCGGCGTCGCCCCATTTTCGGTTTTGAAAGTGCGCAATACTTAGATCGACATAGGTCGAGGCGTGATTGGGTTGATGGAGGATGGACTGTTCAAACGCCGTCACCGCGCCGGAGGGATCGCCGGTCTCTCGAAGGGCGATTCCCAACTTGCGCCAAATGCCGCCGACACGCGGTCGAATGGCGATGCAGCGGTGCAGGATCGGAATCGCTTCTACATGGCGCTGCACGCTCATCAGGGTGTACGCATAATCAAATGTGAACATGAAGTCGCTCGGGTGAATCAGCAGCGCCCGGGCATAGAGGCTGCATCCTGCCTCCGTGTCGCCCGCCATCGGGTACATCATGGCGAGCCATGAAATCGTGCGCGGCCGCAGCGCGGCGAGGTCCGCCCTGGCCTCCAGGGCGCGAGTCGCGGCCAGGTCGGGCTTGCCGGAGTAGAGCAGCTTGCGAAGTTCAGTTCGGAACGGATCCGTGTCGATTCGATAGAGCAACGCGCTCCACTTCAGTAACTCCTCCATCGGCTTCGACACTTCGCCGAACTGGCCGAGTTGCACGTGTGTGGCGATCCAAAGCTCCAGTGCATCGGCGAGGTCCGTGGCAATACGACTCTTGGATGCCAATTCGACGATCTGCTCGTGCGACATCGTGTCAAGATCGATGCCATACTCTCTAAACGCCTGGCGCATCGCGCCTTCCATCCAAAGCCAGCTTTCCTTGTCCTCGTGCGTCGCCCCCTGGATCAGCGCGTCCTCGATCAACTCACTGAAGCGGCGTTCCCGAAGCGTGGCGTCGTATTCCGCGTCGAACGCCGCGGCCTTGGCCTTGATCGCGCCATCCATATCCGGCGTACTCACCGCCCCGTGCATCGCCGTTGCCGCCGACTGCACCTCGCCCCACGCTGCCTTTTCGCCGATGGGTGACCGCCGAGCTCGTTCGAGCGCAACCGCGGCACGTTCAATGGCGTCGTTGGCCAACTGAGCGGTCGCAATTCGGGTCGTGGCTTGCCTGCGCTGCGCCCAGAGGTAGATCGCGCCCGCATCAAACAATCCGAACAAAACAGCGCCCGCCAAAGCAAGCGTGACGCGCCGGGTCCGCCGCTCCTGTTGCGCTTTCCCTTCGGCCTTCGCCGCGGCCATTTCCAACGCACGGGCCTTCGTCTCCAGCGATTCGAGATACCCGGACATCCGCACGGATACGGCCGACGCGTCGCGCGGCCGTGCGTCGCGGCTGACGCTCATGCATTGAGACGCAAGTTCCACCAATTCCGCATCCGCGCCGCAGGAGCCGAGCGCCGTTCGCGCTTCTTCCTGGCGACCGGCACGTGCATCAATCAGTGCATTTTCTCCGCGGTATGGAGGCCGGCCTGTGAGTATTTCGCAGAGCATGGCCCCGAGCGAAAACACATCGGCCCGCTCGTCCAGCTCTTCGACACGCCCCGACGCCTGCTCCGGCGACATGTAGGCCGGCGTGCCCATCACCGTGCCGACGAGCGATTCCGCCGCGACACTTCCGGTACGGATGGTCGCGATCTCCTGTTCGACGGCTCGAGCCGTTGGCGACTCGTCCGCCGCGCCGCCTCGCAACAACACCTTCGCCAGCCCCCAATCGACGACATGCAATTCACCGAAGGCCCCCACCATCACGTTGGATGGCTTCAGGTCGCGATGAATCACACCCTTTGCATGGGCATAGGCGATCGTCTCACAGACTTGCGCGAAGATGCGAAGATACTTCTGCCGCTCATAAACGGGGTCAGACCGATGCGAGAGCAGCGCGGCAAGCGTCTGCCCGCGCACGAGCTTCATGGCAAAATACGGCCGGCCGTTGTCCTGACGACCAAGTTCGTAAATCGGCAGCACGCCGGGATGCTGCAACTGCCCGGTGATCTGCGCCTCTTCGATAAACCGCTGCACCATGTGCGATCGGCCCGCGTGATCGGGTTTCAGCACCTTCATGGCCACATCGCGACCGAGATCCAGATCGCGCCCTTTGAGCACGATGCCGACACCGCCGCGTGCGATTTCACCGAGCACTTGATAGCGGCCGTGCGAGACGGGTCGCACATCACGGGCCTCGGTGCTCGGCTTGATGATGAGATCGGAATCTCCCACGTCGTCGCGCAATAAGACACTCGGCGAAGCGTCCGACGCCCCCAGCGCATCACTGACGTGCGATGACCCGCCGAATGCCGCACGCAGCCCGGCAGCAAGGGTATCGTCGGGCGAGTCCATGTCGGATGGTCTGATCGGATCAATCACGGAGACAGCCTCTGGCTGAACAGGCAGTGGGATCATGTCGCAGGTTCGCAGCAGGAACTCTTTTCGCAGGGCAATTCTAATGGGAGATCAAGGCCCCATCGCATTCAGCCCGGATTCGCCAAAAAAGGGAATATGGGTTCCATTTCCAAATCGACTATTCAGTAAAAGTCCTCCGAATATCGCCAGGGTGCGTACCCATTGTGCCTTTCTCGCCGGAAACAACGGTGGAACCGCATCGCGTAGTAGCAATCGGAGTTTCGCAGCGATCCATGTCAATGACAAATATGGGCACTCAAGGATTGACCTGCGATCCCAGTTTCGGATATGCTCGACGGTTGATTGCCGTATATTTGCTCTCATCGCTCGGGCCTTCATGGAGAGACTGGGAGTATGGTCATGTCGCCGAAGCGTCTCGTCGGATTACTTGCAACCACCGTAACGATCCTGCTTGTAACCGGAGTACCGTTCGCCTTTGCAGGCCACCTTCAGGCCCCGGATGGAAATCCAACGGGCCCTGCCTCGGCTAGTGGACCACAGGGAACATCCACCCTCGGCCCGTCACCGGCGATCCCCATGCTCGCGGGTACTTGTCCGTGGCTCGTGCCGGCATTGGCCGCTCAGGGTTTTGATGACGATGGTGCCGACAACATCAACGGCAACGCCGACGACTGGAACATCGTCTACGTGAATCTGCCTGAAAATGCCCTTCGTCTGAGGCAGTACAACGCGTGGTACGGCACGCAACCCGGATCACCCGATTACACCTGCGGCGATCTAAACGCATTCGGCCCGCGCGGCGGCGCCAATTCGGGAGGCGCGACCATGTGCCTGACCTATTCCGATCAGACGGTCGCACCACCATCGGACCACTGGATTCAAGTGCTTCGAGAAAAACCGCAAAGCGCCGACGGAATGCAATACGGTAACTGCACGATTGAACCGGGCTATTGCTATCACATTGACAATCTGAACAACGGCCTGCCTCGCCCGGATCCGTTCTACGACACAGCCTACTACGCCAGTGCGAAGTCGTTCAGCGATCGGCCCTTCCACGACATCATCGCGGGCTATGACTGGCAGTTCCAGGTGTTCCCGTCCAAGGTCAGCGCACCGGCCGCCGATGGGCGAACGCTGACAATCTACGACGGGCTTTGGTGGGGCTTCAACACGCCGGAGCCAGGCTGTGCCGCGTTGCTATCTTTCGGATTGTTGTTTACGCGTCGACAAGGAAGGCGCGCAACGCGAAACTTAAAGGTGTGACTGCGGCCAAGAGGAGTCGAACCTCCACGATCTTGCGATCACTAGGACCTGAACCTAGCGCGTCTGCCAATTCCGCCATGGCCGCGGCGTTCGGGACCGGCCTCAATGGCCGATTCCGCAATCTGTAGCCCGGCAAGTCTAAGCAGCATGGCCCCCGTCGGCAAGAATGCATCTCGCCGCCCCAGAAACCGGCATCCAGCTCATGCCACCATGCAGCCACCTTCCACGGAGAGGCCGCCGGATCCGCTTTTTAACAACCGGCATTGGTCGCCGCGTGGTACGCGCCCCATTCCGCCGCCATTGCTTCGTCGGATCCGCGTTTTGACAAGTGGCAATGGTTGCCCTCACCCCTTCCTGTTATACTTGCCGGTCTTTCCCCGGGGGCGAGCCGAGGCGAGCGTTCCGGGTGAATCGCGCTATGATGTCGACATCGCAGCGGTCGGCCGTAAGAGACCGCCGATTCGTCGTCTCCTCACGGCGCATGGTCTGAGAATAGCGGCCCGCACCGTGCTGCATGAGACATTGCGCAGGCGCATTTGTCGCGCGTCCGACATGCATCGGAGCGCGTGTTTTGGTTTATCGCGGACACTGGAGGTGTCCGAAAGCTGTATACCCGCCGCACAGGATTGATCCGTGCGGGCCATCCAAATAAACGCGGGGAATCCAACGGCATTGGCCGCCCCCACCAACCCGGGCAAAGCCCAGAGAAGATGAATGTCCACTGACACGCTCGTAATGCCCCCGTCCACAAAACCAATCGAATCGCTTGACGAAGTAACCGTTCGATTCGCCGGCGACTCCGGCGACGGCATGCAGCTCGCGGGCATGCAGTTCACGAACAGCACGGTTATCTTCGGAAACGACATCAGCACCTTTCCCGACTATCCCGCCGAAATTCGGGCACCTGCCGGAACCCTCGCCGGCGTCAGCGGCTTTCAGGTGAACTTCAGCAGCCACGAAGTGCATACCCCCGGCGATGCTGTGCATACGCTCATTGCTTTCAACCCCGCCGCGCTCAAGGCCAACATCGCCGACGTGCGCCAGGGCGGCATCGTCATCGCGAATGAAGATTCGTTCGGCAAGACAGACCTCAAGAAGGCCGGCTACGAGGTCAACCCCCTCGAAGACGGCACCCTCTCCGGCAAGTATCAGCTTTATCGCGTACCCATCGGCAAGCTGACCGGCAACGCCCTCAAGGACTCCGGCCTCGGCGCCAAGGACATCGATCGATGCAAGAACTTCTTCGCCCTCGGGCTTGTCTATTGGCTCTACGGCCGACCGATGGAGACCACCCTCAAGTGGATCGACGAGAAATTCGGCAAGAACCCGCAGGTCTGTGAGGCCAACAAGACGGTCCTCAAGTCCGGCTATTTCTACGGCGAGACGTGCGAAATCTTCCCGAGCAGCTACAAAGTGCCCAAGGCCAAGTTGCCCGCAGGCAAGTACCGACGCATCTCCGGCAACGAAGCCGCCGCACTAGGCTGCATTGCCGCCGCGCAGATCGCCGGCAAGGATTTGTTCTACGCCAGTTACCCGATCACGCCGGCGAGCGACATTCTCCACACGCTTGCAAAATACAAGAACTTCCGGGTCAAGACGTTTCAGGCCGAGGATGAAATCGCGGCCATGGCATCCGCCATCGGCGGCGCGTTCGCGGGCGATATCGCCGTGACCGGCACCAGCGGCCCCGGCCTCGCCCTCAAAGGCGAAGGCATCGGCCTCGCCGTCATGACAGAGCTTCCCGTCGTCATTATCGACGTGCAGCGCGGCGGCCCCAGCACCGGCCTTCCGACGAAGACGGAGCAGGCCGACCTGCTGCAGGCCGTCCTCGGTCGAAATGGCGAGTGCCCGCTTTGCGTCATCGCTGCCAGCAGCCCGTCGGATTGTTTCCACGCTGCGATTGAGGCCGTGCGTATCGCGACGAAATTCATGGTGCCCGTCATTCTCCTCACCGATGGTTACATCGCCAATGGTGAAGAGCCGTGGCTCCTGCCAGACATCAAGAGTCTGCCGAAGATCGAAATCAAGCATCCGACCGGCGGCAACGGTCACCCCTTCCATCCCTACGAGCGAAACGAAATGCTCGCCCGACCGTGGGCCATCCCCGGCACCAAGGGCCTCGAGCATCGCATCGGCGGTCTGGAAAAGCAGGACATCACCGGCAACGTCAGCTACGACCCCGAGAACCATGAGCGAATGATCCACCTCCGCGCGAAAAAGGTCGCGACCATCGCTCAGGACATACCGCTTCAGACCGTCATGGGTCCGGAGAAGGGTGATTTGCTCGTCATCGGTTGGGGCGGAACGGCCGGCGCCATTCGCAGCGCGGTCGAGCGCGTGCAGGCCCAGGGCCACAAAGTGGCCGCGGCACACCTCCGCTACATGAACCCGTTCCCGCGGAACCTCGGTGAGATCCTGAAGAACTACAAAAAAGTGCTGGTCCCCGAATTGAACATGGGCCAGCTCCGTATGCTGCTCCGGGCGAATTTCCTCGTCGATGCGATCGGCTACAACAAGATCAAGGGGAAACCGTTCCTCATCGCCGAATTGGAAATGAAGATCCAGGAACTGCTCGCCACATTCCTGGAAACCAGCCAGGGCTGATCACTTCTCCCTCGACGAGAGGGCGAGGTCCGAAAGTTAAAGATTTAGGAATCTCGGAACAGCGCCAGTGACGTTTGAAAACGAATCAGTGTAATACATGAAGCCAGTGGTTTCATAAAACATAGGATAAGGAAATGGCCATCGAAGCTTTGCCCCAACTGACCCCCAAGGATTTTGCCAGCGATCAGGACATCCGCTGGTGCCCCGGCTGCGGCGATTATTCAATCCTCGCCCAGACCAAGAAGATCATGCCCGACCTCGGCATCCCCCGGGAGAAGATCGTCTTCGTCTCCGGCATCGGCTGCTCAAGTCGTTTTCCGTATTACATGTCCACCTATGGCTTCCATAGCATTCACGGTCGAGCACCGGCTGTTGCCACCGGCGTCAAGGTTGCCAATCCCGAACTCTCCGTCTGGGTCGCGACGGGCGACGGCGACGGACTTTCCATCGGCGGCAACCACCTTGTCCACGTGATCCGCCGCAATCTGGACATCAAGATTCTGCTGTTCAACAATCGCATCTACGGTTTGACGAAGGGTCAGTACTCCCCCACCAGCGAACTCGGCAAAAAGACCAAGTCCACGCCGATGGGCTCAGTCGATAATCCGCTGCATCCGCTTTCGATCGCCATCGGGGCCGAAGGATCCTTCGTTGCCCGTAGCATGGACGTAAACGTTAAGCACTTGGGTGAAATCCTGACCCGTGCGGCCCACCACAAGGGAACCGCTTTCATCGAGATCTACCAGAACTGCAACGTCTTCAATGACGGCGCCTGGGAACACGTCTCCAACCGCGAGACCAAGGACGACACCACGCTCTTCCTTGAACATGGCAAGCCCATGATTTTCGGAAAGAACCGCGACAAGGGAATTCGACTAAACGGCAAGATGGAGCCGGAGGTCGTGCAACTCGGCAATGGCATCAAGGAAGACGACCTGCTCTTCCACGACGAGAAGGCCGCCGAGCCGAGCCTCGCCTTCATGCTCAGCCGAATGCGCTACCCTGAATTCCCCGAGCCAATGGGCGTACTCCGCGCCGTCGATGCCCCGCTGTTCGAGAAGGGTGTCCACGATCAGATGAAGGCCGCAGAAGCCAAGAACGGCCGCGGCACCCTTGAGCAATTGCTCAACTCCGGCGACACGTGGGTCGTGCAATAAGAACCCTGCGCTGACGGTCCGTAGCGCAAGCGTCCGGTTAAGCGATCCGCCGACCGCGTTGACTTCCGCCCGCGCATCCACTATCAATTCCGTCCGTGCCTGCCGCCCCCATCGTCTAGAGGCCCAGGACACCGGCTTTTCAAGCCGAGAACCGGGGTTCGAATCCCCGTGGGGGCAGTCCACCTTCCTGCAGATCACAATCGGCGCGGAATCGTCATTCGCCTAGAATAGCCCGTACCGTCCGTCGCATTACATCGCCAAGATCAAATCGCTCCCGAACGCGCGCCTGTGCCGCCCGGCCCATCCGTCGGCATAGATCCGCATTCTCCAGCAGTCGCTGAATCGCTCCGGTCGCCGCGAGCGCATCGCCCGGCGACACGACGAAACCTGTCTGTCCATCCACCACCAATTCGGTCATTCCGCCGACATCCGTCACGACACACGGCAATCCCCTCGCCATCGCTTCCAGCACGCTGTTAGACATCGACTCCCGCCGGGAGAGCTGCACACAAAGATCGGCCTCCGCAAAAAAAGCGTCGCGATCGCGCTGATGCCCTGCAAAGCGAACACGGCTGGCCAGCCCCTGCGCCGTGGCGCGGGCGCGAAGCGCCTTCATGTCCGGTCCGTCGCCGACAAAAATCAGTCGCGCATCCGCAAATCGTGGCGCCAGCCGCTCAAACGCCGCGAGCAGGACATCCGCGCCTTTTGCCTCGGTCACGCGACCGACACAGAGTATCCGACGCGGGTGCGAAATCTCACGCGGTGGATGGTCGGCTCGCTCGCCGTTCGGAATAACGTGAAATTTCTCAGCCGGCCATCGGTAATCCGCCGCATATGCATCGGCCACCCGGCGACTATTGAAGAGGATCGCCGATGCAGCCATCGCGGGAAGCCGACGCCGCCAATACAAACGAGGGGAGCCGTCCGGTATCGCCAGGGGTTGCTGCCGCGCCGACACGATCACACGCATGCCCACAGACCTCGCCGCAAGGATGGACGCGCCAAAAGCGCCGCCGCCCGCCTGCTGCACCACGAACACCGTGTCTGCGCGCGTGCTTCGCAACCAGCGTCGGCGCTGGAGCATCGTTCGCAAATGAAGCCTCGCGTCGCCGGAGAGATTCACATCGATCCAATTTGTGCGTTCGACCGTCAGTTGTCTGGGGTGAGCGCAATCGAGCAAATCGTCGTAGATGGAGTTTCCGCTATACCCGACATGAACGCGCGCGCCGCATTCCAGCAAAGCGCGAATCACCGTGCGCGTGTATTTTTCCGCCCCCCCGCAATAAACGATTCCGCCAACGTCGATGTGATGCACGGCCAACACAGTGACCCTTCGCCCGGCGGCAAGGTCCGGCGGAAGGCCCAGGAGCGGCTCCATCCCCGGCGCATCCGCGAATGCAAAATCGGCTGCGCGAGTCTGGGTGTTGGCGAATGGTTGGTTCACGTGCGCCACGCTCCGTCATGGCTCGCAGGTTAAGTATAGCTCCGCATCCATGCGAAGACTCGCCGGGATGCACTACGGCTTTGCTTCCGAGGGCGGCATCATCGTCTTCTTCACGACCCAGGGATTCGGAATATACACCGGCGCGATTGGGTTCAGGATGTCTTCTTCCTCCATCGGCCACTCCGCCGTGTCGGACAAGCGCGTGTCTGCCACGATGTAGGGCGTCGTCGACTCGCCCGTCCGAACAAGGGCATACCCGAGAATTCGCTGATCAGGCGAGGCGGCGGCGAAAGTCTGCTTCACCGACGCCGGCTCGTTCAACAAACGCAGGAATGTCGGCACTGCGTCAACCCGCATAAGCAATAAATCTCGGTGCTTTCCGTCGCGTGTGTATCGAAACGCCGCAACCGACTCGCGTCGAACATCCATCACATTATTCAGTTTCGAGTCCGAATCGGCGTCCATCCGCCACGCGGACCGCACCGCCCGATACCCCGGGCCATCCTTCCGGTCGCCGGCAAGCATCGCGACATATCCGCGCGGGCCCTGTACTTCGCCGCAGACGCCGAGTCCGCGAACACCGGTGATGGTCTCGAACTCGGCCTCACCCAGTTTCGGCAGGCGCGAAAGAAAATCGGACTTCACATCATCCCAGACATAGTGCCTGCCAACCTCCGGCGCGGCCCAGGGTGGCGCGAGATCCTCGGTCGGCGGCACGTAGTTGTACGCAAGCCCCGGCAATGGCTGATTATTCCAATCGCAGAATCGCACCGAGAAGCCCCAGCCGCGATTCCGCGGGGCAGGCCACGATTCGATCACGGCGCGAAGCTCATTCCAACCCTTCCGCAAGTTCGCAAAGCCGCACACCGTGTCAACCAGATTGCGATCTTCGTATTTGCCTGAAGAATAATAATCGCCCCGATGTATGCACTCGCCATTAAGCCACAGCGCCAGACCATCATTCTGTCCAAGCCACATCCGAACTTCCTGATCGTTCGGCGAATAGACCCAACACGTCGCGACCGCTCGGGCCCATCCGGTGTTGGAAAACAGCCTTGCCAGATCGACAAAGTCGGTATCGCTCACGATTTTCAACGTGTCGCCGCCCGAAGGAATCGGGTCAAGGACATGATGCGCCGGCTTACCGTCCGTCGGTGCAGGCTCCTTCACTGGAAACGGCCCACGAATCGACCACATCCGAAGTGAGGTATCGGGCACGGACAGATCCGTCACCTTTACGCGGTGGTGCATAGCTTCGACGCATCCATACTTGAGCGCAGACCGGAATGCATAGCCTCGATTCGCCCCCGGTTGCGGCCCACACGCCAACGCGCTCTCCGCATCGGGAATCACCGACGACGCCTCACCGGCCCGCGCGGCCCACAAATATTGCTGATAGAACGCCTCCACAATCGCCGTCCACGTCGTGTTGTGCGGGAGTACCGTCATCGCCGCACCGTTGGGGCCTTCGTCGCCGCCGACCGTCGATACCACGATCGGCTCCTGCCCCTCGACCTGCGGAACCACGCTATAGACCGCATCAAACCAGCCGCGATCCGCCACGATCGAATCGCCGGGACCATAAATGCCCCCCGAGCGGAATTGATACGACCATTCGGCTGGGTCCGAGATCTGAAGAAACGACGGAATAAGGCGAATCTGCCCCGACGTCGCCGACCAGATCATGCCCTGCGCAATGAGAAAGTGATTCTTGATTTCCGCTACGTCGGAGGACGACAGCTTCTTGCCGGCACGATTGTCGAGCATGGCCACGAGCACGTGCCAATTGTTCGAAATGTAGCCCTGCCGAGCACCGGCCGAGCGGGCCATGTGCGAAAAGACCGTCTGGGCCGGCATGGACAACCGATCGGCCACTTCGCCGCACTTGTACTGCGCCTCGGCATTCGATGAGTCAATGATGCGACACTCGTTCCATTCCGTCAGCGCCGCGCCAAACAGGCCGCACTGCTGCAAAAACATGGCCCAACGCTCGTGTTCATTCAGATTTCCACTGAGCTTTCGAGGCCGGAATTCATATCGCATCAGCCGGTCGGCACGCCGGGCCAGTGCCGCCACTTTCGAATTACTCGAACCGAGCAGCCGCTGATACACCGCCCGAGCCTCCGCCTTTTTCCCGGTGAACTCATCCACCATCGCGCTCAGATACGCTTTCACGTCGGGGTCCTTCGCCGATGCGGCAAGATCGGCCAACGGACCATCCGTGGTTTCGTCCAGCAAGAGAGGATCGGGCATTCCATAGGCTGCCATGTTCAAGCCCTCGGCCTGCGATTGCAGGTCGATCGTGAAGGAAAGCACGCCGCTGGCATACTTCGGATTGGCCTTGAGCGTCGCCACATTGATCACGTATGCGGTTGGAAAAGGCTTCAATTCCCAGGTCGGCAGCTTCTTGCCCGCGACAGTGAAGGTCAGCGTGGCAGAAACCTGTTTTCGCTCGGTATCGCCAAGATTCGCATGAGGAGCTGTGACCGGGAAATCATGCCACGGCTGGGCAACGATGAAAACCATCGGCTGCAGGATCGGCCCAAAGGCATCCTGTGGAAGGCGAAACTCCCGTTCCATCGAACCGGGAACGACGCCCGTGGTGCCGAGCGGAAGCACGGATACATCGGGGCTGGCGCCGGCCAGCGCCATCGACGCGGACAGGACAATTCCCAACACGGAAAGATAGCAAACGCCGCGCTCCAGGCGCTGTAGTTGAACCGGTGAAAGTCGGCTTTGACGGTACATCACGTTTCGATCCTGCCCTGTGAACATACCCTATTGTCTCGATTAACGGCCCTACCGCAAGCACGGCCCAGATCATGGTCTTGAATCGTGCTCCTTCAACCAATCGAAATCGGACTCGCTCGGACCGGCCGGTCGCCGATTCTCCGACAAGCCCACGGAAACCGGTCGCCTGCCCATGCGGCGCAAGAACAGCCAGACAATTGCCGCAGCCGCGGTGGCGCCGGCGACCCATTGCGCTTCGGACATCGGACGTCGCGCGGATGTCGGCACGGTTGATGTCGGCACTACGATCACGGGTACGACAACGGACGATTCACCACTCGCCGACTGTGTTGCCGACATTCCACTCGATGGTTGCGGGTACCACGCAATCGCAACCGCCGCAAGAATCATCAAATGGATCACGGCTTCGACACTCCCGAAGATCGCGCCGTTTCCATTAGCTCGACTAATTTCCCCTGCCATGGCGGCCCGCCCAATTCTGGAAACCACGCTCGCTCCGCCTCAATCGCCTTGATCACGTCGGCGGCCTTGCCGTGTCGGACCTGATGCAAGAGCCACTGATACCGCGCCTCCCAGTAGATCTGCGGCGCAATATCGCGAAGCGTCGGATCCTCAAGGAGGCGCGCCCAATATGCCTCAGCGCGATTGAACAGTGCCGATCTTTCAGACGGTGCGGCAGTCTGGGCAATCTGTTCCAGCAACAATGCCGCCATTTGAAGGCGGTTTCCGTTGTCCGGCTCCGCGACGACGAGTTTTTCCGCATCCTCCAACGCCTCGCTCGCCCTTCCCGCTGCACGAAGCACACTCACCCGCACCGACCGAATTGTGTTGTATTCCTGGCGTTCTTCCCCAAGCCACGCGCCGACTTTCTCCAAAATGGGAAGAGCCTGCGCCGCGAACTTCTCCACGTCTGACGACCGCGCCGAAGCACTGAACTTGGCCGCTTGGCGCTGTATGTCTGCAATCATCCCCATGATCGCCGGTGCAGACTTCGCACGATCCCGCTCATTCAATAATCCATTCAGTTCGTTCGATGCCGCCGCCATATCGCCCACCATCCGATGACAACGAAGCCGAATGACGCGAGCGTCGAGGTTTTCCGGCAATTCCCGCAATAGCTCCAGCGCCTTTGGATAGTCGCCGACGCGATCATGCGCGAAGAGCGCCGCCGCCTGAAGCCGCGCTTCCGTCACCCAGGACGATGGAACCGCTTCGATGCCCACCGGTTTTCCAGCCGACAGCCCTTCGACAAGCCTGGCCCATTCCATCGCGGCGTCACGACGAGAAGCCGCATTTTCTCGATGGAGCGTTACCAACTCTGAATCCGCAGAAAGACATTCCGCAATCCCGCGCCGTGCCCACCAGTACTTCGGATTGTCTTGACCCACCTCCAGGTAAGCTTTTCGTGCTTCGGCGTAGTCACCGGCCTCCTGGAATGCGACACCCGCGGCGTACGCCGCCTCCGCCGCAAGAGAGTTCGATCCATGGAGCGACGCCAACCGCAACGCCGTCCGCGCCAGCGCCCGCAACGACTCGCGATTCTTCGTGTCCTGCACGAGCTTCTTTCGGCATCGATAGGCGTACTCCGCGGCTCGATCCGACACGTCGCCGCTGCCGGCGATCTCGGCCTTCTCAAAGTGCGCCGCCGCGTCGGCAAGCTTTTGAATCTGAAAAAGACAAACGCCGAGATTCAGCGAGTCTTCGGCCGTGGATTGCTTACGAGACGTCAACTCCGACAGGATTGGCACCGCCTCGGCATACTTGCTCTTCGCCATCCAACGAAGCGCCGACGTGCGCAATTCCTCCACCGACATCTGCGTTAACGACTTCGTCGGGCCGGAAAGGTTGGACAGATATGTTTCAACGATGCCCGGCCACGGACCGCCCTGTTTTGCAATGGTTGCGAACTTTTCCATGGCCGTTTCGCGAAGCCGCAGCATCTCGGGCGAGTTCTCCACGCGTGCCGCAGATTGCAGGGCGTAGCTGTGCGCCTCCAGAAGCGGCGCGAGACGAAAGTAGAACGTTGCCCCCACTGCATCCGGAAAGCGACTCAACGCCGAAAGCGCCTTGATCTCATCCCTCGCGGCGTCGAATTGGCCCGACGCCAAGAGCGTTCTCACTTTCTCGTATCGGGCGCGAGCCACCACGCTCGTATCCGCTGTCGACACGATGACGCGCTCAAGGGACGACGCGGCCTCATTCGCCCGCCCGCTCTCACGAAGCGCAACGCCGGCCCCGATCAGGGCGTTGTACTTGCGATCCTTGTCGCGCGAATCGCGGGCCACCTGATCAAACCCCGCGAGCGCATCGGCCAGGTGCGCCCCCCGTCCCGGCGCCGAAGGCTCGGACACCATTCCGAGATAAACCTCCACCCATGCGGCGCTCAACATCCGTCCCTCGGCAAGTCGCTCAATTCGCTCGGTCAAACCCAGGAGCAGATACTTTTCTTCCTGGGTTCGCAATCCCATGACAAGCGGCCTGAGCACGTCATCCGCCTGCCCATACCGTTTGCCCGCCTCCCGCAGTCGATCCGTGAGTCGCGCCCGGTTGAAGTCCAGTCCGCTGGTCAGTTCATAATTATCAAGATCAGTCGCACACTCATGCCGCACGACAAGGTCGGCATACTCCACCAGCCATTCCGCCGATTCGACGCGCTGAACCTCGTCCGACAACCGGCTCGCATTGTCCAGCGCGGGCAGGCATCGGCGAAACCACTCCAGTGACTTTTCGCAAAATGCCGACCGAAGAGCCGGGTCCAGTAGCGAAAGTCCCACCTGCCCATAGGCACGCGCAATGTACGGTTGAAGCGATTCCGATCGCCCCGCGAGCAGCGTCTCGACCAACTCCGGCATCTGACGCCGCGTCAGATCCCCAATCAGATGCCTTTCATCCGCGGTGAGCCGGTCGTCCTGTTCGTTCTCCGGGGGCCGGGCATGAACATCGGTAAAAAATGAGGTGGCGACGACCGCTACAACGGCAACACGAACGCAACGAGTGCTGGTCACGGCGGGGTTCACGACGATTGGTTGATTGTAGCCGGGCCCTTCGAGGTGACGACGACCTGAAGATTCGCGAAACCCGCCTTCGTGCAGGCGTCCATCGCGGCAATGACATGTTCATAGCGCACGGTCGGGTCTGCACCGATTTGAACCGGCGAATTCGCGTCAGCACCGTCGCGCCGTTTCTGAGCCAGCATCCCCGCAAGCGAATCAAACGTTCCCTCGGTCAGGGCCGTTCCCATCACCAAGATTCGAAACCCACGCGGGCCAGGATCGGCCTGCAGATAGATGCGAACCGTGGGAACCATCGCGACCTTCGATCCGCTGCCGGGGCCGATCTGCGACGGCAGTTTTGCTGACAGTTGCCCTTCCGTTACAGCAAAACTTGTGCCGAGCATGAAGAAAATCAGGATCACCATCACCACGTCGATCATCGGCGCGAGATTCGGTACGGCCGCGTGCGCTGGTGGGAAGCCTCGTCGTTTCATCCGCGCGACTCCCCCTGCAAGGCCCCGAACTGTACGCCGCGCACGCCGCTCCGCGCGCATTCCGCCAGCACCGCCTCGACATCGGCAAACGAAACCGACTTATCCGCCCGGATCAGGCACGTCATCCGCGCATCCGCCTTCGCGGCGGAGTGCAACTGTTCGAGCAACGACGCCAGCGTATGCAACTCCTCGCGCAGCATGTACACCGGGCGACCATTCTCACTTCGAATGTTCACGACGAACCGGCCTGCTTCAGTCCTTAATGGTTCCTTTGCCTCGGCCGCAGTGGGAAGGTCGATGCGTGTGCGTTCCTGCTCCACCATCTTCGTCGCCAGCATGAAGAAGATCAGCAGGCACATCATCACGTCCACCATCGGGGCGAGATTGAGTGTCAGCGGCGTGATCGGCGGAGGCTTGGTCATGTCGGAATCGTCGGCAGTCTGGGTTTCGGCGGGGCCTTGGGCTGGGGTGCTTCGGGCTTGGGTCCATCGTGATTAGCCGCAGGAACCGCATTGTTGGCAGGGCGAAAGTATTCCAGCAAGTCCATTGCCGCGGCATGAGCCGCCACGGTGAGCGCATCCACCCGATTGCGACAAATGCCAAAAAAACCCAACGCCACGATCGCAACAAGTAACCCGAGAAACGTATTTACCAGAGCAAGGCTGATACCCCCGGCAAGGTCCTCCGGCTTATACGCCCCGTGAGAAGCCCGCATCTCACCGAAGGCACGGATCATTCCCAGCACCGTGCCGAGCAGGCCCATCAGTGGACCGAGGTTCCCGATGATGTTGAGGTATTCGACCTTTCGAAAAAGCCGACTGCTCCACGCCCCGGCGCGCTCGGTCGCGGCCTCGGACATCGCGTCAAACCCATGCCGGCCATGGCGAAGACCGGCCGTCAGCACGTCGGCAAACATCGTTCGGCTGCCGGTGACAAGATCGAGGCACTCCTTGAACTTCCGCTGCTCAATCAGATCGCGGGCCGCATTGACCTCCGCGTCGCCGAGCATCGTCTTTCGGCGAATCGTCCAAAAGTGCTCGATGACGATCGTGACCGCCGCAAGCGACATCGCTGCAATCACCAGGCCGGGCCACTCCGCGCCTTCCATCAAAACGCTGAGCAGCGATTTCGTCTGGGTTGCCGTCTGTTCCGCTTTCACCACCGCGCATGTCGCGGCAGAGATCACGGACGCAATCGATAAATATCGAATTCGAAATCTCATCAGGGTTTCCACCAGGCCTTAGCGCTTCGCGTCATCCTCGGTCACGTGTTTATACGCCCCACCATTCGTCTCGGCAATCTCGCGAAGCACGCGCTCGCCCGAGCCAATCGTGTCATAAACGAATAAAATCGTGTTGATTCGCGTCCGCCGGGCTGTGTTCGCCTGTCGAATCATTCCCATCAGCCGCTTGTTATCCTCACCAAAGTCCCCGTCAGAAAGAAGAAACATCACATCGGGCTGATACGTGAGCGCCCGCTTGACCGCATCGATCGGCTGCGTCTGCCCGCTCGGCACGATGGATTTGATCGCGTCAAACGCTTCGCGCTTGTTCTCCAGCGTCGCCGCCTTGAGCCGCGGGAAGAGTTCCGTCGCCTTGCCCTCATTAAACCAAAGCACGTTGAAAAGCTGCTCCTGATTCAGCGACCCGACCGCCCGCATCAGCTCCCGTTGAAGCAGCGTAAAAGTGTCGGTCATCGAACCGCTGCGATCCATCACATAGACCACCGATCGCGCGTTCTGGCCCTGACCCACGCCCCACATGGAACCCACCGGTCCCCCGCCGGCAACATCCCGATCACCAAGTCCGCTACCCGAAGCGCCGCCACCAGTCCCCTGGCCGCCACCAATTCCAACACCGACGATATCCGAGCGTGACAACTCCCCGCGTGAAAGCTCCGCGATCCGATCCCCGCCGCTGATGGTTGCCGGACGAATCGTGTCCGCGCCCTCGGCTTTGAGAATCTCGCCGAGCACGTCACCGGTAGTCAGCGAAGGCCCGGCCCTCGCCGAGTCCGGCACATCGATACCCGCCGTTCCGGGAAATCGAAACGTCCCCGCGAACCCAACCGGGGTCGCTTCCTCAGAAATAAGTTGTGCCCCGAATTCGGCATTACTCGATTCCGTCGCCGTCGAAATCGCCCAGGTGGCAAGGCTGAAGAGGAGAATCAATCCGGCATGAATGAGAACACTGATCCCGGCCGATCCAAGAAGCGGCGCAACCCGCGGCCCAGCGGCGTCGGCTTGCCGAACAGGAAGGTCGCTGGTGGGTGGGGGAATGGCGGTCACGTCTCCCTGATTATACCCCGCGCGCCGCGGCCACGGTGTTCGCCAGCAGCATGGCCACCGTCACAGGCCCCACGCCGCCGGGAACGGGCGTCAAATGCGACGCAAGAGGCACAACTTCGTCAAAACGCACATCGCCGACGGTCGTCATTTTTTCAGTGCCGTCAGCCTGCCTCACCGGGACACGGTGCGTCCCCACGTCGATCACAATTGCACCCGGCGATACGTGTTCCGCGCCGATCAGCCCCGCCCGACCCGCCGCCACCATCAAGATTTCCGCATTCCGGGTGTGCGAAACAAGATCGCGCGTCTGCGTATGGCACTGCGTCACGGTCGCATTGGCCCCGATGAGCATCATCGCGAGCGGCTTCCCGACTATCACACTCCGCCCGATCACGACGGCCCGCTTCCCGCGAATCTCCACGCCCGTTGATTGCAAGCACGCAAACGCCGCCGCCGCCGTACACGGTGCGAGGGCTTCGCGACCCATCGCCAGCAACCCCAGATTCTCCGCGCTCACCCCCTCCACATCTTTCACCGCCGCGATCCGCTGCTGCAACGCAAAACCGTCCAGCCCCTTCGGAACCGGCATATGAAGCATGACCCCGCTGACGGCCGCGTCGTGATTCAGCCGCTCGATGGCCTCAGTTGCCTGCGGCATCGTCGTGTTCGGTGGAAGTTGCACGAGGTCATAGCCAATGCCGACCGACTCCGCGTGCTTGGCCTGGCTCCGTGCATAACTCGCGGCCGACGCGTCATCGCCGATGAGTACGGCTGTGAGCCGCACGGACTTTCCATAGGAACGAAGGTCCGCCACATCGCGCTTGAGTTTCTCGCGAAGGTGCGCCGCAAGGGAATTGCCGTCGATAAGAGTCGCCGCCATTACGGCATCATCCTCGAAGCGCGTTGCCCGTCAATGAGACGACGAGTTTCCTGCCACGATGGTTCGACACGCCGTCTCAAACGAAGCGTCCATTACGCCGAACGCCTCTTCGAACCCCTGCAAGCAATCCGCGTCCGATTTCTCCCACGATCCCGTCGCCCGAAGGTACGCCGCGAATTCTTTCGGCTTGGCCTTGACCAAATACCACACCAACCCCCACGCCGCCGCATAGGCCTGCTGCGGATTCGCCGCCCCCGGCCCGATGCGTGTCGCATCACGAACGATTTCTTTCAGTGAAACTGACTTCGCGGACCAGTCAATCGTCTTCCAGTCCGCGAGGCGATATTTGTTCACACCGTCCGCCGTCTCAAACTGCATCGCCAGCCCTTCTTTAAGCCACCGGCGCCGCGCCTGATCCGCCCGTTGCAGGCCGAGGTTCCACAGAACTTGATGAGCGATCTCATGCCGCACGACCGTCGCCGTGATTAGTTGAAGGTGCTCCTCCAACTGGGCTTCGACCTTGCGGATGCGAACCATTCGCTGCTCACGCTGCGTCGCCGTCATGGTAGGGTCCGCGGCCGGCAACAGTCCCGCGCGGGCCGCGATCAATTCGTCGCGTTTCTGATGAACCAACGCCGCGTTCGAATAATTGAACAGATAACACCGGTTGCTCGCTTCGTCGAAGAACCCGGGGACGGCCTCGCTGACGACAAATCCGCGCGACTTGGCAAACGCCTCATATCCCGCCCATTCTTCGAAAAGCACGACCGTCATCGACGCAACCTGCAATCGCGGCCTCAGATCGAGTGACTGCGCAAACGCCTCCACCCGGCCTCGCGTATCGTTTGCCATGGACAGCGTTTCGCGCACCGTGCCGACGTCGGAATCAGAGATGATCGTGAATGCCCCTGAGGTGTTGACGAGAAACTTCGGCCCAAGCTTGCGCGCGAACCGAACCGGCGATTCGTCCGCGCCCACCCGGCCCCCACACGTGAACGATACTGTGATGAGAAAAGCGATCAACCGGGACGATGCGAGTGCTTCCTTCATCATCCGTTTTCCGCAAATCCTACTTCGTCGCCGCCTCGAATCCCTGCCGCGGTGCGAACTTGTCCCCCTTATACGCCGACATCACCGCCTGCTTCTCATCGAGCAACCCGCGCAGATACGTCGCCGCCGCCGGGAAGACCTTGTCTCCATCCGCCAATGCCGTATTCCACAGCTTCGGCCAATCCACCGACAGGTACCCGCGATATCCAATGCCCTTCAGCAATTGCACCATCCGGGCAATCTCGCAATCCCCCTGCCCCGGCGACACATATCCCTCAAACGCCATTCCGTTGAACTTCGCGTCGGTGACATGAACCATGCCGATCCGGCCGCCCAGCCGCGGGATGGAGGTCGTCGGCCGCTCGCCGCGAATTCGCCCTGCAAACGGATTCCAACAGCACTTCACCGCCGGTGAATCCGCAGCATCCACGAGGTACCACATCGCCACGCTGTCCGTAAAATCCCCGCTGTTTTCAATAAGCAGCGTCACCCGATGCGTCGCCGCGAAATCAGCAAGACCGCGAATATTCTCGGCGATTCTCCCTAGGACGGACTCGCGCTTTTCGTAGCCGAAAAAGGTCGCCTTCGGAATCTCCGCCCCGAACACTCGAACAAAGGGGCACTCCAGCTTCCCGGCCAGTTCGACATACTCTCGAACCTGTTGGACGTTGGTCGCGACTTCTTTCGGATCACGACTATGAAAGGCGTTTCCCGTGGCAAGACAGATGATCTCGACGCCGGCATCCCGGACCAGCCGGGCGATCTTGCCGGGGTTGGCGGCCAGTTCCGGTGCCACCGGCAGGTACATCTGGCCATTGAGGCACCGAAGCTCCAGACCCTGATAGCCATACTCCCGGGCCTTTTCGACCATGGTGACGAGGTCCCATGCAGGACACCCAACGCTGCTGAACGCCAATTTCATGAACAGACTCCGTAGAGCAATGATGACGGCGAAACGTTAACGGGGACCGGCAATCCCGTCAAAACCGCACGGAGAGTGGCGTGCATCGTTGCTCCGGTCGATCTATAGTTGAACAGAGGGCTTGTAGCGAGGTCTTAATGCCGCGATCGCTGATGGTCTTATGCTTGGTTTGCAGTAGCGTCGGCCCCGCACGCGCACAGCCGAACGAGCCTGCCTCTCAACCCGCCACGCCGCCGAACGGGTCCTATCTGAATTCGAGTTTCGAGGCCACCGAGGCGTTGGCTCGCGCGAAGAAGCTCATCGACGCTCAACAATGGGCGACCGCTGTCACGGCCCTGCAGACCACCGCCGAAAAGTTCGGCGATTTCCTGATCCCGATCGACGCGCAGCGCCACACCTCCATCCGCGATTATGTCAATCAACAAGTTGCGAATGTCTCCCCCGACGGGCTTGCAGCCTATCGGGCAAACTACGAAGTCACGGCCCGAATCGCACTTAAGTCCGCCATGAACGAATCCGGCGAGCTCGCTCTTATCCGCCTCGCCGACCGCTACTTTGCCACGCAGGCCGCCGCCCTCGCGCTCGACGAGGCCGGCGAACGGGCCATCGAACGTGGAGCCTTCAAATCCGCTCGCCGATGGTACGCCAAACTTGCTACATCCCACCCCGATCGTAATACACGACCAGAAGACGCCCCGTCCACCCGCGCCCCGCGCGGGCGCGCCTGGCATGCCAAAGCCGCGCTCTGCGACGCATTCGACGGCGACGAGTCGCCCCTGCGCGTACTCATCGGCGCACTCGAAGACCACGGTGGTGACGGAACCGTACCGTGGGGCGGTCGAGAACAACCCCTCGTCGAATTCCTGCGCGCCGAACTAATGCGAATACTCGCGGAACGAGGCAACGCGCGCGATGCGGATCTCGTTTCGCGCGAAGCCATCAACGGCACGACCATTCTTGGCAACACCCCGGATCGTCGTGGCTTCGCGAAGTCCGCCGCAGTCGCCGAAGCCCGCCTGTGGCGTTTCGTGAGCTTCGGCCGCGCCTGGTGGGAAGACGAGCTCACCGGCTACGAATCACAGTCAGCCCGCAAAGATGCATGGCTTCGCATGTTGCAAAGCGGACGAATGCTGGCGAACGTCCCGGTCGTGGGGTCTCCGACGGCCAACAGTCTCGATCCACCGTGGGTCTTTGTTCACGATGCCCGAACCGTCTGGGCCATCGACCCACTCCACACCGACCGACCGGCCTGGCGATACGAGCATCCCGGTTCACCCGATTCACGTCCGTCGTGGAACGCCGAAGACGAACCGCCGCTCCAGTTCACATCGCTCCTGAACAACGGCCGACTGTACGTCCATCTCGATGCCGAGCAGCCCGTCACTGCATCGGGACAAACACTGGTTTCGTCAATTCTCCTGTGCCTCGATGCCGGGACTGGAGCGGTACGTTGGCAAAACAAGCTCGAAAACTTCACCACCGCATTTGAAGACACTCGGCTCGACGGCGCGCCGCTGCTGCATGACGGTGCCCTCTATGCACAGGTTCGGCGGCGAAAACCGTTCGGCTTCGAGGCGTGCTACCTGGTGCGATGCAACGTCGAGACCGGCGCGATTGACTGGTTCGTACACCTTGGCGAAGCCGCTACCGGTAGCTACGGCTATCACCGCCCCACCGTGTCGCACGCCGCGGCAAGCGGTGATCTGATCTTTGTGCAAACCAATCTCGGCACCATCGCCGCCGTATCATCCGGCACCGGCCGAGTCGTCTGGCTCAGTCAATATGAATCAAAATTCTCCGATGCGCCGGAGGGATTTTGGCCCTCGCGCATGGGAAGGCCGACCCGCGCCTGGCAATACCCGGCGATGCTCGCCTGGCGAGACGCGGTCGTGGCCATGCCCCTTGATACCGACACCCTCTTGGTCCTCAATTCGACCGACGGACGCGAATTGTTTCGGGCCTCCATGGAGTCGCTCGACAACCCGGAACAAATCATCGGCGCTCGAGGCGACCTGATCTATCTCGTCGGTTCGCAACTTATCTGTTACGACCTCTCGGTGCGCAGTCGCGTGTGGCAACGCCCCATCGAACATGGCCAATTGTTCGGCCGTGCTGTTCTGACGACCAACGGCATCTTCGTCCCGACAAATCGTGAGTTGCTACGATATCCATTGGAAGGCGGACCGGCGACCGCGTTTCGCTGGTCCCTTGAGGATTCCGGCAACCTCGCGGCGTCGGCCGATCAAATCGTCGTCGCTTCCGCCACAAGCGTGTTTGGCGTTGCGGGAAAAGAAGCCGCATTTGCCCAGCTCGATCAACGCCTGAAGGACTCCGCCGAGGACACAGCCCTTCCGCTCGCCCTCGCGGAACTGGCGTTCAACACCGGGGAAGATCAGCGCGGCATCGCCGCCGTTGAGGAGGCGATACGTCGCGCGGGCGGATTCGCCCGATTGACCGACGACGCCCTTCGCCGACGCCTTTTCGCGTCGCTCATGCAATTCACGCGACAAGTCATGGCCCCCGACGGCGACACAACCGGGAGCGCGCCGCCTCAGCCGCGAACAGAATCAGCCCTGAAGCTTCTCGGCTGGGCCGCCCAGTGCGCACCCGACACGCCCGGCCAGGCGCTGTATCGACTGCAATTGGCCAACGTCTATCTTGCCCGTCGCGAATTCATCGCCGCGACCAGGACGTACCAGCAAATTCTGTCGGACCGTGGACTTCGTGCGACGCGCCTCAGGCTCGATGCAACCCTCGTGCCATCCGGATTTCGTCAATCGCAGGATTCCGTTGAGGATGATTCCGATCAGGAACTCGGCGATGCAATTCCCCGTTGGATCGCCTGGCTCATCGGCGCCCACGGCGCGGATGTCTACGCGGACATAGAATCATCCGCACAGGATCGCCTGACCGTCGCTCGTTCCGCCCGCGATGCCGCCGCGCTGCTCGAAGTCGCCGACTCATTCCCTAACAGCAAGGCCGCACCGATTGCTCTCGCCGACCACGCCCGCGCCATGATCGCGCGGGGTGACCACGATTCCGCGATCCGTTCATTCCGTCGCGCATTGTCAGGTGCACCCTCCCGCGAAAACCCCGACCTAATCCGCGAATTCGCCGATTGCCTCGCCAAGAACGGGAAATGGGCATCGGCATCCCAGTGGCTCGCCCGCGGCCGCCGCGACTTCCCATCGCACCGCTTCACCCACGAGGGCAAACGCATCGACTTCGATGCCTATCGCCGCCTGCTCATCGGCGACCGCGATACATCCGACCCTGCGTGCGCCACCGCCGCGTGGCCGGTCAAAGACGCATACAAACGCCTCTACCCCGAGCGAATCTCCATCCTCGATCCGGCGCACCCTCAATCCGACCAAACAAAATGGGACGCGCTTGTCACGTATTGCGGAGGCCAGATCGAGGCGCGAAACCCAGCAACTTGCAGCGCGCTGTGGTCCCGGCCCGTTCCCTGCGAATCCCAGCCACAGCTTCTCGGCATGGACGACGCCCGGTTCTTTTTCGCAACAACCCACCGACTCTTCGCCCTCACCCGAACCAGCGGCCAACAAGCATGGTCCATCGGCGACGATCCGCCCGACGACCCCGACGAAGACCCCGAATCCCACGATTCGTGGACCTGCCATTACCTCGGCCCCGCCCGTCTCGTGAGTTCCTCCGATCGAGGTGAACTGGTCTGCATCGACACCACATCCGGCAACACCCTGTGGCGAAAACAGGCCGATGCCCATACCAATAATCAAATCGTCGCGAACGACCGCGTCGTGTGTTACGCCACGTGGCAGGGCAGACAACATGCCCTCGTCATGCTCGATGCCGTTACCGGAAAAACACTGGCCGACGCCAAGCCCGAAGAGGATTGGCCCGTACTCGGACTGGCCATGACGCATGAAGGCTCGCTGATCGTGCTGTTCTCCAATGCGATTCACGCACTCGATCCAACCACCGGAAAATCTCGTTGGCGCGCAGCCACCACCGACCGCTTCGTGCCCGCGACCATGTTCACCGATGATGAAGGTCTCTTTATCAGTGCTGATGGGAGACGACTGACCAAATACGACTCGCTGACCGGCCGATTGTGCTGGACGACCACGCCCATCTCAAATGCAGCGGCGGATGCCCTGTGGGTCCAACCGTCGGAAGGCGTGCTTTACGCGGCCTGCGGTGAACAATTGGGGGCGTACGACATGGCCGACGGTCGGACGCTTTGGAACGTGCGAATCCCGCTGCGCGCCGACACCCCCCGACTGACGAAAGACTCGATACTCGTGGTCCAGACGGAACGACGCGTCGGCGAAAAAAAGGATTCCGGCAAGGCCGAGCCGCCAAAAATCTATCGCCTCATTCGCTTTCGCCGCGACAACGGAGAACGCGCCGACATCACGGACAATGGCGATCTGATCACGTCCGCCTTCGCCTCCTTCGGCGGCCTCTACGCACGCGATCGCAGCCTCATCCTCCTCGACGGAAATCAACTGCTCGGCTACGCTTCCGCCAAAGCCCCATGAGTTCCCCCGTAAACATCGAATGCTTCGTGGACCCCAGCTTCGGCGAGAATGCCTACGTCGTCTGGGCCAAGGACAAAGGCGCATGCTGGATCATCGATCCCGGCCTGCCGCCCTCGGCGACACAGATCGTGCGGTTCGTAAAAGACCGATCCCTCACGCCCGCCGCGCTCGTCCTGACCCACGGCCACGCCGATCACATCGCCGGTGTTCCCGAAATACTGCAATCGTACGATTCGCTCCCCGTCTACATGGCCCGCGAGGCGCAGCCTGCGCTCACCAACGCCGGCGAGAACCTCTCAAGCGGAATGGGGTTCGACATGCGGATCGCCGCAAAATCGCTGCACGATCTTCCGGCCGGCGGCCAACTCGAACTCGACAACACCACCTGGCACCTGCTCGACACCTCCGGCCACGCCCCCGGCAGCCGAAGCCTCTACTGCGCCACCGCCGGACTCGTCATCGTCGGCGACGCACTCTTTCACAGCTCCATCGGCCGCACCGATTTCCACCACAGCGACCACGACACGCTGATCAACAACATCAAAGACCGGCTCTTTGTCCTCCCAGACGAGACCAAGGTCTACAGCGGCCACGGTCCCGTCACCACCATCGGCCGCGAGAAGAGGCACAATCCGTTCGTCCGCGCCTGATCTCGCGCAGCCCGCTGCGTCAGCCTCTACATCCCGCATTAGCTCTTGGTAAACACAGCGCGCGTGTACAAAATCTCAAATCCGCGCCGCTGAACATTTTGATGCGATTTGGAGCCCGGTTGCGTCGTCACCACCGCAAGGTCACATCCTGATCGCGCTGCATCTCGAAGGCGGGCATTCAGGAGTGCCGTTTGTACACCTCGACGCCGATGCGCCGACAATGTCGCCGCACCGCACAAGTGACAAACCCCTTCGTACACACGCATGCTTCCCGCTCCGACCATCTCCTCATCGAGATAAGCCGCATACCCAACCCACCCCGGCACCGACACGATCGCGCGAAGCGGCGTTTCCAACCCCACCCGATCAAATGCCTCGTGCGATGCGAGTCCGTCGGTGTCCGGCGCAAGAATTCCTTCCACAAGCAGATTTACCCACGACAGCAGATCCGCGGGCGAACACGTCCGCACCTCAATTCCGTCGATCTCATGAATGGACGCTTCGTCACGAAGGCATTTCCCAAGCACATTCTCAAAGCCGCCAATCATGTACCCGCGCCGGACAAGCTGCTTCCCAACCTCCGGATCGGCCAAGTGTGCGACCTCCACTTGCACCGGACAGTTTCGCTCGAAGAACCGTCTTTCTACCCCTGAAAGGTCCGATTCAGGCGGCGCGCCGTGAAACCCCATTCCGCAAATCTTATTCAGCGGTGATCCCGGCCCGGCATAGCATGCAATCCCCCCGGCGAGTTCGACGGTGAAGGTGTCCACTGCAGGCTGCAACCGCCCCACTGCGTTCGTCCACGCCTCGGTAAACGAACGCTCTGCCGCCTCAACACGTGCTGCCAGTGAAAGAGTAGTGAAAATCATTGTGATGATCCGCAGAGCGAAATCGCCAGTCTCAAATCACCACAAAATAACGCCGAGACCCCAAAATGACGAGCGTACGGGCCTAACGTTCTTACTCGTCGTCGCCGCCTTCCTCCTCCGCCTCAGCCGCTGCGAACTTCTTCTTCGCATCAGCAATCGCCGCATCCAATGCCTTCTCCGCAGGCACGGCGATATCCGGCGTCACGCCCGTCCCTTCCCAATTCGTCTTCGTGATCGGATTGATCGCCCGCGCATACGGCACACCAATGGAAAAATCATTGGCAACCTCAACGAACATCACCGGGTGCGCCCCGCCGCCCGTCGTCTCGCCGACGATCGTCGCCCGCTTGAGATTCTTGAGGTTGTAGGTGAACTCCTCCGCCGCGGAAAACGTGTGGCCGCTGGTCAGCACATACACCGGCAGGTCCTTGTCAAACCGCCGACCCGGAATCTTCTCTTCCGTCCACGTTTCAGTTGTTGAGTCCTCGGGGCGATTGTAAAAACTGTTCAGATGGGTCTTCTTCTTGAAGAAGTAGCTGCTGATAAACTTGATCATCTCCGGCGATCCGCCCCCATTCTCTCGCAGATCGAAGATAACCGCCGACGAATAACCCGCGAACGCCAGCGCCCCCGCCGCCACTTCCATCGCCGCCGGCGACGGATCAAACGAGTTCAGTTTGATATATGCAATATTGTCCGGAAGCATTTCCACCTTGGCGAAGCCGAAGTTCCGCCCCGCCTGGTCGATCCCCCGCGTCGACGTCCGCCCCGTACGCACATTCGGATTCCCCCCGGTCAACACCCGAAGATGCTTGTCATGACAAATATCCCGCAAATCCTTGGTCAAACGATTAGCAAAAGGCCGCGCCTTGTTGATCGAGTCGTAGGCCCCGCTCTTGAGATTCTTCATCAGCATCGCACACATCTTTTCCCCAACCTCCGGGAAGACATAGTTGCTCTTGAGCTGATCGTGAATCGCCTCAACAACGGCTTCCTTCGTCGATGCGTCAATCGACCGCGCACCCTTCGCCGCCTCCGCGGGGTCCATCGGCCCGCGAATCGCGATGCCATCAAGCCCGCCCTCGGCATCCATCACAAACGTGTACTCGAACGCCCGACCTTCCTTGTCCCCCTCGGCGAGCACGGTCAGCTCCGTCTCCGATTCATCAAGGATCATTTTCGGAGTCAATCGCCCCGACTGTTTGGAAACGTCCTCATGCTGCCGAAGGCGATCTTCCAGGCTCCGTCTGCCAGCGGCCGACTTGCCCCGATGAGCCTTCTCAAACGCCGTCCACGCCGCAGCCGTGCCTTCGGTCGAAGCCTTGAAAAAGGCCTCGGCGCACTTCCCCGCCGCCGTCTTGGGCATTTCAAGCGGTTCTCCCGCCCGCACGCCAAAGACGCCGAACAGCACAACGAGTACACCCGCTCGAAGGGGTCTTGAAATAAGCAACATAGAGATTCTCCGTAAGAATGGGCTCGGGCCAATCACTAACGACGACCGCGAAACCCGATACCTGTCAAAAATTGTGACAGTCCATCCACCAATACAATCCCATCGTATTGCCCCAGTCGCCCAAAATGTTCAGAAGAAAACTCAGCCCCGGGGTTCGCCCGATTTTGCCCGCTGAGCCGCCGTGAGAAGTGCGTCCAGCCGTCGTTTTAACTCTTCGAACAACTCGTCATAGGGCTTGTTCATTTCGGCAAGCGCCTTTTTCCGCGCATCACCATCTCGAATCGAATTGGCCGCCGCGACGCGATCCGCCTGCAACGCCTCTACCTGCCCCGCCCGACCCTGCACATCCTTCAGCATCGCCAACGCCGCATTCGTCTGTGCATCCGTCAATTCATTCCGCGAAACAAACTCCCGAACGTACTTCTCCCACGGGTGCATAGGCGGCGGCGCTGGGGCTTTCACGTCCTCTGCCGCCTCGCGCTTCACCATCGTCGCCCCCAATGACGGCTGACTCGTCGCATTCTCCCCCCGCCGACGCCCGCGCCGCTCTCGAAACTCCACCATCCGCCGCTCACGCCGTTCCCGGCCCGCCGCGGCCTGTTCCGGCGGAAGCAGTTTTTCCACGCGCCCAATCGCCGCCTCCATGTCAATCGGATACTTGCGATCAAGCTCCGCCAGTTTCGTTCGAAGCTCCCGAAACTCCGGCGAGTCCCGCATCGCCCGAAATCGCGCACGCCGCGCCTCGGGTGTCTGTTCGGTTCCCTCAACCGGTGACTGCATTTTCTGAAGTTTCTCGCGCAACCGGTCGTACTCCCCCGCGTCCGCCCCCATCGCCACTCGCCGCTCCGCGCTCATCGTCTCGATTTCATTACGCACCATCGCCCGCTGAAGCTCATCGAGGTTATACGTTCTCGAAGCCGATTCGAGGATGCGCTCATAGCGCCGTCGATCCATCTCATTGGCGATATTCAGCGGAGGCTGCGTCGCCTGTTCACGACGCTGCACATCCCGCCGCGGTCCGCGCCGCGGCTGAGTCGTCGGGCCACCCGTCCCATCAGTCGGCTGAGCCCCCGCCGCACTGGTCAGCGCCAGCAGGATCGTGATCCATCGAATCATGTGCATTGCCAAATCGTCAATCGGTCGATCTCGCCCCACTCCTGCATGACGCCACCCAGTTGCTAACGAAGTAGCCCGCTAACTCTTGCCCGAAAACGCCAATGTCTGATGCGGGCGTGCCAGACGACGATACAGCTCCAAATGGCGACTCACCAGTTGCGCCGGCGGGTTTGCCACGCGCACATGCGCCTGCCCCGCCGTCGCCAACTTCCGGGCGTAGTCGTGATCCCCGATCAATCGAAGCAGACACTGTGCGAACGCACCATCATCCCCCTGCGGAAAAAGCAGCGCCGTCCGGTCGTGGATCAACTCATCACACAACGACCCCTCCGCCGCAACCACGCACACCCCCGCCGCGAGCGCCGCCATCGGCTCCTCGCGCCAGACCACCTGCGCCCTCGGCACGCAAAACACATCCGCTGCCTCCAGCACATTCCGCCATTCCTCCAATCGCCCGGTAAAGGTCACATTATCCCGAATCTCCAGCGACTGAACCGTCCGCCGTAAATGATCTTCAGCCGGCCCTTTGCCGAGCATGAAAAGTAACGCGTTCGGAAACCGAAGCACCACCTGCTTCACCGCCCGCAACAGCGTGTCCAGTTCCTCGTCTTCCCCAAGTGGTCCCGCATAGACCATCACCGGCGCACGCTGCCCGTTCTTGAACGCCGAAATCTGACTCGCGGGATTCACGCCAATCGGAATTATCTCCACCGACTTCGCCGACCGCACCGCGGGCGGAAGCATGTCCGCCAGCCCCGGTGATATCGGTGTCAGCGCCGAGGCACGCGTCAACAGCCGCACCCACGCCGTGTCCTCCACCTGCTTCACCGACGACACCGTGAACACCAGATCGCTTCCAGACTGCACCGCGATCTCCGTCGCCAAGTCCATCGTCGCCGGTGAAAGTCCGTGAACCACCGCCGGCGCCTTGCCCTGCAGCGATTCCAATTTCGAGACCGCGTCACGGATAAACGCACGCCGCGACCACCGGCTCAGCGGCCACGCCAACGGTCGATCCTGCAACAACACCGTCGTCCCCGCCTGCAGCGTTGTCAGCGGTTCCCCCTGCGTCACCACCCGCAACGTCGCGACGCTTTCATCCACCAGCCCCAATTGTAGATATTTGATCAGCGTCGGAAATCGCTCGGCCGCATCGCGCCCGGCAACCAGGCACACGGTCATTCGCGGCGTTGTGTCTGTTTGCGTTTCCACGCGACATGCTCCGACGTGCTGCAGTGCAGGCGTACCGGCCTGCCTTTACAAGGCAGCCCCAGTATATTATCACCCATCCATCGGTCGGCATTCACAACCTGCCGAAACGACGAGTACCCGTTTTTCTCGACTGGACGCAGCGAATGAACATCGCCATCGGCTCCGATCACGGCGGCTTTGCCCTGAAGGAGCACCTCCGCAAGAAACTCGCCGACGCCGGCCATGCCGTCCACGATTGCGGCACCTTCGACACATCGGCGTGTGACTATCCGACCATCGCCGCCGGGGTCGCCCGACGCATTTCCGAAAAAATCTGCGATCGCGGCATCATCATCGACGGCGCGGGCATCGGTTCCTCCATGACGGCCAACAAATTTGCCGGAGTTCGCGCTGCCTTGTGCTACGATATATCGTCGGCGAGAAACAGCCGCGAACATAATGATGCCAACGTGCTCACCCTCGGCGCCTCGCTGATCGGCACAGGGCTGGCCGAGCAGATTGTCGATGTATTCCTCACCACCGACTGCACCGTGGATCGCCACCGCCGCCGCGTGGAAATGATCGAGGCCATTGAGCAGCAGAACCTCGCCCACCCGTGCGCCTGCCGAAGCCATGCGGAAGCCGAGTCGCCCAAACACGCGGTCGCAGCCGCCGCTCAGGAGATCGTGAACGTGTCCGAACTTTCCAACGAAGACCTCGAACGCATCGCCAACCGCATCGCCGCCATGATCGGCCCCACCGGCTGGGGCGGCGGACTCTGTGCCTGCTGCGGGCCTGATTGTCGCGGCCACTGTGCCGAAAAAAATCCCGGAGCCGTTCGCGAACTCATTGCCGCCGGCGCCGGCCGCATCGCCCACGGTCTCGGCGGCGGGCCGATTTCCGCCGACGTCTCCAAGTTCATCGATCACACGTTGCTAAAGCCAGAAGCCACGCGCCAGCAGGTCGAGCAGCTCTGCAAAGAAGCCCTCCAGTTCGGTTTCGCATCGGTCTGCATCAACCCCTCATGGGTTCCCGTCGCGGCGAAGATCCTCAACGGGTCGAGCGTGGCCGTCTGCACTGTCGCGGGCTTCCCGCTGGGCACTCACCTGCCCGAAATCAAGGCGATGGAAGCTCGCCATTCGATTCGCCAGGGTGCAAAAGAAGTGGACATGGTCATCAACATCGGCGCGCTGAAAAGCGGCGACGACGATCTCGTCTACCGCGACATCAAGGCCGTCACCGACGCCTGCATCGACGGCCGGGCGATCAGCAAGGTGATCATCGAGTGCGCCCTGCTCACCGACGACGAAAAGGTCCGCGCCTGCCAACTCGCCAAACGCGCCCGCGCCGATTTCGTAAAGACCAGCACCGGCTTCGCCTCCGGCGGCGCAACCGCAGCCGACGTAGCGTTGATGAGCGAGGCCGTCGCCGGCACCCGAATGGGCGTAAAAGCCGCCGGCGGCATCCGCACCTACGACGACGTAAAAAAAATGATCGAAGCCGGCGCAACCCGCATCGGTGCCAGCGCAGGAATCCAAATCATCAAAGAAGCCCAGGGCGGATCAACTGCAGCAAACACCCCGGCGAAAGCAACGAGTGGTGAGAAATATTAGGGGGCTTGGACTTTTTCACTTCTAACCCCAACGGGGTTCTGGAACCCAGCCCAGGGTTGGGCGAAGCCCTACCCTGGGACACGAAACACGCCCCAAATCCTCAAGGAGTTTCGCCCCCGAGCCACCGGTTTCCAACCAGTGTGCTGTGCACTGGTTTCCAACCAGTGTGTTGTGGCACTGGTTTCCAACCAGTGTGTTGTGGCACCGGTTTCCAACCGGTGTGCATTTCCCACCCCAGTCCCAAAGGGACGACGGACCGTAGCCACCGGCGCAAGTCGGTGGTATTCATGCGCTCGAAACCCAGCCCCGGCAGGGGCGACAGAGCCATACCGGTCATTACATTGCCCGATTTGCTATTCCCTTACCACATTAGGTACAATCATCAAGGAAGACCGTTGATTGGAGTTGCCTCATGGGCCGGAATCTGATTACAGGATCTTTCGCTGCGATTGTAGCAGTTGTCTCCGGGAACTCTCACCATGCATTCGGCCAATGTGCCTACGGATGGCTGCCCGGTCAGGGCCTCCCGGGTGTCAGCTATACAGTATTTGCAACGACGACATGGGATCCGGATGGGCCCGGTCCGCAACGGCCAATGCTGTTCGCTGCTGGCAACTTCACAAGTGCCGGCACCTACGCTAACTATATCGCCCAGTGGAACGGCACATCTTGGCAGCCGTTGGGCTCCGGAACAAACGGCCACGTAAATACCCTTATGGAGTACAACGGCGAGTTGATTGCTGGGGGCAATTTCACGGCCGCAGGCGGCGTGAGCGCCAAATACATCGCTCGCTGGAACGGCACGTCTTGGCAGCCTTTGGGCTCTGGAATGAACAACCAAGTGAACTCACTAACGGTTTATCATGGCGAGTTGATCGCAGGGGGCTATTTCACCACTGCCGGGGGTTTGAGCGCCAATTGCATTGCCCGCTGGAACGGCTCGTCATGGCAGCCACTAGGGACTGGATTGAGTGGTACCTTGGCTCCTTCTGTATACGCTTTGACGGTCTACAACGGCGAGCTGATTGCCGGGGGCAACTTCACTACTGCCGGAAGCCTGAGCGCGAATTACGTCGCCCGCTGGAACGGCTTGTCCTGGCAGGTGCTGGGGTCAGGGGCAAACGATAGGGTAACCGCCTTAACAGTTTACAACGGCGAGCTGGTTGGCGCAGGCTGGTTCACTAATGTCGGGGGTGTGAGCGCCAATTGCATCGCGCGCTGGAACGGCACGACATGGCTGACGCTAGGGAACGGAGTCGGTGGCACCTTTGTATTTTGGGTTAACGCCCTTGCGGTTTACAACGGCGAGCTGATCGCTGGGGGCTACTTCGGCGCTGCAGGAGGAATAAGCGCCAATAGTATTGCTCGCTGGAACGGCTCGTCATGGCTACCACTTGGGTCAGGGATGAACGACAGAGTTTTCACCATGACAATCTTCAACGGTAGACTGATCGTCGGCGGCTCGTTCGTTATCGCCGGCGGAAAAAATGCCAACTACATCGCCGATTGGAATGGAGAGTCTTGGCAGACGCTGGGGCAGGGGATGGGAGGCACGTCCTCAGCAAATGTGTATGCCCTAACTGCCTACAATGGTGAGTTAATCGCCGGAGGTGCCTTTGAGACTGCCGGGGGTGTAATTGCGAATTGTATCGCTCGGTGGAACGGCACATCCTGGCAATCATTGGGCACCGGGATGGGTGGTGCTTCATCTCCAGCGGTGTTCGCGCTGACGGTCCATAATGGCGAACTGGTCGCTGGAGGAAACTTCACCACCGCCGGCGGCGTAAGCGTCAACCACATTGCTCGCTGGAACGGTACTTCCTGGCGCCCGTTGGCGTCGGGAATGGGCGGCGGCGCGTCTCCGTACGTTTATTCCCTCGCGGTTTACAACGGTGAATTGATCGCTGGGGGCAATTTCGCTACCGCAGGTGACGTAAGCGCCAAATACATAGCCCGCTGGGATGGCGCGTCATGGCAAAAATTAGGATTGGATCCGAGTCTCTATGTGAACTCCCTGGTTGTCTACAACGGCGAGTTAATAGCCGGGGGCTGGTTCACTACTATTGGAGGTATGACCACCAATTTCATCGCCCGTTGGAACGGCTCGTCCTGGCAACCGCTTGGAACGGGGTTATCAAGTGTGGTTTATTGCCTTACGGTCTACAATAACGAACTGATTGCCGGAGGCGTTTTTAGTTCCGCTGGCGGGATTAGTGTTAACCGTATCGCCCGATGGAACGGCATGTCTTGGCGGTCACTGGGGACGGGAATCTTCGGGCTGACCAGCTCTTATGTGTTCGCCTTGACTGAACATAACGGCGAGTTGATCGCCGGAGGAGAGTTCACTGGCGCTGGCGGGGTGAGTGCAGCCTGCATCGCACGTTGGAACGGATCGTCCTGGCGGTCGATGGGGACGGGGCTGGACAATCGGGCGCACGTCCTCACAGCTTTCAATGGCGAACTGATCGCAGGAGGTAGATTTACCTCAGCTGGCGGCCAAATCTCGGCTTATTGGGCTCGTTGGGCCCCCACCGGCCCATCCCCCAACATCACCCAACACCCCGCCTCCCCCGCCATCTGCCAAGGCTCCGCCATCTCCCTCCGCTCCACCGCCACCGGCGACGGCACCCTCTCCTACCAATGGCGAAAAAACGACATCAACCTCACCGATGATAAAGACACCTTCGGCACGCAATCCCCCACGCTCGTCTTCGCCCACGCCGCCGCATCCGACGCCGGCCCCTACGAGTGCGTCGTGAAACTCAACAACTGCACCCAAACCACCAGCAACACCGCAACCCTCTCCGTCTTTCCCACCAACACCGCCGACGGAAACCTCGACGGCCTCACCGACGCCCGCGACATCGCCGTTTTCGTCGACGCCCTCGTTAACTTCGCCCCCGTCTCCTCCCCCCTTTGTGCCTACGACCTCACCGGCGAAGGCACAGTCACCCCAAACGACATCCCCCCCTTCGTCGCCCGCCTCCTCAGCGAATAGTCCCACCCCGCGTTGCGAAGCAACCCCTTCCTACCCTGCGTCGCTCCGTCGCTTCGTGGCTCCGTCGCTTCGTGGCTTCGTCGCTGCGTGGCTTCGTCCCTTCGTCGCTCCTTCAGTCACTCAGTCCCCTCGCCCCCCTTATTCCGACGTTTCGACATTTCAACTTTCTTCTCAGCCCATGATTCCGGACGACACGCGCAAATTGACCCGCGCCTACCAAATGCCTAAAATCCCTGTATGGCTGCCGACGATCTTGTGACCATTGACCCCGACATCCTGGGCGGCACCCCCGTCTTCAAAGGCACCCGTGTACCGGTGAAGTCCCTCTTCGACTATCTTGAAGACAACTACACGCTTGACGAGTTCCTCTCTTGCTTTCCGTCGGTCACGCCGGAGTTGGCCCGCCGCGTCTTGGACCGCTGTGAAGCCGGGTTGCTCTCGCCCGCCGCGATATGAAGATCCTGCTCGATGAATGCGTCCCCTGGCCGATGCACAAGCTCTTGGACGGCCACGAGTGCGTGACAGCGCAAATGCGCGGCTGGGGCGGCATCAAGAATGGCGAACTACTTCGACGGGCCGAGGCCGAATTCGACATCTTCATCACCACCGACCAGAACATTCAGTATCAGCAGAACCTGGCGGGTCGCCGAATCGCAATTCTCCAGCTCTCAACCAACAAGCTCCGCCCCCTTCTGGCCGCCGCGACACGGATCCAAGCTGCTGTGGCGACGATTCGGCTTGGCGAGTTTCGGAAATTGATCATCCCTTAAACCAAGACTGTTCGCGGATGTCATCACCGGCAACAAAAATCTCGGCACCCTCGACATCGCCCCTCCGAGTTGTGCGGCAACCCCTTCATCCCCCCCGCTTCCTGATTTGACGTCGCAACGATGCCCCTTGCCCCCGCCTACCCCGATGCTATTTTATGTTAGGTATAAGTTCGGAAAGCCGCCCACGTCTGCAATCAGGAGGCCCCGGTTGCTCAGCGCCCATGAATGCATCCAACGTTACGCAGCAACGAATACGTCCACGTGGCCCCTTTGCCCGCTAACCCCTTGGACCATAGCGAGCCTGGCGCGCCAACAAACTTCAGCTAATGTCAGATGTTTTCAAGAATCCTGTCCCGCCTCAAGTCTCAGGACTCAAGCCTCAAGCCTCAAATCTCAAGTCTCAGGACTCAGGACTCAGGACTCAAGTCTCAAGTCTCAGGACTCAGGACTCAGGACTCTTTCAGAATCTCACTTCGGATCAATCGTAATCGGAATAATGCTGCTGCCGCCCGACTCCCACTCCTTGCGAACCAACCCCAGCCCATACGCACAGGTCTCAAACTCCTCGCTCAGGATTTCCAGCACCCGCCGCGGCGGCTCCCCGGTGTCATCCGAAAGATGTGACGCAATCCCGTACGACCGCTTGCCCTGCTCGAAGTAGCTGACCAACTCATCGCGATCGTGCCGACGGTGCATCCGACGAAGATTCTCCGGATACACCCCCGTCCAGAAAAGCGTGTAGTCCCCGATGTGCCGATGTAGCTCGCGCAGCCGTGCGTCGCGCTGCGGGTCGCGCTCCTTCTCAATCTCGTAGAGCATCCCCGAAAGATCGTCGATATGCCGGCCGCTCCCGTCGGGCAGCGCGTTGATCCGCTCGACGTGGATGAACTCCGTCAGCATTCCAACGAGGTAATCCGTCAGCGATGGATCGCAAAGCCCGACCCGCGTCTGGAAGCTCGCCTCCACCAGCCCGGAGAACCAGTGACGAATCGGATGATCAGGTCGAATGGGGGGTGTCATCGGAGTGACTCCACGTCGGGGCGTTGTCGCCGTTGCCTAAATACTAGGATTCACCCGTCGGCCGGGTAAAGGGGGAGCCATGGCGAATCGCACCCTGTTTTTTTATCGGCCAGATCGGCCATGGTTGCGAGCCGGCCCGTCGCCCGGTGCTTTTCCCCCGGCCGCGAATGCCGTACAACGCCGCAATGGGCTGGATTATCCTGCCACTGGCGGTCCTGACACTCTTCATCGCCTGGGCGCGGGCCAAGACCGGCGGCCTGCGCGAGGCCATCCTGATCGGCGCATGCGTCTGGGGCGCGGCGGTCGTCGCCATCACCGAAACGCTCAGCCTCTTCAGCGCCATCACCTGGTGGGGCCTGGCCGTCGCATGGATGGTCGTCGGTCTTGTCGCCTGGTATGGTTTCGTGCTGGCCCGTCAGAAACCCGCCGACGTCACCACGCAGGACCGGCTCGATTCATTCACCCGGGCATCCATCGCCTGTCTCACGGCATACGGAGCGGTCCTGCTGCTCATTGCCATCGTCGCCCCGCCGAACACCTGGGACGCCATGACCTATCACATGGGCCGTGTCATCCACTGGGCACAGAACCGCAGCGTCGCCCACTACCCAACCAACATCGTCCGCCAGGTCCAGCTCAACCCCTTCGCCGAGTTCGTCATTTTGCACTTCCAAATCCTCACGAACGGCGACCGCTTCGCCAACCTCCCCCAGTGGCTCGCGATGGTCGGCAGCGTCGTCGGCGTATCGCTGATCGCCGGCCGACTGGGCGCTGGCGCAATTGGGCAAGCCCTCGCCGCAACAGCGTGCGCAACCCTGCCGATGGGCATCCTCCAATCCACCAGCGCCCAGAACGACTACGTCACCGCCTTCTGGCTGGTCTGCCTGGCATGGTGTGTGATCGAACTCGCCTCGCGCCCCGCCGCCAAGCACCCCGAACGCTTGGTCTATGCACTGGCTGCCTCCCTCGGCCTCGCCATCCTCACCAAGGCCACGGCCTACCTCTTTGCCGCGCCGTTCATTATCTGGTTCGTCGTCCATGTCCTTCGCACCCGCCCGGCCCAGTGGTGGCGATATGCGGCCGCCATCGCCGCCATTGCCATCGCGATCAACCTCGGCCACTCCATTCGCAACTATCGCGTTTTCGGTTCACCGCTTGGCCCGAAGGACGAAGTGTCGATCTACACCAACGAAGCCATGGGGCCTGCGCGCCTCGTCTCCAACGTCCTTCGCAATCTCGCGCTCCATGCCAACGTCGCGCCGAACGCAATACAAAAACCGACAACGAACGCCGTTGCCTCAATCGTGCGATCACTTGGAGTCGATCCCCACGATCCAGCGACAACGCTTTCAGGAACGTTTTTCGGCGTCGAAGATTTGCCCAACCACGAAGACAGCGCCGGCAACGGCCTGCACCTCGTCGCAATTCTTGCAGCGCTACTTCCATTGACCTTCACTCGCGCGCCGAACCGCGCAATATCATGGGCATTGTTCGCCGCCGTCGTCGCAGGATTTCTGCTCTTCTGCGGCTATCTGAGATGGCAACCGTGGAACAGCCGGCTGCACTTGCCGCTCTTCGTCCTCGCCGCGCCCCTCATCGGCTCGGCATTCGACGGCCGGCGATCATTCGCACGATCGGCCATCATGATCCTTCTGCTCGCAGGCGTTTTCCCCCTCTTGTTCAACTTTAGCCGCCCCCTGATCGGCCCCAACAGCATTGTCCGCCTCGCTCGAAACGATATTTTCTATCTCACGCGTTGGGATGTGCGCGAAGGTCACATGCAACTCGCCGACTACGCCCGTCGCCGCGGCTGCCTGCGCATTGGGATGATGATCGGCCCGAACGAATGGGAATACCCGCTGTGGGCAATGCTGAACGAAGCCCGAGTGGACGGCCCGTACAAATTCGATCACGTAAACGTAAGCAACGCCACCAAGAGTCTGCCGGGCGGCCAACACCTCGACCTGTCTGCCCCGGACTGTATCACCACCATGCAGGTGCGCGAGGCCAGCGAAATCTACGGGAAGCCCAATCGCCCGGCACCCTGAACGATGTCGCGTTACTTCTCGATCTTGACTTCCTTCTTCCGGCGGCGCTCTTCCTTCTTGATCTTCTTGGAGAGCTCCTCGAACTCCTCTTTCGAATAGCGCACCAGCTCATCGACGTCGACCTTGTACCCGCGCTGTTGGAGGTAATATTCCTCGTCGGGCACCTTCTTGTCGCGCGACACATTCTCGCCCACCCAGTCATTCCAGTTCGCCTCGAGCTTCTCTTGGTCCTTCTTCGGGAACTTCTCGTCCCACGCGACCATGCGGTCGCCCTTGTACGTCGTCTGACGGTCCGCCCCGACGCGTCGCGAGAGATCAAATATCTTGCGGAAGTCGGCCCGCCCCTTGTTGCCCGAGTGCATCATGTACGCGGCCAGCGACCACGCCTGTGCATAGTTCAGGAAGCCCTGATCGTTCTTGTCGGTCATGTCCTCATGCCACGTCTTCGGATCAATCGTCCAGACATAGTGGAAGTCCTTCCATCGATCCGTCCCGTGCAAGCGGCGAATGATGGGCGCATAGCGACCGCGATTCGGAATCTCCGCGAAGTTCTCGTCCACGGTCTTCTCGAAATCCCAATATTCAAACACCGCCGCGTGGCCCTCGTTCCACCATCGCGGACAATCCACCGGGAAGCCCACCACGTTGTAAAACAGCGTGTAACCAAGCCGAAGCTGAATCTCCATGTGCGCTGCTTCATGCTTCAGCGTCCCCTTCGGCCACTTGTTGAAATCCTTCACGCCGTCCGTGAATTGTTGCAGCCGGTAATGCGATGCCGGCCAATATGGGCCGCGATCGTTCAGCAGGTGAACCGCCGGATGAAAAAACCCGCCGCTGCCCGCCGACCCGCCGTTCTTGCGATAAACCTCCTGATCAGCGAAGACAATGACCTCCACCTTCTCGCGAAGGTCTGCTTTCACGCCGCCCAGCAGCTTGGAATACGCCGTGCCATATTCACGGTGCAACATCTCCATGTACATCGCCGTGTCGGCCGTGAATTCCTTGCTGATGTCCGAGCGAACAATGAACGGATGCCCCATGTAGGTCCACAGGCGGATCTTCTCGCCGGCGGCATTCTCGAAATGTCCGCCGTTGAAGTCGCCATGCTTATCCTGTTCGACCTTCTTCAGAAGGGCGGTGTATCGTTTATCGTATTGCTCGTCGGTTTCATTCCGACGCTTGCCCCAGCGAATTCGCTCTTTCGGCTCGCTTGAGGCCTCGTCCTTCTTGTCCGCCTTTTCGGTCTTATCCGGCTTCTTCGGCTTCTTCACTGCTTTCTTCGCGCCGTCGACCGGAGGATCATCCATGGTGAAATGGACCGCGTCCGGCGGCCCGGATTGCGCATTTGACGCAAGCAGAAACGAGACCAGCGCGAATAGCATTACGCAGTACCGCCCGAGACGTACCTTTGCCATGAGATGATTCCTTTGCTTTCGACCCGACACGATGCGCGACAGACCGAATACGTCCCGCCCGTGGCTGTTACTCAGGTGGCTCCCACACCTTCCACCATTTTAAGCCGCAGATGCCGGGTGGTGTCAAGAATGGATCCCACCCCATCATAAATGATCGGGTAAACCAGTATTAGCAAAGAATTATCGCAGCGTCGTTTATTGAATGGGAGTACATAGCCGGATTCGTTCATAACCGGCCGGTAGCGGTTCGCGCGCCACGACGATGGAAGGGTTGAGTTGAACGGCCCGCTTCAGCTTTGGCCACAAGCTTCGCTGAGTCTCCGGCGGCGGCGGACCCGGGTAGCCCGGATCGGCCCAGTCCAACGTTCGGTCAATCTCGGTCGTGTTCACAACATAGTCAACGGGATCGGATTCCTTCACGGGTTCCGCCGACTCATAGTGCGCCAGGCGAGGCCAAAACGGTTCAAATTCCCGCACTCGACACGACTGCCCCGTGAGATACGAAAGCAAATGAGCATCGAGGATTTCAGCGGTCGCCGTCGGCGGATCGCCCTCGGACAACGCATCAGCGACCACGCGCAGCGGATGGGGCGCCCCCAGCGATCGACACATCGCATATTGTCCCGAAAGCCACGAAGCGCAGAGCAGCAGCGGCGCGATCATTGCAGCCGCCTTAATTCTTCGATTCACCGCGACTGCCGCCACAAGCCCGGGGATGAACGCCCACAGCGGGAGCAAGTATCGAATCGTCGTGAAGCTGCAACTACAGCCCCCGAGAAGATACAACGCGACGCTCGTTGTCGCTCCCATGACCACAAGAGTGGTCGGCCGTCGCGCCGCCCCCCGAAGCAAAAGCATCCGGCGAATCTCGCTCCCATATGCGATTATGAACACCGTGACACATGCGGCCGCCGACGCAAGCACCAGTCGATCCGCCACCGACACAAGCGATGATGTGAAAATGTCGAACGGCTCAATGGCATGATCCCGGCCGACCGTCACGTGGGCCATGTACGGCCGCGGATCGGCGCCGAACATCAGCGGCATTCCGCACAACAGGTAAATCAGCGTCTCGCCCGTCTTCCATAGCGGTCGAATTCCGAGCGGCAACGCCGGGTCCATCGCGTTGCCCGCCACCACATGTTGAATCACATACCAGATCGCCGGGGTCGCCCCGACCAATCCGCCGAGGAGCATGACGCCATTGTGAGATACCGAATCGCGAACCGAATGGAGTGCATTCGTACGCGTTGCCAGGTACCAAATAAAGAACCCAATGCCGACGGCAAGGAAAATCGCCTTCGCACCGGTGGCAGCTCCAAACAACAGCCGGGTTCGCACCTCGCCATCCTCAACCCAGACAGACCACATCGCGTTCAACAACGTGAGCGCCGCAAGCACAGCAAGCGGCAACGTGGCTCGCCCCAGGTGTCGGCGAAACTGCTTCATCAGCGTGCGAACGCACCCGTTCCCTCGCTCCACCATCGGCCATCGCGCCAACAACGCGTGACCCAGGATGGGAAGCGCAAAGAACAAGATGGAGGGGTTGATCCAGAACCCGGAGCCAAGGATCGCGCCAAATGTGAATCGCCGGCCAAAGGTCACGCCACGGCCTCGCACCCACACAAACCAGGAGGTGTACGCCCAAAGGAGCAGTGTTCCCCATAGCAAAACCTCGACGTATCCCCCGCGCGCCGAAATCGACCACTGCGCGAACATCGGCGAGCCGTCGATCAACACCGCCGCACCGACCAATCCTCCGCGCCGCCCGAACCAACTGGTCAACATGAGGTACTGCGCTGCAACAAACAGGGCAAGGAACAATGCCGGCGCACTTCGAAGCGCGTGAATTGGATCATCAAACAGCGGCATCATCGCCGCCACGACATACGCTTCCAGCGCCCCCATATAACGCTGACCGTAGAAATAAATCGGAAGCGATCGGCCTGCCGCAATGTCCTGCGCCATAATGCCGACGACTGCCTCATCAGGGTGAAGCAGCGTCTCGCCACGCTCAATCAATGGCCATCGAGTTGAAAATGCCGCGACCGCCAGCAGGACGGAGAGCACCCAGTCGCGACGACGCAACGCGAACGGCGCCCCGTTTCGGACGCGCCACAAGGGTCGCGCAACAATCAATGGTTCATTCGTTGTCTCAACAGGTCGGTGATACGTCTCGACCGTGACGATCTCAACATCGTCCGGACGCGCAAGCCGTCGTTTGTCTGGATTGAAATTCGCCACGCCGCCCCCGCGACCTTTACGCCTCAAGACTCACGCCTCAAGACGGTTCAGGACATCTTTCCACTGCGAAGGATGGCGATGAGCAATCCGCCGGCCATCACGAAGCTCACGGCATATCCGACGAAGCCCATGTATCGAATGGGCACGCCGAAAACGGTGAGATCGGACCCCATGGAAAGCAGCATGGTGCTGCCGATGATGGTCGCCGCCACAAGGACCGAAAACGCCAGCCGATTGCTCGATCGATCCAGTTCGCTGGCCAGATAATCGAGATTCTCATGGCGGATGTTGATCTGAAACTGGCCCCGTCCGATACCGCGCATCAGATCGCGAATCAAACGCGGGGCATCTCGGACGATGCTCGCAATATGCAGCCCCGACACCCCGGCCAGCCGCGCCAGCCGCCGCGGGCTGAATCGCTCACGCATCAACTTCGACAGTTTCGGCTGCAACAATTCCAGCAGATTCAACTCCGGATCGAGCTGCATCACGACCCCCGAAACGGTCGCGAGCGATTTGAACATCGTCACAAACTCGCGCGGCAATACGGCGTCATTGCGACGCACGATATCGATCAACTCGCGAAACAGCGTCTTGAACTCCATCCGGTGCAGGGGCAGCCCGTAATACTTCTCCAGCCATGACCGAAGGTCGCGCGTCAGACTCGTGCGATCCGTATCCCGGCTCAGCGCGCCGAAATCCGCAAGGATATCGACGATGACATCGATCTCCTTGTTCACCATCGCCACGATGCCCAGCACCAGCCGCCCCACCATGTCATCATCGATCTGTCCGACGATGCCGAAATCAAACAACACCACATCTCCCGGCGGGCGTATCAACATATTCCCGGGGTGTGGGTCCGCGTGAAACAGTCCCAACTCGAAATATTGATGCAGGAAACATTCCGACAAACGGCGGGCAATCTGCTTGCGGTCCACTTCCTTTCCGCGCCCGTCAAGCGCCTCGCGCAGGTGCATTCCTTCCATGAATTCCAGTGTCAAGACGTTGGAATCCGTCAAATCCCACCGCACCTTTGGCGTGTGGATATGCGGGTCGTCGGCAAACGCCTCTTGAAACCGGCTCGTCGCTGACGCCTCATTCACGAAATCAAGCTCGGTCTGGATGTTCTGGGCAAATTCATCCACCAGCATCCGCGGCCGATAGGATCGAAGCTCGGGAAACAACGACTCGGCCCGCTCTGCCATCCAACGCAACACGTAGATATCCAGTTGCACCGTCTGTTCGATTCCGGGCCGCTTCACCTTGACCACCACGTCCTGCCCGTCCGCGGCCACGGCCCGATGCGCCTGGGCAATCGACCCGCTCGCGAACGGCTCGTCGGTGAAACTCTTGAAGGCCTGCTCCACCGGCATCCCAACATCGTCTTTGAAGATTCGTCGAGCCTGCTCGGGCGGAAATGGCGCCACATCGTCCTGCAATCGCTCCAGCGCCGTCAGCACCTGCGGAGGCAATACGTCCGGCCGGGTCGACGCAAGCTGCCCGAGCTTGATAAACGTCGGCCCCAGTTCCTCACAGACGCTCACCAGCCGATTGCCGATGGCCGTCAGCGGATCCACATCCGATTCTTCCGCCTTCGGAGCGAATCGAAACCGAATCGCCGAGGGAATGAACCGCCCGAGTTGCAGCCGATCCACGAAGTGCCCGAAGCCATGCCGGGAGAGAACCTGCGCAATAATGCGAAGTCGCGCGAAGGTCTTTACCGTCTTGGGCAACGTGGCCAATGACATGAATGCGTCCTTGCGAGATCTCTTAATCCGAGCCGCAACCGTAAGGCGGGTTCCGCTGAGGTCGAGTCGCGCCAAGCATACGCAACTCGCGTTCATAACGGAGGACGCGCCCCGAACGATTATTCGATCTGCCGAAGGGATTATTCGGTCAGATGCGCTGCGCCGTCAATCACCGAAACGGGTGTACGCCGCATTTGCGCCACGCATTCGTCACGGGGCCAATAAAAAAGGTGGATTCCGCGAGGGAATCCACCTTTGTGCAATTCACGCTGTAACGCTGATCAGAAGATCACGTTCAGAATCACCACGATCTCCACGATCCACAGCAGCGACATCGCGATACCGATCGGAATAAAGGCCAGTCCGCCTAGAACCCAAAGTACCGGGGCAAGGCTCGCCGCGCCGGCCTTTGGTTGCCCTTCCACCGACATGGTCGCGTATCCCTGCTCATCCGCCTGACGCGCCAGGGAGAACAGTTCGGCATTGGCCGCCACGAACTGATCCACATCACTCGACGCCCGCGCGCCGGGGGCCGTCGCCGAACCCGGCGCCGTCGGGGCATTCGTCGTCACCGGCCGCTGCCACACACCCTGCGATGTCACGAGATTGGTAATCTGTTTGTTCGCGTCGATCGAGAGCGTCACCGAGCGGCCGCCGTTCGTAATCGTAATCAACGAAACGTACTGGTCGCCGCTGCTGTCCGACGACACCTGCCCATTGATCCGGGCGTTGCCGTTCTCATCCACAATGCGGAAGTTCTTCGTCAGTTGATCGAACTCGATGGTCCGTGCACCGGCCATCGGCGTTCCAGCCAGGACCTGCGAAAGCGCATCGGCGTCACCCAAGGGCGTGCTCACCGTGTTCGCCGGAGCAAATGCGTCTTGTCCGCACCCCGGCAACATAACATGCAAGCCGACCATCAGGCAGATGCAAAGGACTGACTTGCTCTTGAAAATAAGTGTGTCAATGAGACGGTTCATGTGTGCCTCCCGGCAGAAAAGAAGTTTCGTTCCAGGGCCACGAATGGGAGATGCCGAACGGCCGTCACCCAAGCCCTGTCACCACGGCACGCTTCGTTATAACAAATCAGGTTTCATCACGTCAACGATTACTTTGAAACTTATCTGCGAGCAAAGTTAGTTTGGGAAAAGAAAACAGTTTGTAGCGGCGTGCAAATCCAACCGACGGTAGTGGAGCCGGCCTCTCCGCACGCCCGGCGTCGTCATTGCCCGTGCCACAAATCCATCACCACCACCGACACCGCCGCCCCCGCCATCGCCATCGTCGCAGCGAGCTTCGCAACAAGCCCGAACAACCGCCCGATGGTCGCAAACAACCCGATCTTCGCGCCTTTCACCACGTCATCGTGCAGCGTCAACTCGGCGACCAAGGCCCCAAGAAAGCAACCGGCCATCCCACCCGCAATGGTGCCAAGGATCGGCACAGGAATCGAAAAAAGAATCATCCCCGCGAACCCGCCCACCAGCGCCCCGATCCCCGCCCGTCGACTCGCCCCCGCCTTGCTCGCCGCAACCGCCGACGCCAACAACTCCGCCGCCTCACCAACCACTGCAAGCACCCCAATCACCACCAGCCACTTCCACCCCAGCCGCTCCCAGTGGTAATACGCGTCGTACCCCACAGTCGCAGCAAGGATGACCCAGTTCCCCGGAAGCTGAATCGCGGAGAGGACGACGCCACTGAAACAAACAAGCGTCAAGAGTATGAGCAGAGTCCATTCGACCATGATGGTCCGCATGGTAGCGGCGACGATGCCTTGCCGCCGCAAAGAAACCCTTGACTTCTCACTGTTCTAGTGTACTATAACAGTATGAGTATCCGGCTTTCTGCTTCCAGTGCAGTCCCCATCTACCGGCAGATCGTCGATCAGGTCAGCCAGCAGATCGCCAGCGGGAGATTGAAGCCCGGGGACCGCCTCCCCAGTGTCCGCGAGATGGCTCGCGCCCTCCCGGCCAATCAGAACACCGTTCTCAAAGCCTACGAGATGCTCGAACGCGACGGCCTCATCGAGCGTCGCCACGGCGACGGCACGTTCATCGCCGAAGGAGGCTCGCCGCTGCGTCTGTCCGAACGCCGACGGCGAATCGCCGATGCACTCACGCAGGCCGTGGTGTTGGCGCGGCATTACCGCCTCAGTGATGACGAGGTCCGCCGCGCGCTGGACGAGCAACTTACCCATTTCCCGAAAGCAACGCAGGAGTGACGCCATGTCCGATGCGATGATCGAGATTCACGGGCTACGCAAGCGATTCGGCAAGCAACAAGTGCTCGATGGCGTCGATCTGACCGTCCCGACCGGATCGATCTTCGGATTTCTTGGCCTCAACGGCGCGGGAAAGACGACGACCATCAGCATCCTCCTGGGGCTGATGAAAGCCAACGAAGGCACCTGCAGCGTGGCGGGCGTGGATCCGGAGAAAGACCCTGTCGAAGTGCGGCGGCGCATCGGGTACATGGCGGAAAACCAAACCATGTACGGCTGGATGCGTGTGCAGGAGATCATCGACTGGTGCGGCGGGTTCTACCCGACCTGGGACACCGGATTCGCGATGGACCTCTGCCGCCAGATGGGCCTGTCCGCCGATGCCAAGGTTGGCACCCTGTCCAAGGGACAATCCAGCAAGCTCGCACTCATTCTCGCGCTCGCCCACCGGCCGAAACTGGTCATTCTCGATGACCCCGTCCTCGGGCTTGATCCACTCGCTCGGCGCGATTTCCTACGCGACGTGATCGGCCAACTCCAGGCCCGCGACGTAACCGTCTTCTTCTCATCGCACCTGCTCTACGAAATCGAGCCGATCTGCGACTACGTGGCCATCCTGCACCAGGGAAAAATCGTCGCCTGCGACACGGTCGATGCCCTGCGCGAGCGCGTGCGCTGCGTGGAACTGCATACGCCCGATGCCGCCGCATTGCGAAATGTGCCGACCCTGCTCGACGTTCGCGTGGAGGGTAATCGCACGCTCGCCACGGTGGCCGATTACGGCATTGCTAAAGATGCGCTCACTCGCCTCGGCGCGAACGGCTCATTCGATGACGGCCTAAACCTCGACGAAATCTTCGAGGCCTACGTGGCCGGCCGAAAGGAGGTCGCCGCGTGACGAAGACCTACCACCCGATTCGTTCGCTCGTCTGGAAGGAGTGGCGCGAGCAGCGTTGGCGATTCGCCCTGTCCGCGCTCGTCCTCACCACGTTGTCGGCCAGCATGGTGCGGGCCCAACTAATTCCGACGGCGGAGTCAGTCGCCATCATTTTCGGCCCGCTGGGCCTGGTTTTGTGCGTATTCATGTCCATGGGCGCCGTCCCGCCGGAACGCGCTTCGGGCACATGGCATTTTCTCGTGACGCAGCCCGTGCCATTCGGGCGACTCCTGATCGTAAAATGGGCCGTCGGCGCAGCGGCCTTGCTTTCAACGCTGATTCTCGCCGGGGCCGCTGCGTACGCGGCTGAGCGAAGCCACGGCAACTTCGCTTGGCCGCCTTTTCCAGACAAACATGTCGATCTGCCCATTCTCCAGGGAAAAACGTCCACGCTGGTACTCAGCATGGTGGGAACAGCCTGTGCAGCGTTCCTAACCTTATACAGCTTTATGTTCGCGGCCATGCTCAAGGCTCGCACCGAGCTTCATGCCGGTCTTGCCGGGATTCTTCTGACCATCGTGATCCTCGCCTGGGCGGCCCAGTATCCAATGATCGGATGGGTTTATCACGACGAAGTTGCCACCGTGGCGTGGTTCTCCTCGCTGATAAACCCACTCAGTCCGCTGATGTTTCAGTTCAAAGAGAATCGCACGATGCACGCACTGGCGCTCACTATGACGCCGCTGGTATGGGTTGGCATTCCTGTAGTACGTTGGCTTCGCCGAATGCGGGAGGCGGAATGATGAATGCAGTCGTACAAACGTCGATCAATCCGCTCCGCGCGTTGCATAGAAAAGAATGGGCCGAAAGCAAACCTGCGCTTTTGGTCGGCCTGATCATCTTCGTCGGCCTGCCCACGCTTTGGACACTTTTGTTGTGGTCGCTCGACACACATGCGGGCGTTTTGCCGGGTATCGCAAGCATGCTCTGGCTCGTTGCGGGCGGAATGTTCGCCGCAGTCCTTGGTGCGCAAGTCATCTGTCGGGACTTCGGCGCGCCGACCGAGCGATTCTTGCTATCGCGGCCTATCGCTCCAAGTAGCGTAATGCGAGTAAAGGCACTAACCGGCTTCCTAATGCTGATCGGCCTGGCAGTGTTGATCGGCGCAATGGAACTTCTCTGGAGTTCGCTCGTAAAGGGGACGCATCGCGATGAACAAATCCCGGTTGCAGTCTACGTCCTCGGCACGGGGCTTGCGATGTGTGCCTATTGGATCGCCGTCGGCGCGGCCTGTGCGACGCGGCGATCGTTGACCAGCGCGTTCGCGGCGGCGTTTGTGCTGGCCCTCATGGTGACGGTTCCGGCGATCGTGCGGATTCCGGGTGTGAATGACTTCACCGATCTTGCCTTTTCGGATCAACACAATTACCGAACCGGGTTAGTTGCAGCGGCCCTCGTGGCAGTCTTTGGAGGCGTTGCGGCGCTTGCCATGCGCTGGGCGGTCGTTACGGATCAACGACTCGATGTCGGACCTCGCACGATGGCATGGATCGTCGGCCTGACGTTGATGGTGCTTTTTGTTACTGCCATGCGCGAAGTCGGCGCGACGGAACCGCTGTTGACGACGTGGTGGGGGGAAGTGTCGTTACATTCATACGTGCGATTCGCAGCCGGTCGGCATCACGTTGCGATGCGAATAGATAAATCCGAATCCAATGAGTCTTCGCTTGAATTATTTGACCTCGATCCAAACGGTCAGATCATCGTGCACCGCCGAAAAGCCTTCACTGAACCGAGGATGATCTCCGACCGGGCAACTGCAATCGACGCCAAGGGAAATCTCGTATTTGTCGGAATGTTGTATGACACTGATTCGGCGCACCATCCAAAAAAACTGCCGCAAATGCTCCTCCGCACTTTCGATTGGGAGAGTATGTCACTCACGTCCGAAATCGAGCTTCCCTGTTCGGCAGACCTGCGCCAGTGGCATCCCGCTGACATTTACTGCAAGGATTCCCTTGTTTATGTTCTGTTGGTTGGCTGGGAGACTGAAACGAATAGCAATACGATCACCACATTCAAGTGCGATGTCGCTGAGTACGAGATCACGGCGAACTCCGCTTCGCTAAAGTCGACGCAGACGCGATTGTTCTCTTCGGTCCCGGGGTCTGCCGAACCACGGTGGGCGACCGTAGGCGGTTTTGCGTCAGGACAGATGCTGCGAATATCAACAATATGGTCAGGAGAATTCCGACTCGCTCCGTTAGAATCACCCGATGTTCTTGAATCTCTTGACGCTCGATCCGACCGCTTTGGATTGCATATCATCCCTGGAACTACAGGCACGTCATCGACTCAAAGATGGCCGACAGACTCACAAGGCGCAATCGGCCACGCACACGCAAGCCCTTGGGGCGCTATCTTTCGCTCCGCGCGCCCGAATGTACTTCCAATCGGAAATGGTCGGCTACTTGAAATGCATTCATTCAGCCTAATCGAATACGACGGGTCCGACCCCACGCATCCAACGCGGATTGCCCACCTGACATCCCCCCCTATCGATGAAGTAACGGTAATGGGTGACCTATTGGTAATCTCACACGGCCGGGGCTTCTCCATCGCCCGCCTGCCCAGCGTCAAATCCCCGTAGCCTTCAACTCCACCACATCCACGATCCCGACAATCACCGTCCGCACCGGCGCCTTGTCATCCTTGAGAATCTGCCGCGCCCCATTCCCCTCATCGTTGATGAGCACACGCTCGCCGACACCCGCACCGGCGGCATCGACCGCGATCACGTACTTGCCCGTCGGCTTCCACTCCGCATCCGTCAGATCGACAATCAACAACTTCTTGCCCGCGCAGACCGCGTGATGGATCGTCGAATAAATCTCACCGCGAACAATGCCCAGCAGCATGTCAGTGGCCTCCCTGAGCATCGATGCACCCTGGGCCTGCCATAGGCGCATCCCCATCGACGCCAACACATGATTTAAATGACGAATGACGAATTACCAATTCCGAATGGAGCCATGAGTCGTTCGGTTGTCTCTTGCAATTGGTCATTGGGCATTCGCAATTCATGATTCCCCCTCGGCACTCAGATGCACGCCGTCGACGATGCCGATGATCGTGTGATCCACCGGCACGAACCACTTCTCAAGCGCCATCGCAGCCTCGCGCCCGCCTTCGTAATAAACGAGCTCCCCCGGACCGGCCATCCGCGTCGAGTCGCAACAGACAATCGGCGTTCCCGCGTCCACCTGCTCCTTGCTCAGCGGCTGAACGATGAGCATGGGCACGCCCGCGAGACCCTCATAGGCCACGGCAGGGACAACGGTACCGATGACTCGTCCTAGGTGCATGAACCGTTGACTCCCAAACGTAAAACTTTCATTGCAGGTGAATAGAAAGCTTGCCTGTATGAATTACAAATGTCGAATTTCCAATTACCAATGAGGCCGGCATGAACGCAGCGTGCGCGCGCGTCCTTTGGTCATTCGTCATTTGCAATTCGGAATTCACTCTACCATCCCTCCCCAAACCGCGTCGATTTCGCACGCGTCTCCAGCATCGTCTCATCAGCACGCGGGATGATCGTGGTGCAGACCGGCTGGTTGCGATGTGCGATCCGCGCAGAGCCGATCTCAATCGCCGCTTCAATGTCCGCCAGCATCCCTGCGAAGTGCGCCAGCCCCTTGCCGCCCAGGCCGTCGCCAAGTCGAATCTCAATCACTGACACATCCGCCCCCTTTACCGCCGCGTCGGCCGCCTCGATCAACGCCGCCATCGTCGGCGTCTCGATGATCCCCAGCGTGTCGTGCATCCAGTCGCCGCGCTTGCCCTGTACAGCAGCCGCGACGCTCTCATGCACATCCGGCAGCAACACGCGATCGATCAAGACGTTACCACCCACGCGGCACGCCTCGACGTACGACTCATCGACCTCCGCCACCTCACCTGCGAACAGCACGGCAAACTTGCCCGGCTGCACCGACCCCGCGCGAATGAGCGTCACCGGCGCCTTCTTCAGCAGCGCATCCAGCGCGCGCGTCCCCACGGCGATGCTGGAGAATTCGATCATCGCAAGTGCAGGTTGGCCGGCCATCGATTCCTTACGTTATTCGGAAATGATCCTTGAGCACGCATCGCCGCTCGCGCGAAAACGTCCGTGGACCGGTCAGCCCTTCACCCGTCGGGCTGGCGATGCTGAAAGAGCTGTAGCCCTCGCCGCCCTCGCCGAGGCCTGCATAAATCGGGGCGTTCTTCACGAAGATGCTGGTGTTGATCTCACGGGCCATACGCGACAGTCGGCTCAAATGCAGGCTGTGCATCGCGGCCGAATGCCCGAATCCGTGCTCGGCGGCGATGGCCAGGTCGATCCCCTCGTCGGCCGACTTCACGCGGGCCACCGGCAGCACGGGCATAAGCTGCTCCGTCCAGATCAGCGGATGATCCACCGGAACATCCAGCACGACGAGCCGCACGCTGTCGGGCACGCGCATGCCGATCTGTTCAAGAATCAGGCTTGCATTCTTGCCGATCCACTTGCGATTGATCACGCCCGGCTTGCGCGGGCCGCGTGTCTCTTCGAAGATGACTTTCTCGATGGCCCGAGTCTGCGGCGCGGTCAGCACCACGGCCCCATGCGACTGCATGACCTTGAAAAACTTGTCTGCCACGGCTTCAACAACGAACACTTCCTTCTCATCGGTGCAGATGACGTTGTTGTCGAACGACGCCCCCAGCGTCACATCACGCCCGGCCCGCTCAATGTCGGCCGTCTCATCGACGACCACCGGCGGATTGCCCGGCCCGGCGCAAATCGCCCGCTTGCCGCTGGTCATCGCCTCTTTCACAACGCCCGGGCCGCCGGTCACGACGACGAGTCGAACGCCCTTGTGCCGCATGAGCTGCTGGGCACTCTCGACCGTCGGCTCGGCGATGGCCGTGACGACATTCGGCGGCCCACCGGCGCGAACAATGGCCTCGTTGATAAGACCGACATTTCGGCAAGACACGCGCTTCGCGTTCGGATGCACATTGAACACCACCGCGTTGCCCGCCGAGACCATGCCGATGGTGTTGCAAATGATGGTCGACGTCGGATTCGTCGTCGGCGTGATCGCCGCGATGACACCGAACGGGGCGCGCTCGAGCAGCGTCAGCCCGTCGTCACCGGACCAGGAAATAGGCTCCAGCGCCTCCGGCCCCGGCGTCTTGTTCGTCACGAGGCGGTTCTTAACGATCTTATCCTGCTCGCGACCCAGGCCCGTCTCCTGGTGGGCATCGCGGGCAAGACTGATGGCGTTGGCCAGCATCGACTCGCGAATGGACGCGATGATCTTGTAACGGGCGCGAAGGCCCATCGCACTGAATTTGACGAACGCCTCGCGCGCCGCGGCCACGCACTCGTCCATGTTCGTGAAGACGCCCATCGGCAGCGCCCCGCCACGGGCGATCGACTCCACCTGCGACGGCTTCAGCGCAGGAGCCGTCGATGCCGCCGCCCCGCCGCGCATCTTCTCGATCACGCGCTGGGCAATGGCATCGATTTGTGTGTCATTCAAGTTGGACATGGCGAGCAAGTGCGTCCGAATTCACAAATTACGAATGACAAATTACCAATTACCAAGTAGAGCGGCCGTTCACGCGTGCCTCCAATGACACAAACATTGGTAATTTGTAATTAGCCATTTGTCATTTCTTATACTTCGTCTCCCCACCGACCTCCCACTGATCGACAATCGCCATCACCACGGCATCGACCGGCCGCTTGTCCGTCATCGTGGTTTGCCTCGCGCTGGAACCGGCGGCGTACATCACGATTTCACCAGGCCCCGCGCCGACCGAATCAGCCGCGACGACCGTCGCCCCGGTCGGCTTGCCTTCCATATCGACGCAGCGAAGCACGAGGAACTTCAACCCGTCAAGGCTGGGCTCCTTCTTCGATGCAACGACCGTGCCGATGACTTGGGCGAGTAACATGGATGAGTCTCGACCTATGCAGGCGGAATTACCAATTTCGAATTACGAATGACCAATGGCGCCACACGCGAATCATTGGCAATTTGTCATTCGACATTCGTCATTACTTCATCGCCTTCTTCGCCTGCTCAGCGCGGCCCAGCGGCAGAACGAGGTCGACGTTGGTGTGCGGGCGGGCGATCACATGCACGCTGACGATCTCGCCGACGCGCGACGCCGCAGCCTGCCCGGCATCCAGCGCCGCCTTCACCGCAGCCACGTCGCCACGGACGATCGCCGTCACATAGCCGCCGCCGATCTTTTCATAGTGGACCAGCTCCACCTTGGCGGCCTTGACCATCGCGTCGGAGGCCTCGACCATCGCCGCAAATCCGCGCGTCTCAATCATTCCCAATGCTTCGGTGCTCACAAGTATCCTCCGAACATGCTATGAGCCAGCGGCTCGTCAGGAGCGGCCAGTCGCCGCGCCGGTTATTTCTTTCGTTCGTCCACGCGACCCATCACGCCCGCAATCGCCGCCTCGGCCGCGCGGAACCCGACATCGATGTCGCGCTCCTCGCCGCCAAGATAGATACGGCCGAAACTGCCAAACGAGCGAACTTCGAGAATGTTGATGTTCGCCGCCTTCTCGGCTTCATTCGCAGCAAGGGCGGCATAGGCGGCCGGTTCCAATTCCATCACATACAGCGTGTGTCCCGGCAGGATCATGTTGCCGTGGCGCATGCGATTGATGAGCTGCGTCTGATATGGATCGACATGCCGAATGACCTGACTGGAGAGAACACGTGGCTTGATGCGGTCCTCCTCCTTGAGTTCCAGCGCAGCGAGGATCGCCCGGCCCGCGTCGCGCACATCGGCCTGACTGTCGGAGTGAATCTCCAGCAAGCCATATTGCCGCTCAACGACCTGCATACCCGGCGTCACCCGCGTGTTCTTCAGGGCAATATCGGTGACGCGGTTGATCTCAATGCCGGGAGAAATCTCGACAAAGAGCGACGCCTGCCCCGGGTTCGGCAGGAAGCCCTGCGAAACCGTCGCCTGAAACGACGCAAACTGCGGCTGCAAGCTGTCGAGAAAGATGTACGAGCGTAGGTCAACGGCCATAGGCTGCAAAGCGTATGGATGACCCGCGCGGCTGTCAATCGAGAACGCCTAATTCATAGGCGAATGGTGATGGGTTGACGGGCCGCACCCGAACTCAGTGGGCCGCAGGCTCGGACGAGTTGCGTGAGCCGACGATAAGCAGCAGTACAACCAACAACCCGAACGGCAGCATGGCAAACCCGGGATTCTCGGCAAGCTGCCCCAGCCACTGCGAACCACGATCCAGCCACTTGGCCCGCTCCGGCTCCATGGTAAGAAGCGCGACGACGATTCCCGCAATGGTTCCACCGGCGATGTACCCCGACGAAAGCAACACGCCCGGGCTCATCTCCGACTCCGCCGCCGATCGCTTGGCGAACTTATCCGCCAGCCACCGCATCATGCCTCCGACAAAGATCGGCGTCGATGACGAGAGCGGCAGATAAACACCAACGGCAAAGGGCAGCGACGGCACGCCGGAAAGTTCCAGCACCAGCGCAATCGCCACACCAAGCAGCACCAGGTCCCACGGCAGCTTCTGCGTGAGTACGCCATCCACAATGAACGACATCAGCGCCGCCTTCGGGGCGTTGTACTTCATGACTTTGGAGCCATCGTCGCGCTCTTCGAGCCGGCCGTTGATACCCGGATCGATCAGATAACGGAACTTGCCGGTCTCATCGACAAGGTACTTGCCCTGCTCGATGCCTGCGAATTCGCCCGCTCGTGCCTGGAGGACGAAGTACTCCTTCTGATCGTCCTTGGAATAGGTCCCGCCCGGCCGCTCCTTCGCGGACAGCTTGGACACATCCGCAAGCACATCGGGCAGCTTCTTTGTCGAATACACAGTCGCCGAATCATTGAGCAGCAGCAGCGTGCCGCCGATCACCAGTGCCGAGGTAATCGCTCCAATAAGAATGCCGATCTGCTGGTTGCGCGGCGTTGCCCCGACGATGTACCCCGTCTTGAGACATTGCGCAACCGTGCCGCCATTCGAACAGGCGATGCACACGATCGCCGCGATGGACAATGCCGTCAGGCGGTACAGCTCACCCGTCCAACCGACAGCGACGAAAATGAGACAGGTAAGCAGCAGCGTCGCCACCGTCATCCCGGAAATGGGGTTCGACGAGCTGCCGATTTCACCCGTTAGCCTCGCTGACACCGTCACAAATAAGAACCCGAACAAAACGATCATGGCCGCTTCAAGCGGATGATTCACGTTGAGCATTGGGGCGAAATAGATCGCGATGATGAGTCCGATGCAGCCGAGTATGACCACCTTCATCGAAATGTCTCGGTCGAGGCGATTCGACTTCCCTCCAGCCGACCCGCCAGATCCTCCCGCCAAGTCGCTGAGGCCGGATTTGATTGAATGGATGATCGTCGGCAGCGATTGAATCATGCTGATGATGCCGCCCGCCGCGACCGCCCCCGCGCCGATGTAGAGCACGTAGTCGTGATTCACATCCTTCAGCGGCATATCTTTAATGAGGTGCGATGCCGGAAAGAGCGGGGTACTTAACCCCTCTCCAAATAGCTTGATGATCGGAATCAACACCCACGAGGCCAAGACGCCGCCCGCGACCATGATGCAGGAAATCCGCGGGCCGATGACATAGCCGACACCAAGCAGCGCGGGCGACGCCTCCAACGCCACCGCCGCCCCCTTGAATTCAAAAATCTTCGATCCATCCGCCCGGAACCACGCCATCAACCGACTCGGCGTGTCCTGCCAGAGCCGAAACGCCCCCATCAGCATCTGATAAACGAATGCGAGACCGAACCCGCCAAACACCGTCGCCGCCGACGATCCGCCCTTCTCACCGACGATGAGCACATCGGCGCACGCAACACCTTCAGGATACGTTAGCTTCCCATGCTGCTTCACAATGAAGACGCGCCGCAGCGGAATCATCATCAGCACACCCAGCAGCCCGCCCAGCACGGCCACGAGCATGACGCGCATCATTTCCAGGTTGTAACCAAGGATGAGCAGTGCCGGCATGGTGACACCGACGCCGAAGGCGATGGATTCGCCTGCCGATCCGGTCGTCTGCACCATGTTGTTTTCGAGAATCGTGGCATTTCGCCCCATGAGCGGGCGAAACGCGCGAAAGAGCGTGATCGAAAGCACGGCGATCGGAATCGACGCCGAGACGGTCATGCCGACCTTGAGCACGAGGTACAGCGACGACGCCCCAAAGATGATCCCCAGCACAGCCCCCATGAAGATCGAGAAAAAGCCGATCTCGGGGATGGTCTGCTCGGCAGGGACAAACGGCTTGTGCTCGGGAATGGACTCAACGACGCCGGATTCGCTCTTCATACCGCACTCCAGAAGGGGGCAGGGATTACGACGCGGCTAGTGTGGCCGAGTGCTTAAGTATTGGCAAACAGAATCGGAGATTATCGTGAAACTCATTTGACGCCATCGTTTGCCATGGGTTTGGCAACATTCCGGTTACGCGACTGCCTCCGTATGTAAAGCCCGATTGCTGCCATCAATCCCAGCGACACGGCCTTCCAGAGAAACAGCCACCACGGAGTCCACCATGCCTCGGTCTCAAAGAAATCGCTGGTGCCGAAGATCGCGATGACAACGCCCAACATAAGTCGTGGGCGTAGCGGGGCATGGGCGCGAAGCGCCGGGACGATCAAAATCGCCACGAAGTACCAGATGTACGGTTCGATGTGGTTGTAAAAGTCTCTCGCGGACGCATCGAACATTGTGAGAAATCACGTTGTGTGGACGCAAATAGCGCCTCGAGCTTCGTGAATGATCTGATCCAGCTCGGAGTCTTCGATTGGAAGGGGTACTTCAGGTGTCTCGCCTTTGGCCGCGAGGGTTCTGGCCAGAACAGCCCGGCTCAACTCCTTCACCAATCGAGATTGATCCTGTGGCGACAGAGTCTCCGCTTGTCGTAACAGTTCTTCAACCGACATCACACGACCTCACGACACCATTATATCAATCATGCACGCTTTCCGCGCCCAGGTCAGTTAACAAATCCCGCGCCGTCCGGTCCAGCGCCGGGTGAACCACATCCGGGTCGATCTCCACCAGCGGCTCCAGCACGAATCGCCGCTCATGCATCATTGGGTGCGGAATCGTCAGGTCTTCGGAAGACACAATCTGCTTGTCAAAGAGTAGCAGGTCGAGATCAATCGTCCGCGGCCCCCAGTGTACGTCCCGTTTGCGCCCCAGCGATTCCTCAATACGCACGCAGAGCGAAAGCAGCCGCGCCGCGGGCAAGGTCGTCGATACCTTTGCCACCGCGTTAAGAAACTTCCCCTGATCCGCCGGACCGCCGACTGGCGTCGTTTCATAAAGGCTCGACGCCTTCACGATCTTTACGTCGCGCGTCGCCTCCAGCGCATTGAGCGCGGCGGTGATGTTCTTCTCCCGATGGCCGACGTTCGAGCCGAGGCCGATGTAGGCGGTGTGTTTCATAATGCTGCCGCGATCTTACCACGCCACCCTTGCCAGGCGCTGCCCGGCCTGCGCAATTCGATCCACCTCAACGGTCAATGCGAATCGAACAAACCCCTCGCCGGCCGGCCCGAATCCGATGCCGGGGATGGCCACAATGTTCGCCTCCTCGAGCAGCTTCGCCGCGCAATCCATCGACAAATACCCCTTCGGACACTTCGCCCACACGAAAAACGTCGCCCGCGGTTTGAACACCCTGAACCCCGCGGCGTCGAGCAGCGGCACCAGCGCATCGCGCCGTCGGCGATACGTCTCCCGAATCTCGCGTACCTCCGGCGAGTCGATCCGTTCTATCGCAAGGGCCCCCGCCTGCTGAATCGCCCCGAACGCCCCGCTGTCCATGTTGCCCTTCACCTTCGCCAGAGCCGAAAGCACATCGGCATTACCCGCCGCAAAGGCAATACGCCAACCGGTCATGTTGAACGTCTTCGACAGCGAGTGCATCTCGATGCAACACTCCTTCGCGCCAGCCACCTGCAAGATCGAAGGCGGTCGGTCGTGGTCATCAAAGTACGTCTCCGAGTACGGCGCATCTGAGCAAATGATGAAATCATGCTGCTTCGCGAGCGCGACGGCCTCTTCATAAAACGAGAGCGACGCCACCGCCCCGGTCGGGTTATTCGGATAATTGAGAAAAAGCAGCTTCGTCTTCGCCAGCACGTCCTTCGGTATCGCCCCAAGGTCCGGCAGAAACCCCCGATCCTCCGAAAGCGGCATCGCCACCGGCGTCCCACCGGCAAACAGCGTCGCCGCGTGATAAACCGGATATCCCGGCGTCGGCACCAGCCCCACGTCACCGGGGTTTATCACCGCCAGCGGCAAGTGCCCCAACCCTTCCTTGCTGCCGATCAGCGTAAGCACCTCGCTGACCGGATCGACATTCACCCCAAAACGCTTCGCCATCCAGTTCGAGGCAGCCTGTTTGTATTCGGGATAGCCCGCGTCATACGGATATTTGTGATTCTTCGGGTCGTAGATGGTCTTCGCCGCCCGATCGATGATGAACGTCGGCGTCGGCCGGTCCGGATCGCCGACACCGAAGTCGATCACATCCTTCCCGGCGGCCAGCGCGGCGCGCTTTCGCCGGTCAATCTCAATAAACAAATACGGAGGAAGTTGGTCCAGTCGTTCAGCACGTTGAAATGGCATGAGTCGATCCGTCGGTGTTGGATGATTCGATACCGGAATCTGTCCGGACACGCCACATCCTACTCACACCACCGGGCCGCGCCTATTTTGTCAGCCTGCAATCTTCATCATTAGCCCCGTAATCCGATCCATCCCCTTTGGCCCGACCTTGAGCAACAGATCCATCGTCGTCCCCAGCACCTGAATGAATTTCGCCATGTCATCGAGCCGATGCAAACAGGCCTTGGCGTCCACCGCCTTGGCCCCCTTGGCAAGGTTCATCTCCTTGGCCGCCATCTCCCGGCACCGTTGAATCGTCTCCACGATCGGCTCGACTTCACGGCGTTTCCGCTGACGAATAATCGTCTCGAACATCTCCCAGACGCTCGTCCGCGCTGCGAAGTACTCCTTGCGATCCCCGCGAACGTGGCTTCGCTCAATCAGCCCCCAATCGACCAGCGACCGCAGGTTCATCGACGCATTCCCCCGCGACACCTGCAACAGAGCCATGACATCGTCCGTACACACCGGCTCGGTGGAGACATACAGCAGGGCATGGATCTCCGCCATCGTCCGATTGATGCCCCAGTAGCTGGACATCTCCCCCCAGCGGCGAATAAAGAGCGCTTTGGACTCGGGCAGGGTCTTTTCCGTCAGGATTTCCGGCATGGCTGTGACCTCCAATACGGAACTTTCAATAGTCTCTGAAAGAAGAATAGTATCAGAACCGCCGCCGGTCAAGAAACTTCCAGAAATCACGGAAACCCCAAAAACCTTGCTTCGCGGGCCCGCCTATGCCGGCGGAACGCCCCCTAGCCAGCCCCGACGCCGCCTCGGTAGAATAGACCCCGTTCGGGAGAGAACCCCAAGACGCCATTCGCAACACAAACCCTTAGGTCTTCCTATACGGAGCAGTCCATGACCACCGGCACAAAGCTGGAACCCGCCCCCGCCGCCAAACCCGCCACCAAAGCCGCCCCCTCGGACGGCAAGCCTGCCGGTGGGCACACCAGCCTCTTTGAAACCGTCATCCGCCAGTTCAACAAGGCCTGTGATCTAATCAATCTTGACCCGAACACGCGGCGCATCCTCGCCAAGCCAACCAACGAAATCTCCGTCAACTTTCCGGTCAAGATGGACGACGGCCGCGTCGAGGTCTTCACCGGCTATCGCGTGCAACACAATTCCGCGCGCGGCCCCTTCAAGGGCGGCCTGCGATTTCACCCCTCGGTGGATATCGACGAAGTTCGCGCCCTCGCCGCCTGGATGACCTGGAAGACCGCCATCGCCGACATCCCGTTCGGCGGCGCCAAGGGCGGCATCCAGATCGACCCGGCCAAATACTCCAAGCGCGAGTTGGAGCGCATCACCCGCCGCTTCACCTTCGCCCTCGGCGACAACATCGGCCCCGAATACGACATCCCCGCGCCAGACGTAAACACCAACGCCCAGATCATGGCGTGGATCCTCGACACCTATCTCTCCACCATGCCCCCACACACCCGACAAGGCTACGGCCACGTCGTCACCGGCAAGCCGCTCGTCTCGGGCGGCAGCCAGGGCCGCGACAAAGCCACGGGCCAGGGCGTCGTGTATCTGCTCGAAGAGTGGGCGCGGGATCAAAAGAAGCCGCTCAGCGAAATCAGTTATTTCGTGCAGGGATTCGGCAACGTCGGCTCATGGACGGCCCGCATCCTCAAGCCGTTCGGCAGCAAGCTCCTCGCAGTGGAAGACCACACCGGCGCCATCTTCGATGAGGGCGGCCTCGATGCCGATGAAGTTGCCGACTTCGCCCGCCATCACGGCGGCATCAAGGGCTACCCCAAGGCCAAACCCGTCGACCACGACACATTCTTAAGCACAAAAGCGGACATCTTCATCCCCGCCGCGCTGGAGAATCAGATCACCGCGCGAACCGCACCAATGCTGAACGTCAAACTCGTCGCCGAGGGCGGCAACGGCCCGACCGACTGGGACGGCGACGGCATCCTCCAGCAGCGCGGCATCCAACTCATGCCCGACATCCTCTGCAACTCAGGCGGCGTCGTCGTCAGCTACTTCGAGTGGCTGCAAAACAAGCGGAGTGAATTCTGGGATCTGGAAGAAGTGGATCACAAGCTCAAAAAGCGAATGACGGCTGCCTATCGCAGCGTTCGCGACACAGCCGCCCAGCACAAGACCGACTGGCGAACCGCCGCCTATATCGTCGCGCTGAATCGATTGGAAACGGTCTACAAAGAGCGCGGCATCTTCCCCTAGGCAACGCGCTACGGCGCTGCCGCCGCAGGTGGAGTTTCGACATTGCGAATCGCCGGCGCGAACTCGCGCCCGATCGGTTGCTCCGAGCCGCGGTTCTGGTCCATCCATGCCCCGAGACTCGCGGCGTTTTGCTTTGCCATTTCATTGTTCGGATTCGTTTGAATCGCACAGACGAAGTTGACCATGGTCAGCCCCAGATAGCCCTTTTCGTACATCGAGATTCCCTGATCGAAAAAAGTCAGGTCATACGGCGGGCCGAACTGCTTCTCTCGCGGCACGGGTTTGAATGCCTCGCCCTCGTTACCCAGCATCAGCGCGACGAGTTCCGATGCCTTTCGGAGGCGAAGCTTGGGCAATCGCGCCTGCAATGCAGCAATTCCCTGCGGCGCATTGCAAAGCAGAATCTTTCCATCGCTCAATTCCGCAAACGCCTGATTCCCCGGCTCGAGCGTGGCGTATTGCCCCTGAAACAGCAGCCGCGGATGCCCCATGGGAAACACGATGTGGACATTGTCGAGTGCCGCGATGTCCACGCCCATCGCGCGAACGTAATCATCGGTCGCGAGCTTATCATGCGCCATCACGCGATATTCGCCCTGCGCATTCGATTGTCGCGCCACCGTCCGGTCCGTCAGGCCCACACGGTCCAGCACACGCAGATTCGTGTAGTAGGGAATCGCCCCGACACAATCGGTCGCAAAGTGCAGATCGGCCGACAACGTCCCTGCATCAATCAACTCACGAATCCACTTGGCCTGCTGCATGGCCGTGCCAAGAAATCCCTTGTGCTCCTCCTGACGTAGTCCGACAAACTGTCGCGACGCCAGATACACCCGGTCGTTGTAGGACACACAATAGGCCCCGATGATCGGCGTCTGAAACACCCACGGGAATCGTGAGGAGTCGATCAACTCCGTGTTGTAATTGTCCCGCGGCATCAGCCCCGGGAAGCCGACGCGATACACCGTCGGATACCCACGATGCGTCATCTCCGGGATGGCCATGCTCGCGGCCAATCCAACGATGGCCAACGCCGCGGCGGCCCATCGCCCCGCGACCGTGCGACTCAATTGACACGCCCCGTAGAACATCTGAATGAAAAGGAACGGCAAATACGTATCCAGCACGCGATACTCGAAATGATCGCCGCCGATCGCCGCCACATAAATTGCGTGCGGAATAATCGCCGCGGCCAACAGGATCACCACATGCAGCCGCTTCCCATCGCGAAGCGCTAGGACGCCAAGCACGATAAGCGGCAACCAAAGCACGATGGTGTATTCCAGAAAAAAACATGCGAGATATCGAAACCCCATCTCCCACCACGACTGCCCGCCAACTTTTGCGTAATACGTATTCGGCAGCCAGTCGTTGTAGTACCACTTGCGAAAGAGTAACTGCCCCCCCACCGGGACCACGAACGCAATCGCTCCGATCAGCAGCGGCCGGACCGACAGCGTCTTCTCCTTCACCTGCCAGATAATCCGCGCCAACACGATGCAACCGGCATACAACACCCCGTCAGGCCTCGTCAGCGCCCCGGCCGCCAGCCACACCGCGCTCCATGGGAAGCCCGCTGCGTTGCCGCGCGCCATCGCCTGCATCTCCGATAGGCTGGTCAGCACGGCCCCGACTAGGCAAAGCTCAAAAAGCTTCGTTTCCAACCCGCTCGTGCACCACATCGCAAAGCTGCGGTTTGCCGCCAAATAGGCCGCCGGCAATAACGCCCAATACGGGCTTGCTCCATCAGGCAGGTGTCGCAGGCAATAATGCGTCACCCAAACCACGATCGCGACGCCAAAGAGGATGAGCAAAGGATTGGCCGCGTGCTCCGGCGCAATTCCCATCCATTGCCCCGCCGCGAGAATCAGCACCCACAGAAAGTTGGAGTAACCCTCAACGCGCTCAAACCCCGGATTGAAAACCAATCCGTGCCCCTGCGCAAAATTGCGGGCATACCGAAACGAGATGAACGCGTCGTCGCAAAGGAATGCGTAGCGCCAGATGTGCAGCCCCAGGCCCGCAACGCAAAGTGCGAGCAGTGCCCACAATCCCGCCGGAATGCGTCGTGACGCCGCTAGCGATGATGACGTGGCTTTTTCCGTCATCACTGCATTCTACACAGCCATCGGCCTTCGTTCGACCAAGTTTGTGTCATGTCGCTGTCGGCGGGCGCAGGTGCGGCGGCTTTCCGGGGCGGGTCACCTTCTCCTCATCGTCTCCACCGGGCTTCGCTGATTCCGTTGTGAGCAACAGCGCCTGGGTAATCTGATCGCCCACGTGCGACATTCCATCCGGCGTATAGGGGAGCATCATGATGGTCGCCTTGCTACGAGCACCGACCGCCGACACGGTGTCATAGTGCTGCGTCAGAAGCACCATCTTGGTCGCTTCCTCCGGCGAAATGCCCGCCTCAGCGCACGCATCCACTGATTCCTTCAAACCGCGGGCAATCGCCAGTCGCTGGCGTGCAATGCCGACACCCTGCAATTCTTTCGCCCGCGCTTCGGCCTCGGCCTCGGCGATCACGCGAATCTTCTTGCCCTCGGCCTCATTTTTCGCGGCTTCTTTCAAGCGCGCGGTCGCATTGACCTGGTTCATCGCCGCCTTGACCGCCTCATCGGGCTGGATGTCATTGACCAGCGTTTGCAGGATCACAAAGCCGAACTCGGCCATCACATGCTTGAGCCGCTCGCCCACCGCCACGGCGATCTTCTCCTTCTCGCCGAACACGTTGTCGATCAGCATTTCGGGAACCAACGCTCGCACCGTGTCGAATACATAGGAGCTGATCTGCCGCTCGGGGTTCATCAGCCGATAGTGCGCCGACATCACCGACTCATCATCCTCGCGCACGAAGAACTGCACGGCAATGAGCAAATCAACAAAGACGTCGTCCTTGGTCTTGGACTCGATCTTGATTTCCAATTCGCGCACGCGATGCGTGATGATGCCGGCGACCTTGTCAAAGATCGGAATCTTGAAATTAAGCCCCGGCTGCGCGATGCAGTTGAACTTGCCGAATCGCTCGACGATGGCTCGCGTCTGCTGCTCCACAGTGAAACACCCCGAGAGCACCACAACGCCAAGCAGAATGACCAACCCGCCAAACACGATCATCGCACCCATGACAAGCTCCCTTTTGCCGCACCAGTTGCGGAAACGCGTGAATCCTACTCCCTCAAGCCGTCGCCTACTCGGCCGACGCCAAGGAGACAATCAGGCGTGATATCTCTTCCGACACCTCATACGTCGGCACCTCGATCCGCAAGGTCGCGCCACGCGGAAGTTCGACGATCGTCTGTTCCACGCCCCGCAACATGCGGCCCGTCGAGTCGACCCCGACCATCCGCAATGAAACGGATCGAAGATCGTACCCGGCGTTGAACACGTCCACCGTCACCGGTTCCACGCCCAACGCCGAGCCTTCGCCCTGCCGCCATTGCACATGCAAATCGCACGCATCAAGACACGCCTCAAAGCCGGCCGGCGACGGCAAGGGGTGCGGGTGTGGCGTACGGCCGGGCCGACCCTGTGGCAAACCAATCAGTGCAAGCGCGGTGCCGCATGTGGCGCAATAACGCGCAGTGCCTCGATTCAGCCGCCCGCATCCGGAACACGGCTGCTCCGGCACCAAATGATCCACTCCGGTTCGCATTGCCTTGCCCGGTAGAACAGCGCGGCCCATCCTACACCTCCACGAATACTGTAAGAAGAGAAACCGCGCCCGGCCACTATAAAGCAGAACAGAATCTATACGCGCGAAGTGTGGGTGAACAATAGACTTAGTGAGAAGAAACCGGCCCGGCTTGGTCAAAACGAGCGACGTCTGGATCGCCAATGTCGAATCCGCACCCCCAATTAATGCGCCGTCCCTCACACCATCACGGCCTTGGCCCTGCCTTCGACAAAGGCGCCCGACAGGCTGATGGTCGTCCCGGTCTTACCTTCCAGCGCCGAGGGCAGGTCGGACCAGTCCGTAATGATGGCCCGCGCCGCCGGATTCCGCCGCGCCTGAATGAACTTCACCGCCGCCTCGATCTTCGGCAGCATCGATCCCTCAGCAAACTGCCGTTCCGCAATCAATCGCTCAACCTCTGCGATCGACGCCCCCGAAAGCGCCCGTTGCGTCGGCTTGCCGAAATCAAGATACACCTGCTCGACGCCTGTAATGATCGCCAGCACGTCGGCCCCGACCTCGGCCGCGAGCATCGCGCTCGTCAGATCCTTATCAATAACCGCCTCAACGCCATGCAATTCACCGCGCGCATTCTCAATCACCGGAATGCCGCCGCCACCGCCGGCAAGCAGCAGCACGCCGGCCTCCACCAAACGCCGAATGACCTCCAATTCCACAATCCGTTTCGGCACCGGCGATGCCACCACGCGCCGAAACCCACGGCCTGCATCCTCCACAATCACCCATCCGTCCGTCGTACGATGCCGTTCGGCCGCCTCGGCATCGAGGAACGGACCGATCGGCTTGGTCGGATGCATAAAGGCGGGATCATTCGCATCCACCACCACCGATGTCACAATCGCCGCCACGCTTCGGTCGATTCCGCGATGGTGCAATTCATTGTTCAATGTTTGCGCCAGCATGTACCCCATGCCGGCCTGCGTATCGGCGACGGCCAACCCAAGATCTATCGGGTACACACTGCGCGCCGCGATCTCCACCCGGCGCATGATCGAGCCGACCTGCGGGCCGTTTCCGTGCGTGATGGTCACCTGCCAGCCGCGTTCCACGAGGTCGGCCAGCGGCTTGGCCATCCGCCGACTGTGCGCGAATTGATCCTGGATATCGCCGGCCGTTCCGGGTGTGACGAGTGCGTTGCCGCCGATCGCGACGACGATTTTCATGACGGGCCTCCATGCGCGCAGTCCGCAGCATTCCTACGAAATGCCCGCGGACTGAATACCATTGCATTGGATTATAGTGTGAAATCGCGCGCGATGGCCCTGTCGATCGCGTCTACTTGCCCGGAGCCGGCGGCTTGAACTCCAATAGCTTCTTCAGCACTTTGTCCTGGCTGTCCTTCGACAGGAGGCGCTCATACAACGTGCCGTCCGTCGGATCGGCATAGACCAGCGCCACATCCTTCTTGCCGTCCACGACGCGGTCAAAATCGACATCCACACATGTCGCGCCGGTGGCAAAATCCAGCTTGCGGCCCTGCGGCTCCTTGCGACCAATTTTGTCGCCGGGGCGCACCGCATACTCCTGCTTGTCAATACCGCGCGCCGACTTGCGAAGCACCAGCACCGTTGCCTTGCCCGTCGCCTTGTCCGCTTTGGTCAGGTAATAATAAATATCGCTCGGAATCTCGACCGGCCGCGATTCGGGCGACCAATCGCTGAACAACGTCACCCTCGCGGCATCCCCCGGATTCACCAGTGCCGCCTCATTGCCGGCATAGACGTTGAGAACCTCATACCGCAATCGATAGGTGTACGTATGCCCCGGCAACCCTGTCAGGTCATGTGCCACGATCGGCATCATCCGATCCGGTGAACGAACCGACGACGACGCCCACGCCTTGCGCGCCTTGGGCAGCTTCGACATGATGTCGTCGTGCACCTGTTTCGCCGCCGCGGCGTCCTTCTCCTTCGCGCCGTTCATCGCCACGGCCGCCCGAGCCATGATGAGCGCGGCATCAAGATCCGGCTGGCGGAATCCGCCCTTTCCGTTCATTGCATCTCGTGCCAACTTCGTCCATTTGCTGACAAGCCGTGAAGCGCGCACGTCCTCCGTCTCAGGCTTTAGGACATCGTCCGTCGACGGCTTGGGCGACTCATCGATAAACGGAAGCGGCACCAGCGCCATCTTGTCGCCGCCGATACGCCCCGGCAATTCCGGACGGCACACCTGCGAACTCTCACTGTCAAAAACGCGCCGGGCCTTCTGCAAGGCTGACAAATCCGGCCGACCATCCGCGGACACCGGACGCGGAATCGTCGTGTACGGCAGATACGTATTCACATCCTGCCAGCCGCGCGCCGTGTCGCCCTCATCCTTGCGCTGAAGATGAACTTTGACAATCGTCAGGTATGCCGGCGTCGCATAACGCTCGGCAATGAAGTTCGCTTCTTGCTGAACAAGGTCCAACTGCGCCCCGACCGACACCCACGACACCGTCGATGCATTTGGATTGATCAAATCAACGCTGACTTCCTCACTGCTGCCCAGAAGCGGCTTGTTCTCCGGGAAATTCAGCGTCGAGCGCCCCGACACAACCACCGGAATCGTCGGCGTCACCAATCGCGCCAGGTTCCGTTTGTCCGCCTTGAGCGAATCAGCGCTGAACGGCAACGGAGGCGGCAGCGCCTGCATGCGCGGCGGCGTCGGACTCACTTTCGCAATTTCGGGCAATCCCTTCGGCGTCTCGCCAAACCAGTCTCGAAGCAGGACCAGCGGATCATTGGCCGATTCGCCCGGCTTCGTCGGTTTGTCCTCAGTCGGCGAAAGCGTCAAGACTCGTTTGGCCTTCTCCGTCGCCTCCGAGATCTGCATGGAAAGATCCGAAGGTCCTTTGCCGTCCTCGCCGAAGCGCGAACCGCCGAACGACGTCACGGCGGCCGCAACGGCCCCCGCGGCGCAAAGCCCGAGGAACACCTTCTCGATGTGCTTGTCGAAGAAACTGACGTTCTTCTTGGCCATGAATGCGATTCCTGTGGTCTATTCGTTTCGTCGGGGAATCAGGGCTTGCCGTCGTCCGCCGCGTTCGCCGTTTTGAGTATCTTCTTCAGTTTTTCTGGGATCCACTGCTCAAACACCTGCCGAAAGTAAAACGCCTCGATGTCGATGAGCACCTTCACCACCGGCTGTTCGCCGTAGATGTAATCCTCGATCAACGGGTTGGGCTTCACCGCGTCATAATTCAAATTAATCGGCGTATAGAAGCCGGCCTTGGTGATTCGGTCGAGCAAATCAATCAGCGCTGCCTCCTCGATCACGACTTCGAGTTGCAACGGCACCTTAAACAGCTTGTCGTCATTGTTGATATTGGTGAACGACGGGGCCCACGCCTTCGGCGGGTTCGAGCCGCCTCCCTTGCCGAGCTTCGCGTCAATGCCGAAACGCACCAGGTGCTTCACCGGCATGTAGGCCACCCAGAGCTGATCCGTTTTGCCGGCCTTCTCCAGCTCCGCGGCACGCTCCTCGTTCATCTTCGCGAGGATCGTCACGAAATCCTGCTGAATCCACAGCGACATCTGCGCCTGCCAGATTTCGATGTCCGACGGCACATCCGCGGCGAGAACCTTGGCCTGTCGCGCCAGCGCATTTGGATTCACATACATCCGGACCGAGCGGGCCACCTTGTCCGCCGCCATTGCCTTGCCCGATTCCTTCAACACCTCCGCCAGCGTGCGATCCTTCTTCGTTTTCGTGGATGTCGTTTCCGAGGGACCCCACGGACCAAGATCGATGTTGGACGGCCCGCCGCGGCTGCCCTTGATGAGGTCCTGCTCGCGACGCACCTCTTCGTTAGTCGGCTTGTCACGACCCTTCAGCCGATCCTTCAGTTCGTCAAACGCCTTGCTGTACGCATCTTTGAAATTGATCGCCTGAGCCTTGGTCGGCTTAGGCAGTACTTTGTCGATCAGCAGATCGCGCGGTTTTCGCACGACCTTACCATCCGGTCCGACTTCGTCGTAATAGGCATTGAGCTTCTGCAACGCCAGCGCGCTGTTCATCGCCCGTTCAAAGTCCGCGTTCGCCTGCTCGACCTGTTTCTTCCGCGCTTCAATGATCCGCGCATTCGCCTTGATGTTCGCGGCGCTCTCGACGTCGCCCTTGAGCTTCACCAGCTTCTGCACGGCCTCCGTCACTTCGCCGCTGGACATATACGCCCAGCCGCCCATGCCCAGTGAGCCGAGGCAAACGAGGACGAACACCAGAAGCCGCCATTTCGATTTCAAGAATCCCATCGTCGACTACTCCGTGATGCGGCCTTACGGCTTCTTTCCGGCGGGCGGAGGCGCGGGCTGTCCCGGCTTGCCCTTTTCCGGCTCGGCCTTCTTCGGCTTGTATTCCTCGGGGATCATGTTCGCAGGCGTGTCACCCTTCCGCACCACGATGTAAATCGTGAACCGCTTGTCATCAACCGTGCTCTCGCCGGTCAGCGGGTCGCTCTTCTGGAATCGCTGGCGGAAAGACGCAACGTCATCACCCGTCGCCGGTCCGCTCGCATCCTCCGGCGGCGGAGCACCGCCACCTCGTCCGCCACGCCCGCCACCCGATGCTTCCTCCGGCGATCCAGACTCCGGCGTAACCCTTCGACCGCCGCGACCGCTTTGCGGAGCGTCGCCACTGCCGGACTCCGCCGCGCCGCCTGAAGGCAATTCACTCGCAGATACCGGCTTCGCGCCCTTCTTGTCCACCTTTTCGATCACAACCTGGTCGATGTAAATCCCGCGACTCGGCTCGCGCCCCAGTTTCTGCATGGCCGGCTGGAGCGTCTCTTCCAGCCACGTCGCCAATTTCGGATTCGCCGATGTGCCGATCACGCGCACATACCAACCCGGCTTCGTCAGCGCAGGCCCTTTCTCGGGCACCGCACCCTTGATATTCCGCGCCGGGTCCTTCGCATCAAACGCCATGTCCATCTTCTCAATGAACACCTCGCCGCGATCCGGCCGCGGCGCGTTCTTCGCATATTGCAGATAATCCGCCGTCGTCTTGATCTCCTTCAACTCCGGCGGCAACACCTCCGCGAAACACCGATGGATCAAATCCACGATGCGCGGAATGAAGACGTTGTTCTCCGTCAGCTTCGCCATCTTCGTGAACAAGGCCTGATCACCCTTCCTGCCCTTGTCCACTTCCTCAAGCGCCGCTCGCAACTTTGTCGACGCCCCGATCACCGCCGCCGCTTTCTTACCGACCGTATCGCCCGTCGGACTGCTCAGGATCCGTTCGGCCTCTTCGGGCGATTTCACCGACACCGGAGGCGGAACATCAGGCCCGCCGAGAATTGATTCAACCTGTCCCTTTGCCGTGCTGTTTCCGATCCAGATCGACGCCGCCCCGATCGCCAGACACGCCGCCGCCGCGCCGAACCAGTTGCGCTTCTTTTTCCAAAGCAGCGATTTGCGTACCTCTAGCGGCAGCAGGCTCGATGTCACCGATCCAAGGTCTAGCCCCTGCAACGCCAACCCATACGCCGCCCCGAAGCTCGCCGCATTCTCCGTGAACGTCGTCGAGTTCTCCGCAACGATCGCGGTCAATCGCTTGAAGCTGCTCAGCTTCACGATCTCCATCTGCAGGTTCTGTTCGAGAAACTTCTGCAGGCCATACATCTTGAAGGCGTTGCCCATGCCCACGACCTTGTTGATGTGGGCCTCGCGGTGCGTCGAGGTGTAGAACCCGATCGACCGCTGCACGTCGGAGACAAGATCCGCCAGGATCGGCCGAATCGCCGCGAAAATCTGCTTGCTGTACTTCGAGGTCGCCGCCGTCCGCTTGAGCTTTTCCGCCTTGCCGAACGGAATCTTGAACGCCGACGAAAGGGCCTCCGTAAACCGGTTGCCACCGATCGGAATCTGCCGCGCCCAGATGCGCGAGCCTTCCATGATGATCAAATCCGTCGCCAGTGCCCCCATATCCAGCAGCACCACCGACTGCCCCTCGGCCTGCACACCCTCGTATTTCGCCGCGTTATACGACGCCATCGGACCGGTCTGCACCAGCATCGGTTCGATGCCGGCCTCCGTGAAATACGAGACGTAATTGCGAATCAACTCTTTGCGAATGGCAAAGATGCCGACCTCGACGTCCGGCGAATCCTTCTCCTGAAAAATCTGGTAATCCCAGACGACCTCATCCATGTCGAAGGGAATCTGCTGGCTCGCCTCATACTGCACCATGTCGGGGATCTTTTTCGCCTCGACCGGCGGCATTTTCGTGAAGCGTGTCAGCGTCTGCTGCCCCGGCACGGCAATGGCCACCCGCGCCCCCTTGAGGTCATTCCGCTGGGCAAACGTTTGAATGGCTTTGGTGATAAGCGCCGTGGCGTCGGCATCGGCCTGCGAGAGCATGGTCTCGTGCTCGACAAGGTCAAACGCAAGAGTCTCGACCTGATCCCCCGCCACCTGAATCTTGAGCGCCTTGAGCGAGCACTGACCGACGTCGATGCCCCAAACGGGTGTCTTCGATGCCATACTCAAAATACTCCGCGCAATGCGCCAATTCGATCTGCCGACCCAGTCGGATCGACACCAGTGACGTATCAAACCCGCCGCCGGGCAAAGCCGCAAACGCTAACCGATGGTTTCTTCCCAACAACAGGCGGGCGGCCGCAAAGGCCCCGGCAGGCAGCACGGCCGCCAATGCGACCGCGAAGGTTTGCACGTACGTCTATAGTTTATCCGGGTTTACGCGCCGGGTCAATGGATTTCCCCTCCCAAAAGGCAACCCAAAGCACGGTGTCGGCATCACCGTTGAACCACTGGATGCCTCACTGAGACGACTGCAGACGCATGACATTTACGTGGGGACAGGGCGTCGATCGCGCCCGCCTACAACAGCGCGGCCACAAAACCCAGCACATCCCCGAGGTCCACGGCCCCGCTGTTATTCATGTCACCGCAATAACATTCGACGCAGGGGCTGGCGTTGTCGACCAGGCAATGGACAAAGTGGGTGATATCCCTGCCATCGCGCTTGCCGTCGTTATTCAGGTCGCCGGGTGTGGTCGGGCAATTGTCTGTCGAGAGAGCGAGGTTCACGCCCGCAAAATCGCCGAACATGGAGAGCTTCTCAATCCGAAGCGTGAGGACATCACCGGTGGAGATGACCACTCCCGGGATTCTGAAGCGGATGGGATTGCAGCGCGAGATGCTTCCATTTTCCAGGATCGCACCCGACGCGAGGACCGTTGGGCCGCCGGTGTGGAAATGCGTCAATTGAAACTCGTTGAGGCGATCGATCAGGCGCGTGGGCCAGACGCTGCCACTGACCGTAACGGTGCCGTTCATGCTGCTCGTCCAGATGAAAATCGCCGGACCGTGCGCAGCGCCGTTGGCTCCGTCGGTGGAGTGGACAATGATGTCGCCCGGCTCGGCGTCGCCGTAATTCGTTGGCGCCTTAAAAAAGAAGGGGAGAAAATCGCCACCGATGTTCCCGGGCGGTCCCCAGCCGGATACATTGTTATCCCCCGCCCACTGAGCAATCGGCGGAAGCGGATTTCCATTCTCGGTATAAGACCACGTGCCGAAAAGACCCGGATTGGGGTTACTGGTGTTGCTCCAGTCACTCCTCAGGTCGGCGATAGGGGCGGCGATGGCCGTTATGCAGGTCGAGATCAGAACGACCCCAACAACAATCCGCCAAAGCGGATTTCCGTTGGTTGCGGACAAGCGCGAAATGCGATCTGAAAATGTGCCCATTGTTTCCTCCCATTCTGGACGTGGGATATATGATAATCGTGAACAGTTAATAAATCCACGACGTGCAGTCCACCATTTGTTGAACCGCCTATTCGCCAACATTTCCCATTTGGCCGGGTGGCATGGGTCAACGCGTTGACCCGTGGCGACGCAGCACAACGCCATGACAGTTCCGCACCCCAATCCGAACCGCGCGGCGCAAGCCCGCGGGCCTCGCACCGCTCCGATGATGAGCCGCGTACAACGAGTCGAAAATTCGCGCGGCGAACCCGCAGGCCGCGTAACGCCTTCCTCATGACCCGCCCGGCAGGGCGCACGTCTGTAGCCAGTGGTTTCACCCACCGGTACCAATCCCCCCAATAACCCCGTGCGTTCGGAGGACTCACGAACTTCAACATCCAAACGACAAAGTTGTATAAATCCGAATCTTCCCTGCCTGCCGGGTGGCATGGGTCAACTCCGTTGACCCGTGGCGACTAACCAGCAATGAAATGTTTCACTCAACGTGAGACAAAGCGCCTTTCGGAATAGAAAATGGTTTCGCCATCCTCCTACAACGGCACCTGCATCATCCGAACCGCCGACTGAACCATAAAGTTGAATGACCCCGAATTTCCCGAATTTCCTCTGACCCCGAATTCCCTCGAATTCCCTATCGTACAAAATCACGTCTAGTTTGTTCCAGTTCATCATCCGAGGGGACCAAGGAATTATTAAACTCAACTTCGCTGTATGGTGTTAGTGAAAGAACTTTTTGAAGTTCATCGCCTCGATCACGAAGCACGCGGAAGAGTCGGCTTATTCGTTTATCGAGATCATTGTAGACTTCAATTTCAGTGATCGGCTTGTTAAGCAAGACTGATGTACAGCCACCGAATGGCTCGACGTAAGTAGAATGTTCGGCGAACTGCGCAACAATTCTCCGGGCCAAATAGTGCTTTCCGCCGTGCCACTTCACCGGAGGACGAATCTGAACTCTGCCCATCGGCTCATGCATCCGAGCACTGTTGCGCTACGCAGCCTTGTTATCAACCGGAATATTGAAAAGAGGATGATGCCCTCTGATTAGCCGCAATAGTAGATTCCTCATTGTAAATCCATGAACCAATGAACTTGGCAGAACTCTAAGCCTAATCTGCCTCAAATCTGGAGTCCAGAAAAGGTTCCCAACTGTCTTCCATAACTGACTGTCGGCAAATTGCGAAATCGCACTGGCTGCAGAAGTATCCGTCTGGTACATGTAAAGTGATCTTGAAGGCTCTATTAGCTCAATGATCCCTGGACCCACATTTTGCAACCTATTCGGCTTAATCTCGTTCAAGGTTCCGGCGTCGACCCAAGAGCATTCAACTTCTCTAACATCTATGCTCTCGACCTTCTTATCCTCAACCTTCCTAAGATTCCTAGTCTTGCGTAAATACAGCGCACCCAATCGCGCAACATGTTCATCGCAGTGCGGGGCAATAGACTTGACGAATCTGAAAAATTCAGCACCGATCGATGGTTCGCAAATCATGTCATCAATCGTTGCGCCGTATAGATACTTAATGCGGACCACACCGAATTCGATTGCAAAAATATTTGTCTCGTCTATGCTGGCCTCGGGCTCAACAACCGTTGCTGCAGGGAGTAGGCCACCAATTTTCCGAATTCTAAATAACCGTCTGTTAATGAGAGCCGGTGGGGCGGTGACCCCCAATTTTTTGCACTTTTTCAGGAACGCTGAAGACATGGATGGACTTACCAATACCGGATCAACCGCCCTACCTTCAGCGACGTCAGTAAAGGCCCTGATAATCTCTTCATCAAAATTAGAACCAAGCGTTCCTTCAGTTTTGCCTGGTGGTTTCGCCCTGGCGTGAAAGGCAGACTGATAGATTCCCAACATCCCGAAGTGGGGCGCGGAACCGGTTGAGACCTTACTCTCTAAGGTAGCACTTATTGCATATTGGTTAAGCCGCGACATCTTCAAGCTTTCGTTCTCTTCTTGCGCTCGATGTAATGCCTCGCATTGTCAATTGAGACAAATACAGATTTTTGGTCAGCGCCTTCGGCCATTTGCTGCGCAAAGGCTGCAAGTCGCTTCAAATTGTCCCGGTTCTCAATTTCCTCGCGAGTCGCCAGCGATTCCACAATAATCGGCTTATCACGCAAAAGTTCGCCATTCTCATCCCTAAATATTCCGCAATGTGTTGAGAATGCCGTCGCACCATGGAACATTGTACCAAACAATTCTAGCGCCGAACTTGCCCACTGGTCTTGGTCCTTGATCGGTTCGTCATTTCGGTCATGACTCGGAATCGCAATTACAACTGGAATATCGGGCGTGAGGCTTAGTGCAGCCTCGATGAAATCACTCACATCATCAAAGGTATCCTGCTTGGCCACTGGAGAAGCACCTCCGAAATAGCATTGTAATGACCCAAGCCTTATCGGACAACGCTGATCCGAAGTCAGGTACTGGCATCGTCTAAGGCATTCGGGCCAGCCACTTATTCATTGGCATCCTCCTACAACGGCACCTGCATCAACCGAACCGCCGACTCATTCCTGCAAAGCGCCAGATGACACCGCATCGTCTTGTCATCCGTGTTCGGATAATCACTTCGAAAGTGAACCCCGCGCGACTCGGTTCGCGCGGCCGCCGCCAGGGCGATGCACCGGGCCACCGTCAGCATGTTCTGCGTCTCCCACGCCGCGCGGTCGTCCAGCACCTTATCCATCACGTACCGCCCCCAGAAATCAATGATCTCCAACGTCTCCGACAGCCGATCCCCATGTCGGTCGATCCCCAGATTTCGCCAGCACAGCGCCCGCAGACTATTGCGCACGTCGGGCAGGTCCAGCTCCGTCCGCCAGCTTGGCTCCATCGCAAACCGCAGATCACGCGGTGCCGATTCACCACTGCCCGCCAGCGATTCCGCCGCCACGCGGCCCACGCGCTTGCCGAACACCAGCCCCTCGGCCAGCGAGTTGCTCGCCAATCGGTTCGCCCCGTGCAACCCGTTGGACGCCGCCTCGCCGCAGGCAAAAAGCCCCGCCACCGACGAACGACCATCCAAATCCACCGCCACCCCGCCGATCATGTAATGCGCTGCCGGCCGCACCGGGATCAAGTCCCGCTCCACGTCAATGTCAAAGCTCCGACACAGCGCCGCGATGGAGGGAAACCGCGCCGCGAAACGCCCCTTCTCGAAGTGCCGCACGTCCAGATAGACGCACGTCGCATACGTCTTCTCAAGATGGTCCACAATCGCCCGGCTCACCACATCGCGCGGCGCAAGCTCCGCATCGGCGTGATAGGCCGGCATGAACCGCTTGCCCTCGCGATCCACCAGATATGCCCCCTCGCCGCGCACCGCCTCGCTGATCAGCGCCCGCGAAGCGCCCGCTAAATACAACGCCGTCGGGTGAAACTGCACGAACTCCATGTCATGCAAAATCGCCCCGGCCCGGAATGCAATCGCATGGCCATCCGCCGTGGCCGAGGGCGCGTTGGTCGTCTCGCGAAACACGCACCCCGCACCGCCCGATGCAAGAACCGTCGACCGCGCCCAGATGATCTGATAGCCATACTTCTGATGGTGCGTCAGCGCTGCGATGCACTTCCCGTCCGCGACGACAAGATCGATCACAAAGCAATTCTCAAACACCCGCACGCGCTCCGCCGATACGGCCCGCGCGGAAAGCACGCGCGACAGCTCCTTCCCCGTCGCATCACCGGCCGCATGAACGATCCGCCGCGCCGAGTGCCCGCCCTCGATCCCCAGCGCCACCGCACCATTCTCAAGGTCAAACTTCGCCCCCCACTCGATCAATTCGTGAACACACGTTGGCGACTCTTCCGCCACCAGCCGGATGACCTCTTCGTTCCCCAGCCCGCAGCCGACCTGCACCGTGTCGCTCACGTGTGCTTCGACGCTGTCCGCCGAATCCGTCACGGCCGCGACGCCGCCCTGTGCCCACGCCGTGTTGCAGTCGGGGAGCTTGTCCTTCGTCAGCAAAATGACATTCGCCCGCGACGACGCCTCAATCGCCGCGCGAAGCCCCGCCACGCCGCCGCCGATCACCAGCACGTCGGTGAACACCTGCCCGAGCCGCCGGCTGTCGAAATTGATGAGATAGCGCCGCTTTGCGAAATGGTCCGTCATTACACAGTATGGTAGTATCGCGCACGCCGAGAGTGAACACGCAAATGACGATGACCAAACCCGCCGACATTCCCACCATCGTCTGGCGCGTCGAGCGCGGTCACGCCCTCTCCCGCGCCGCCTGGCGGCTCCTCGCGATGGTCATCTTCGGCGCGGTGCTTTTCATCGTCCGTCTCGATTGGCATCTGCTCTGGCTGACCGACAAAGCATCCTTCCTCGGCCTCGGGCTGATGATGCTCGTCCCCCTCCTCGCCGCACTCGCCTTCGCCGTCTCCGCACTACGCTGGCTCATCCTCGCGCTTCGGCCCACGCCCTCTCACATCACCCTCTCCCCCGCCGGCCTCACCATCGACCTTGGCCCCTTCGGGAAGCGCCAACACCCCTGGACCGACCTTCGACTCGAAATCGACGCCGACCTCGACCCGGAATTGCTCGCGCAACTTCCCGATGATGCCTTCGTTCCAAAATTGATATGTCTGTCAACGAATGAAGATGCGATTCAGACGGCCATTCGATTCGCCGGCCTCGAGCATGAACACGTCACCCGCGCCATGAGGCCGTACATGACGACCATCGCGCAGTAGACAGCCCATTCGTCCGAATGCTATTCATCGGACTCGATCGCCGCGCTTTCGGCGTCCATCGTCGTCGGCGCGCCCGGCGGCTCCATCGCGCCAAGCTCAATCAGCCGCGCCCGCGCCAGTGTCGCCCATGTTGTCGCCGGATAATTCGTTTCCACTTGCCGGTAATAGAAGATCGCCGAGTTGTATTGCTTCACGCGCTGGTAATACGTTGCGATGCTGTAATCCTTCTCCGCGCGACTCTCTTTGATTCGAGCCAACTTCTGCGGAACGGCCGATGGCTCCGAGTCCTGCGGGAAACGCTGGGCAAAATCCTGAAAATAAACCTCGGCCTCCAGCAGATCCGCCTCGTCGAACTCGATCCCCGGGAATCGCCCCAACGCCGACTCCCCGCTTCGCAGCAGCGCAATCTTGTGATACCGCCCGCGCGGGAAATCCCGCTGCAACCGTGAATACGCGATCTCTGCTTCCTCAAACTCGCCTGTTTGATAGTGATAATCCGCCTTCAGCCGCAGCGCCTGCTCGGCCATCGGCGTGTCCCGCGCCAGATCATCAATAATCCGATCCAGCATCATCAGCGCTTCTTCCGTCGCCGACAGCCAGATCGTCCCCTTCCACACCTTCTGCTTCCGCCCCTTGAACAGGATCATCTCGGCGATAATTAGTTCCTTCCGAAGCGCCCGTTCCGACAACTCCGTCCCCGGCCAACCCTGCAACAACTCCTGCAACCACTCATACGCCTTGATCAAATCCCCTCCGCGCGTCTTCGCATCATCCGCCGACACTTCCGTCTCGGCCGCATAGAACAACGCCTCGGGCCGATGGATCGACTCGGGATACCGCTTGAACCACTCCGCGAACGCCTTCCGCGCCTTCGTGAAATCCGCTTTCGCAAGGTGCGCTCGCGCGATCGCCAGGTCGCCATCTTCCGTTCCCGGGATCGACGGCGGCAGCGCCACCCATTCGCCCGTCGCCGGATTGAACTCCAGCCGTTCGCGATAGGTTTCATCCGCGGCCGGCGGTTCCGCGCGCGAAGCCGCCGACATCCCCAGCACCACCACCGCGACAAGGACGATTGTGCGCATCAATGGACCCTTCCCGTTCATCACGCGACCCTTTTTCGGGCGTGCAAACGTTGCCTGCGAAGTAAAAGCGATGCCGACACCCTTGGCAAGACCTCCTTGCGCCGCACACTCGCCTCCCGTACAATCACGCCCCACATGCACACGACCGGAGCAACTCACTAATGGCCGTCGGCGGCCCTTCCTCAACACGAGCGGAAACCCCCAAGGCGGGCGGCTCCATTCTGCACTTCATGCAGATCCTCCGCTTCGCGCGCCCCTTCTATCGCTACCTCGTCCCCGGCATGATCTGCATCATCGTCGTGGCCGTGACGTATTCCATCAACATCGTGGCCCTGCTGCCCGTGATCCAGCTCATGGCCAAGAATCAGGGCGTCGCGTCCTGGGCCCATCAGGGCATCGTCGAAAAGCGGCTCGGCGTCACCCTGAACCTCGATGAAACCGACAACCGCGTCTACATCATCGAGGTCCACCACCCCGAGTACTTCGGCGGCGCACCCGTCCGCCGACATGACGTCCTCACCGGCGTCGGAGATCGCGAACTCTCCCCAACCGAGCTTTTCCACACACTCGCCTGCCAACCCGACGGCCGGCCCGCCACGCTCCGCCTCAAGCGACTCGCCGCCAATGAGGCCTACACTGCAACCGCCACGCTCAAAGATGCCAGCGTCCAAACCAAGCTGTTCCGCTACGGCGCGACCTTTCTGCCCCAGGGCTCGACCAAGGAAGACCGGCTGGCCACGCTAAAGATCCTGCTGTTCGTCGTCGTCGGCATTTCCATCATTGGCGGCATCTGCCGATTCTTCGGTGAATACCTCATCGCCCTCACCGCGGCGCGCACGGTCGTCGCCATGCGTCGCAAGATGTACCAGCAAGTGCTGAAGCTGCCGATCTCCCACTTCGCCACGCGCGGCGTTGCCGACACCGTCAGCCGTTTCGTGCAGGACAGCCAGGATGTCTATCGCGGGTTGAACTTCGTCTTCGCCAAGAGCCTGCGCGAACCGCTGAAGGCGCTATTCGCGTTCGCCGTCGCCCTGTACATCGACTGGCGCATCACACTGGTCACGGTGATCGCCGCGCCCCTTGCCGCCGTCGTGATCCGCCGCGCCGGCAAGATGATTCGCAAGGCCAGCAAGCGCCTTCTGCAGAACTACGCCCGCATGATCGGCGTGCTGGAGAGTTCCCTCCTCGGCATCCGCGTCGTGAAGGGTTACACCATGGAGACCTACGAACGCGCCCGCCTGCACAGCGTCGATAAGGAAATGCTTCGCCACCAGCTCAAGATCGAACTCGTCGACGCCGCCAGCAGCCCGATCTTCGAAACCGTAGGGCAAATCGTCGCATCGCTCGCCATTCTCTACTTCGCGCAGCAGATGTTCGAAGGCCGCATGGAGTTCGCGAAGTTCGCCGCACTCGCCGCCGCCATGGCCGCCATCTTCGACCCGATCCGCAAGATGTCCTCGTTCTACAACCGCATCCAGACGGCCAACGCCGCGCTCGATCGCGTCTTCGAAGTCATCGACTCCAAGGTCGAGACTGAGGGCACGCACAGCACCGTCGCCCTGCCCCTGCTGGCCGACACCATCGAATTCCGCGACGTCACCTATCAATACCCCAGTGCCGAGACGCCCGCGCTCGATCGCATCAACCTGACCATCCGCCGTGGCGAACGCGTCGCCTTCGTCGGGCCGAACGGCTCCGGCAAGACCACGCTGCTTTCACTGCTCATGCGCTTCTTCGACCCGCAATCGGGCACCGTCCTCATCGACGGCCGCGACATCACCAAGTATTCCGTCTCCTCGCTGCGAAAACAGATGAGCCTCATCACGCAGGACACGGTCATTTTCGCCGACAGCATCGCCAACAACATCGCCTATGGCGACGATCAACTCCTCCGCAAACGCGTCCTCAAGCAGCGTCACCCCGAACGGCGTTACCAACTCAACGGCGACGAAGATCGAATCATCGCCGCCGCCAAGGCCGCCTACGCCGACGAATTCATCCGCGAGAAACCCAACGGCTACAACACCGTCGTCGGTGAACACGGCACCACCCTCTCCGGCGGCCAGAAGCAGCGCCTCTCCATCGCCCGCGCCATCCTGCGCAACGCCCCGATCTTTATTTTTGATGAGGCCACCAGTCAGATTGACTCAGAAAGCGAGCACAAGATCCACGACGCCGTCGAGCGCCACCTGCAGGGCCGCACCGCCCTCATCATCGCCCACCGGTTCTCCACCATCCTGCAGGCCGACCGCATCGTGGTCATGGACAAGGGCCGGATTGTGGATTCCGGCAAACACGACGAACTGCTCGCCCGCTGCAAGCTGTATCAAAATCTCTACGGCACGCAGATCATCGACGACTCCCGCTCGTAGGGTGCGGTTGTACTCAACCCACCATTCCCCCACCCCTACGGCAAAAGCACCGTCTGCGGCCGAACATCCACCGCCACGTTGAAATCCGAAATCGCCGCCGAATGGTCGAAGGTGAACGTGATTCGATCCGCGCAATCGAAATCGCCATCCGTCCGAAGCACGTTCGATTCGGTATCCGGGCCGCCGACCACTTCCAAATCCGCGTCGTAGATAATGATCGCCTTCAGATCGTCGCACGAGCGGGTGAACCGCTGCGACGTGCCCGGTGCCAGCGTAAACTCCAGGTGTTCGCCGATCGTAATCAACAGCGCCTCGGGGATATCTTTCTGGTCGCTCAGATACAAATCCACCTCCACCGCATAGTCGGCCTGGTTATTCAGGACGACCTCCACGGTGTCCAGCCCCAGATAGCCTTGAAGCGCATCGCAGCCGCACAGCGGCACCGCCGTGCCCACCGTAAGTATGAATCCCATAAGTCGTTTCGTCATGCCGCAACCTTCTTTCCGTGTAACCAGGCGTCACGCAGAGTTTAGTCACCGGAACTTCGATTGTCTGATCGCGCGGGGCAATTCTTGATCAGGCAATGACCTGATTCGGTTGGGAATTGCACCAATAGACCAAACAAAACTGATGAGGGAAACTCCTTCGCGCGTGTCGCAGAGTCGCCTTGGAGACAATCCTTTCTCGCACCCACCATTTCGGAGATCCCTTCCCGCTCCTCCCCCGCCCGACACGGCGTGCGATGGACTACGACGTTCCTCGACGATCCTCGTGGAAAAAAGCTGGGACCAGGTGGGATTACCTGGAACGACCTCGGAGGGTGGGCAGCCGTCGGTTTTTCAGACAAGTTTTGTTTGGTATTTGTTATGTTCCACGTGGAACATTGGTTTTCGGGGGTCATGGGGCCCAGTGGAGGGACGCATTGCAACGGTGTGTGTCGGCACACATTTTGGGTAATTCGTCTTTTGATCGCGTTGGCGCGGTCGTCCGGCGGGATTCCCAGGTTTCCCGACGAAAAAGAAGTGGGATTAAGTGGGACAAACTGGGACGGCGGAGAAGACCTCAGGCTACAGGCCCGGTTCGGCGGGTGTTCCACTTGAGACTTGAGTGTGATGAGACGATTGCTGTGCAACATTGATAAATATCCCTTCTTGCGGGCGCGCGGACTGGGCGCGGAATCTCCGGGGTTTTGTCATACATCTATCAGTCTTGCTCAGCGTTTCGAGCGAGTGGCGGATTGTATTAAGTAATTGTTAGACCAGGAGTTGGAGCCGCAGAATGCGCAAATTTCTATAGATTTACATTGGCGGCGATTAGTGATTGGGCAAATAAAACGGGTACAGGAGAATCAGCACTCTCCCGCGATCACTTATCATACGCTTTGCATTTCTTGCCATACAATCCCCGCCGAATGAAAAAGCCCCCCTGGTACCAAGCCGGCCTCAAGTTCTCCTGCACCCAGTGCGGCAACTGCTGCACCGGCGCGCCCGGCTACGTTTACGTCAACCGCGAGGAGATCGAGCGAATCGCCGCCTTCATCGGCCGGACCGACGGCACGCTTGGCAAGGAACACCTTCGCCGCGTGGGCTTCAAATACTCGCTCACCGAGAACAAGAAAAACGGCGACTGCTGCTTTCTCAAAACCGAGGGCGGCAAGCGAACCTGCTCCATCTACCCCGTGCGGCCGCTGCAATGCCGGACGTGGCCGTTTTGGGATGTGCTGCTCGATACCCCCGAGGAGTGGGCCGACGCCGCGAAGGGCTGCCCCGGAATGAACAAGGGCACGGCCTACGACTTCGTGCAGATCGAGATTCGCCGCACAGCCAAGCGCGTCGAGGACTTGCCGACATGAACGCGACGCGGCTGAATGACTTAATGCGCGAGCTGTACCGCGATGTCGATGCGACCGTCGCCGCGCACCAGCCGGTCTGCACCAACCGCGGGGCCTGCTGCAAGTTCAAGCAGTTCGGCCACCGCCTCTATGTCACCGATGTTGAGCTGGCGTACTTCAGCGAGGGGATGAAGCACGCGTGGAAGCCCGTCGTCACCGATGAATCGTGCCCCTACCAGATCGACGGCATGTGTACGGCCCGCGAACATCGGCCGCTCGGATGCAGAATTTACTTCTGCGATGAGAACGCCCAGTCGTGGCAGAGCGATGAATACGAGCGCTTCCTCAGCCGGCTCAAGGCGATCGGCGAGGACGTCGGGATTGCTTATCGCTACCGCGAGTGGTTATCGGCATTGTCGGAGGTCGCCACGCCCGAATCGGCCATGCCCGCGATCCCGGAAACCGGGCCATCCGTTGACGGCATCCGCCTGCCGGTGATAGAATAGGCATCGCCGGTGGGGGGATTCCCGCCGACGCATGACATGCCCTCCGCACGAGTCGCCTCCAACGCGACCCGTCGAACCGCCCCGCCGGGGAAGTTGATCCGTGAAGGAAAGGTGCCCAATGGCCAAGCGAATCGTCTATTGTCTCGTGCTCGTTGCCATGTGTCTGCCCGGCCTGATGGGCTGCGGCGTGGGTAGCACCGTTCAAGACAACAACCGCACCATCTCCCGCGTCTGGGACCTCGATGCCCGCATGTTGACCGACGACCTCGGTGAACTCGTGCTGGCCGAGCGGCCGTTCCACGGCTCGAAGTACCCGATCAAGTAACCCGCGTGCGACCCGGCGCACAGCGCGCCATCGGGCTATCATTTCCACTTGTGAACACCGATCCCTGGACGAAACTCGCCCGCGTGGAAGACTGCGCCGTCGGTCAAGGCCGATTCGTGGTCGTGGGTGATCTGGAACTGGCCATCTTTCGACTGGCCGACCCCGAGTGCTTCATCGTGACGAAGAACAGTTGCCCGCACGCCGGGGGAAACCTCGCGGCCGGCGAAGTCAGCGGCGATGTGGTGACGTGCCCGTGGCATCAGTGGCCGTTCAGTCTTAAGACCGGTGCATGCACGCTTTCCGATTCCGTGCATCTGCGGCGATACGAAACGACGGTGATCGACGGGTATGTGTGTGCGAAGCTGGATCGGCCGACGGCGTAAGGATCAGTTGGAGCCGCCGACGCGCTCGATGAACGGCCGTACCGACGGATCGGCATCGCGAAGGGCCAGATACTTCTCAAAGACCGCCGTCGCTCCGACGGGATTGCCGCTGCAGGCCTTGATGAAGCCGAGCAGGAAGAGGCCATCGGCATCGAACGGGTGGGCGGCGACGAAGTGCTCCAGACGGGCGACGTGGGCTTCGAACTCGCCGGGCTTGTCGTAGGCCTGGCGAACGTCAATGGAATCGGGGTCAAACGGCGGATCGCCGGCGGCAGCCTGTCGCATGGCCCGCGATGCGTCGACGACTCGGCCCATGGCGAACTCGGTCAATCCGAAGGGAATTCGCACTCCGGGGTCGTTGCCACCGATCACCAGGGCGCGCGTGTATTCGTCGCGTGCATCGCCGTAGCGACATTTGCCGAAGTGGTCGTCGCCTTTGTCGAGCAGGGCTTCAAGCTCTTTGACGTCGGCGTCGCTCAGCACCTTCGCAGCTTGCGGCGGCGGAGGAGCGGCGGTATCCACGCGATTGCGCTTGTAGTCAGCGAGAGCGGCGCTGATAACGCGGTCTGTTCCCGGTTGTCGGTCGCCGTAGGAGTTCCAGCCGGTGGCTGCCACCGGCGGGGGGAGCGGAAGCGTGCTCGGCACGACGACATTGAGCGGCTGCACCGTGTAGGCCGGGCCGGATGAAATGCTGAGGCTGCGATAATTGTAAAAGGACCCGCTGTTGCAATGGCCGAGGTTGTTCGAGGGATAATCCCACGGGGAGGAGTCATAGTAATAATTGTTGAACGTCGGTGCGAAGGACGCGGGTCGCGGATTGCAGAAGGATCGGCCGAGGGCGTTACCGCCAAGTCGATTGCCGAAGCTCAACACGCGCGTGCCGACGAAGGAATTGGGGGATGCGAAACTGGGTGTGTTCGGCCGGACACCAACGCCGCCACCGGGGAAGCCGACGCCGAGCGGCGAGCGGGGCGCATCCGGTCGGATCGCGCAGGGGCTGATGGCGGTCTGGTTGCGTCGCTTGCCGAGCTGGGCCTGGGATGATTCAGTCATTGCGACCACCGCGATCGCGGCAATCGCACACGTCCAGGTGATTCGCTGTCGAGCCATGATGCTTTCCCCACTTCACTCTAGCCTGCCGAGCATCCGTGATTCAAGCCTAAAGGGTGCCAATTTACGGCGATCCCCTACGGGCTAGATCGGTCGGCCGCCGGGCGGCTGAAGCTCCAACGCGAGGTCGGGATAGCCATTTAGACCGGGTGCGTCCTGATATGGTTAGCCTGTAATTGGCGGTTTTCGTCGTTGGGCTGGTCAACCTTCGAGGGCGAACAGGGGCATTGGCGAAGGCTTGCGAACGCGCGGTTTGCGGGCGGGCTTTTCCGGACGCAAGGGTATCGTTGCCGGAACGCTGGTCAGCGGGTCGTCGACGCCGTCGAGGCGGTCCCCTTTCCGAATTCCTTTGAGGCGATCGCGGCCCTGCTTGGCATATTCCTTGGACATCTCGAAGCCGACCCAGCGGCGACCGAGCTTCTTCGCGACGGCGAGGGTGGTTCCGCTGCCGGCGAAGGGGTCCATGACCAACTCGCCGGGATTCGATGAGACCTTGATGATTCGGCCGAGGACTTGCTCGGGCATTTGGCAACCATGCCAGCCCTTGCGCTCTTTGAAGGTGCCGCAGACGCGCGGGACGTACCAGGTGTCGCCGGCAGAAGCGAAACCTTCGGGGACGTCCTGCGGGCGGAGGATCCATGTGTCGTCGGGGAGGCGGCCTTGCGGGTTCGCACGGGCGTCGGCGTAGACAAGCTGGCGGGCCGAGGGGACGCGGACTTCGCCATCGTTGAAGGTGAATTGCTTGGCGTCCTTCACGAAGTGGAACAGGTGGACGTGGCTGCGGGCAAATTTCTTTTTGCAGTGTACGCCGAAGGTGTAATACCAGATCACCCAGCTTCGCATGGTGAAGCCAAGTTCGCGGGTGGCGATCACCTTTAGTTCGGCGGCGTATTCATCACCGATTGCGAGCCAGAAGGTACCTGTCGGTTTCAGGCTCTTCTCGACAGCGCCCATCCATTTTCGCGACCAGTCGAGATAGGCCTCCCCCTCTTTCTTGTCGTCGTATTCGTCGTACTCATAGCCGATGTTAAAGGGCGGATCGGCGAAGGCGAGATCGACGCTCGCGGGGGCGAGCTTCTTCATGCCTTTGAGGCAATCGATGAGATGCAGCGTGTTGACTTCCATGATCGTGGTGCGACTCCTCCCTGTGAGTGTCGGATTCTATCAGGCAGCGGCTATCGCGCGCGCGGCCTGTGATTTGTCCGACGAACTTAACGTCGCGTGCCTCATTTCGTAACATCGCTACACTAGGCCCGATCGCATGACTCGACTCCTTCCCCCGCTTGGCTGGCTCGTGCTTATACCGGCGCTCGTACTCAACGCGCTCGGGCTGATCGGCGTCTACTCGGGCGAGGCGGCCAGCCCGGAACCTGCCGTCCAAACGATGCGGCAGCTTGGGTTTTTCGGCGCAGGCCTTGTCGGGCTGTTTGTGATTCAGATGGTCGGCTATCGTTGGATCGGGCGCTACTCGTATCTGTTCTTTGGCATCATTCTCATCCTCCTGACGCTGCTCATCGTGGCCCGCAAGATTCCGATGGAGCCATTTATCCGGCCGAAGCGGAATACCTATCGCTGGATTTTCATCGGGCCTATCAACATCCAAGTCTCCGAGTACACAAAAGTCGTGTATATCCTTGCCCTTTCGTTTTATTTGCGCTTTCGCACCAACTATCGCACCTTTCGCGGGCTGGTGATGCCGTTTCTACTCACGATCATTCCCGTCGCGCTGATTCTCAAGGAGCCGGACCTCGGCACCAGCTTGCTATTACTGCCGACGCTTTTTGCCATGCTCTTTGTCGCCGGCGCGAAGATCAGCCACCTCGCGGCCATCATCGGGCTGGGGGCCGTGGCCGCGCCGGTGTTCTATTTTTCGCCGCTTATGAGTCCCTATCAGCGCGATCGCATCCACTCGCTGGTGCGGCAGGACGACTCTGACGAGCGATGGCGGCTCAACGAGGGCTATCAACTCAGTCAATCGAAGATCGCCCTTGGGAGCGGCCGCGTGTTTGGCAAGGGCGTGGAGGAGAGCGATTTCTTTCGATTCAATTTGCTGCCGGAGGAGCACAACGATTTCATCTTCGCGGTGCTGGGGCATCAGTGGGGATTTGTCGGCTGTATCGGGGTGTTGATGCTTTATCTCCTGATGATCGGGGCGGGACTGACCATCGCATCATCCACCACCGACCCGTTTGGTCGATTGCTAGCGGCCGGGGTCTGCGCGCTGCTGTTTGCGCAGACGATTATCAACGTGGGTATGACGGTCGGCCTGATGCCCATCACGGGAATGACGCTTCCCTTCGTGAGCATGGGGGGAAGCAGCTTGATTGCGAACTATCTGGCCATTGGACTCTTGATTGATGTGGCCCGACGCCGGCCGGTGAACCTCGCGCCGCGTCCGTTTGAGTTTGCCCACTCGAATGATTGAATTGGCCAGCGAATTGAAATGGAGCGACGCGGATACCACGTTGTTAAAAAGGTCTCATGAAATCCGCTATTTGGCGCCGGAAATCCGTCGGTCGCTGAGCGGAAACCACTCGTCGAATTCACTCAAATCTTCGTCAACGTCACACCACCATTGTCCGTCGTAATGGTCGTGCTGCCGATGGTGAGGATCGTTGAGAACTTGCCGTCGATGATGTTTTTGTCGGCGTTGAGCGTGCCTTCGAAGACGTTGTTGTCCGAGGTTTCAATGCGGACGTTGTTGCCGGAGACTCGGGTCAGGCGGTGAACGTCGGGCTGGGACACTGTCGTCGCGCCGACCGTGATTCTCCGTTCGACAAGCCGACCGGACTCGTTGAACACCAGGATTTCCTGAAGGCTGGGGTTGCTGGCGAGCAGGACGTTCCACGCCCCGAACAGAATGGCCTCTGCCGGCGGCGTGACGTTGAAGCCAATATTGCAACTCGGGACGACCGCCAGGAGGGCGACGACAAACAAACCAGCAACGAATTGATTTCGGCGGGAAGCCATGGATGCACCCCAAATGGTTGCGGCGAGGCAAGGGTCGTCGCTGGGCGACGTTCACTCATTAGAGCGTACCCTAGTTTATCGGCGGAACGGCGGATAGGGCTTTCCCCCTCGCGATCGCCCACCCACTGGGTCGCAATTCAAGCCCTTGACGGGTCGATCCATTTTCGGTCCTAATGGCGGGAATAACCGCTGGTGGGGACTGGTTTTAAGTGAGGACGTAATGCCGAATGGGCCGCAGAACGCCCCGAAAGCCGCGACAGATGCTGAGGCCGCGCGCCAATTTAATGAACTGGTGCTGCCGCATTTGGACGTCGTCTATCGGGTAGCGCTCAAGCTCAGCGGCCGAACGGCTGAGGCCGACGATCTGGTTCAGGAGACGTTTCTCCGGGCCTTTCGTAGCTTCCAGTCGTTCGAGCTTCGGGCGTATGGTGCCAAGCCGTGGCTCCTGAAGATCCTGCACAACGCCTACTTCACGCGTCGCGGGCAGGAGCAACGCAGCCCGTCGCTGATGGACGACATCGGCGTCGATGACGTCGCGGCCGGTGACCTGGTGGAGCCGATCGGCCCCCTCGGCATCGGCGAGTTGAATTGGGAAGGCTTCGACGAAGAGTTGAAGCACGCGGTGGAACGGTTGGCGCCCGAGTATCGCTCGGTGTTGACCCTGTGGGCGCTGGGAGACCTGAGCTATAAGGAAATTGCGGACGTTTTGGGCGTTGCGCTGGGGACGGTCATGAGCCGGCTCTACCGGGCGCGCAAGCAACTGACGGAAACGCTAAAGGAATATGCTGAATCTCGTGGGATTCGGCCGACGACGAATTTATGAACTGCAACGATGCTCGAAAACACCTGCACCCCTTCGCCGACGGCGAGTTGCCTGCGCCGCAGTCGGAGGCTGTTTCGAAACACATCGCAGCGTGCCCACAGTGTGAACAATCGGTTCGAGATCAACAGGCGTTGCGAGCGGTCGTGTGCAAGGTGATTGAGCGCGAGCCGGTGCCCGAGGAACTGAAATTCAAGATCAACGCGGCCGTGATGAGTGAGGTTCGGCCGGTACCGTACGCGGCAGGCAGCGGAATCTTCGCCACGCGGCTCCGGGCATACTCCATGGCCGCGTGCCTGTTGCTTGTGGCCGGTCTGTTTCTCTGGCGAAGCGCCTGGCAGACGGGCACATCGCCGGGCGGCGTGAACATCCGCGAAACGTCCGACACCGTGCCGCGGTTCGCTCGCATGGTGAGCAATGTACACGACATGTGCTGCGCCCATGGCCCGAATCATCACGCGCGATCGCTTCCTACCAAGCTCGCCGCTCTCGAGCCGGCCATCTGTTCGCACTTTAGCAACAAGATCAAGGCGCTCGCGCCCGATCTGACGGCCCATGGCTATCGCTTCGAGTCCGCGAATTTCTGCGGCGTGCTGGAGGCTCCGGAGGCCGCGGGCGGACATCTGATCTACACCCATGAGTCCAAGCCGGCGCGGCTTTCATTCTTCAGCATCCCACAGTGGGATGACCTGGGTGGATGCATGGCGGCATGTGGCGAGGCAGCGGGCTGTCGACAATGCGAAGTGCCGCAGAAGGATGGCAAGACACTGGCCATTCTGACCTGGACGAAGAACGGAACGACCTACGTCTGTTGCGGGCCCGAGCCGGTGTCGGTGATCGCGTCGATGTTTTCGCAGGCCCGGCTGGCGATGGCCCGCATTGACGATGAACTGGGCCTGACGCTGATGCTGCCCCGTCGATAACTGTGACGCTTCCCATCGACGAATCCGCGCTTTAGACTCGCCGGGGATATGAACACCACATGCATCCTGCCGCTCGCCGCCGTCGATCTTGGCTACGGCCCTATCGGTCTGCTTATTGCATTCGTGATGGTCGTTGCCACGGGGATTATCGTCGTCACCCAGACCATGCCCAAGGCCAAGCGCAGCGGCCCGCGCAAGGATGCCACCTACGAAAGCGGCATGGAGCCGGTGGGCGACGCACGACAACGGTTCAATGTGCGGTTTTACATGGTGGCGATGTTGTTTCTGCTTTTCGATGTTGAATTGATCTTCATGTACCCCTGGGCGCGGGTCTTCACGCAATCCGCCCATGCGGGCGCGGCCGCGGCGGCCGACACCACGTTTCTGTTTTTTGAAATGGTGATCTTCTTTGTGATCCTGCTCGTAGGCTTTATCTACGCCTGGGGCAAGGGCATCTTTCAGTACGACTAGCGTGGCATCCGTCTGATCGGTTCGAATCTCACGGCACGAGTTGGTCGACGAAGGCCGCGATATCCCTTCCATCGACGCCGGCGTCGTTGTTGAGATTGGCGGCGCAGGGCGAGCACGGCGGACCGCCGAGCAATGCGCTGACGAAGGCATCCACATCGACAAGATCAACCACCGTATCGCAATTCGCATCCGCGGCGTTGCACCCGATGACGCTTCCGACGAGCGTCAAGGTCAGGGCGCTGCCGGTCGTCTCACCGGCGAGATTTTCGTCGGACACGGAGATGATATACGTCGCAGAAAACGATCCGGCGCTGCTGGTGTCGAACGAGGCCGTGAGCGATTGGCTCGATGCCGCGGGGATGTTCGCGATGGGTGCGAGGTCTGAGTAGAGGGTTGCCGAATCGCCGGAGGGGGCGACGCCGTCGATATCGAGTTTCGCGGTGTAGCCCACGACGGACTCGAGATTGTGAATCGAAAACGGGAGCGTGACCACGCCGCCCGGCGTGAGCGAACCGAAGTCGATGGTGAGCGTGTTCTGGTCGGCCATTGCGTCGAACGATGCGTTGGAATGGTCGAGCACGGTTGCGACCACGGTGATCGTGTCGTTTCCGTCGGCGCTTCCCTGACCTGCGGCGGCACTGGTCAGGTCGGTATTGTCAATCGTGATGACGCCCGACTTCGCACCCACGGGGGCAACCGAGGCCAATGCGACATTGAGGGGCCTATTCTGAAGACCACCAACGAATGCCTGCCCCTGCCCTGCCGTGGTGGACGATGCATCGCCTGACACGGCACTATCAAACGTGGTGGGTGTCGTGCCTGATTTGTTCAGCGTCACGACTTGGGCGGCAGGAGCCGCGGCGCCAATGATGACACTGCCGAAATCAACCGTCGCGCTCGAATACCCGTCGGCCGGCTCAACGCCACCGATGTACAAGCGAGAATCATTCGGCCCGCTGCCATACACAGCCCAGACAAATTCAGGACGATCGACATATGGATTTCGATTGTGCTGGTAGTCGGTATAGATCTTGTGGTTGCGCTTGCGCTCGGGTGTGCTTGGTGGGTCGGCGTAGTGCCAGGCAACAAGCGTCGCGAGTTTTCCGAAATTATTGTCTGACGCCGTAATCGTTGCGACGTTGTCGGTCAGGGTCAGGTTCCGCGGAAACCCATCGTTTGCGTCGGCCTCATATCGAGTATCAAGATAAAACGCACCGCGAGCCAGATCGCCTTTTTCAATCGGCCTCGGCTCCCAGCGAGTCGAATCCGTTCGGCATTCCGGAGCCGAGGCGTGGGCAGGCGTCGTTCCGCCGACGTCATCGTAGTACTTGTTACCGCGGGAGCTGTTCACGCTCGAATTGCACGGTCGCAAATTGAACAAATCGCTGTACGCGGGTGTGGTGCTGTCCAGTCCGTACGAATTAGGCCAACAATGTTCGGTGTCATTGCCGCCGGCCGGAAAGCTTGATTTCAATGCGGACAGCCCGGAATACACCAGAATGAGATTAAGCGAGTTGTTCGGATCTTCATCAAGCGTGCGGATGGGATCCGCGCGGTTCGAATAAGAGATCACCGTATGGTTGTCGATGATTTCGTTGAGCTGGGCCTTGAGCGTCGCGCCTGTGCCGGTGGCCGTCGAGTAATACGCCGGTGGCGGGTCGTATTGGGCCAAGGTTGGAAATGCGAATAACGCCGGGAGTGATCCAATGATTTGAAGTAGCCGACGCATCCGTTCCCCTTCCCAAAGTGCGGTCGCGGCGGGGCCGCGTGACTCATCATTATAACACGGAACGACAGACCCCCGGTGGCTTTGGGCGAAGATTGTGTTCGGACTTAGACCGCCGCCGATCGAACCCGAGCCGATAAGCGTCCGTCCGGCAATTCGCCGTGGTCTCGGAATGCGTCTATTCGCACATCACGAATCGGCCTGAAGAAGGGCGGCAATAATCCGGCGAAGGCCGTCGTTTAGCTTGTCAGATCAGCCGCCGATACGAGGCGTTGATCACATGCCTGTTCGAGGCGTGGTGGCCTCGCCCAAAAAGAAAGTCAAGGAGAATTCGTATGTGGAAGCTGAAGGTCTGTTCGTGTACTGGAGCAATCGCAATTCTGGCCGGCGTTGCCTGCAATGGCGTGTCGGGTGGGCTGTTTGGAGGCTTGGGAAACACCAGCGGTGACCAATCGGCGGTTGCGCGATTCCTGCCCGAAGGTGTATCCCTCGATGTGAGTGAGTTGCCCAATGATGACGCCGGGGCAAGTGACAAATCGAAGGATGACGCGGCAATGGGAATCACCACGCCGTATCAACGCACGCTGCACTCAGCGGCGCGCATCGTGCATAACTTTCATCGACTCGCGGATCGCGCCCTTGCCCTCGGCGCGGTAATTCGCAACGACATGACCGATCCGTCGCAGACGCAGGTGTCGGGTACGTTCAATGTCAACGGGACGGCCGTCGCATACAAGGCCGACTTTACCGCATTCGACATCGATGGCGATGGCACGGCCGACGGCAGCGGAAACGCAGTCGATACGCCGGTCGCGGTTCGCATCTGGACCGATCGCGGCAATGGCTATGAGCGGTTTCTCTGTGCCCTTGTGACCACCAAGCCCAGCACCGACAACCTCGGCGCGGGCAGGATGTTCACCAAGCCCGGCGCTGCAAGGCCCGATGCCCCGGCCGATTTCCAGGCGTTTGTTGAGTGGGACCGCACCGATTCCTCTCACAAGTGGAACGAGGCGTTCATCAGCGGCGCGCTACGGGATGTGCTAAGTTTGAACAACAGCCACCAGCGCGTGGATGTTCGCGTCGATGGATCGACGAGCGAGTTGGAAAAGACGGTTCGCTCGGCCACGGAATTCGCGGACAATCCGTACAACCTGACGAGCATCACGTCGTCGGTACACTTCAAACCCGGGAGCGGTTATGCCCTGATGTCCAGCGATGCAATGACCACCGGCGGCACATTCGGCTTCACCGATGTCTGCGTCGATCTTGAGAATCAGGTTCTTGCGACCGGCGGCGAGTGCTCCGCGTTCGACACGCAGGACATGAGCTTCATCGATCCGCCGACGACCGGGGCTTCCGACTTCCCGGCCGATTTCCCCGAGACGCCGACGTTTGACGCGACGAGCGACGCCGTCGGCGGCTGATTTACCAACACCGCACACAAACCCCTCAGGCCGCCCGCGTTCAACCGAACCGGGCGGTCTGACTTTTTTACGGTACCGGCGGTGTGTGCTTGGCCGGCGGTGGAGGCGGGCCGTCGGATTCGTATTGGTGAAAAATCGTGCGATGCGGAAACGGAATCTCAATTCCGATTTCATCGAATCGCTTTTTGATCCGCCGGAGCAATTCGCGTTTGACCGGCCACTGTCGGCCGGGGCGCGTTTTGACGACGAATTTGAGGGTTACCGCTGATTCACCCAGGTTCTCGACGCCGAGCATTTCAGGATCGTCGAGGATGAAATCGATAAAGGCGGGATCTCGCCGTAAATCGCGTGCGAGGTCGAGGATAACCTGCATCACGCGGTCAACATTCTCCTTGTATGCAACGCCAATTTCGAGCACGGCGCGGGACCATTCGTGGGTCTTGTTGCTGACGGTGGTAATCTGGCCATTGGGAATGAAATGCACGGTGCCTTCGAGGTCGCGTAGCACCGTGATACGAAGCGTGATTTGCTCGACCTGTCCGCTGATTCCGCAGACGGTGATGACATCATTAATGCCGTACTGATGCTCCAACAGGATCATGAATCCCGTGAAGTAGTCGCGGATAAGGTTTTGCGCGCCGAAAGCCACGGCCAAGCCGATGACGGCCGCACCTCCCATCAGCGGCAGGATGTTCACGCCCAATTCCGTCAGGATCATGAAACAGCCGCCGACGATGATGGCGACGCCGGCCGCATTGCTGAAGACGGAGATCAGCGTTCGGGCCCGATTCTCTCGCTCTTCCACCGTGCCGCGGTCATTTGCTCGTGAAAGCAAGAACACGAGCCGTCCACGCGATCGCCGCGTGAGCCATAGCAATACGGCCATGCCCACGAGAACCGTTAAGACCTTCGGCCCCGATTCAATGATCCAACGGCGGATGTTCTGCGGGGCGAAGGGGTTCTTAAGCTCTACGACTTTCTTCTCGGCACTCTCCGCCTCGCGGGCCTTTTGTTCAGCCTCCCTCAAAGCGTTGATGTGTTCATTTTGGACGCCGCTCAATTCGACCTGGAGCTCCTCAAGATGCTTGGACCGGTCGGCGACGTCTTTTTGCGCATCCAGGGCACGCTGCTCGGCCTCGGAGATTTTTGCGAGATACTCCTGCAATTGGGCCTGCGGCGCGCCTTGTGACCACTTCGCACGCCATTCATCGCGAAGTGATCGTGCGGTCTCCTGGGCGTTGTCTTCCTTCTTGCGCGCGGTGTCGAGTTGCTTCCGCTCCAAGTCGATGGACTTCTGCAACGCATCCATTCGTTCGTTGATGGACTTGGCAACGCTTTTTGCCTCCGCGGCCTCCACTTGTTTGACTTGCGCTACCTTGCTGGCCTCGATCAATTCCTTGGACGGCGGCTTTACTTCGAGGATTGATTGGCCGGATCCGCCCTTGCCTTCGAGCGCCTTTTCGATGGCTCCCATCGGGGTAAGCGGTGCAACGTCTTTTGCCGACGAGGCATCCGTGCCGGGCGCAACCACGGGCGGGCCGACCGGCTGACTCGTGGGTGGCGCATCCGGTTTAGGTGACGACGCAACGGGCTGCGTCGTGGGCGGCGCGAGCAACCGCTGCAACGCATCGCGATCCCGCTGCAGCTTCTGTTCGAGGGTGACGACCTGTTCCTGTCTGGTCTTTCGTTCTTGAATTGCAAGGTCGAAGCGATCTTTCGCCAGCTTACGGTTTTTCTCGATCGTCTCGAGTTCGGCTTTGAGCGCGGCCGCGTCTGCCTTTCGCCCCGTTTCCTCCAATCGCAGCAAGTCCCGCTTTTTCGCATTCAATTCCGCGTCGATCAGGCGAAACGCCTTGTCCGCCTCGGCATATTCGCCCATCGGGGCTTCGAGCTTTTCCTTCTGGTCGGCAAGGCGGGCTGACCCCTCATCGATGGCTCGTTGCAGGCGGGCGATTTTTTCGGCATCCGACAGGACTTCGGCCTCCTGCGCCGGCGCGGTGGTGCCCGGCGACTGCGCATGAAGCGCCGCCGTCGTGATCGCAAGAACGATGAATGCAATGAAGAACTGTCTGATCATTCGCCCCAACCGCCCTTTACGCCCTGCCGCCTTCAACGAAACCGCCCCCGAAACCGATCGGCCGGATACTTGGCCGCGTTCTTCACCATCTTTTCGCGGAGCGCCGTAGACACGTCGATCTCCAGCGCGTTAGCGAAGCTCAGGGCAAAACAGAGGATATCCGCCAATTCCTCCCGGACTTGTTGCATCGTCTCCGCTTTATCAACGATGGCCTTGGCCTCGGCGTTTTCCAGCCACTGGAAATGCTCCATCAGCTCGGCCGACTCGATGGCGATGGACATGGCCAGATTTTTGGGGGAATGAAACTGACGCCATTCCCGCTCATCCACAAAGGTCTGAACCTCGGCGCGGAGGTCGGCCAGCGTCGTTGTTTTGTCGCTCATCGCGGTCCCTTTCACCAAGTTGCGGCGATTGTGCAGGGGACCGCCTCAATTCGCAATCGGCCGAAAGATTGTCCGCGGGAGTCATAAGAAACGGGTGCGCTAGATGGAACGGCAACGTTTGGTTAATTTTGTTTTGGGCGTATTCGTTTGCTGATATGACGATCGATCTTCCGACACGATTCGGTCGTGGTGCATGATGACCCCGGGCCGACTTGCGACCCGGGGTCGGATGTTCGCCGTCTCAAGGCGTCAGATCGATCAATCCCAGTTCACAAAGCTTGTCGACATAGCGTTGGTATTGCGCCGCACCGCTGATGCCGGCATCGGGGCCCCATTGCTGCTGGGCGGCCCATAGGCGCAGCTCCGCCCATGCGGCATCCACGTCAATGGCGGGTTCGCAGATCAAGTCGCCCTCCAGCGTCATCATCGGCCCGTCTTCCAAGATCGCGCATTCGTCCGGAATCCCGTCGCGAGGAAAACGATCGGGACTGTGACCGCTGGCGATGTCGCAGGAATCGGGGATTCCGTTTTGGTTGCAGTCGGGACTTGTTTGATTAGCCACATCACATTCATCGGGAATGCCATTGTCATTGCAGTCAAGGCTCCCATCGGGCGGGCCTTGCTTCAGGTCGCACTCGTCGGGGATACCGTTGGCGTTGCAATCTGGCGCACCGTAGCCGAATGTATGTAGGTTCGGATTCGTCTCACAGGAGTCGAGGAACCCATTGCCATTGCAATCCAAGTCCGTGTTCTCGGCGATCTCCAATCGATCATCAATCGCATTGATGTTGCAATCATACGGATTCAGGCGATAGGCCAAGTTTTGACACTGAGCCAAATTCCAGACGCTTTCGATAAAGAAATACACGTCGTAGTTGGCATCAAGGACGCCGTCTCCATTCATGTCCGCTCGGCAGAAATTCTCTTCGGGCGTATAGCCGGGATCGCCTTCCCCGCCGAGCAATACATCGATAAAGTCCTGGAGGTCGGTCATTTCAACCGTCCCGTTGTAATTCATGTCCCCTTTGCAACACGCGGTGAGTTCGTCCTGATAATCGTCGAAGCCCGGTGGCAGCACGGTAAAGAAGACTCGATTGTTGTTGAATAGGCCCATCGGTTGTGGGGAAAAGTAGATTGGTTCATCGTGCGAGGTCCACGCGCAGACGACGCCCATCGACCCGAATGCAACGGTATGCTGGCCGCTGTTCGCAAGTCTCCGCTGCAACGTATTGCGATGGACGATGTTCGGGGCGTCAAAACCCAATTGAGTGGTGTCCTGATTGACGCGAAATTCCGTGCCCATCCGGAGTGCGCCGTCAAAATACTGGCCGTGAATCTCGGTTCCTTTGTTCGCGTCCGTCGGCCGGGCCGTCCAGACAACGATCCAGCGTCCGTTGCCGGTCTGCGACAGCGCCACAGCCGGGTTGGCGTCATCCGAACCGGTTTCGTACGGTGTGAAGCTCGAACTACTGTCGACTGTGATGGTTCGTCCAAGCGGCGTTGGGCTGGCGTTGCCGCCGGGCCACGTGAAACGTCGGGCGAAAATATGAGGGGAAACAGGGAATCCTTTGAGACCAGGCCCGAACCAGGTTACGACGATTTGGTCGCCCACGAACGAGACTGAAGGAGACGATTGAATGCTGAGTGGTCCTTCAATGTCCCTTTCATTGATTGTAATAGTCTGGCCGAGAGGATTACCATTTGCATCAAAGAGTTGCATAACTATGTCTCGTGGCGGAGCTTCTACACCTTCATATTCACTTTCAACATGGGACCACACGAGTGCATGAATTCCATCGTCACGTGCCGACATGCAGGGTGACCATTGGTCGATTCGCCAATCACAATAGTACGGGCATGATTCGAGCGAACCACTGCCTTGGAACGGATCATGCACGACTCCTTTGGTGGCGCCGTTTTGGCCCATGCTGGTCCATGCCGTGGATTGCAGGAGCGGAGGCGTGACGTTAACGCCGACCGACGGAATCCAATCTCCATGGACGTGATTGTTGGGATCCGGGAGTTTCCTCGGCCACGTTGCCGGGTCTGAGTTGATTTGAAATGCATCCAGTTGAACCAATGTCTCGCCGGAATACACGGGGCCGAATCCCTCTCCAATTCGGTGCCCGACCCAGGCGCTGCTTACGCTACCGCCGCCGGTGATGGCCACGGAAGGAAAGTAGTTATAGCAGTTTCGTCCGCCTTGGTTGACGTAGGCGGAGAGTCCTTCGGACCACATCCGGAGGGCGCACATGCCCCCCAAGTGACGCACTCGCCGCCGGCGGAGAATCGATTCGCCAATACCGCGCGGTAATTTAGCGTCCCGCCGCTAACGTTGAGCAGCCACCTTCCATCGGACTCCCAGGTGACAATGAACCGGGCTGAGCCGGAGAGAGATTCCGTTATCGCGACCGCTGCGCTCTGTCCCCGTGAATATCCCTGTGAATCTTCGGTAGGATCCATGCTGTCAACAGCAACAAGACCTTCCGAAACGATAAGAGTTCCTTCTGCGTACGGATAAGTCGTTGGAGGGGGAGGTGCCGGGTACTGAGCCTCGCTCTTGAGCGAGAGGATCGTTGCCAAAGCGAGTGCCGCAATCATCAATCGAGATGAAACGGCTGTACTGGTGACCGTCTGGCTGTTCGATTTGGAGTGAACACTGTTTCGAAGTGTGGCGAGTGCATTCGGCGTGCTTTGAGTGAACATGGACTCGACTCCTTTCGCAGGTGCCGCCGAATCCCAATTCCTCTCCCGGCAAATTACTTTCTTAAAAATGAAAAGCTACAATACGACGTCAATTCATTGAGTCCTCCTTCCAAACCTCTGTTGCAATAAGACGACAGCGCTAAGAAACACAACTAAAGAGCGCGCGTCGGGTTCGGGAATATCCGAAAGCTGCATGGCCAAGTTGGGTGGCACTGGAGTCCAATCGCCGACATTCATATTTATGAACGCACAGCCGTTCGTGACTGAAAGGGAAGCCTGCCATCTAAAGAGGCTGTCATCTAACCCCATTTGGAAGATTTCAATCCAATATCGCGATCCTCCAACGGCCACAAACGGCTTAGAAAGCGGAATGTCAAAACGATATTCTTCGGGACTACCCATCACGCCAACCCGGCGACCGGTCGCAACTCGCTGTACATTGACTACTGTAAGTTCGCGCATTAGGACACCGGGCAGTCCGTCGGCAGGTCGCGCCGCGTAGAAACGAACAAGGATAGTCTCATCGCCGGTAGGCGGATCGAGTGAAGACCCGGCGACCCCTCCGTAAAAGGCCCACCAAGTCAGTTGACGCACAGGCGTGTCGGTCTCAAGGGTGAAATCGTCCGCCACCTTTTGCCAACGCAACAATCCGAATTCATTGTAAAATGCCGTGTCCGATGCGAATCCGTAGTACTGCGAGGGCGGCTGATCGACGATGATCCCGGCGTGGGTGATCGGAGACGACGACAGCGCGAATGCAACAACATAAACGAGTACTTTGTTAGTGTGAATCATTGGGATAACTCCTCTCACCAGCGGATTCGAGCATCAGTGTAATTACTCTTATTATAGCCCCGCGCATTGCCATTTCCGTACCGTTTCTTAACCGTGCGCTGCATCCTACCCACGCGCGCACCGCCCACGAGCCGCATCGGCGCGCCAAGCGCACCGATCACGATGCGCTTCTACCCCTCTTCTCTCACTCGCCCGAACTCGAATGCCCTGTTGCGCGGCGACGTCCGGACGCTTGGTCCATGTCACCGCGCAGGTATGTCGCCAAACTCAACAGCAATTCGCGTGCCACAAAACCCGACAATCGCGCAAGTGCCGAGACCCGCACCAATTGTGTTTATCCGGTAGTTGTTTAGTTCTGATTCACTGCCACGAAAATTCCCGCAGTGATGCGGAACTATCCACGTGGGAGAGGAGTGCTGGACCCTTGCCCACCATTCAGTGAGGAGTCGAAAAGTCTTTGCTGCGGCGTCGCACGTTGTTGGAGTATCTCGTTGTTTAGCCACAAGCGAGAAGCCTGTGCCACGGGAATGAGATAGGTCTAGTGGTCCGTCCCGTTTGAGTTTTCGGGCTGAAAGCGTTTTTGGGTCGATACAGAAAGGTCAGGATGACAGGACCCCGATCATGGAGGATCGCGATG
>JACRIM010000031.1 GCA_016235815.1 Planctomycetota bacterium
GGGAGCCTCAAGCCTCAGGCCGAAGGTCCGCCGCGGTGGAACTCAAGACTCAAGACTCAAGCCTCAACACTCGCCCTTGGCGCTAGCGCCATCGCGATCACCGGACAAAAAACCCAAAATGTGCGTCAACCCACACCCCGCACTGCGAAGCAACCCCATCCTCCCCTCCGTCGCTCCGTGGCTTCGTGGCTCTGCGACTCAATCCCACCTAATCCCATGTCTTTTTACCCGGCCCCCAGCCCCCTGACCCCTAACAATACGCGAACAAATGTCAAACTGGAGAATCTGTATAGCCTGCAACAAATCAAAAGACCAACTGCCGCAATTGATAACCCACGTTGCGAAGCAACAGGTTCACTCACTCGACCCCTGGGCCCCTGGTCCCCCGATCCCCAATAATGAATTTGTTACAAATCCCCAACCCGCATTTCCAACGCAGGACCGAACATCCCGCTGAAACAGCGAGCAAGATTGATAGGTGTCGTTGGGAAAAAGACGAGCAGCCAACAGGTGCGCCCATGCCTCAATCAGATCATTCCACGCCGACCGCGCAGAAGCGCATTCATCTGCGCCAATCCGCGCGATCTGCGTTTCCGATTCCTCAAGCCTCACCCCTCAAGACTCAGGTCTCAGGACTTTTCTTGCGTCCTTTTGCGGGCTTTTGCACTATTTTGCGGTGCTACTTTTTTTCACGCAAACCCATCGTCGCAAAGCAACCCCACCCTCCCCTCCGTCGCTTCGTGGCTCCGTCGCTTCGTCGCTTCGTGGCTTCGTGGCTCCGTCGCTCCTACTATAAACCCTCGGCCCCAGCCCCCACGTTTCGACGTTTCGACTTTTCGACTTTTCGACTTTCCGACGTTTCGACCTGCACAAACCCAATCTGCGGTTACACTTCAGGATTTGTTTCCCGCGTGACTGTGGCCCATTGCGACCGATTCAATAAAACATGACCACCACATCCAAGCACCACCGCCCCGCCTTCACCCTCATCGAACTCCTCGTCGTCATTGCCATCATCGCGACACTGCTGGCCGTGCTGCTCCCCGCCCTCTCCGGTGCCCGGGCACAGGGCCAGTCCGTCAAATGCAAGTCCAACCTCCGCTACGTCGGCGTCGGCCTCATCATGTACTCCGACGTCAATGAAGGGTATGCCATCCCCTCCTACAACCTGCCCGCCCTCGGGCCGACCAATGTCACCGGCGGTCCCAACCAGCCGCTCGACGGCTGGGGACCGATTATGGACCGGGATAAGTTCGTCCCCGCAAACGAGAAGGACACCAACACCATCTTCTGCTGCCCCAGCACCGTGAACATCGAAGGCATGAAGGACGGCCAGACCGGCACGAACCCGCTCAAACCCCGCGGCTGGACCGATTGGCCGCTGGTCTTCAACTCTGTCGGCGGCGACAGCGTCACCAAGCGCGCCACCACCATCCCGCAATGGGGCTTCGACAAGATCATTCGCGTCAGCTACTGGCTCAACGCCTACAACCCCATCGGCGCCGCGCCGGCCAGCATCGAAGCCAACGACCTGCACTACACCGCCTCGATCGGATTCGGCCCGGATGCCGCGGGCAAGTACATCGAGCTGCGCCGCCTTCGCAACCCCAAGCCCGCCGAGTTCATCGTCGCCTCCGACGGCATCTACGTCGGCCGCCACGCCGTCACCCGCCTCGGCGATGCCAACAGCCGCATCGGATATCGCCACCCCATCGGCGGCAGGCTTGAGTTCGGCGCGAACAGCGTCTTCGCCGACAGCCACGTGGAAGCGATTCGCGGGGATAAGTTCCCCCGCGCCCTGGCCGCCGGTGATTCGCCGCAACTTGTCGCCGAGAAGCGCGCGGAAAACCTCCGCGGCCCGACGATCTACGCCGATCCGAGAAAAGCGTTTCCATGATTTGAGTTTGAGTAGGGCTTAACCGTTCGCCAAGTACGACGCGACGAACCCCGCGATATCCGATCCGTTCGCCAAGGAATCGACATTGATGTCCGACCGGGCCACATGCTGCGCGTTCACGTCCAGCCCGAGCAGCACGTCCACGAAGTTCGACACATCGAGCGTGTCGATGTCGCCGTCGATGTCCAGATCCCCCGGCGGCGTCTTGATGAGTGTGAAGTGATCCGACGTCACGGAGTCGCGCCGAATGTTCGCCAGCGACAACACATTCCCCTCGATCGTCACCACGCACGATCCATAGTCCAATTCCGAGAAGTACATCAGCGGATGATCGGCCGTGCCGCTGATCGCCGCTCCGCCGTGTCCGGCAACGATGTAGACGGCGCCCTCATGGCTGGTTTGCCCGAGCGACTTCAGATAGGCCCCGGTTCCATCGGTTCGCCCATCGCCGGCATCAACGATGTGCCCGGCCGCGGTGGTCGGCGTGTCATAGGCGCCATCCACAAGATACGACCGCTCGTAGATGTGCGAGTGCCCGCCCAGCACCAAATCCACTCCGCCCGCCTCGAGGATCGGCAGCGCGTTCTCGCGCATGTCCTTCAGTCGTCCGCTCGAATCCAGTGGATCGTCGGAATCATGCGACCCATGCGAATACGGCGGATGATGCCAATAGGCGATCACCCAGTTCTGCGTCGTCATGGCGAGATCATTCGCCAGCCACGTCAACATCGCCGACCCCGGCGTGCGCGGCGAATCGTGGGAATCGAGACAGATGAAATGCGCGTTCGCGTAGTCGAACGAGTAGTAGGCCTCGGTGTTCGAGGCAAGACCACCCGCCTCGGCGACCATGGGCATGACAAACGCGGTGTAATACGGGCCGGTTTGGGTCTGCGAATCCGACAACGTCCCCTCGTGATTACCGAGCGTCGGCCAGCAGACCGTGTGCCGAAGAATGCCCTGATACACGCCGAAGTGGTAATTGTTGAATTCAGTATTCGTCCCGCTGTTGTAGGCGATGTCGCCCATGTGCAGCCAGAAATCGGGCGGGTCGGCCGCCGTCACGGCCAGCATGGCATTGCGCACCTGGGTCTGCTCGACGCTTCCGTTGCCGCAGTCGCCGACCATCCAAAACGAGAACTGCCCACGGCTTCCCGGCGTCGGCGATGTCGCCAGGTAGTGGTTCGCGTCGCCACCCGCGAGCACCTGCCCGGTGAGGCCGACGTCGTAGTAGTACGTGGTGGCGGGCGACAATCCGCTCAGCGTGACGTAATGGTCAATCCGAAGTGTTGGATCGCTCACCGTCGATGTGAGCGAACCCGGCGCAGCGCCGAAGTGCACGACGCTGTCCGTGGCCATGTTCGTCCGCCAGCAAATTGTCATCGACGTCGGCGTGCCGAGCTGCAGATAAGGCGCACGCACCAGCGACGGCGGAACCGCGGCGCCGTAGTTGACGGTGAGCTTCGGCCGATTCGTAATCGCGGCATACTCGCTCGACCGGATTTGAACTCCGTCAGTGCCAGTGGAGAGGATGATCCACCCCTTGTTCAAAGCCGGATCGGAACTCCAGAGGACGAGACTCGGCGTGACGTCGATGTTGTAGGTCGTGAGCGAGGAGCCCGTTGCGGAATTGACATAGGTGCCATAATCGGCGGCGTCGACGCCCGGTGTGCCGCCGAGTGTGGCCCAAGTGGTGGCGCCGCTCCAGTTCGACGCGGCCTCATAGATTACTCCGACCGTTCCAGTATTAAAGACGGTGTACGTCAGCGTCGCGGACGTGATTTGAGAGCCTACGGGGACTTGCCCCACACCGCCGCCGAAGATGGAGTCAAAGCGGATAAGCCCTGCATTCACCTGGTTCGTTCCAGGGGGATCATCTCCGTCCCATTCGACGGACGCCGACGCGCCATTCGCCGTCGCCGGCGCAGCCTGTTGAATAAAGTTGTCCACCGTTCCGGAGTAGCCCGAGACGCCGTTCTGAAAGGTGACGAGCACGGCGCGAGCGGTCGAGGCGCACGCAAACGTACACGCAAGAATCGCGGCGATAAAGTGCCCGGCAGGCGTCGCGCAAACCGTCTTCCATGAACATTGCCGGATCATCGCGACTCCTTCGGCGCACCGACTGCAACCGGTTTGTTGCCTGCTACACGCTTTTCAATCGTCGCAAGCAGCTCCCGGGCTTCGTCCAACTGCGGCGCCATGTCACGCACGGCCTGCAAATCCCGGCGGGCATCCTCATCCTTCTTCATCGCCGCCAGAACGCGAGCACGGGCCATGAGATTCAAGGCCGTACGCTTCGCCAGAACCATGCGCTCGGCCTCCTGCATCGCCGATTTCAAATCAGCCCCGGCGGCCGCCTCGTTACCCGCCGCGGTGTGAACCTCCGCCCGGCGCAGATACCAATCCGTCTTCACGGGCGCGGTCGCCAACGCGTCGTCAATAAGTTGAATCGCCGCCGCGTAGCGCCCTCGCGCCGTCTCGACCCGGATGAGCGGCAGTTGCAACACCAGCGAGCGCGGCATTCGATCCAGACCCTGACGGTAACCCGTGGCGGCCTCATCGAGGCGGCCCGCTTGCTCGTGCAGCTTGCCGCGTTCGAGGAATGCATCGAGATCGTTTGACGTGGTCAGGGCTTTGCTGAAATCATCGACGGCCTCGTTCATCCGCCCGGCATGGGCGCGAATCCGCGCCCGCTCGATCCAGGCGCGCTCGTCCTCGCCACCGTCGGCGATGTATCGAGTGAGTTCCGCCTCGGCTTCTGTCGCGCGATTGAGTTGGGATAGAACCAATCCCCGCTGCAACCGGACAAGGCGACTCCGCGGATCGATCTGCCGCGCGGCATCGAGGTCGCTCACGGCATCGGCCGCGCGGCCGGCTTCGGCGTTGCAATGGGCGCGCTGGAGGAGCAGGTCGATTCGCTTCGGTTCTTTCGCAAGTTGCTGAGTAAGCCGGTCGATCTCGACGGCAGGCTCCGGATGGGCCGATGCAGCCGGCGTCGTGCTGATCACGACGACCCATGCCGTTGTTGCGACAAGCGCGTAATTGCAACTGGTAACCCGGCATCGGAACATAGCGGCTCCACCCACCACCATCGTACCGAATTCAAGGGTTAAGAATCAACTGCGAGACCCATGTCGTCCGACAAAAGCGGCGTAATCCTCCGGAGTGTCGATTCCAATGGCCGCGCGCGGGATGACGCCGACGACCAATGGGTAGCCGTGTTCCAGCACACGGAGCTGCTCAAGCTTCTCCGTCTTCTCCAACTGTGTCGGTGGAAGCGTCGCGAGCTTCATCAGAAAGTCGCGCCGGTAGGCGTAGATTCCCAGGTGCAGCAGCCAATTCGACGGCGTCTCGACACGTCCGCCCGCATCACGATGGAATGGAATGAGCGCACGCGAGAAGTACATCGCCCGACCGCGCTGATCGATGACAACCTTCACTACGTTTGGATCGGCGGGATTCGAGTTCGTCGCGAACGGGCACGCCAGCGTGCCGATGGGGGCATCCACATTGGCGGCCATCAGTTGCACAAGCTGATCGATGCTGGTCGGTTCCAATTCCGGCTCATCGCCCTGCACGTTCACAATCACATCAGCATCCGTACCTGCCGCGACCTCGGCTACGCGATCCGTCCCGCTGGGATGGTCGGCGCGGGTCATGGCCGCTTCGCCGCCGAAGGATTTCACCGCGTCGTAGATGCGTTGATCGTCCGTCGCAACGACGACGCGCGATAGTGTCGCGGCCTTCGTCGCCTGTTCGTAGACGTGTTGGATCAGGAATTTGCCGGTTTCGCGAAGCAGGGGCTTGCCCGGCAGTCGCACGGAGGCATAGCGCGCCGGAATGACGGCGATGGCTTTCATAAAGCTAAGGCTATTCCCCTCGCCGTTTTGCGTCAAAGACGGGGCGAGCCACGGAACTACGGCATCACGAATTCGTGAGCCGGCGAACGAATCGTCAGCACCGGGCAGGTCGCCTTGCGAACCACGCGCTCCGTCACCGATCCGAGGATCGCGTGACGAAGTCCGCTTCGTCCGTGTGTGCCCATGACGATCATGTCTATCTTTTCTTCGCGGGCGTAGCGGATGATCTCCATAAAGGGTCGTCCAACGAGAACGGACTTCGTGACCGGAGACTTCACGTCGGCCAACTTCGATGCAACAAATTTCTCCATTTCCTTTTGCGACAGCGTGAGAATTTCATCCGGCGGCGGACCGACCGGCAGCGCACCCGGTCCCATGGCCATCCAATACTGATACGCTTCGTCAACGATGTGGAGAACGTGAATCTCGGCCTTGCACAAATCCGCGAACGAAATGGCATACGTCAGGGCGTGACTTGAGTAATCCGAGAAATCGGTGGGGAACAGAATCTTTCTTACCTGCACCATGGCACACCTCACAACCCTCTTCCCACCAGAAGCATAGCGCATTCGACGGCCCTCGGAAACCAGCTATAATGCGTGCGTTCATCGACCCCCGGAATCACAAACGCCCGACTCGTCGCCCATGCAACTGACCATTCTCGAATCCACATCCGCAGTTCGCGAGCGACGGCTCCCGTCGTGGCTCAAACGGCCGCTCCCAACCGGCGATGTGTTGTTGAATACGCGGGCCATTGTCGAGCGAAGCGGCGTCGCGACGGTCTGCGAAGAGGCCCGCTGCCCGAACCTGAGCGAATGCTGGTCGCACAAACATGCCACGTTCATGATTCTCGGCGACCGTTGCACTCGGCGCTGCCACTTCTGCGCGGTATCGACCGCGCGGCCCGAACCGGTCAAGCCGGATGAGCCGCGGCGCCTGGCCGAAGCAGTGGCCGAACTTGGTTTGCGGCATGTCGTCATTACGGCCGTGGCCCGTGACGATCTGCCGGATGAAGGGGCGGGCCATTTTGCCGAATGCGTGCGCGAGGTGCGTCGCCATTCGCCCGAGTGCGCGATCGAAGTGTTGCCGGCCGACTTTCACGCCCGCGATGAACTGCTCGCCATGCTGTGCGACGCCAACCCCGACATTTACAACCACAATCAGGAGACGGTCGAACGGCTCTCACCGGCCATCCGCCCGCAGGCAAAATATCGCCGAACGCTGGATGTGCTTTGCAAGGTGAAGAACCTGCTTCCCGAGGTCTATACCAAGAGCGGCCTCATGGTTGGCCTTGGCGAGACGCGCGACGAATTGCGCCAGACGATGCAGGACCTTCGCGATGTGAACGTCGACATCCTCACGGTCGGGCAATACCTCCGCCCGAGCGAGGATCATGCACCGGTCGCGCGGTATCTGCCGCCTGCGGAATTCGACGAGATCGGTGCCGAGGCGCGGGCGATGGGCTTCCTTTCCGTCGCGTCGGGCCCATTCGTCCGCTCAAGCTATAACGCGGCCGATGTCTATCAGGCCATTCACCAGCGTCGGGGGCGCTAAACGTGTCCACACCAACCCTCGAACGGATTCGCGGCAAGTTTCTCGTGTTCGACGGAGTCGACGGGGCGGGCAAAGGCTCGCAACTTCAATTGCTTGGGGAGGCGCTCACCGCCGCGGGCATTCCGTGGGTGCAAGCCAAAGACCCGGGCGGCACCGAGATCGGTGACCGCATTCGCCACGTTCTGCTCGACTACGACCTGTCGAAAATGGATGTGCGATGCGAGGCCCTGCTCTTCATGGCGTCTCGCGCTCAACTCGTACACGACGTGATCGATCCGGCACTGGCTTCGGGAAAGACCGTCTTGTGCGACCGGTTCGTGTCGGCAACGTGCGCCTATCAAGGCGCGGCCGGCTATGACCCCACGCGCGTCATCGAGTTGGCACGATTCGCCATCAACACGACGTGGCCGCATTTGACACTTATCTTCGATGTCGCGGCGGAGGAGGGGTTGGAGCGCACAGGCCGCAGGCCGAAATCGAAAAAGAAGAATGGCGACGTACACGGCCAGGTGCGGCTTTTCCACGACACACACCCCGACGCGATGGAGCATCGGCCGCTCGATTTTCACCAGAAGGTGCGGAACATGTTTCTCGATCTGCCCGCGATTTATCCGGCGCCGATCGCGATCATCAACGGTGCGGGTGACGTCGATGATGTGCGCAAGAAAATGATGGAGGCGATCGATCGTGCCGCTCTCTGACGTGCTGTATCAGGACGCCGCTATTGATCGGCTGCAACGGGCCCTGTCCAGCAGTCGCGTGCCCCACGCGTATCTTTTCACCGGACCCAACGGAGTCGGTAAAGAACTGCTGGCATCAAGACTTGCGCAACTGCTCCTCTGCACGGGAAACGTCGCAGATGCCGGCCCCAGTCTCTTTGGCGGAGGGGATGCTGAGCCCGCGCCTCAAGACTCAGGACTCAAGTCTCAAGACTCCTGCAACACCTGCACCGATTGCATTCTCTTTGCCGCCGGTAACCACCCCGACTATCACCGAATCCACCGTACCCTGAACAAGATGCACCCGGATAAAGCCGTGCAAAAACGCAAGGCGATTGATCTCGGCGTTGATGTCGTGCGTCACTTTGTTCTCGAACGCATCATGCTGCACCCCTCGCGCGGCAATGCAAAGGTATTCATCATTGTCGAAGCCGATCGACTGAGCATTCAGGCGCAGAATGCTCTGCTGAAAACACTGGAAGAACCGCCGGGGCACAGCTATCTCATTCTGCTCGCTGCGACCCCTGATGAACTGCTCGCCACGACACGTTCGAGATGCCAGCACATCGCACTTGGAACGCTGCCGGACCATTTCATCGCCGAGCGGCTTCAACACGAACGACAACTTACGCCTGTCGATACGGCGTTTCTCGTTCAGCTTGCGCAGGGAAGCCTCGGAACGGCGCTTCGCTTTGCCGACATGGGCATCCACCAGCGCATCGGCGAGATCCTCGGCGCGTGCAAGGCGGCCGTTGAGGACCCGCTGGGGGCAGGAAAGGCGCTTGCCGAGTTGGCGAAAGAACTTGCCTCCAATTCGAAGGAGGCTGTCGACGCGGGCGAGGAAGGCGACACCAACGCCGCGCGGGAGGCGCAGGCACTGGTGCTTTCCATTGTGGGCACGGTCCTGCGCGACGTGCAGCGCGTCGTCGTCGGCAGTCCGCCGTTGGCCCGGCCGAATGAGCCGCTGATCGCGACGCTGGCCGCGCGATGCACGACGCGCCCTTTGGCGGATTCGATCCGCGCCCTCTCACTGGCAGAATATCAGATTGAAAAAAACGCCAACGCCGGTCTGATCTTTGACACGGTCGGCATCGCGATGAATCGCGCGTTCTCATCCGCCATTGGCGTGTAATTTCCAATACGACGCCCGCAGCATGTCACAGGGTGATCACCTTTTCCGCCGTTCGCATGGCCGTCAGGATGTCGTCCATGGTGCAGGACTTTTCGACGATCAGCTTCCCCTGCAGCCCGTAATGCTCCACACAGGTCGTGCAGGGGAGGAGTTCCACGCCGTTTTCGTGAAGCTGGGTCAATTCCACGGCGACGTACGAATCCCTGGCGGCGAGCTTCACGCCCGAGTTGTAAAGCAGAATCGCCTCCAGCGAGTTCCCAAACGTGATCAGCTTTCGCAGGCACGTCGTCAGCGCCTTGCGCCCCAACTCCGCGTCGCCTTCGCCCAGTTGATCCCGGTTCAGCACAATGACCGTCTTCATCGCATCGCTCCATGCAAAGAGCCGCGACCACCTTGATGGCCGCGGCTCTGGAATCGTACCTCAAAACGAACTGGCGATGCCCTAGCTGGAGGACTTTTCATCGCCGTCTTCGGCCGGCTTCTTCTTTTTCTTCTTGCCTTCCGACTTGCCCGGGGCGTCGCCCTTTTCTTCCATGATCTTCTCAAAGTCGCCGGCGCGAACCGCCACGAGCTTCGAGGAGTCAATGTATTTCTTGGCGATGCCGTTGATCTCCTCGACGGTCAGCTTCTTGACCTTCTCAAGATCATCGGCGCGGAACTTCATGGTGCGGCCGAGGTACAGGTCGCGGGCCAACATGCCGGCGAGGGCACCGTCGTTCGACATTTGCACCTTGATCTGCTCGAGGTAACCCTTGCGGGCATCCTCCAGCTCCTTCTCATTGAAGCCATCCTTGAGCACCTTTTCGATCTCTTCCTTCGCACAGTTCATCGCCTTCTCGGCGTTCTGCGGAGCGCAGATTCCAAAGGCGAAGAAGTTGCCGGCCTTCTCGTGCGAGCTGGCGGTCATGTTCGAACCGCAGCCGTAGGAAAGACCTTCCTTCTGGCGGATGCGGTTGAGCAGTCGCGAATTCGCATTCTGACCGAGCATGAAATTGGCCATGGAAAGCGCGACGTAATCGGGATCGTCGTCGCGAATTTCCAGGTTCATGCCGAGGGCGAACAGGGAGTTCGTCTTGTCCGGCGTGTTGATCACCAGGTTGTCCGGTTTGTTTTCTTGATAAGGCATGGCGATCCGCTCAAAAGGTTTGGGGCTTTTCCAACCTTTGAAGGCGTCGGTTAGCACCGTGGTGATCTCCGACTCATCAAAGTCGCCGATGACCGCGATCTCCGCGTGGCTGGCACCCAGGAAATCCTTGTAGAGGGCTTTGACGTCGTCCAGTTCGACCTTCTTGATCCGCTCAATATTCTCTTCGATGGTCGGAATGTAGCGGATGTCGTCCTTCGGATACTGGGCGATTCGGCGTCGCATCTCCATCATGGCAAGGGCCGCCGGTTCGGATTGCATCTGCTCCATGCTGCTGAGCATCTGCTTCTTCATCTTCTCGAATTCCTTCTCGGGGAAGGTCGATTCTCGGCACATCTCGCCGACAAGTTGCAGCACCTGGGGCAGGTTCTCTCGCACCGTCTCGATGCTTCCGCTCAAAACGCCCGGCGCGCCCGGCCCGCCGCCCATGCCCATACGGCCGCCGCGACCGCCGCCGCCGCCACCGAAGTTGACGGTCGCCTTGAGCTTGTCAAAGGCGTCGGCCAGTTCGCGGCGCGAGTGCTTCGCGGTGCCGCGCTGCATCATGCCGCCGATGAAGCCGGCCGCGTCGGTGCGGCCCTTCAAGTCCTTCTCCGATCCGTAGTGGAAGGTCATGGTGACATTGACCTTCTTGCCGCGCGTCTTCTTCGGGAGCAGGGCAACCTTCATCCCGTCGCCGACGGTGATGCGCTTGGTGCGACTTTCGACTGCCAACGGGGACACATCGAACTGCTCGCCTTCGGCAATCGCCTCGCGGCCCGCATAGTCCTTCAGCACCATTGCGATGTCCGGCGTTTCCGGAATCTTGGTCCGGGCCGGGTCCTTGGTTGGGATGAACATTCCGATTGTGCGATTGCTCGGTCGCAGGTACTGAGCCGCGACGCGCTTCACGTCGGATGGCGTCACCTTTTCCATCTGATCGCGGTAATAGAACATCATCCGCCAGTCGCCCATCGCGGCGAATTCGGAGATGAAAACGCCGACCCGACCGCTGTCGTTGAACAGCATGTTGAACTGCTTTGCGGCGGCGTTCTTCGCGCGATCGACTTCTTCATCCGTGATGGTCTGAGTCGCCAAACCGTCCAGGGTTTCCAGCATGATCTTGCGAACCTGGTCCAGCGACTTATCCATGCGAACCTCGGCCGATATTTCGAGCAGGCCGGGGTCGAAAAGGCTCTCCGCACTCGCTCGCACCGAAACGGCCAACTCGGATTCGACGAGGGCTTTGTAAAGCCGGCCGGTCTGCGTGGCGTCGAGGATGTCGGCCATGACTTCCAACGGGGCCATGTCTTCATGCGTTCCGGCACAGATGTGATAGGCAAGGTCGATGGCCTGCACGTCGCCCACGCGGCGCAAGGTGACTTCGCGCTCGCCGTCCTGCGTCGGCTCCATGGTGTAGGTCTTTTCGAGTTGGCGGGTCGGCTTGGGGATGGCGCCGAACAGTTCATTGATGCGCTTGAGCGTCTTGCCCGCGTCGAATTTGCCGGCGACGACGAGCATGGCATTGTCGGGCTGATAGTACTTCTTGTAGAAGGCCTGGAGCCGCTCGATGGGCACGCGCTCAATGTCTTCGCGGGAACCGATGGTGGACTTGCCATAGTTGTGCCACAGGTAGGCGGTCGACCAGACGCGTTCGGAGAGCACGCCCATCGGGTTGTTTTCGCCCATTTCGAACTCATTGCGGACCACCGAGAATTCGGAGTCGAGGTCCTTCTTCGCGATGAAGCTGTTCACCATGCGGTCGGATTCGAGCTTGAGACCGAACTCAAGGTTTTCGTCGGTGGCGGACATCGTCTCGAAGTAATTGGTGCGGTCGTAGGACGTGGTGCCGTTGAACTGGGCACCGTGATCCTGCAGAGCCTTCCACACCTGCGGATGATCCGGCGTTCCCTTGAAGACCATGTGCTCCAACAGGTGGGCCATGCCGGTCTCGCCGTAGCCCTCATGCCGCGAACCGACAAAGTAAGTGATGTTCACGGTGACCGTCGGCTTTGACTGGTCGGGGAAGAGCAGCACCTTGAGACCGTTGTCCAGGCGATACTCGGTGATGCCTTCGACCGAGGTCACTTTCTTCGGCTCGGGTGCATCAAAGGCCGACACTCGGGCTGCGCTAATCGTCAAACCGGCGATCACGGCGCAACACCACGGAATTCGTTTCGACACGTTCATCGCAATCCTCCGAAATGGGGTTCCACGAAGTTTGGAATTTGCAATACAAGAGAAAGCGGCGGCGGGCCGCTTCAAAAACGCCAATGCAGGCCTAGACGGGTATACTACTACCCACTCCACTTCCCTACAAACGATAGAAACGCTTGGCGGGGCCTATTCTCACGCCCTTCAGCGGCAGAGGCGGGATTGTGAAATCAATGCAAACTGCACCGATCAGCCTTCAAGATAGGCTTCTGTAAAGAACTGTACATCCGATCCATTGGCCGAACCGTCTCCGTCGAAATCGCAGGATTCCACATGGACTGGGTCGGTATCCAACCCAAGGGCGACATCGACAAAGGCTCCGACATCAAGCACATTTACGAGGGTGTCGGCGTTGATGTCGGCCGGAAGCCGCAACAGGACCGTTGCAAACTGATCGCCGGGGACCGTGGTCAGGTCGGGTGCAAGGCCGGGATTTGCATGCGGCCCACCAAGTCCCGGGAGCCATTGATTCATGACTTTTCCATCACCTCGCACGATGAACGCCGCCACTTTAATGGTCCCACCCAACCCTGTGCTGCCAACGTCGGCATAAGGAATCCAAAGATCAAATCCGCTTGTCGCCGTCCCGGCGTTCGACACGCTTTCGCTGGTGATGCCCTGCGTGTTCGTATTGTTCAGGGCCACTTGCATGGCGTTGGGGTTGGTGCCGCCGGTCAGCAGACCATCACCGTCGTTCATCATGCCCTGACCGCGATAGGTCTTTGTCACGGTGCCGGCCGTCGGCAGCGCAAACTGATCGACATAGACCGTACCGCTTGGGGCGTTCACGAAGATCATCTGATCCGGCGCGAAGCCGGCGTCGAATCGGAGGCCGGTCAGATTGTTCGGCCCGGATGGTGGCGGCGCGAAGCCGGTGAAATTCAGAACGTTCTGCCCGCCCGCGCTGCTGTCGATGAACAGTGCAAGCCCCGTCCCATCGGCCAGCATGTTGCCGGTGATGCCGATGCGCATTCCGCTGGCGCGTGCACGGAGATAGAGCTGGTTCAATTCATGAATCCCGTCACCGTAGGCGGGCGTGCTTTGCGTGGCGACCAGCGAATATGCACCAAGGTCGGACGGGATGTCGGCGCCGTCGATGTCGCCGGGGATCGGCGTCACCGGTGCGAGATTCACCTCCAGAAGACGGAACGCGTAATCGCCGAGCGTGATGCTGTAGGCGGCCTTGTTTGCATTTGTCAGATTGGTCAGGAACTGGCCCGTGAGCACATCACGCACAGTCGTCGTGCCGCCGGGGATCACCGTGTTTGATAGGTTAAACGTCGTGGCGGAAGACCCGCTCCGCACGCGAATCGCGACGAGCATGGTCTGCTCACCGGCCGAATGACGCAGGAAGGACCACACGCGTGTGCTGTTGTTGGTCACCGGCACATACGCACCACGGCGAAGCGCGGCATTGTTGGCCCGCGCGGCGATCAGTTGTCGATAGGTTTCCAGCAGTGAGCTTGATACGCCGGTCTGCTCCTGAACGCTGCGGCCGTCGTTGTTCTGCGAGAAGCGAGCGTTATAGGCCGACGTGTTTAATACGAAATAGTTGCTCATCGGCGGGCCGGCGACGGCGTTCCATTTGAACGGCTCGCGCATGGGAATGTCATTGGCGTCGCTGCCGTAGTTGCCCTTGGTGCCCAGCATTCCGATTTCGTCACCGAAGTAAATGATTGGTGAAAAGGGCGCGGTCATCTGAATGGCCGCCGCTGCTTTGGCCTTGGTAAGGCTTCCGCCGATGACAGATGTCAACCGATCGACATCGTGATCGCCAAGGATGCTGAGAAAGGTCCGTCCCGCGGGCATTTGCGCGAGCGTGGACGCAGTGGAGTTGTAGAGATTTGCCGACAATTCGCTGGAGAGTGCATCGCGAGCCGCGAATTCCCACGGTTTGGTAAAGGTCGAATCGAACGCGGGCATCAGGTTCGCGCCGGTGATTCCCCAGTCGGCCTGCTCAGCAAACGTAATGACCGCCGGATTCACGGCCTTCAGCGCAGACTTCCATGGAATCCAGAAATCGGACAGGTTGTAGCCCCATCCGTTGGGTCCGCTACCGTAATACTCCCAAACGTGGTCAAGCCGAAAGCCATCGATGCCGTCGGACGGGTCGCCGTCGTTGTTGGGATCGAGCCAATGACGTGCCCAATTGGTGTCGAGCGCAACGGGGTTCGGATTGCGCAAGTCCCAATGGATAAAGCCGACACTGCTGCCGTTCCATGTCGAATAGACGCTTCCCTGATAGGTCGTGTTCCCCGCGTTTGTGAAGGCAAGCCATGTGTCATATGGGCTGGCCGGATTGCCGTTCGCGCTTTGATACCAAATCGAATTATGGCTGATGCCGTAGACGACGAAGTCGATGAAGACTTTGATTTGCCGTGCATGGGCCTGCTGCACGAAGTTCAGAAACTCCGGCTCGGTCCCGAACCATGAATTCAGTTGATCCGCGGGACCGTGTTGATAGCCGTGATAGGCCGGCGAGGGGAAGATCGGCGTCATCCAAACCGCCGTCACGCCCAAACCCTGCAAGTAATCCAGCGAGGCAGTCATGCCGCCGAAGTCGCCGAATCGTTGGGCGTCGTTGTTCGAGTCGCGCCATGCGATGGGCATGAATTGATAGAAGACTTCGTCGCGAACATCGCGCGGAGCCGGGGGGAACGCCAAGGCCAAGTCAGTCGACACGATCAGCGCGGCAAGAACGGTGACGATGCAGACTGGTCTCATCCGGGGTTCCCTCGTGGGCGGGCAGCCTCCCTCCGAAGGCTGAGGCAACTCATGCACAGTATATCACGATGGCCCGCCAAATGCCGTTCTACGGGCTGTTTTGAACGATCGGATGCAAGCTCCGACGGCATTTGGTAAAATGCATCCGATATTCGGTCGACGGCGCGATTCGCCCGATGCCCCGTCGCGCGGTATCGTCTGCGCTTCGAACGAGCCGCCGGCTGGAAAGTTTGCCCATGGTCGCCAGTCTTAACGTCATCAATAACCCGGACCCGCTCGCAGGCGAGGCCAGCTTTGCCCCGAGTACATGCGGGCCGGACAGCCAATGCGGCAACGGCCTCGAAAAAATCTACCCCACCTGCGCCGTCCGTTACGGCCATATGAATTTCATCGGGGAATTCCGCTATGCACAGGGGATGCTTTTTGGTTGCGGCCAAAAGGTCATCATCCAGACCGAGCGCGGCATCGAGGTCGGGCAGATGGTGAGCCTGACCTGTTCGGGTTGCGACAAGTCAGTCAAACGCACGACGATGCTGGAATTTGTGAAGAACAGCGGGCCGGATTTCCTTCGGCCCAAGTCGGGGCGAATCGTTCGCAGCGCGACCGTGCAGGATCTCGACGAAGAACGCCGGATTAACAAAGACGCGGAGTTAAAGCTGCTCCGAGCCAAGGCCCTTGCCCGAGAGCGCGAGTTGCCGATGAAATTCGTTACGTGCGAACACCTATTCGGCGGCGAGCGGGTCATCTTCCACTTCATGTCGGAGAACCGTGTTGACTTTCGCGATCTCGTGCGCGATCTGGCCCACGAGTATCACACGCGCATTGAAATGCACCAGGTCGGCGCACGGGATGAGGCGCGGCTGGTTGCCGACTACGAAATCTGCGGTCGCGAATGCTGCTGCAAGAACTTTCTGAAGACGTTGCGACCCGTCACCATGCGAATGGCGAAATTGCAAAAGGCCACGCTGGATCCGTCGAAGGTTTCCGGCCGTTGCGGCAGACTGCGTTGTTGCCTCCGCTATGAACATGAGGGCTATGAGGAACTGAACACCAAGCTTCCCCGCGCCGGCACGCGTGTCGAGACGGATCGCGGGATCGGCACGGTCAAGGACCGCCAGGTGTTGACCCAGCTTCTGATGATTCAGTACGACACCGATGGCTTCATCGAAACGGTCGGGATCGAAATGGCCAAGGTGCTCGATCGCAACGCACCGCCCGCGCCTACGCCGGAGGAAATGGAAGAACGGGCACGGGGCGGGTCATCCAACGACCGTCGACGCGATCGCAATCACGACCGCCGCGACAACCGGCCCCCGCAAGACCGTCCTCAACAAGATCGCGCTCCACAGGATCGGCCGCCGCCGATGCCGCGCCCGATGCAATCTCCTCCGCCGGACACGCAACCGTCAAACGACGATCGTCCAATGCCTCCGGATTCGGAGCAGGACAATCAGACCAATAGTCAATCTGACAATCAGCACAGGCACCGTCGCCGGGGGCGACGTCGTGGACGCCGCGGTGGACCAGGCCCGCAGGGTGATGGTGGACCTCCTCCGACCGGCGGTCCGGCCGGATCGTAAGCAATCGAACCACGGTTTTGTTAATTAACTGGAAGCCATGCGCACGCCGCCGCAAAAGACTGTTGCCGATGTCGCTCGCGAATTGGGGCGGTATTCCGTCGACGCGTTTGAGTTCCTCCGCGAGGGGCTGGACTACACCGTTCAGCACCGGCACGGCGAAAACGTGCCCGAGATTCGCAAGATCGTGGTTTGGCTCGAGGAAAACCAGTTCGATGAAGACGACCTGTCGGAGCTTTACGAACAAGGCGCGTTGCCGGATGACATCGAATCGTTCATCGCCGAGCAAGGCGGGCCGGATACGGTTCTTTCGTGTCTGAATCTGCACGTCGATGGCAAAGACCTGTGCCACGGGCTGCGCGATCTGGCCTGCGAGCGATGGGGACTCATGGCGCCGGCCGTTCTTGCGTCGTGGGGCATACGCAACACGCTGGACTTCGGTCGCATGGTCTTCGCCCTTGTCGACAGCGACTTGTTGCAGAAGCAACCCGACGACAGCCTTAGCGATTTCGAGAATGTCTTCGATTTCAAGTCGGCCTTTGAAACCAACTTCCGAATCGACCTCGCCCAGAACGGCAAAAAGGTCGCCAAAGGAGCCTGATGCCGATGCCAAGCACGCCGGAACCGGATTACGCATGGGAGAAAGAACTGGCCCCCAAGATCTCGGGCGGCTACGTCGCATTCGTCGCCGTCCTCTATACACTTTGGATCACCGGCATGATCGCCATCGCCGTCAATCGCTGGTTCGGCTCGCTGCAATAGTCGCCGACACCGCATCGCGTTCGCGTCAGGGATGACTCATGACCGCCGTCGCTCACGATCCAGTATTGGCCGAAAACGACGCGACGCTCACCAACAATCTACGCTCCCTTGACGTTCACCATCCGCAAACTGCTCAGCACATTCGTGACGCCCGTGTTTCCGACACAATGCTTGTCGCATCCGGCCGCGACGGCGCGACCACCTTCACCTGGACGGACGATGCCGGTGTCACGCAATGGCTTGGCCGTACATCGATGCCGACGATCAGCATTCCGGCACTGCTCGAGACATTTCAACCGGGACTTGGTAACGTCCTGCTTCATCCATTTGGCCACGGTCTTGAAGCGCGATTGCTGCTGGACCGGACGCTCCGCCACCAGGCCATCTTCATCGTCGACGCTGATGCCGCCGCTGTTCGTGTCACGCTTTCGTTGACCGACCTGCACGACGGATTCGACACCGGCCGGCTGCACGTCTTTACCGGCGAGCGGGCGTGGGAGGAGTTTGAGGCATTTTTGATTGAGAACCCCGGTTACCTTTCGCCGGACCGCGTGCTGGCGCGGCCGTGGTTTGGCCGGACGGACGTGCATGAACTGACGAATCGACTTTCGGCGATTGCCATGCGTGTGAGTAATGCTCGCGCTGCGCAGTCCGCGCCGACGCCCAACACCCTCGATTTGCTCATCCTCTCGAATGTCGCATCGCCGCGCACGCTTGATGCGGCAGCGAACATTCGAACCGCCGCGGCGGCGCTCGGCTGGGCCTGCGACGCGCTCGTGCCCGATTCGCCGGCGCGCATGGAGTCGAATTACGTCCAACGCTGCATCGACGCTGCAAATCCGGGCACCACGATGATCATCGACACCGCCCCCGATCGAATGAATTATCGTTTGCCGCCTGGTCCGCGTGTCATGTTTCTGACCACCGACGTCGACATCGAAACACAGCAGGCGGCCGATTTGTTTGCATGCGTGGATTCGAATAATCGGCGGGACGCACTGCTGCGCGCCGGTTGGGCTGCCGACCACGTCTTTGTCGTGCCGCCTGCCGCATCGCTCCACGCGACAACGCACGCGGCGCGGCGCGGTCACAGGATCGCGCTGATTGGCAATCGTCCAGATCCATCGCCCGAAGCCGCGGGACTGAATCTCCAATCGCATCAACATATCTGGCGGGTGGTCGGCGAGCTGCTGCGCGCCGATGGATTGCCAAACGCCGCCGATCTGCTCGCACGCACTGAAAAGAAGCTCGGCGTTCGACTCGAAAGCGAACACGTTCGCGCCGGACTCATTCAACGCATCGAGATGCACCTGCTTCCCAATGCCGCGCACGACGCAGCCGTGGCGGCACTTGCCGGCGAAGGAATCGAAGTCGCCGCGTGCGGCACGGGCTGGAACGCAATTCCAATGTGTACTCCTGATGACATCGGGTTGGCGATCATCACCTGGCCTGACCGCGACGCCGTTTGCCGCGCCCTGGATCTGCTCGCGATGGGAATTCCGGTTGCCGCAGCAGCCGAGATGCCCTGGCCGCCGGATTTCGATACAAGTCTGGTGTTCACGTTCGCGACGCCGGACGAACTGGCTCCGGTCGCGACTGACTTCGTAAAGAATCCATCCGCGGCGCTAGAGCGCGCGAACCGTGCCAGGGCACACGTCATCGCTCAGCACACCTGGTTGACGCGCCTTCGCGACCTTGCGAACGCGCTTCGACTTTCAACCCGCGCTCCGCTCTAATCCATGTTATCGACCGCCATGGCACCCGCTCTCCTTACACCCGATCAGCTCGAAGCCGCCAAGCGCGCCCGCGCGTGCAAGGTCGCCATGGCTGCGAGCTTCTCCGTCGGATTCGTTGAGTTGGTGATGGGCTATTTTCTCGGGATGGCCAGCCTTGGCGCCGAGGGCGTCCACACGATTCTCGACGGCGTTGACTCGGTCATCGTGTTGATCGCGGTCTATCTCGCCGCGCGCCCCGCGGATCGGTCACATCCCTTTGGACATGGCAAGTTCGAAACGCTCGGTGCGGCGGTCGAAGGCTCGTTCATCGTTGCAGCCGCCATAGGCATTGCCTATGAAGCGGTCCTGCGCTTCATTCACGGACAGATGCCGGAGCGGATTCCGCTATACACCGTGGCGGTCATGGGCGGCGCGGCGGTGTTCTATTTGATGGTCTCGGCGTACTTGATGAAGCTGGCTCGCGAGACAAAATCACCCGCCGTGCTTGCCGAGGCGTTACACCTTCGCACCCATATCTACATCACCGGCGGCGTCGCGGGCGGATTGCTCGTCGGCAGCCTTGGCCATTATCCGATCGTCGACACACTGCTGGCGATGGCGATCGCAGTCTGCCTGATTGTGATCGCATGGCACGTGTTCAAGGAGGTGTTCAGCCAGTTCACGGATGCCTCGCTCCCCGCGGATGAGATCGCCGAACTGGCCGAATTGGTCGGAGGATTCGAAAATCAATTTATCGAAGTGCACGGTCTGCGCACGCGACGCAGCGGTGCTGAGCGGCACATCGAAATGCACCTCGTGATGCTGCCTGAAACCTCCGTCGCGACGGCCCATGCCCTGAGTCATCGGATTGAAGACGCCGTCATGGCGAAGTGGCCAACGACCCGCATCACCATTCACATCGAACCCGTCAACACCGCCGCCGCGGAGCATGAGGGGTGGCTCAAGGGTCAGCCCAAGGTGCGCACGGCGGACGAAACGCCGACCGCCCGAGAGTTCATTCATTAATAATCAGTGCCCGCCGTGACCTGATGATGGAGCGCTGCCGTGTTTTGCCGCGGGCTCACTTGGCTTGGCGGCTTCCTTCGGTTCGGCTTTCTGCGGGAACGGCGGCATCGCGGCATATGGGTTGTGTTTCATCATGGACGGTGCGAACATCGCGACGCCGCCCATCATCATGCTGATCAACCCGATGGCTCCCAGCGCGTTCTTGACGCCGGGGCTGATCCCGCGGAACGGCCAATCCAACAACATGAGCAGTCGAATGCAGATATTCGGAACCGCGAATACGACCGTCCGAGCCATGTAAATCGCACCATGTTTGATGAGACCGCCGAGGGTGCGGCGCGGAGGAACCAGATTGGTGGACGCCGAATCCGCTTGCGCCTCAGGCGGCGCTGCAACCGCCTCGGTGGCAACCAATTCAATCGCTGAAACCGCGGGGGGCGCCTCTTCGGATTCGCCTGATTCGATTTGCGACAACGCATCGGCGCTGTTCGCCTCGGAGGATTCGATGGCCGCGTCGTCGTCCGTTGCCTCCACATCCTGATCGACCGCAGCAACTGAATCGGCGGTCTCTGGTTCGTTTGCCGTTAACGAACCAACATCCTCGGCGTTTTCTGATGCGTCTTCGACGGATTCCGCGCCCGGCGCGGCGTCTGCCGATTCGTTCACTTCGGCGACAAGTTGCGCGACGTCCTGCGTGACCAATTCGACCGCTGCCTCGGCGTCCGGCTCGGCATCGCCCAGTTGCCCGGCGGGATTGCCGGTCGCTGCATCGGGCGAGGCTTTGGCCCCGACGCCTTCCACGATCTCATGGGTTAGCGACTCGGCCTGTTGGAGCAGGCGCTCGATCTCCTGATCGCCGACGGTAAGTGGCGGCTGATCGGGGTTGGGGTTGTTCGGCGATTCGGGCATGCGCGCGGATTCTCCGTGGTTCGCACCCTTGTTATCGGCCCGAGCGAGCGACGGAGGTGAGCGGCTTGCTTGTCGGCGTGGCGGCGGCGGTCGAACATGGGGCCATGCGGCCAAGAAGGTTCAAGGCGGAGACGCTGGATGATGCAATCGTCACACTCGACGAAGCACAGTCGCGCCATGCCGTGACGGTGCTGCGATTAAACCCGGGGGAAACGGTCACATTGTTCGACGGCGCAGGACAGGAGGCGGTCGGCGAAATCGTTGATGCGCGCGGCGACGGCATGACCGTTCGAATCGTTTCGCGCCGGATTGCGAAGCCAACCTCAGGCGGGCTGACCCTGGTCGTCGCCACGCCGAAGGGCGAGCGGGCCGACTGGATGGTGGAGAAATGCGCCGAGCTTGGTGTGCGGGCGATCGTGCCGCTGCTGTGCGAGCGCGGGCACGTAACACCGGGCGACGGAAAGATCAGACGCTGGCGGCGCAAGGCGGACGAGGCCGCCAAGCAGTCGGAGCAGTCCGTGACGATGAGTGTGGGCGAACCGGCGACCTTGTCGGCCATGCTACAGAACAAAGAGCAGGGCGCACTCCTGTTTGTCGCTGATCCATGCGCCGAATCGACGATCGGAGCCGCGCTGCGATCGGCATCGCATGATGCGCGCTCGATGATCTTCATCGGACCCGAGGGTGGTTTTTCCGACGACGAATTGAAAACGCTCTGCGACGCCGGAGCGAATCCCGTGCGATTGGCGGAGTCCATCCTCCGAATTGAGACAGCGGCGGTCGCGGCGGCGAGCATCTGGGCTGCATGGAGGGCCGATATCGCAGGGGAATAATCGGCGCGGCCCGGCGGTTTAACAGGCTGTCACCAGCGCGACGGTCCGCGGCCGACCGTGCTTTTGACTCGCCCGCGCCGCATTCCTAGAATGCCGACGCAACAGCAAACCAATTTCACCAAGGAGACACGCGATGGCGGGTGCAAATACACTGGAGTTCACCGACGACAACTTCGAAGCCGAAGTTCTCAAAGCCAATGTTCCGGTTCTTGTCGATTTCTGGGCCGACTGGTGCATGCCCTGCAAGGCCCTTGGCCCGACGATCGATGAGCTTGCGACCGAATTCGCCGGCAAGGTCAAGGTCGGCAAGATGAGCACCGAGGACAGCCGGGACACGCCGGTCAAGTACAACGTTCAGGCGATCCCGACGATACTGATCTTCAAGGGCGGGGAGGTCGTGCAGAAGTTCGTCGGCCTTACTCCGAAGAAGGATTTCCAGGCGGCGCTGGCCGGCGCGCTGAAGTAAGCCTGGCAAACAGAAAAACATGGCAAGGAAAAGGGCGGTGCACCGGGGTGCCGCCCTTTTATTTGTACCATGGAATCGTGACGTACTACTTCGCCGCTTCGGCGAGCATTTGATTGAGCACCACGTCCGTACCGCGAATCCAGCGCGGGACAAACTTGCCATTGATAAAGATCGCGGGAATACCACTGAAGCCGAGGCGTTTGCCGAAGGCGGCGTCCTCGGCGAGGTTCTGCGAGACCTCGTTTGAGGCAGCCACCTGCTTCCATTTGGCCGCGTCGATGCCCAGGTTCGCGACAAATGAATCGAGCGACGCCTCATTCATGGTGCCCTGATTCGACATCAGCCAAATGTGAAGTTTCCAATAGGCATCGCCGCCTCCGACCATGCCCGCGGCGATGGCGGCCTTGTGGGCCATGCAGGCCTTTTCGTGCTTGGTGACGCCGCACGATGGATTACATTCCATGTTCACCGGGTAATGGTGAAAGTCATAGGTCACGTCGTTGCGCCCGGCGGCGAAGGCGCGGATCATTTCGTCGACCTTTGCAGAGTTCGGCTCCTGCAAATCGGCCCACACGGCAACCTTGACACGCCCATCGGCCGCGCCGAATGAGTGGCTGAATGACGCACGCGGAAGCGTCATCTCCGGCCGCTCGCGCCAGTCGGTGAAATACTTTTCAATCGCAGGCGGCGGCTGATCGTTGATGCAGGTGGCGGACGGCGGGTTCTTTTCCAATACCGCTGCAACAGCGCGCGACACGGCCTGTGGCGCGAAGACGCCCTTCAGTTCGACGCCGTTGATGAAGACCATCGGGGTGTAATGAAGGCCGAGGTAGTTGCCGTCCTCAATGTCCTCTCGCACGCGGGCCAGCGTCTCCTCGCTGGTCATCGTTTCAACGAAGCGCGTGGTGTCGAATCCGAGGCTGGCCACGCCGGCGTTCAACACGTTGGTATCCGAAAACATTCCCTTATTGTCGAAGAGCCACTTGTGCATCTTCCAGAAGCCCTCTTCGCCGTAGAGGATTGCGGCGGCCTCAGCAGCACGAGCGGCCCAGCAGGCGTTGCCATGCAGGTCCATGCTGACATAAGGATTGCACATCGTGCTCATCGGGAAGTGGCGATAGGCAACCGAAATGTCATTGCGCCGTTCAACGAGTTGGGCGATATCCTGTTCGGTGCGAAGGCAGTCGGGGCATTGGAAGTCGGAGAGCACGACGATGCGTATCGGCGCGCTTTCCGGGCCTCGGCGATGACGCCCGGTGAAGCCATTGGGCCAGCGCTTCGGCTGCGCTGGGGTAGCGCCGGACTGCTTCGGCGGTGTGACGTCGACCGTCGATTGATTCGCGGGCTTCTGCGTCGTCGCGTCGGCGATTTTCTGCGTGGAGTCGGCGAGTTGCTTCTCCCCTTCCTTCGCCTTCTCCTGTTTTTGTTGCGTCTCTGCGATGGCCAGTGCCAGCGTTGCAACAAGAAACGTAACAGCGGCCGTGATCAATTGTGTATGCGTGGCGGACTTGGACTTCGCGGAAGATTCCAGCACGAGCCAGAAAACGAAATTCCCAACGTGGGCGATGGCGCAATACGCACAAAAGTGCTTCATCGTACCCATCACGATCAGGAACACGACCGATGCCAGCACTCCCACGCGCGCCAGCAACAGGAACGATGCGCTGACACCGCTGCTTCGTGCACGGCTCCACGCGATTAGTGCGCCGATGAAGTACGCCAGACCAACGTGCGACACCGGCCAGCCGATGCCGGGCACCTTGCCCCATGCACTGGCGGAAAGCTGCGCACACGGGCTTCCCGCGCCGCAACCGGGCAGGGCGATTCCGGCGATGTGCTGCACCACCAACATGCCGGAGCCGACGACGGCCGCCAGCAAGGCGATGATTCCAATGGCGTGCGGCCCTGATTTGATCGCGGACGATTCGATGGGTCGGTCGGTCATTCGAAGATTCCTGGTGACAACGAATTCTTACTCCACGCGCTACATAATAGCCGAGACGATTCGCGGCCGAAGCGCGATAACCCGAGGCTTTACCGAGTGTTACACCACCGGCGAATTCCGAACTACAATAGCGGGTCAGCAGAGTGGGCCAGGCGGTCGCTCGGAGTGCTTGCATTCCGGGAGGAAAGTCCGAACTGGACAGGGCACGGTGACGGCTAACGGCCGCCGGCGGCGACGCCAGGGAAAGTGCCACAGAAACTACACCGCCTAAGCTCGTCTTCGGACGAGCCGGCAAGGGTGAAAAGGTGCGGTAAGAGCGCACCGCGCGATCGGCAACGATCGTGGCAGGGTAAACCCCACCGCCAGCAAGCCCACGTAGGCGGCAAGTGAACCGTCGCATCCGCGATCTTGGGATCCCAAATGCGACGCTCCGCGAGACGGCTCGTCTCGTTCGAGCCGCGGGTAGGGTGCTTGAGCCGACGAGCAATCGTCGGCCCAGAGAAATGATCGCCACCGCGCATCGGAAACGATACGCGGGACAGAATTCGGCTTACCGGCTCACTCTGCTGATTTTTTCGACATATCGGCGCAACACACTTCTTCCTACTCAGTTCGATGTTATTCCTGAGCGTCGAATCGGGCCCCGCGCCCTGCTGCGTCTCACGATTGGGCATTCATGTTCGGGTGAATGAGAAGGAAGGGGCGAGATCGCATGCGTGATCGGTGCGCGCACCGCGCCGATGCGTCTGGTGGGCGGTGCGCGCCGGGATGCAGGCAAAAGGGTTTGATCGATGTCAGAATCGCCAAGTTGTTCGATGATGCGTGTCGTGGGATTGTGGAAAAACCCACACTCGAGTGCGGATTTTCACGGCGAACAAGCGCTTGGATCAGTGAGTTATCTAACTGCGCCTTCGCCGAAGGAGCATCGTGGCCAAGGCCAGCGGGAGAATCGCGGATGGCTCGGGGACGGGCGTGAGCGTGAAATGAACGTAACCATCGCCGGTTCCGACTGCCCCCGTGTTGCCGAGCGCGAGTATGCGCATGCTGTAGCCAATCAGATATTGGTGCCCAGCCAAGAGTGTGGCTTGATGAGAAATCGAAAATGTGCCCGCTGCGGGATAGGAAACGAAAGTGTCGGCAACACGATTGATGCTGAAAACTTCCGGCCAAAGCTCGCCTTCTACGATGGACGCACCGACGACAAGATCGGTGTACAGATTCGGCCCGGTGAGGTTGTAGTTGTACGAGGCGTCCACGGTCACCAGCAGATCGGCGGTGGCGGTGAAGTAGATGCTACCTCCCGAGCTGCAGTGCTCAGTGGCCGCGCCTCCGGGAAAGGGTGGTAGATTTTGGGCTTCGCAATGCTGCGATCCGAGGGACAGAAAATTGCCGTATTCTTCATCCCAGGAGAAGTTGAAGCCTGCGGCGGAACTAGATTCGCGGTCATAAACTTGTACGGAATCAACAAATGGGTTGGTTACGGTTTGAAACGACCAACCGCTTCCGTAAGGAAAAACGCCTTGAACTCCTGCGCCAACCGACCACTGATCGACCGTGAAAACGGATGCGGGAGCGGGAGATATGCAAGTGAGGAAAATCGCTAGAACAATGCTGAAAGTAGATGCGATTCTCATATGAGTAACACCAAGGCCATCCTAGGTAATTGTACACCGACATCACAGTCTGGACAACCGACGACTTCCCCAAGACAGGAGAAACTGCAATGAAAAGAACGATGATTATTGGCATCTTCAGCGTTTTGTTTGCATCGCATATTGGATCGCTGGGAATTGTCGGGTCAAAATAGGGGTCATTCATGCTCTGTAGAAAACCACGACTCGCCTGACGATCATCAGGAAAATAGGGGTCATTCAACTTTAGGAAAATAGGGGTCATTCAACTTTAGGAACGGGGGAAAATAGGGGTCATTCAACTTTATGAACGAGTCCTCTTGCTTTGCTGCCAGTCAGGAGTTCGACTGTAGAAAATGCGGCACGCCCAACACGCGTGAAGTCGCGCAAATGATGGATGTCCCCGGCGGGACCGCCCGCCGCCGCCGCGTTTTTTGTAATTGGAAATTCGCAAATCGAAATCCTCCCCCCGGCCCAACCCTCGCCCGGCCCACGACTTACCACCTCCGGAAAAATAATCCGAAAATCCCCTTGCCTCCGACAACCCGCCAACTATATTAGTTAGGTATTTGTTAGTATCCGCTCGGCCGACTGAAAGGAGGCCCCGCATGATCCGCGCCCTTTCAAGAAGACACTGTTGCGCAGCAACTGCTACCTGCACTTGGCCCCTTGAACCCTCAAACCCTTGGCCCCCCAATCCCCGATCCCCTCACACGCACGCCGGGAAACGCCAGCAGATGCCAGCTGTTTTTCATTTCCCGCGTCAAATTGCCGCAATTACAACCCCATCCCGCGCGTCGCGCAGCGACCCTTTCTCCCCTCTGTGCCTCTGTGCCTCAGTGCCTTCGTGCCTCTGTGCCTTGTCTGTCCTGTTCCCCGTTCCCCGTTCCCTCAATCCCGCCGTGCCTTTGTGCCTCCGCGCAAACTCTTTGTGCGTTCTTGTGGCCGCCAACCAGGTTTTTGCGGCTTTTTGTGGGGGTAGTTTTTTTTCGCGATGCACCGCGCCGATTCAAAACCAAAGACAATGAAGCTTAATTCGACGAGGCGTGTTTCACTTGGATGTCGGCGGATGCGAGGTCGCGCGCGATGGCGCGATCCGGAAGCGACACGACATCCACCGGCAGCCGCCGCGGGGCCATGTCGGTCTTCGCCATTTGCGTGAAGTGATCGTCGTTGAACATGTTCGCGGCGTCGGCGCGGCCGGCGAGGAAGCGGTCGAAGAATTCCAGCGTGCGGCGGGCATATTCCCGGGGAACGACATCGACCGATTGATTGTGCTTCGCGCCGGGCACGACCCAGAGATACTTGGGCTGCGAGGCAAGGGCATACAACATGCGCGACAATTCCTCGGGGATGTAGCTGTCGCGCTCGCCGTGGATGAAGAACATCGGGCGCGGGCTCATCCGCAGCAGGGCTTTTTTCACGCTGGGAAACGTGCACTTAAACTTGAACCGGCACGTCAGAAACAGGCACCAGCGGAGGAACTGCCAGAACTCGGGCGGGTGGTTCTCATAGACGATGCGCACCTTGGCGAAGATTTTCGCCCAGCGCTTCATCAAATGTTCCAGCGTTGCATCCGATGAGAACGCCCCATCGACGACGATCGCTTTCACCGACGGGCACGTCGCACTGCAGAGGATCGACGTACCAGCGCCGCGCGAGATACCAAACAAACCAATCTCCACCGGCCGGCCCATCTCCTCCAGCCACTGCTCAACATAGCGAATCGCGCCCACCATGTCGGCCATCTCGCGCTCGCTGGCCCATTGGCGCGGGGTGTAGCCCTCCTGGCCGGCGGATTTGCCGTGGCCGCGGAAGTCGAACGAGAAGACGTCGTAGCCTTCGGCGATCAAGTGGCGGCAGTATCGGGCGCAGCTGTGGCGATCGCTTTTGAATTCGGGGGCGAAGATGATGAGGCCGCGTCGTTCCACGCCCGGCGGCGGATGCATGAAGATGCCGCGCAGTCGAACACCGTCGGTGGCGTAGAAGTCTTTCTCATCGCCGTGCATACGGTCGAAGCCGAGCTGCGTCATGGAGAGCGGCGGTTCGGTATCGCTGATGATGTTCAGGCAGATGCGAACGTACTTGCCGATGACCAGAATCGGGACAACGAGGAGCAGAAAGAGCGTGAGCAGAATGGACGTGAGCGCCCAGTTGTGGGCGAGGGCGTCCCAGACGCTGGCGAGGATCAGGGGTGCGAGGAGGCCTGAATCTGCAATCACGATTTGCTCCGGCGAATGATCGCTCCGGCTTGTATTGCCCCGGAGCGACCAGCTATTAACCGCGGTATGGTAGACGGGCATTCCCGCCGTAGCCAGAAAATCCCGCCCGGTCCTAAAATCGCCCCGGAAAAGAGGTTAGAATTGTCGGTCTGACGTCATTGGCCGCCCACGACGGGTGCCCTGAATGGAACCGGAATGAGCATCGGCACGAACACAATTCGCGTGGACGGCTGCGCCAAATTGACCGGCGCGGCGATGTACGTCGACGACCTGACGCTGCCCGGGATGCTCCATGGGGCGACGATTCGCACGCCGATCGCGCGCGGCCGTATTAAAAAGATCCATTTCGACCCGGCCATCAACTGGTCGGAGTTCGTCGTCGTCGACCATCGGGACATCCCCGGGGGCAATGCGGTCGCCCTCATCGAGAGAGATCAACCGGCACTGGTAGCGAGCGAGTTTCGTCATAAGCACGAGGCGGTGTTGCTGATTGCCAATGCGTCGGTTCACAAATTGCGCGATGCCGTGCGGGCGATTCGCCTGGAGGTCGAGCCGCTGCCGGCCATTCTGGATGCGCGCGCGACCGCGCGACCCGAGCAGATTCAACACGGCGCGGACAATGTGCTGAAACGCCTCACGATCCACAAAGGCGATCCCGGGGCGGTCTTCGCCTCAGCGCCGCATGTCATCGAGGGGACGTATCACACCGGGGCGCAGGAGCATGTGTATCTTGAAACCCAGGGCATGCTCGCCCATCGTGAGAACGGCCGGATGGTCGTGCGCGGGTCGATGCAGTGTCCGTACTACGTGCTCGATTCGCTGACCCATGCATTTGGCTGGCCGCGCGAGGCATTCAGCGTCGTGCAGGCGGCGGTCGGCGGAGGCTTCGGCGGCAAGGAGGATTACCCATCGAACATTGCCATTCACGCAGCACTGCTTGCAGAGAAGGCCGGCGCGCCGGTGAAGCTGGTCTATGACCGGCAGGAGGACATGGCCGCGACGACCAAGCGGCATCCAAGTTGGGTGCGCCATCGCACTGCGGTGGACAAAGATGGGCGATTGCTGGCGATGGAGATCGAGGTGATGCTCGATGGCGGCGCGTATGTCACGCTGTCACCGGTCGTGCTCAGTCGTGGGTGCATTCACTCGTCGGGGCCGTATTTCTGCGAGCATATTCACATTCACGGCGAGGCTCGGCTGACGAACTCGATGCCCTACGGAGCGTTTCGCGGATTCGGCGCGCCGCAGACCATCTTCGCGATGGAGCGGCACATGGATGTGATCGGATCGCGCATCGGCGTGGACCCCGTCGAACTGCGCCGACGAAACTTCCTTCGCGATGGACAAACGATGGCGACGGGTCAGATTTATCGCGATGGGACGGATCTCGTTGCATTGATGGATCGCACACTGCGCGAGGCCGACTATCACGCGAAGCGAAAATCGCACGCATCGTTCAACGCGACGCATCCCTATCTGCGAAGGGGAATCGGCATCGCGTCGTTTCACCACGGCTCGGGCTTTACCGGCGGAGGCGAGACGAAACTTGCGTCGGAGGTTTGGGTCGAAGGGATGCCCGACGGCAGCGTGGAAGTGCAAACGGCGCAGACCGACATGGGCCAGGGCACATCGACGATTCTCGCGCAGGTCGCGGCGGATGCGCTGGAGATGTCCCCGGGCGGCGTGCTCGTCGCGACACCCGATACAGCGCGCGTGCCCAACAGTGGGCCGACCGTGGCGAGTCGGACGGCAATGGTCGTGGGCAAACTGACGCATCGCGCGGCGGAAGATTTGTCGAAACAGCTTGGCGGCGTGCGCGGACCGAGCATCACGGGGGCGATCCGTGCGTGGCACGCGGCGAACCCGGGCAAGAACCTCGTCGGCCGGGCGAAATATGAAAAGCCCGCGACGATTGTGTGGAACGATGCGACGTATCAGGGCGATGCCTATGCCTCGTATTCATGGGCGACCTACGTGGCCGAGGTGGAGGTCGATCTGCGGACGTATGCAACGCGTGTGACGGATTTCGTCGCGGCGCAGGAAGTCGGGCGTGTGCTGAATCCGACCCTGGCGCGCGGGCAGGTGCAGGGCGGCGTCGTACAGGGAATCGGCTGGGCAATCTACGAAGACGTCGTACTCGAAGACGGCGCGATGAAAAACTGCCAGATGACGAATTACATCATCCCCGCCAGCGCCGACCTGCCGCCGATTCGCGTCTTTTTTGAAGAGACGCCATCGCCCTATGGACCCGGCGGTGCGAAGGGAATCGGCGAGATGCCCATCGACGGCCCTGCGCCGGCTGTGGTGAATGCGATTAGTGCGGCAGTGGGCATGTCCATTGATGCCATTCCTGTGACACCCGAACGGCTGATGGAGCGATTGGATGGTGCGCATGGATAGGCTCGCCCTTCGATTCATGCTGAATGGCCGTGAGACAACGGTCGAGACTGCGCTCGATGCGCGGCTGCTCGATGTGCTTCGCTACGACTGCGCCCAGACCGGCACCAAGGAAGGCTGCGGCGAAGGCGAGTGCGGGGCGTGTACCGTGCTGCTCGATGGGTTGCCGGTGAATTCGTGTCTTGTACCGGCGTTTCAGGTCGAGGGGCGGCGCGTAGAGACGGTCGAATCAACGCCAGTGGAACTCGCCGCTTCGCTCAATGCAACCGGCACGTCGCAATGCGGTGCATGTACACCGGGCATCGTGATGTCCATTCGGTGGCTCGCCGAACATCCGGAAGCGATGGAATCGATGACCCTGCGCGAGATCATGAGCGGCAATCTCTGTCGCTGCACCGGCTACGACGGCGTCATCGAAGGAGCCGTGCAAGCACTGAAGCAATGCGGAGGCGACCATGCAGGTGCATAGGCCCGCCACGCTTGACGAAGCGCTGCAACTCATGCAGCGGCCCGACGCGCGACCTCAGCCAATCGCCGGCGGGACGGACCTGCTCGTTTCGTGGCATCATCGAGCGAAGGAGAGCGTGCGACTGATGGATATGTCGCGGCTCGAAGAGCTGCGCACATTGCGACTGACAAACGAGTCGCTGGAGATCGGTGCGCTCGCGACGTACTGGGACGTCATCACGTCGGCGGAGATTTCGGAGACATTTCCATTACTTGCGCAGGCAGCCAAGCAGGTCGGAGCGATGCAAATCCAAACGCGCGGGACATGGGCCGGCAACATCGGTAACGGCTCGCCCGCGGCCGACGGCGTGCCGGTGCTCATGGCGTACGACGCGACCGTGACGCTGGCTTCGTCGCGCGGTCGGCGCGATGTGGCGCTGTGTGACTACTGGACGGGCTACAAAAAATCGGTCAAAGCCGACGACGAATTGATCGTCGGCATTCGTGTTCCGCGCCGCGCGTGCGATTTCGAATGGTTCCACAAGGTCGGGGCGCGGGCAGCGCAGGCCATCACCAAGGTCGGCGTTGCGATGGTGCATTCGGCGGACGGGTGGCGCGTGACGGCGAACAGCGTGGCCCCTTTCGTATGTCGATGTCGAGCGATGGAGGCGGCGCTTGATCGTGGCGAGGTGTTCCAAGGCCCTGATGATGTGCGGCAAGTGATCTCGCGCGACGTGTCGCCGATTGACGACCTGCGTTCGACGGCGGCGTATCGGCTCGCAGTGCTATCGCGACTGGTGTTTTTCCGAATGTCGGGGCATTTGTAAGAGTGTCCCGCACTCAGGACATCGATTGCTGATTCCTCTCAGATCGTAACCGCAAGTATTGCAGGCTTCAGGTTCATGAGGTCGGCGCTTGCGGTGAATGATGACAATGAACAGGCTCACAAGAATCGGCAGCCACAGCGGCAACACGCATGATTTTATCTGAGTTCCGTGAGCCGGGTCGTGCAATCGAAAGATTGGTTTCCAGAATCCGAACAGGCGTTGACCCATGAGTGGTTCGCGCCACCATACCAAATCACAAATCTCAGAAATCCATAATTCCGCATAGCAGTTTACTTCCCATGTACCGCGTCCCTCGATTGACTGACCTGCGCCGGTTGCCTCCATAGGAGGAAGAAAGCCATTGCGTAACCAACTTGCTCTAAGACCCGAGTCATCTCCCCAATAGACTCCAATGAATCCTTGTTGAATTGTCCAAGTAAGAGACCAGCCGTAATAGTTTATTTCACAGAGCAGACTGATCGCAAAGAGAATCAACGAAGTCGAAAGCAGTACATATCCAAGGCGAAGGCGGTCGCGTTTGGTAATACCATTCATCTGGACTGATCCGATGTTGAATGTGATTCGATCGGTCCCTCCACCAAAAGAGGTGTAGCGCGGCGACGAATTTCAATGAGCTGCCCCACGATGCTGACGGCGATTTCGGGGACGGTGATGGCGCGGATGTCGAGGCCGATGGGCGTGTGGACGCGGACGAGCTGCTCGTCCGTGACGCCGAGGGCGCGAAGATCGTCGAAGATCAGCCGGCTCTTGCGACGGCTGCCGATGAGGCCAATGTATGCGGCAGCGCGGCGGACGACGGCTTCGACGGCCTGTTCGTCGTGCTGGTGGCCGCGCGTGACGATGACGACATAGGAGCCGGCATCGAGTGGCTGCTCGCGAAGTGATTGCGGGATGTCGCCGATGACGAGCTTCACGCGCGGGTCGAACCGCAACGAGGATGCGTAGTCGGCGCGGTCATCGATGACGACGACGTGAAAGTCGAGATCAACGGCCAGCCGCGCGACGGCCTGCCCGACGTGGCCCGCACCGGCGATGAGCAACGTGGGCGGGATTTCGAGGTTCACCAGATAGCGCAGGCGTTTTCCGTCGTGATCGATGTCGATGGGGAACGATGCCGGCTCTCGGCGGCGCGTTTTCTCAAGGGCGATTCGCCACGGATCGAGATCGCAGTCGCCCACGAACGGCATCACGGCGACCTTCATACGCCCACCGCAGATGAGGCCGTCATCCCAGCCGAAGTCGTGATCGAGGACGTAATCCAGCAACGCGCTGCTGCCTTGATGCATGAGCTCCAAGGCACGTCGCCGCACCTCGGCCTCGACGCATCCGCCGCCGAGCGTGCCGGTGGTGGAGCCGTCAGCGCGGACGAGCATGGTCGCGCCGGGGCATTGCGGCGTGCTGCCGCGCGTTTCTACGATGGTGCAGAGCGTGACAGGCCGACGGGCGTCGGTGTCGTTGATGAGCGATTCAAGAGTAGGGAGGAGGTCGCTCATGATTACAATAGGGTGAGCGTGGCGTCTATTTGGATCTGCCAGCCTTGCGATGACGAAACGCCGCATCGCCATCAAGCGTGCCGGACTTTCGGATGCTGCGTTCGCCTTCTTCCAGAAGCGCATCCAGTTCGCCGGGGCGAAACTCGCCAAAGTCTTCCTGGGCGATAAGGCTCCCGATCGCAGCGGATACAACGTCTTCTGGGCAATCGTACTGCCCGTCACGGACCTTCTTTTCGATCAGTCGCTGAGTACGACGGCTTAGTGTGAGGGTCATTCGTGTAGCTCCATTTCGTACTTGCCCGTTCAGTTTGACCTCGGCCCCAGCATCGCCTTCGCCGCCGGGGAATCCTTCATCGGCAGTGTCGTGCGGTGGAAGCCCTCGAACTTCGCCAGCGCGCCGGCCACGGCCGGGGCGGTCGGAACGAGGCCGATCTCGGCAACACCGCGAGCGCCGTAGGGACACTCGGGGTCGGGCGTCTCCACGATGATGAGTTCCAACTCCGGCATCTGGTGCGCTCGCAACACGCCGCAGGATTTAACGTCGTCCGTCACGAGGCGACCCTTCTCGTACACCATTTCTTCGGTGAGCGCGTAGCCCAGGCCCATGTGGATCGAGCCTTGCAACTGCCCCTCCAGCAGCGTCGGGTTCATTGCCTTGCCGACATCGTGGGCGGCGATGAACTTTTTGATGCGGCCGGTGTCATCGAGGATGCACACCTGCGTTGCGAAGCCGTAGGTCAGGTGCGTCTTGGGGTCAGGGACATCGGCGCCAAACTTATCCGTCTTGTAACACTCCCAACCGCCGAGATACTTGCGGCCGGCGAGCGATTGCAGTTTCTTCCGTGCAGATTCCGGCGATTCGCCATTCATGCCGACCGACGCGAGATCCGCGGCTAACTTTTTGCACGCATCGATGACGGCGTGACATGTGAGCACCGTTCCGCGACTACCCGTCGTCTGGCCTGCGTCGTTTGGATCATCCGTGTCGCAGGTCGCGTGGAAAACTTCGTGCGGCAGCCCTGTCTCCTGCACGGCCGTTTGAATCGCGACGGTGAACAGCCCCTGGCCCATCTCGGTGTGGCCGGTGCGAAGGGTAATGTGGCCGTCCGGTTCGACCGTAAAGCTGGCCCGGCCGATCTCGGGCAGACCATTGCCGATGCCGACGTTCTTGATGCCACAGGCGATGCCCGCGAACTTCTCGGCGCGGTAGGCATCGCGCACGGCGAGCAGCGTTTCTTCGAGGCCGAATGGTTTCGTGAGGCGTTGGCCGGTGCAGAAGCGGTCGCCCTGACGCAGGATATTCCGCCAGCGAATTTCCCAGCCGTCGATGCCGATCTTTTCGGCGAGCATGTCCAGCGCGCCTTCAATGGCATAGGCCGCCTGATTCGCACCGAAGCCGCGCATGGCACCGTTCGGCGGGTTGTTCGTGTAGACCGCGAGGGCCTCGATATCGATCGTGTCGCACTTGTACGGCCCGATGGCGTGGCCCGCGGCGCGCTCCAGCACTTTTGCGCCGACTGAAGCATAGGCTCCCTTGTCACCGAGGATGCGCGCCCGAACGGCTGTCAGGCGTCCATCGGCGTCGCAACCAACTTTCAAATGAATTCGAACGGGGTGACGCTTGGGATGCACACGCAGACTCTGCTCGCGCGTCAGTACGCACTTCACGGGCTTGCCGACCAACACGGCGCACAAGGCCGTTTGCGCCTGGATGCTCATGTCCTCTTTGCCGCCGAACGCGCCGCCATTGCTGACCAGCTCGGCCTGCACACGCTCAATCGGCCAGCCGAGAATCTTCGCGATCTGCCGACGATCGTCGAAGATGCCCTGCCCCTGCGTCAGCACACGGACAGCCGACACCGGCGAACCATTGCCCGACACAGCGCCATTCTCAAACAACGGTGAGGCTATGCACGCCTCAGGTTCGAGAAACATGTGTTCGATGCACTGAGTCTGCCATGTGTTTTCGATAACGTGTGCGGAGACCGCGAGTCGGCCTTCCACGTCGCCGCGAGACAGGGCGCTCTTCGAAAGCAGGTTGCCCTTGGCGTGGACCCTTGGCGCATCGGGCTTGAGCGCATCCTCCGGCGTGGTTACCGGCTCGCGCACCTCGTAATCGATTGCGATCAATTCCGCAGCGCGACGGGCCGTGTGCTCATCCGCGGCGACGACAAACGCCAGCATGTCGCCGACGTAACGTGTCTCTTCGCCCTCGGCGATAAAGATGGGCCAGTCTTGCGTGATCAACCCGACGACGCGGTCGCCGGGGACATCCTTTGCGGTCACAACGCGGATCACTCCCGGAAGTGCAAGCGCGGGAGCCGGGTCGATCCGCTTCACCAGCGCGCGAGGATGGTCACTCAATCGTGGTGCCGCAAAGACCATGCCGGGCACACTGATGTCATCGATAAACTTCTTGTCGCCCAGGGCCGATTCGCGCCCGACGTACTTCGGCAGGCGATCGCCAACACCGCCCTTGCAGCCGTTCTCCGGCATCGGCTCACCCCGGCGAACCTTCGCCAGCAAGTCGATGGCCTCGACGATCTTGGTGTAGCCCGTGCAACGGCAGAGATGCGCACGAAGCTCCGTGTTAATCTGGTCGTGCGTCGGCGCGGGATTTTTCTCGCACAAGGCATGTGCCCGAATGGCGATGCCGGGGATGCAGAAGCCGCATTGCACCGCGCCGCTTTGGGCGAAGCACTCGGAGATTTGCTCACGCTGCGGTCCCGAAAGCCCCTCCAGCGTCGTCACCTGCTTATTTGCAACAGTCGACGCCTTGATCGTACAGGAGAGGCGCGGCTTGCCGTCGATGAGGATCGTGCAACAGCCGCACTGCCCCATTGGCTGGCAGCCATCCTTGGGCGAGAGGATTTGTAAGTCTTCGCGCAGGACATCGAGCAGGCTCTTGCCCTGATCGACCACGCTCACGGCGCGACCATTCAACACGAACGAAAAGGACTCCTCCTTAAACGGACGCGCGACCGGGATGTCCACGATTTGTGACATGCCTGATCATTATACCGGGCTTGTGGGATGCAACCAAAGAATTGAGCACGCCGAATCAGCGAAGAATCAGTTATCGATGGTACAATAACTCGCTATGGCCGAGTTGGTTCCTGCCCCCTTTCCCGATCTCGTTACCCGCCTGTACCGGGAACCGCGGAACCAGGACGCCCTTTTCGAACTGAAGCGCAATCGCTGGTATGCCCCGCCGACCGGCGGACCCGACCTCTCCGTGCAATTCCATGACCAACGCGCCGGCAACCCGCTCGGGCCTGCCGCCGGGCCGCACACGCAGATGGCGCAAAACATTCTGCTCAGCTATGTCGCGGGCGGACGCATCCTCGAACTCAAGACCGTGCAAATCAACGACCGCCTCACCATCGGCCGACCATGCATCGATCTGACGAACGTGGGGTACAACATTGAATGGTCGCAAGAGTTGCTCGTGGAAGATTCGATCCGCGAGTACGTGGCCGGAGCGATGCTCGTGCACATGTTTCGCTTCGCGCACGAAGCAACGCACAACGAACCGCACGTGCCCGCAAGCGGTCTTTCTCAACTGCCTGGGCCGACGGGCGAGGTGATCTACGACCTCAGCGTCGGCTACGACCTCGCGGGGATTCGAAGCGACAAGATTCGGGCGTTCCTCCACTCGATGCGCGACGCCTCCGTTCTCGTCGACCGGCTTCGCGACGAGATACCTTCGGAATTCGCCGCGGCACGGGCCTTGGAGTACCCATCCTGTCTCTCGAACAGCATCACACTTTCGACCTTTCACGGTTGCCCTGCCGACGAGATCGAGCGAATCTGCGAATTCCTGATCGGCGAGGAAGATTTCAGCGTCATCGTCAAGATGAACCCGCCCATGCTCGGCAAGGAACGGCTTGAGCATCTGCTCCACGACGTGATGGGCTACACCGAACTAGCGGTAAACCCTTCGGCGTACGCGTCGGGCCTGGCATTTGACGAGGGCGTTCAGCTCTGTCGCCGGCTCACCGATTACGCCACGGCTCGCGGACGGTACTTCGGGGCGAAGTTCAGCAACACGCTTGAAGTGATGAACCACCGCGATTTCTTTACGCCGGACAATAACGTGATGTACCTCTCGGGCCAGCCGCTGCACGTCATCACCATGACGCTGACGGATGAATTCGCACGGGCAATAGGGCCGCAGTTTCCAATCTCGTTCAGCGCGGGGATCGACGCGCAGAACTTCCCCGCTGCCGTAGCGTGTGGCTTCACCCCGATCACCGTGAGCAGCGATTTGCTTCGACCCGGCGGGTATGGACGAATGGGAGCATACCTGGAGAAACTGGCGAGCGAGATGCGGCGCGTCGGGGCGGGAAATGTGGATGAGTACATCCTGCGCGCACGTGAAAACGGCACTGCGGGAACGAATCAAGATGCTGCTGCAAGGAACCTGTCGATTATCGCTGAGGAAGTGCGCAACGACCCGCGATACCGCGCCGACAAAAATCGCAAGATACCGACGCGCGTTGATTCACACCTGGAGACGTTCGACTGCCTCACCTGCGACAAGTGCCTGCCGGTCTGCCCCAACGCGGCAAACTTCACCTATCCCACGCCGATCACCGCGTTCGACTACCACGATTTAGTCATCGCCACGGATGGATCGTGGAAACCCGGCGAGTCGCACCGATTCGAAATCACCGAGACCATGCAGATTGCCTGCTACAGCGACTTCTGCAATGAATGCGGCAACTGCGACACCTTTTGCCCCGAATACGGCGGCCCCTACATCAAGAAACCGACGTTTTTCGGCAGCGTGGCGACATGGGAAAAGGCCGCCCCGCGCGACGGCTTTGTCACGCAGCGCACGAAGAACGGCGGCTGGATTCGCGGTCGTGTCAAAGGGCATCTATTTCAGCTGACGGTAAATGCCGCAGACGGCTGTGCGATATTTGATGATGGCGCCGCCGAGATTGAATTCGCCATAGGTAGAATGACACCGAACGAAGTGAATAAAAAAGCAAACGGTGAGCACCATGTGAACATGTGGGCGTATCACACCCTGCGGCACCTTTACCATGGCGTGCATGACCCATCGCGAATCAACCAGGTGAACTCAGCTGCGCATGTCGCGGAGTCGCGATCGTGAGCGAAATACCGGTTGAGGTTCACGCCATCATCCCCGCCGCCGGCTTCTCTCGACGAATGGGCCGCGACAAGCAACTCATCGAGATCGACGGACGACCAATGCTACTGAGCATAGTGAATACGTTGATCGAGGCCGGCCTGTCGCGCGTCATGGTAGTAACGCGCCGCGCCATCGCCGAGTCGCTGAGCCTCCCACATCATGATCATGTCCAAATCTCCTATAACGAGGACGCAACGAGCGAGATGATCGACTCCATACGTATCGGCCTCGATGCACTCGCTCACACCGTTGACGTTAAGCCAACCGGCTACCTCGTCTGTCCCGGCGATCTGCCTCGGCTCTCGACCGACGACGTGCGCGCTTGCCTTGACGCTTTCTCGAAGAACGCCAACCGAATTATCATCGCGTCACACTCGGGACGGCGCGGTCACCCGCTTATCTTTCCTGCGTCACTGTCCGTCTTCGTTCACTCCCCCACATGCGACCTCGGTCTCAATGCCATTTGCCTCGTTCACGCCGATACCTTACTTCTCGTGCCATGCGCCTCCGACGGCATCCTTATCGATGCCGACAGGCCGGACGATTTGCCGCCGAAGGCCCGTTGACTCCCGATAATCCGTTCGCGCAACTTGCACCACAATACCACGCCTGCGGCGTTCCTAACCCCTTTGCCGCCACCGACCGATTCAGACCACGGGCATGGGGTGCGCTGTATCGTGATCAAACGACCGAAAATCCTGGAAGTGCTCATTCGCTCGGAGGATCCCGCCGCCGATCAGGCGATCGCGTCGGGTCTGCCCTTGCTCGGTTCCGAGGAGCAGTGCCGCTTCGTCGAGCTTCTCGTCACACGAAGCCGAGAGGGCGCGCTTGAAATCCTTCCCGAGCTGTTCGACCGGCTCACCCCGGAGGCGCAGGCCCGGCTCGTGCAGCACACCGGCCATCTGTTCGGCGCGCTCCGCTCCACGGTGCGCAGCGCCAATCTTCAGACGCGCCTCAACAGCCTGAACATCATTCGCCGAAGCCGCAACCCGCGACTCGCGTACCTCGCCGCGGCCTGCGTGCATGACGGCTCGCATCACATTCGCGGAGAAGCAGCTCACACCCTTCTGGAACTCACCGAACTTCACTGTCGCAACTACACCGACACCACGGATCTGCTTCGCGACGCCTGCGACGGCGACTCGGCCCTTACGCTGCCAATCATCCAGACGCTTCGCATGATGCATGACGAACGGCAACAGCTCGTCGCGGCCATCCGCGATACGTTGTCGCACTTCGAAAGTCACCATCGCCCTGAAGTTCTCGCCGCGGCCATGTACCTGGCGCTCGAACTGGAAGATGCCCTGTTTTCCGAAGGTATCCTGCGACGCGGGAAGCTAAATCAGGCCATGCTTGAGGTATTCACGACGTCGCCCTCGCCGCGCCTCGCGTCCTTCACCTACATCGCCCTCCGCTATCCCGAACTTCGACGACGCATCGTTTCCGTACTCTCCAACCTCCGCGACCCCGCCTTTTTCGCGGAGGTCATTCGTCACCACTGGCTCGCCCGCGACCCGTCCATTCGCGAACATCTCGCCGCCATTCGCTCGCTCGTCTGGCTGGCAGACGGCTTCGAAGCCGCCTTCACCCTGCCTGCGAGTGTCGCCGCCATGGCACCACAGTGGATTGCCTCGCTCGGACTGGCCAGCGACCAGAAGGTGCGCCTGCTTCAGAACTTCCTGCTCATTGATAACCCCGCTGCCAATCGCGCCGCCGTCTGGGAATTGACCCGCATTCACACGCCCGCCGGAAGCCTTGCCCTTCAGGGGGCGGCCGACCATGATGACCCCGCGATCCGGCGGCTCGCCGATCTTGAGTGTCGTCATCGACGCCGCGTCGATTCACGACAAGTTCGCCAGGTCCGCCGCAACCGCCCGGATGAATGGTGCGGCCTCCTGGACAAGAGCGGCCTGAACGAAGATTTCGAATCCTTTTGGGTCGGCTTCGAGCGCATTCCCCCACACCTCGCCACGGCGGGCGGGCTGCACGCGCTGAAGTTCATCAACGGCTTCCAAACACAGATCCAGGTAAAGCTCATCGCCCAGCACCCGGCCGATCGTGCCCGCGCATTGAAGATGCTTATCGACCTCGGATTGACCGAGCGCTACTGCAAGGAAATCTTCAGCGCTGCCAATGATTCCGTCAGCGAGGTTCGCGGCCTTGCCATACGGGCGCTCGGACGCCTCGGCGACGGCACAAGCCGGCGAATCCTGGAACGCGCCCTGTCCGACCCGGATCCATCGGTACAAGCCGCGACCATCGAAGCGCTCGACCACATCGGCTCGCCCAAGCGTGCCGAGCTTTTCCAGCAAAAGACGCAAAGCGCCAGTCCCGAGGTCCGCGCCGCCGCGATCGCCGCGCTCCTTCGGATGCATGTGCCCGCCGCCGCCATGGCGCTGGTCGCCATGCTCAAGGATGAACGAAGCGAACATCGCAGCAGCGCACTTAGCGTGGTCGAGCAACTGAACCTGCACGCCATCGCACCGCGCGTCGCTGAAATGGCCGCAACGGATCCCGACGAGCGTGTCGCCCGCATCGCCCAGCACCTGCAACGGCGGCTCAAACGCTCAAAGTCGGACCGCGCCGGCAAAATCAATGAAAATGCCGGGCAGTCGCCGCAGTCCATCAATCTCCACGGAGGGATTTCGCTATGAATCAGGCAATCCTTCGAGTGTGGACCATGCTCATCGCCGCGACCGGCCAAGCCGAACCGATGGCCCCGTGGGAAGGTGTGCAGAAGGCATTCCGAAACGCGCTTCCGCGCGAAGCGGGCGAACTGTCGCCGTTTCAAATGGCCCTGCGCTTTGTCGCGGGAATGATCGCCGTCGTGCTGGTCTTTTACCTCGTGGCCCGATACTCCCAGCGTGGGCGCACGGACACTCGCCACCCGGCCCCGGGCAGGTTCTTTTCGAGCGTTCTCTCTGAACTCGGAATCGGATCGCTCGACAGGCTCCTGCTCAGCCGAATCGCCCACCACAGCGAATTGGCCCAGCCGACCGTCATACTCTTTAGCACGGAATTGCTTCGTCGTTACTCGGAAGAGTGGATTGACTCGCTTTCGATTGCGCCACTGAAAGTGTTTGTCCGTGGGCGCATCAAGGCTATTGAAGCTCAGGCATTCTCCACGTCGCAGACGCCGTCGGCCGGCGCCTAAGGCCCGTTACCATTTAAGGCTGCGAATACTCCGCATAAGTTTTTGCCGTCTCCCACACCCGGACCCGCCGCAGCCGCGCCGGAGACACTTTCGCCTCAAGCAATTCCCAGATTCGGTGTGCGATGTTTTCGACCGAAGGATTTCGCGCGGCAAAGTCCGCCGTATCCGTGTTCAAGTGCTTGTGATCAAAGCGGTCGATGACCTCGTGCTTCACAATGGACTCGAACTGCGGCAACGGCAGCACAGCGCCACTCTCCGGCGACACCTCACCCGCGACGGTCACCTCCACTTGATAGTTGTGGCCGTGCCCGTTGGGGTTATTGCATTTGCCGAAGACGCGGCGATTCTCCTCGGCCGACAGCGTCGGCACATGCAGTCGGTGCGATGCGGAGAACTCAAAACACTGGGTTAGCTCGACCATATCATCCGCTCCTGAACGGACGGCGTACGACAAATACGGCGTCGTCCACAATTGAAGCAACACCAGCGTGATTCCCGGCGAGACCCCGGCCCGAAGCTGCGAGGCCACTTCGCGATACACCTCACGCACCAGTCGCTCACCCGTCAATCCCACGCCGCTGGCAAGCAGCATTCGCGCTGCGGACGGAATCGCAAAGCGACGAAGCAGCGCGTCCAACTCCTGGATGTTCACCAGATAACCGGTCGTCGCATTCGGAATACCTGAAACAGTGATCCGCAGGACCAGGTGCGGCGCCACTCCCACCGCCGACGGCCACCCTCCCCACGAATTCGTCACCGGCAATGCACCCTCAAACCCGCTCTCCCCGTGCGCAGCCCGTGCCCAATCGCGGTCGATGGCAAAGCGAATCTCGCGCATCAATCGAACGGGGCGACTAGAGGTCGACGTGATGGATGATGCCACGGACGGGATTGTAGTGCCGAGACCAAATGCAGGCGTCCGTCCCTACAACTGTCGTGGTGGATTGCGCGGGTCCAAACCCTGGCGGATCATCTCCATTCGCTCCTGGTGCTTGTGCGACATGGAAACGACCTGCCGAACGGCGCCAGCGGCGATGCCGGCAATGGCGATCCATGCAAACCACGGAATCGTGCTGCAGAACTTCCAAAAAGAATCCAACGCGACCATGCTCGCACCCTCTCAATCCATCGTGGCGAACCGCCAAGCCCGTATTGTGCCGCATAGCCGGGTTATTTGCACAGCCGCCATTTCCCCGTCCGGTTGCCCGCCCATCCATCTCGCCGAATCGCCTTCTTCCTCATACAATCCGACCAGACAAAATCGGTCAGAGTAGGGCCCCACATAGCGAGTGAGAAGCACCCATGAGTGAGTCGCAACCCGAGAAGATTCGCAACCTCCCCATCGTCGATGAGATGCAGGATTCCTACCTGCGCTACGCCATGAGCGTCATCGTCTCCCGGGCCTTGCCCGACGTGCGCGACGGCCTCAAGCCCAGCCAGCGGCGAATCCTCGTCGCCATGAATGACCTTAACCTCGGCCCCCGAAGTGCGCACCGAAAGTGTGCCAAAATCTCCGGCGATACCTCCGGCAATTATCACCCGCACGGTGAGGCCGTCGTCTATCCGACGCTCGTCCGTATGGCCCAATCCTTCAACATGCGCTACCCGATGATCGACGGACAGGGCAACTTCGGATCCATCGACGGCGACCCACCCGCCGCCATGCGATACACCGAAGCACGCATGGCTGCGCCGACCGTCGACATGATGGACGATATCGACAAGGAGACCGTCGACTTCATCCCCAACTACGACGACACCACCACCGAACCCGTGGTGCTCCCCGCCAAGTTTCCCAATCTGCTGGTCAACGGCAGCACCGGCATTGCCGTCGGCATGGCGACCAACCTCCCGCCGCACAACATCGGAGAAATATGCAATGGCCTGATCGCTTTAATTGAGAATCCCGCGATCACCGTCGAAGAATTGATGAAGCATGTGCCCGCGCCAGATTTTCCGACCGGCGGCTTCATCTGCGGGCGCAGCGGAATCATCGACGCCTACACGCGCGGCCGAGGCACGCTCACGCTTCGCGCCAAGTCGCACTTTGAGGAAATGAAGGGCGACCGCGTACGAATCGTCGTGGATGAGATCCCCTACGGAATCCTGAAAAACACGATTACAGAAAAGATCGCGGAATGCGTCAAAGACGGCCGTCTGCCGGAAGTCAGCGATGTACGCGATGAGTCGGACCGCAAGTATGCGGTACGGCTCGTGGTCGAATGCAAATCGGGCGTCAGCGAAGAAGTCGTGCTGAACAAGCTCTACGAGCACACACCGTTGCAGACGACCTACACCATCATGAACATCGCACTGGTGGGCAAGCAGCCGCAAACGCTCTCGCTCAAGCAGCTCATGGAGCATTACCTCGAGCACCGCCGGGATGTCATCACCCGGCGCACTCGGTTCCTGTTGCGAAAGGCCCGGCAAAAAGCCCACATCCTCGAGGGCCTGATCCTCGCACTCGGCGATATCGACGCCATCATCGATTTGATCAAGAAGTCAAAAAGCCCCGACGAAGCCAAGACGGCCCTCATGGACCGCCCCCTTCGCCTCGCCGAATCGGCTTCGCTGGCAAAGCTCCTCCCCGCTCAGTTCATTGCCCGTGTATCAAAGACCGATCAACGCCTCACCCATGTACAGGCGGCGGCGATCCTCTCGATGCAGTTGCAGCGCCTCACCGGTCTCGAAATCGAAAAACTCGCGAAGGAATATGGCGAACTCGTCGATGAGATCGAAGGCTACCAGCGCATCCTTCAGGACCCGGCGTTGGTCCTCGACATCGTTCGGGAGGATCTCCATGAGATGAAGGCCAAGTACGCCGACGCCCGTCGTACTCAGATCATCGCGGCCGTCGGCGAGTTCCGCATGGAAGAACTCATCGAAGACCGGCCGATGATCGTCACGATCTCGCACGAGGGCTACATCAAGCGCGTGCCGACCGAGACCTATCGCAGCCAGGGACGCGGCGGCCGCGGCATACGAGGCAGCGACACCAAGGAAGGCGACTTCATCGAAGACTTGTTTGTCGCCAGCACGCACAATTACCTGCTGTTTTTCACGAACCGTGGGCGCGTCTATTGGATCAAGGTATACGACATTCCCGAGATGGCCCGCACGGCCCGCGGCCGATCAATCGCAAATTTGCTGAAGATGCAGGATAACGAACGGCACACCGCCGTACTGCCCGTGTCGCAATTCGAGGAGAAGTTCGTCTTCTTCGCGACAGCCAACGGCACCGTGAAAAAAACCGCACTCGGTGCATACTCTCGCCCCCGCCCCAGCGGCATCATTGCCATCAGCCTCGACCCCGATGATTCACTGATCAACGTCGCCCTGGTTTCTGATCAGGACGAAGTGGTTCTCGGTACGCGACAGGGCATGGCGGTTCGCTTCAACCAGACCGACGTTCGCGCCATGGGCCGCGCCGCCGGCGGCGTCCGCGGCATCACGCTCAAACGCGATGACATCGTCGTCGACATGGCTGTCATTCGGCCCGGAATGAGCCTGCTCACGGTGTGCGAAAATGGCTACGGCAAGCGCACCGAGATCGAGGAATATCGCCTGCAAAAGCGCGGCGGCAGCGGTGTCATTAACATCAAGGCCACTGAACGAAACGGCGAGGTCGTCGCGCTGCGATCCGTCACCGATTCCGACGAACTTATGCTCATCACCGCGAATGGCATCATGCTTCGCACGCCCATCTCGGAGACTCGCGAGATCGGCCGTGCGACGCAGGGCGTTCGGCTGATTCGCCTCGACGAAGGCGACAAGGTCGTGTCCGTCGCCCGCGTGGCAAAGGATGAGGAGGTTGGCGGAGAAGCGTCGCAGGCATCAACGGAACCGGGCTCCCCGCCGACCGAGCCTGGCGCGACGAGTCCTACGGAGCCTGATTCTGAGGGTTAACCTCCTGACGTCGCCGCGATATTGGACTCACCCAGCGTTGTAAACGGTGATTTCTTGCAAGTGTCGCGATACAATAACCGGAAGCCGGAGGCCACAGGCATGTCGACGTTCGAAGTATCCATCGAACCCGAACTGGCGGCACGATTGCAAGCGCTTGCCGATGCAGAAGGCGTGGACGTTCAGACGTACATTCGCAACACCATTCAGAGCCAGGTTGATATCGCCTCGGCCCCATTGCCGGGTACTCGTGAGGAACATACCGCTGCCTGGCTCGCGTGGACTCAAAGTCATGGATGGAATACGGCGGTGGCCGTCGATGATCGCGAGTCCATCTACGCGGGACGCGGCGAGTCAGAGTCCTGATCGACACCAATATACTCATGCGGTGTGCACAACCGATGCACCCACACTTCAAGCCCGCTGAACGATCTGTTCAACAACATATTCACCGTGGCGACACGCTCTATGTTGTGCCCCAGAATCTTTATGAATTCTGGGTCGTGGCGACTCGACCGACCAGTCAGAACGGGCTTGGATTTGACAAACGGCAGGCCTGCCTGGAGATCGCGGCAATCCGAAGGCTCTTCATACTACTGCTCGACGAACGAGGAATATTTACGGAATGGGAGCGTCTCATCCTTGACCATGACATTGAAGGAAAGCGAACGCATGATGCACGACTTGTCGCCGCCGCAATACGGCATCGACTCGATGCGATCTTGACGTTTAACGTAGACGATTTCAGAACATTCGGCGCCGTTGACATCCTGTCGCCGACGACGTCTCTGGCTTGATAATACGTTTCGAATGTCTGCCCGACCCGATTCATTCTTCTTCCAGGCGGTACGCCGGCTTTCAGACCTGCTTGTCCCCCGTGTCTGCATGTCATGCAATGCATCGGTCGGCATCGAGGCACCCGAACTTTGCGACACCTGCGGATGGGAATTGTCCGCGCTGGTCGCACACCCCTATTGCACTTATTGCGGCGAAGGACGCGGGCCGCATCTGCTTCGCGAGGGCATCTGCACATCCTGTCAGACCGGCGATTCCGAAATCCGTTACTCGAAATTCGTTCGCGTCGGGCCCTACAGCGGATCGCTTCGCCGACTCATCCTCCAATACAAACACGAGTTCGTGCTCGATCGATTTCTCGGCAGCCTGCTCGCACATGCGATTCAGGGAAAGTTGGACCCACGCGAGATCGACCTTTGGATTCCGATCCCTTCTCACTGGCGACGACGCATCCAACGCGGATTCCAGCCGACGCGCCTTCTCGCCAATGCGGCCCTTCAGCACCTGGCGGGCCGCGTCGAACCCTGGCTCGAATCCGCCAGATACCTTCCTCCGCTTCATGCCGGCATGAAATCAACCGACCGCGCCGCCATGATTCGCGGCGCGTTTCGCCTGGCACGGGGTGCCCGTCTGCGAGGGAAACGAATTATGCTCATTGACGATGTCACCACCACCGGTGTCACCCTCCGTGAAGCGCGCCGAACCCTTCGCGAGGGCGGTGCTCGCTGGGTTGGCGTCGCCGTCCTCGCCAAAGTCGTCGAACTTCCTGCACTTACCTCCGGAGTTGACCCCTCTGCACAGGGCCAATAGACTCCCGGTGAGGGGCGATTTGTAACCATTTGACCATGTTCGCCTTACGATGATTGCCGAGACTTTCAATTCCAGGTCGGCCCACGGGCAGGGGCCACCGTCGGTCCCCCGCCTTTCCGGCGAAGGAGAACCCATAATGCGAATCAAGATCAGCGGCCGCCACATGGAGATGGCCGATTCTCTCAAGGCCTATGCCGATGAAAAAGCCGGACATCTCAATCGCTTTTACGACCGGCTTCAGTCAGTCGAAATTATTTTTGACCAGGAAGGTGGAAAAGTCCGCTGTGAAATGATCGCAACGGCCGACCACCACACCACCTTTGTCGCCAAAGAAACGCACGCCGATGCCTTTGCCGCCTTTGACGCGGCGATCAAGGACGTCGAACGCCAACTGACGCGCCACAAAGAAAAACACCGAAATCGAAAACACCTCACCGGTCCGGAGGCCCACGGAGCCGAAGACTGATCCCCCGTCGAAGCCAAAAGGCGAACTCCCATGAAGATGCTCGATTTTGTCGTACGAAATGCGGTCATCGCAGACCTTCAGGCGACGGACCGCAACGGTGTCATTCGTGAAATGGTCTTCGCACTTGCAAACGCAGGAGCACTGACGGAAGCGGACAGTGAGGCCGTCTTTCGCGCTGTGGCCGAACGCGAGCGTCAAGGCTCGACCGGTTTCGGAAAAGGCGTCGCCGTCCCGCACGTCAAGCACGCCAAGATTCCGCGCATGATGGCTGCGATCGGCCGGAGCGCCGCGGGGATTGACTTTGCCGCCCTGGATCGGGCCCCCGTTTACACCGTGGTGCTGCTTCTTTCCCCGCCGGAGAAGCCGGACGAACATTTGCAGGCCATGGAAAGCATCTTCAGACACCTTCAGCGGGATAACTTCCGCCGTTTTCTTAAACAAGCTGAAACGACCCAGGCCATTCTGGAGTTAATCGAAGAAGCCGACGCCATGCCGGCCGGTTGATGAATGGGCCTGTGGCAAGGGCTTCCAACCGAAGAATCCCGGAGTGATAAAACACTTTTTTCGCTTCCGTCTTGCAATGAATCAGGACGGTCGCCCCACGAAACGGACACCAACACACAAATCGGCAACCGCCGGAGCAGACATGGACGAACCGAATGTCGTCACCAAGTACACGAGTCGAGCGCGAAGTCACCGTCCCCAACAAGCAGGGGCTCCATGCACGCCCGGTGCTGCGCTTTGTCGACCTCGCGTCCAAGTTCGACTCTTCGATCCGAGTCTGCAAACGCGACACTGCGGTCGATGGCAAAAGCCCCATGGAGATGATGCTCCTCGAAGCCACTCAGGGAACCGTCCTCAAAATTGTTGCCGAGGGTGCGGACTGCGAGAAGGCCGTCACCGAATTATCGCGTCTTGTCAGCGACGGATTCGGCGAGGAGTAAGCCGCGTCGGTTACTCCATTCTTCGCGTGAGCAGCAATCCACTCCCGTCTTTCTCCGGAGTATCCCCATGCCTCTGATGCGCGGCATCGGTGTTTCCTCCGGCGTCGTCCTCGGACCGGCCATCGTGCTGGAGACCGAGGAAACGCGCGTCCCGCGACGAACCATCCAGCGGGCACAGATCCCTCACGAAATGGGCCTTCTCGCCAAGGCCTTCGAGTCGGCCCGCATCGCCATTGGACAGGAGCGCGTCGAGTTCTCGCACCGCGCCGGCACCGAACTAGCGGATATTTTCGGGTTCCACGAGCGCTGGCTGGCCGATCCCAAACCGCTCAAGGAAATCGAACAGCTTATCGACGAGAAACTCTACAGCGCCGCCTATGCCGTCAGTGTCTTCATGCGCCGTTATCGTCGCCGCTTTCAGGAAATGGCCAGCCCGTTTCTCCAGGAGCGGGCGAAAGACGTCGTCGACATCGAGCGACGACTCCTCCACGAACTCAGCGGCGAATCACGCGATGAGCTACAGGGAGAGGGTGATCCCGTCATCATCGTGGCACACGATCTGACACCCTCTCAAATCGTCGCCCTCGATAAATCCAAGCGACTCCTCGGATTCGTCACCGACGTTGGCGGTCCGACCTCTCACACCGCGATTATCGCGGCCGGCCTCGGCATTCCCGCCATCGTCGGTCTGGGAAACATCACCGCCAATGCTTCCTCCGGCGATACCCTGATCCTCGACGGCACTCACGGCGTGGTCGTCATCAACCCCGACACCACTCAGAAGAAGGAATATGCCGAGCGCGCGGTCCATCTGCAGGAAGTCCGCGCCAATCTCGCCGAGCTGCGCGAGATGTTCGCCGAAACCAAGGACGGCTACATCGTCCAGCTTCTCGGCAACATCGAATTTCCCGACGAAGTCCCCGGCTGCATCGCTCAGGGCGCCACCGGCATTGGCCTCTTTCGCACCGAGTTTCTCTTCATGCAGGACAGCGGCCCGCCGTCTGAGGAGCAACAATACGAAGCATACAAGACCGCCGCGGAAGCGCTCGCCGATCGTCCGCTCGTCATTCGAACGATGGACGTCGGCGGTGACAAGCTCATGCCCGGAGGAACGTGGGAGCCTGAGAAGAATCCGTTCCTCGGACTGCGCTCGATTCGCTACAGCCTCCAACACCTGTCGATTTTCCGACCGCAACTTCGCGCCATCGTCCGCGCCAGTGTTCACGGCGACGTGCGCATCATGTTCCCGCTCATCTCGCGCATCATGGAGCTGCGCCAGGCCAAGTTCGTTCTGAACCTCGTCAAGGAGGAACTCGAAGAAGAAGGATTCGACTTCAAGAGCGACATCCCGGTCGGCGTCATGATCGAAACCCCGGCCGCGGCGATTTGTGCGCGCGAACTGGCCCACGAATGCAATTTCATGAGCATCGGGACCAACGATCTCATCCAATACACCCTTGCCGTGGATCGGGCCAATGAGCGCGTCGCCCAGCTCTACACCGCCGCCGACCCATCAGTCCTTCGGCTCATCCGAGCGGTGGTTCGGGTCGGCCAAAGGCAAAAGGTGCCGGTCAGCGTCTGCGGCGAAATGGCGGGGGACCCCATGTTCACTATCTGGTTGGTAGGAATGGGGTTACAGACGCTTTCCATGGCGGCAAGCAACATCCCGCGGGCGAAAAAGATCATCCGCAGCATCACAATGACCGATGCCCGTCGCGTGGCCCGCCGGGTCCTGTCTTTTGAAACCGAGCGGGAGGTGCTAAACTTCCTCCGAGACGAGACTCGTAAGGTCTGGGGCGATATCTAACCCCGCGTCCTCCGGCAACCAGCGGAACGGCACTCATCGTGCCCTTCCGCCACTTGCCGAATCAAGTAGGCGGGTGAAAAAACCATGTTCCGAGCCGGGGCGATGTTCGCACCGCGGGCTTCGGATCGAACCCAGTAATGAACAGTAGAGAGGGATCACCACCGGTTTGCGTAATCGTTTGGCGTTTCGCTTTGCCATTGAAGGCGATCTCCGATTTATCTCTCACCACGACTCACTGAGACTCTTCGAGCGGGCGCTATCCCGCGCGAATCTGCCCGTGCGGTTTTCCGCGGGGTTTAACCCCAGGCCCCGCATGAGGCTGGCCCTGCCAAGGCCGGTCGGCATCGCTTCTCGCGATGAATTGCTCGTGGTGGAACTAACGCATGAAACGGCCGAAGCCGACGCGCACCGCGCGCTCACGGCCCAGATGCCCGAAGGCATCACGCTCCTGTCCGCCGAAGCACTTGCGGACACCGATCAGCGCCGACCATGCGAGGCAACCTATGAGTTGCCGATCATCCCCGACGAGGCCGACGAAGTCGCCCGCCGGGTCTCGGAGTTCCTCACCAAGGACAAAGCCCCCGTCGAACGCATCGATCGGAAAACCCAGCGCCGCCGGACCGTCGACATTCGTGTGTTCATCACGAGCGCACGCCTCGACGATTCACGGCTGACCTGGACGCAAAGCGTCACTCAGGACGGCACCGCCAAAGTCGGCGAAGTGCTCGACGCCCTTGGACTGGCCTCCCGCGACCGAATGCACCATGTTGTGCGTGTTCGCGTGGCCTGCTCCGCATGACGCCTCCGATCACCTATCGCGCATCCCGCCCGTGACTCCCGGAAAGGACCACCGTGGCAGAACCCAAAAAGAAAACCCGGACTCGATCCGCAGGCGCCGCAGCACGCACAAAATCGTCCACCGGATCGCCGCGAGGCCGGCGAAAGCCATCCCCTCCGAAAGACGCTCCCGCGCCGGCGCCCGAGCGTGAAATCATGCAGGAGACCGCCGTCCTTGAACGGTCGATTCCAGCTCCCGCCAACTTCGACGATTCCGACTTCAGCGCCGGGATCCTCGAGCCCGGCGAAATGCCGCCCATGCGGCACGCACCACCTCCGCCGTCTTCCGCCGCGTCGTACGGTCGCCCGTCCCGCGGCTTCGAGAAGCCCATCGGGGAAGAACGGGCCGTCGAAAAATCCACGGCCACCCGCGCCGGCGAAGACGACGGAACGTTCATCGACGACGCCCCGGCTGAAATTGAAGACACCGATCTCGAACCCGAATCACCACTCGCTGAAAGCGACGAGGCGGATATCGAGGAAGCGCACGAAGATGCCGTCGAATCGACCGAACCCCGGCGACCGGTCGACGACGAACGAGGCGATGGTCGCCGCCGTCGCCGCGGCCGACGCGGCCGTGGTGGTCGCGGTCGCAGCCGGGAAGATGGAATGGTCGCCGAAGCACCGCGCACCGGCACCCCCCGCGAAATTGAGGAGACCGAAGAAGAAGAGGTCCTTCCGCGCGGCGCCACCTATGGCGACGAAGGCTCCGCCCCCAGCGTCATCGGCCAGCCTCGCGGACCACGCGACGACACCCGTCGCACCGGAAGAGGTCGGCCGGCGCGAATGCAGGAGCCGGAAGAAGAAGTCGCCGACGACCGCGAAATGCTCATTAACGTTTCCGACGCCGATGAATGCCGCATCGCATTGCTTCGCGAAGGCCGCCTCGATGAGCTGTACATCGAACGCGCCTCGTCGGCGTCCAATGTCGGCAACATTTACAAGGGTCGCGTCACCAACGTCGAGCCATCGATCCAGGCCGCATTCATCGACTTCGGCCTGCCCATTCACGGGTTTTTGCACATCAGCGACCTTCACCCGAAATACTTCCCTGAGAGCAAGGGGGAGAATGAACTCGTGGGCCGCAAGACGCCGCGCCGACAGCGCCCCCCGATTCAGACCTGCCTGAAGCGCGGACAGGAACTCATCGTGCAAGTCATCAAGGAAGGCATCGGGACAAAAGGCCCGACCCTCTCCACCTATATCTCCATCCCAGGCCGATTCCTGGTGATGATGCCCGGCATGGAGGAACTCGGCGTCTCCCGGAAGATCGAAGACGAAGATCAACGCCGAAAGCTTCGCGACCTCCTCAATCAACTTGAGCTGCCCCGCGACATGGGCTTCATCGTCCGGACCGCAGGCATCGACCGCCAAGTACGCGACCTCCAGCGTGATCTCAACTATCTCACTCGTCTCTGGATCAAAGTGGCCGCCCGGATCAAGTCCGAGCCCGCGCCAGCCGAGCTTTATCGCGAGTCCGACCTCGTTATTCGAACCATCCGCGATGTGTACGATTCCAGCATTCGACGAATCCTCGTCGACAACGAGGCCGTCGCCGCGCGAGTACGAGAGTTCCTCGCCATCGCCAGCCCCAAGGCACTCGATGCCGTGGAATGCTACGACGGCATCGATCCGCTCTTCCACCGCTTTGGCATTGAGAACGAGATCGACAAGCTCCATTCAAAAAACGTACCGCTACCCTGTGGCGGATCACTGGTCATCGAACAGACCGAGGCCCTTGTCGCCATCGACGTGAACTCCGGCCGATTCCGAGTCTCCGATAACCCCGAAGAGACTTCCTTTCGCGTTAATCAGGAAGCCGCGGACGAAATCGCCCGTCAGCTTCGACTGCGCGACCTCGGCGGTCTTATCATCTGCGATTTCATCGACATGATGGCCGAGAAACACCGGCGCGCGATTGAGAATCGCCTCGCTGACGCCCTGAAGAAACACAAGGAGCGTGCCAAGTTGCTGCGCATCTCGCGCTTCGGCATCCTTGAAATGACCCGTCAACGACAACGACCGTCGTTCGCCAAGAGCATGTTCGCCGACTGCCCGCGATGCGGCGGCAGTGGTCGGGTCAAGGCCCCGGAATCCGTCGCCCTCGACGCCATGCGCCAGATCTCGATTGCCAGCCACAAGGAGGGCGTCGCCAGCATCGACGTGCGCGTCGCCGCCCCAGTCGCCAGTGAACTGCTCAATCGAAAGCGACACCAAATCACCGACCTCGAACGCGCCGGCGGTCAAACCATCCGCGTCCACGGTGAGCCGAATTTCGGGATCGACCAGATCACCCTTGTCGCAACCGACCGGCGCGGACGTGAAATCGCCGGTGGCGCGGCTCCGGCCTCATCCCAACGCCCCCCAAGAGGTTACAACACGAATCGCAATACCCCGGTCCCGGCTGAACGACGTCCCGCCGGCCCGCAAGATTCAGGGGATGGCGAACCGCAAACCAGTGGACCACGGCCCGACGGTGGCCGCAGGCGGCGCGGTGGCCGGCGGCGCGGCGGACGCGGTCGAGGCGCTCCACGAGCCTGATTTTCACGCATATAAGGTCACAATGAAACGGACATCTTCACAATTTCATGTTGCATCCACCCGCCGCGTGGGCGGACTCCTCGCGTCTTCGATTGTCGCGATGGTGTCCGTTGGGTGCGGCCCCGTTTGGCTTGTCGATCCCGGCTTTGCCGAGAAGCAAGCCAAGCAGGAAAACAAGCCCATCATGTGGTACTTCAAGTCCTGGGACTCCTCCCAGCACCGTAACATGCGATTGCAGGTCTTCGCTGACTCGCGCGTGGCGAGCGAGATGAAAGACATCATCAACGTTGAGTTGGAGTTTGCCTTCTTCCAGGATTATCGCAATCGATACGGCGTGAAGACACCACAGGTTTGCGTCATGTGCACACCCGATGGTCGAAAAGTCGGAACGTCGCTCTATGTGAACCCCGTCCCAACCCCAGAGAAATTCGCGGATTGGCTGCGCACGACGAAGGCCGAAGCCAAGTCCGGCCCGCCTCCCGCGTCGTCTGGCGCTCCTCCCGCGGCTCCTGAAAAGAAGTAACAAAGAAAAAAAGCCCCGCAGTGCGAAACACACCGCGGGGCTTTCTTTTTTCTTTGAGCGCGACAACTATCGCGGCCGATTCGCCTCGATCGCTTCGAGGATCGCCAACTGATCCGCCGTCAGGATCGCCTTCAATTCATCCAGCGCCTGTTGCCGACGTGCCTCAATCGCCGTGTGCAGATTGTCCTGAATCGTTGCAATCTGCGCCTTCTGAGCATCGGTCAACCCAAGTTCCTCGGCCAACCTGTCGAGCATTGCCTGTCGCCGCGTCGCCGGGTCACACTCGCCTTCCATCATCGGATGTGGACCATCCACTTCAGCGTTTGCGGAGCCTCCGCCAAACGGTCCGCCCATGCCGCGACCCATTCGCCCGCCAAACGGTCCCGGCGGCGGTCCGAATCCGCCCCCAAACGGTGCCGGATGATTCGCCTTGATTTCGTCCCAGGTTGCCTGCTGCTCCGCCGTCAACACATTGCGGATGTCCGCCTCCGCCTGCTCGCGAAGCGGCTCAATGTCATTGCGCATGCTCTCAAAGATCGCCTGCGCCTGCGTCTTCTGTTCAACCGTAAGGCCCAGCGGATCAGGAAATCCACCCGACAGCGCGTCAGCCGATGCATTCCGCGCCGCACTGTCCGTGCCGCCAAAGAACGTGCCCGGTCCGCACCCCCAGGCCGCGATTGCCAACACAGGGCTAAGACACAGGACACACTGATACCGACGTCGCCTTGCTTTCATAGGTAGTCTCCTTCTCTCTGGACTTCGTACGAGCGGGCAGGACTGTTCGCAGGCGAACATGGTCCCTGCATGTAAGAGATAACGACCAATTCTCGGCAAACACCATCGTCGACACGTAAATAAGTGGAGAATCTTGGTTGACGTTTCTTTACTCCGCCATCGCATCCCCCTGAATCCAACCCGATCTATAATAGCGACACTCGCACGCTCACGTATTTTGAGGTTTTCATGGCCGTCGCACCCACCCCACGCCCAGCAGGCCGCCTCCTCATCGTCGATGACGACGTTGAATTGTGCGAACTCGTTCGCACCTACCTCAAAGCAGATGGGCTCGAAACCGTGGCCGTCCACCAGGCCGACGCAGGCGCAAATGCCGCGCTCACCGGCGGTTTCGACCTCGTCCTTCTCGACGTCGGCCTCTCCGGTCAAAGCGGTTTCGACGTCCTTCGTCGCATTCGCGCCGAATCCACCATCCCCGTGCTCATGCTGACCGCGCGTGGCGAAGACGTGGACCGCATCGTCGGCCTCGAACTGGGCGCTGATGATTACCTGCCGAAACCGTTCAACCCGCGCGAACTCGTCGCACGCATTCACGCCATCCTGCGTCGCAGTCGTCCCGCCGCAGCCGAACCGGGCATGCCTGATCGCCTTGTGGTCGCCGACGTGGAAATGAACATCGCGGCCCGCGTCGTCAAACGCGCCGGCGAACCAGTGGTCCTCACCGGTGTTGAGTTCAGTCTCCTCGAAGTCCTGCTGCGCGATGCCGGCAAGGTTGTTCACCGCGACGACCTTTTCATGAAAGTGCTCGGCCGTCGCGAAATGCCCGACGACCGCAGCCTCGACATGCACGTGAGCAACCTGCGAAAAAAGCTCGGCCACAAGGTCGGCGACATCGAACGCATCAAAACCGTCCGCGGCCTCGGGTATGTGTACGCCGTCGCAAATTAGGCACAATCACGATTCAGGATTTGAATGCGAACCCTCTTCGTCAAAATCTTCGCCTGGTTCTGGGCAGCAATCGTACTTGTCGCCGGCGCTGCATTTCTTTCCGCAACATGGCTCCAATCGCGCCCGGAGTCCGAACAATCCCGCCTCCGGGCCATGGCCGGAATGTTCACGTCCATGCAGGGCCGATCTCTCATCGAAATCCTTGAACGCGAGGGACCCGATGAAGTACGCGCCCTTTTCAAACGTTGGGACCGGTTCCCCGATTCGCACTCGATTCTCTTTGACGCCGACGGCCGTGAACTTCTCGGCTGCGTGCCATTCAAAGGCGCCGTCGACGCCATGCGTCACGTACTCGAATCCAAAGACACCTATCTCATCCAACAAGAAGACCTGACGATCGTCGCCGTGCCCATACGCGGCCGCTACGATAAACAGTATGTCATGGTTCGCGAGTTGCCGGTCGCCGGCTCGCCCACGGCGCGGGAGGTCCCGCCGGTCAGCAGTCCTCCCATCGGGCCGCTGGGCGAAGTGCCGCGCCAAAGCCAGTCGCCCAAACCCGAGTCGCGCCCGCCACCCCGACCGGATGGCCGATCCCCGCGACCACGCTTCCCATGGGACATGCTCATGTCCCAACCCGAGATCGCCGCCAGCATTCTCGGCGCCGTCATCCTGACCGGCGGCCTCGTCTGTTACGGCCTAGCCCGCCACCTCACAAATCCCGTGCGGCAGCTTCGCTCCGCCGCCCGACGATTTGCCAACGGCGATCTTTCCGTTCGCCTCGGCGTAACCGGCCGACATGATGAAATCGGCGATCTCTCGCGCGATTTCGACTACATGGCCGATCGCCTGGAACGCCTCGTCTCCGGGCAGCGACAGATCCTTCGCGACATCTCGCACGAACTTCGCTCGCCGCTGGCGCGCCTGACGGTCGCCCTCGGCATCGCCGAGCGAGGCACGCCCGACGCCGCCCGTGATGCCCTGCAACGAATCGAAAAGGAGACGCTGCGGCTGAATGAGCTGATCGGTCAATTGCTCACGCTTTCGCGTCTGGAAAGCGGCGTCGAGGAAAACACGTACGAACCGGTCGAACTGCACGCCCTCATCGACGCCGTCGCCCGCGATGCCGATTTCGAAGCCAAGGGACGCGATCGCGCTGTTCGGGTTACTGAAAACGCACCATGCGTCATCCACGGTAGCAGTGAACTGCTTCGGCGCGCCATCGAAAATGTCGTGCGCAACGCCGTACGCCACACGGCCGCGGGCACCACCGTTGATATTTCGCTCCACCGCAATGGCGCAAATCGCGCCGACATCACGGTTCGCGATTACGGCCCCGGCATTCCGGAAGAGGAGTTGCAGGATGTATTTCTTCCGTTCCGCCGCGGATCAAACAATGCCGGTGAAGCGTTCGAAGGCGCTGGTCTCGGCCTCGCCATCACCGATCGCGCCGTCCGCGCTCATGGCGGCACTGTCCGCGCCGCAAATGCGAACGGCGGCGGCCTGACAGTCGAGATTGAATTGCCGATTGATAAATAGAACAGGGCGTTGAGCCTCACCCACACCACGCGGCGCGCGGCATACCCGTCCCCGTCGAACGCGTCGGAGCATCAGCCTCCCACACTCCTGCAATCGCCCCGTCACACGAAGGACACCGCCCCGCCGTTTTCATTCGATTCTCAAGCACGTAGAACCCGCGCCGACGAATCACCGCCTCGCCGCACGACGGACAATGCGTGTTCTCACACTCGCCGACGTCGCCCGGCAGGTTCCCCGCATACACATAGCGCAACCCCGCCGCCTTCCCGATCCTGTGCGCACGCGCCAAGGTCTCCGGCGGCGTCCGCGGCGGATCCGTCATCTTGTAATCCGGATGAAACGCCGTCACGTGCCACGGAATGTCCTTCGACACGCCCGCCAGAAATCCCGCGATCTGCGAAAGCTCCGCATCGCCGTCGTTGAACCCTGGGATCACCAGCGTCACGATTTCCACCCAGAACTTCATGGCCACAAGTTGCTCAATGGTTGCGAGCACATTTGCCAACACGCCGCCCAACTCGCGATAGTGTCGATCGTCAAAACTTTTAAGATCGACCTTGTACAAATCGACATAAGGCCGAATGAACCGCAGCACCTCCGGCGTCGCGTTGCCGTTCGACACATACCCGCAGACAAGCCCGCGCGCCTTCGCCTCCTTGAACACCTCCACCGCCCATTCGCTCGTGATCAGCGGCTCGTTATACGTCGACACCACCACCGGCGCACGATGCTGCACCGCCAACTCCGCCAACTCCCGAGGCGAACATTGATTCGGCAAGCTCACGGCCTGGTCATCGCGAAGGGCCTGCGACGTCACCCAATTCTGGCAATACGAACAATGGAGATCACACCCCAGCATTCCGAACGAGAGCGCATCGCGTCCCGGAAACGCATGATGAAACGGCTTCTTCTCGATTGGGTCGATCTGCAGCCCCGCGACATAGCCCCCGGGCACGCGAAGCTCGCCACGGCGATTGAATCGCACGCGACAAATCCCGTCGCGCCCGTCCCGAATCAGGCAGCGATGCCCACAGGCCAGACACCGAATCGCGTCACCTTCCTGACGGATCAGATCAGGATGTGCCGCATATGTCTTCTCGCCCAAAAGGCTTCGCAGTGAACCGATGGTGCTCATGAAATCCGCACCGTTCCAGACGATCCTTCTAGGCCGTCGCGGGAACCGCGTTCGTCGGCGCGCCGTCCCCGCGCTCTTCCCGAAGCACATCCTCATGCGTCGCCTTCTCTTCGCCGAAGCGAACCAGGCGCGCTGAGTTGAACACGACCACCAGACTCGACAGGAAATGCAGCACCGCCGCGAAGATCGGCGGCACCACGTCAAACGCGCCAAGCGACATCACCGCGACGACGAACAATACACCGAACACCAGATTCTGCACGACGACTTTTCGCGTCGCCCGGCTCAGCTTCACGAGAAACGGAATGCGCGTCAGGTCGTTGTTGAGCAGTGCAATCGACGCCGAGTTAATCGCCACGTCGCTGCCCGCCGCACCCATCGCCACGCCGAGGTCGCCCGCCGCCAGCGCCGGCGCATCATTCACGCCGTCGCCAATGACCATCACGCGATGTCCTTCCGCGCGCATCTGTTCGACCAGCGCCAGCTTCTCCTGCGGCAAACACTCCGCCTTGTATTCCGTGCACGCCATCTCCGCCGCGACGCGCCGTGCCACCGCTGCACGGTCGCCCGTCAGCATGGCAATTCGTTTGATCCCCGCCGTGCGAAGCTCCTCAACCGCGCCGCGTGCCGCGCTCCGCGTACGATCCTCCAGTCCCACCACGCCCATCACGCGGCCATCCACCGCGACATAGAGCAGGCTCATCCCTTCGGCTTCGTCCGCGAGCGACTGCACCGACTGTGTCTGCACGCCACGCTCCTTGAGGAAGCTGTCGCGGCCGACCAACACCGACCGACCGTCCACCGTCGCCACAACGCCCTTGCCCGGCACTTCCTCAAACTTCTCAGCCTGCGACATCCGCACATTCGCTTCGCGGGCGACCTCGATCAGCGCCTTGGCCGCCGGGTGATTGCTTAATTGCTCCGCCGAAGCGGCAAGTCGAAGTAACTCCGCCCCCTCGACCTTCTCCGCCGGCATCAGCCGCGTCACGGAGAGAATGCCCGTCGTCAAAGTGCCCGTCTTATCGAACACCACCGCCGTCAGCCGCCCCGCGCTCTCCAAATGTGCAACATCCTTAATGAGAATTCCAAGCCGCGCAGCACACGAAAGGCCCGCGATCATCGCCGTCGGCGTTGCCATAATCAGCGCACACGGGCAGCTCGCTACCAGCATCGTGATGGCCCGCTGAATGCCGTGATCATCCTTCGTAAAGAAGAGCACCAGACCCGCGAGCATCAACACCACCGGCGTGTACCAGATCACATAGCGGTCGATCAACCGCATGATCGGAATTCGCGTCCGCTCGGCTCGCAGGATCAGATCCTGCACCTGCCCAAGCGTCGTCTCTCCGCCGACTTTCGTGACCTCGATCTCCAACGCACCCGTCAAGTTCGACGTTCCACTGAACACCGCGTCCCCCGGCCGTTTGTCGACCGGCAACGATTCGCCCGTGATGTTCGCCTGATTCACCGTCGAATCACCCGACACCACGCGCCCATCCACCGGGATGTTGTCTCCCGGACGAACGCGCACGCGCTGCCCGCGCTGCAGCTTCGCGACCTCGATCTGAACCTCGCCGCCCTCGGAAATGAGGTTCGCCGTCTTCGGCGTCAGCTTGATCAGGTCTTCAATACTCGCCCGCGCCCCGATGGCGGTGCGTGTCTCGACGATTTCCGACAGCAACAGGAAAAACGCGATCACCCCCGCAGCGCGATAGTCGTTCGTGGCGAACGCGGCCACAATCGCCAATGCAACAAGCTCATCCATGTGCATGTGCCCGCGAATCAGATTCGCCAACGCATGCCACAAGATCCTCACCGCAAGCAGCAACGCCCCCACGCCTGCCGCCACGTCCATGTGAAACTGGTACAGATACGTCGTGACCTCACTCACACCGCCGCCCGGCATGGTCACCCGCTCCAACTGTGCAGGGCTGTACCACTGAACGAAGTAACTGGTCAGCACCAGAAGCCCGCCGACCATCGTCACAAACAGCCAAAACCCCGCCGATCGCTCCGCATTTGCCGTCGTCGCGTGCTCGTGGAAGTGGTCGTGGTGATCGTGCCCATGATCGTGATGATGGTGGGCGTGATGATCGGCCTCGGCCTGCTTAACTCCGAATATCTCGTGCGCCATGGGGTCTCGCCTGGGTCGTTTGGGTCTCTATTTTCTTCGTTGGTATGACCGGGAATCATAGGGGCCGGAGGCCGTTTGTGACAATCATCCCCGGTCGACTTGTTGGCGGCCGCCGACCGCGCATTTATCGCTTTTCGATGGAGTACAACCACCATCGTTTCTTCGGGCTTTCCCCCGTTTTTACGTGCCGAACCGCGTAGATCGTCATCACGTCACCGCCCTCGGTCCGAATGCGCCAAAAGTGCTTGCGGTAATACCGTTCGCCGCCGCGATGGTCCTCTGCCTCGCTCACCTTCCAATCCTCCAACACCTCCACGATGCAGTAATGATGATCCCGCCAGGTGAAACCCGACGGTAGCCCCGGCCGCCCACTTGCCATCGCCGCGGCATCCCCCGTCCCGCGATCGGGTTTAATGGCCTCCGAAACGAATTCATCGTTCGGTGTCATGAACGACCCTTCCTTCCTTCACACCCTTCCCTCGCGCACCGAACGAGACTCTATGCCCGCCAGTCCGGCGATACCAGAAACCTCGCCCGCTCCCCCGTCATCGAAAACTCCACCGGCAACGGCTCCGCAAGGTCCCCGTCGATTTCCACCTCCACATGCCCCGCCGCCGAAACACGGACACTGCGTGTCTGCGAATAGTGCACTCCGCGCGAACCAACATGCCGCCCCAATACGACCATCAGCGCATGGCGGATCAGCCGCAACCGCGACGCGCATTCGAACGCGCACACATCCAACAACCCATCCTGCGGGTCCGCCTTTGGAACCAATCTCAACCCAATCGCATAACGCGGAATATTCCCCACGAACACCATGCCGCGTCCTTCATACTGCACTCCGTCGTCCGTCTCCACCCGAATCGACGGATGTCGAAACGTCAGTAGCGTCTTCAGGATCGGCCACACATAACTCAAATGCGTGATATGTCCGCGCCGCCCCCCGTGCACCATTCGCACCACTTCCGCATCAAATCCAACGCCGCCAACCAGAAGGAACTTTTTCGCCCTGTTCGTCCACCGCGCCTCGGCAATATCGATATCCAGCGGCACGCCCTCGCGCAGCAGCCTCGCGGCCGAGTCCACGTCCGCCGTCATCCCCAAATACTTGGCGACCAGGTTCTCCGTCCCCCGCGGGACAATCACGATCGGTACCCCCGGCCGAACCGACGTCGCCACCTCGCGAACCGTCCCATCCCCGCCGACCACGACCAGCGCCCGGCATTCTTCCGGACGACACGCTGCAACCACGCGCGCCCCGTCTCCCGGCCCGGTCGTCCGATGCACCCGCGCCGCCGACCCCATTGCTTCCACGTGCTGTACGAGAGCCGCCACGATCGGCTCACTGCTCGACCGCCCCGAAACCGGGTTAACCACCACCTGCACATACCGATCATCCGTCATACTGGTCCACAGTTGTACCCCGCCGCTCCGCATTCCCCAACGATGCGAGGCAATCCTTCCTCTTTCTCCATCCGTTATTCGACATTCTGCATTCCCTTTGACCGCCACCGCCAAGAGCCGTATGTTCATCGTGGTACAGCAGCGTGAAAACCATCAATCCATGCCGATATCCCCATAGGCCCCGAACGCCATGACCGACAACGCCCCCAAGCCCGTCATCACCACCGACATGCCCAAGCCCGACGGCATCCGCGACACCATCGAGTCCATCGTCGTCGCCTTTATCCTTGCCTTCGTCTTCCGCGCCTTCGTTGTCGAAGCCTTCGTCATCCCGACCGGCTCCATGGCCCCGGGCCTGTATGGCAAGCATTCCCAACACCGCTGCGCCGTATGCAACTATTCCTTCGCCTTCGGCATCCGCGAATCCGTTCGATTCGTCAATAGCAACTATTTCCAAAAGGGAACCCTTGAGGCCGATGGCGGCTTTTCCATCCGCTGCCCCAACTGCGGCTGGAATGGCGACGGCAACAGCGACCTGAACCGCTCCAGTGAAACCCGCGTTGTCGGAGATTCCGGCGACCGCATCCTCGTCCTCAAATGGCCCTACGACGTCGGCGGCGCGCTGCTCGGCCCCAAACGCTGGGATGTTGTCGTCTTCAAAGATCCGCAGGATGGCGACACCAACTTCATTAAGCGCCTCATCGGTCTCCCCGGCGAAGTCCTCGAACTCATCGACGGCGACGTCTATTCCGCGCCGGCCAAAAGCATCCCGGATGACATTCGCGCTGCCCTCTCGAAACCGCCGCCTCCCGGCAATCCGGACTTCCGACGGCTCACCCCGGAACAGGAACTTCGCCTCGCCAAACACCTCGCGATCCAGCGCAAAACCAAAATCGCGCAGGACTCTCTCTGGATCGTCCACTACGACCACGACTTCCGGCCCGACCTCGCCCTCATGCAAAACAACCCCGGTTTCAATCCGCCCTATTGGCGATCAACCGGCGACGGCGCGAGCGACTGGGACGCCACCACTCCCGTGGTGCGTTTCAGTCCGAAATCCGACAAGGAACAATGGATCGAACTCGCCGGCCGCCCGGTTCAGGATGTCTATGCGTACAACGATGTCGGCATGATCCCCTCCAACCCCGTCAACGTTGGAGATGTTCGCCTGAAGTTCGTTTTCTTCCCCCAATACGACAAACTCACCACTCCACCGACCGATGCCGCGCTGCTCCTCGCTCTTCGCAAGGGCAACGACGAATTCGACCTGCGGATCCAGCTCGATGGCAACGTCATCATGGAGAAGCCCGGAGACCGCGGCATCAAGCGCGAACTCGCCCGCGGCAAGACAACCGCCTTCGCCTCCGGCAAACCCCTCGACATTGAATACGAGAACCTCGACTACCGCGTCGCCCTTCGAATCAATGGCGAAGAAGTCCTTGCTACTCGCGACGCAGACTATTCGCCCAATCTCCCCAAGCTGCTCGAGCGACCCTACCGTGACGGCCGCTATTCCCAGGCCGCTATCCTGATCGGAGCGAAAAACCTCCCGCTCGAACTCCGCCACCTCACCGTCCATCGCGATGTTTTCTACCGGTCCGATTGCGAGTTGGAATCAATTTCACCCACCGGCCGCGCCAACCCCTATGCACGCTATCCCGGCTGGGGCACCGCAACGAATCCCATCCTCCTGCGCGACAACCCCATCGATTATTTCTGCTGCGGCGACAACAGCCCGCAGAGCAAAGACTCACGCATGTGGTCCGACGTCTGCCCTCTTCTCATCAATCGCGGCGACTATCAATACGGCACCGTTCCCGGAGACCAGATGATCGGCCAAGCGTTTTTCGTTTACTGGCCCGGCGGATACCGCTTCTCCAAAGATACCCCCGCCGTCATCCCCAACGTCGGCCGAATGCGCATCATCCGCTAAGCGCCCCGCATTCGTCTCAGCCTCGTTCAGAATCCATCACGCACGTCGAATATCCGCCCATGGCCGGGGTGAAACGTGTTTGGGTGCCACAGAGCACTTCGCGTACGTTGAAGATCCACACTGGCAAACTCAAATCAACTCCACGGGAATTGCCAGCGCCTTTTGATCAAGCGGCAAAAGTTCCCGACACAAGCAGATGACCCCACCCTGTCTCCATGCGGGATGAAGACGGTCTAGAACGCCGAAATGCCGCACCCATTCGGGCCGCGGACTGGCCGACTTCTTGATCTCGATCGGATACATCGCACCATCTTGAACGAGCAGGAGGTCGATCTCTTTGCCATCCTTGTCACGATAGTAATAGAGGTGCGGCTGCTTGCCGCGATTCCACCAACTCTTAAGCACCTCGGTAAACACGTAGGTCTCGAGAATCGCGCCGCTCATCGCGCCGGCCTCGAGGGTCTCCGCGGTGGACCACTCCGTGAGAAAGGCGCACATTCCGGTGTCAAGGAAATACAGCTTCGGCATTTTGACCAACCGCTTGGAAAGGTTGGTGTGATAGGGCTGAAGCAGCGCGATCTGAAAACTAGCCTGCAAGATCGACAGCCAGTTCTTCGCTGTATTCACGGCGATGTCGGCGTCCCGGGCCAAATCCGAGAGATTAAGCAACTGCCCGGTTCGCCCCGCACAAGCCTTAAGGAATCGGATGAAGGCGCCCTCGTTGCCCACCTGCGTGAGGTCTCTCACGTCACGCTGCAGATAAGTCTGTAGGTATGAGTTGTAAAACAAGTCACGGTCGCGCACCGCCCGGGTCGCGAGCGCCGGGTAGCCGCCGAGCCAAATATCCGAATAAAGACGCTTAAGCGTCATAGCCGGCGCGGACTTCTCGCGTTGCTTCAGCAACGGGCCGGTCGGCACAAATGGAGGCACGTCCAGCTCTTGACGCCGACGTTCGCGGTTCGAGAAACCCAGCAGGTTCAGAATCGCCACACGGCCGGCGAGTGTTTCCGAGATGCCCTTCATCAAATGAAACTGCTGCGAACCGGTGAGCCAGTAAGAAGCCTTTTTCCGTCCGCGCCGATCAACAACCATCTTGATGAGAGGGAGAAGCTGCGGCGCGTACTGGATTTCGTCGATAAGCACGGGCGGCTCATACCGCTCCAGGAACAAAGCCGGGTCGCTCTGTGCGAGCGCGCGGACGGCTGGATCATCAAGCGTGACATAGCGACGGTCCTTCCTGGCAAGGCGCTGAAGAAGCGTCGTTTTGCCCACCTGACGTGGTCCGGTGAGCAGGAGAACCGGGAACTGGCCGGAGGCAGCGGAACAGGCGTCACCGAGGGCACGGGCGTAAAACATGCGATTCGTCCAATTTGCAACGGAATTGCAAGATAGCCGAACACCATCGGGCCGTCAACAACACATGGACCCGGCCGCAAAGACACAATGGCAACCTGTTCTCCCACATGAATCGTGGGGAAGGGCGTTACTCCCCATTTCGACTTTCCGGTTTTTCAACTTTTTGACTTTTAAGCGTTTGCCTACAGCCCAATCGCATCCAAAATATCCGTCGTTCCCGCCAACACGCCCGACTTCGCGCGAATTTCCGCCGGCGTCAGCCACTCAATCTGCGCTACTTCCATTGGGTTCGGCCGTGGCTCACCCGAGAGGATCGTGGCCGACCAGCAATAGAGCACCAGCCGCCCGTCGTGCTTGGTTTGAGTCATCAGCAGCTTTCCCGGCGCAACCTCGAGATGAACCTCCTCGCGCATCTCTCGCACCAGCGCCGCATCCTGCGACTCCCCCTCCTCGATCGTCCCCCCCGGAAAGCACCACGCCAGCGGCACCCGCACCGTCGCCGACCGCTGAATCATCAGCAACCGATCGTCCCGGCGAATAATGCCGAGGACTCCGTAAACCGTCCGATGAGAATTAACACCGCTCACTCTGATTTTCTCCCATCCCTCGGTACGCATGGTACCCAGACACCGATGCAGCATCCTCAGTGCCGCATCACCGGCCAAAAGACGGCGGACTCCGGAGTAGCACGTCCCATTATTACCAAATGTCAAAATGGAGAAGCTGCACTGAATACGCGGCCAACGCAGGGGCGAGTAACCCGCTCCTGACGATGATTCAAAGTGCCAACTCGGTGTCATCCCCCCCCGACCAGCTCGGTAGATCATGCTGAATGGGTGTGCGCTAACTTTCTCCGGGCAAATTACTTAGGGAAATCACCCCATGCGACAAGTCGCCAATATTGCGGACCATAGGCCTTGCTTTCCTGACTGGTTTTGGACTAGAATGGGAACCTCAAGGGCGGTGAATGTGCCGAAGCGTACATTCCCGATAAAGAGAAAGCAATCACGCGAGCAAGTGTCGTGTCAAACAAAAGGGGAGAAGATTCAATGCCACTACGGCGATTCATCACCACAGTCATTGTCCTCGGTGCCGTTGCAAATGTTGCAAACGCCACGCCGCTCAACTTGGTTCCGACCAAGCCGGACATTTTCTCGAGCGCCATCACGGTTACCTATGACGCCGGCAGCGATTCGCTTTCGGCCGTCGGCTTTTCTGAAGAGTTGGTCGATACGCTTCTGGTTCACTATCCGATCACCGGAGCACAGGGCTTTTCGATTACGGCAGTCGTGGATGGCTCCGGCACCGGCATCAGCGGTTCGCTTTCGATCACTGGCGACATCGCCGGGCTCGGTGCGAATTCGCCGCTCCTGACTGGTTCGCTCACCAACTTCGGTTTCCCAAATTCGGGCGATGAGCCGCTCGAATTCGTCTTCACCGTCACTGGCGGCTCGCTCGCGACGCCCGGCCTTTATGGCTCTCCCGGCCTTCCGTCGCAAGTTGGCGTGATTCTGTCGCAGACGGGAAGCAACTTCGTGAATTGGAACACCAGTTGGGACAACTTCGACAACATCCTCGGTTCCGTCGCGGACAGCTTCGCGATTCCCGAGCCGGCGTCGATCGCGTTCCTTGCGATGGGTATGTCTCTGATTCGCCGCCGCGCACGCTAACCCGCTGCCGGTTTTTTTCGTCTCCCACTTTCGCCGACGGATTCGTTGTCGGCGGGCCGATAGTTAAAATCTACGTGTTCGGGAACCGTCGACAGAAACTGGTCGGTCGATGGATCCTGAGATTCGGAATGGGCCACGCACGGCAGTACTCCTCTCCCCCACTGCCAGGGCACCTTTGACCGATCCAATGATGTCGCTCTGACCAGGGTGTTTGGAGTACTATTGAAATGTTTAATCCGAAAAAGACCGTCTATTCACTATGTACCATGGTCGCCGTCATGGCGGCCGCAAATGTAGGCCTCGCGGCACTTCTCGGCATCCTGCCGGGCTTCCCCGCGATCACATACAATGGAACCGGCTCCCTCAGTTACACCGCCGGCTCCAATCTCTTCTCCGTCGATGCATCACCGATTTCCATACGGTTGTCGAACGTATCACCCCCTCGCGTCATTAATCCTACTGGATTCCCACCTGCCGAATCGCTTTCGATCCGAATTCAGGTGGACAACAGCGGCAACCTCATCGGCGGAGCGCCCGGCGATGATCTTCAGATCGTCGGCCAGGTTGATATCAACGGCGACACCATCATCGACTATGCCGGCGTCCTGCTGACCGGCGAAATCATGCAGTTTGGCCATCTCGACACCGGCACAAACACCGATCGCTACGATTATCGCTTTAGCCTCACCGGCGGCCTCCTCGCCTCGCTTTACGCCGGCCAGGACATCGGTGTCGTCCTCAGCAGCGAGAACTCGAACTTCGTCGGCGACTTTAGTGTCGACATTAGCGGCGGCGCCAAGGGCAACGTTGGCGGGCTGCCCCGTCTCAACTTTCCGCCCCTTTGCAATGCCAACGGCCCTTACGAGTCCGAGTGTGCCGGAGCCAGCACGGTCATCATGCTGGACGGCAGCCAATCCTCCGACCCCGACAACGACCAACTCACCTACAGTTGGACGACCGATTGCCCAAATGCTCAGTTCGACAATCCGACCAGCGCGACGCCGCTTCTCACCATCGACACGTCGAACAACTGCAACCTGAGTTGCTCCGTCTCGTTGACGGTCAGCGACGGCACCGCGACCAGCGCGCCGTGCATCGCCCAGATCAGCGTTTCCGACACCAATGCACCGACGATCACATGCGACGTGCCCGACGTCACGGTCGCCTGCGGCGACCCGACGGATACGACACCGCCGGTCGCCCATGACGATTGCGATCCGAACCCGGCCGTCACATCATCGGATGTCGAAACCCCCGGCGATTGCGCGCAGGAAAAGACCATCACCCGAACGTGGACCGCCACCGATCGATGCGGTAATCATGCGTCGTGTGATCAGATCATCCACGTCGTGGATGAGATCGCCCCGACGATCACGTGCCCGCCGGAAATCACCGTCAACTGCAACCAGACCGTCAATCCGTCGGTCACCGGAAATCCGACCGTCGCCGACAATTGTGATCCCAACCCGACCGTCACGTTCACGGACGACTCCAATCCGGGCTGCTGCCCGATCGTCGCCGTCATCACGCGAACGTGGAAGGCCGTCGATGCCTGCGGGAATGAATCGACCTGCACGCAGACGATCAAGGTGCGAGACAACTCCGCCCCGACGATTACCTGCCCGCCGAACAAGATCATCAACTGCGGCGAGTCCAAGAACCCGTCCAACACCGGTCGCCCGACCGTTGCGGACACCTGCGATCCGAACCCGACGGTGACCTACTGCGACTCGGTCTGCGGAACCTGTCCGAAGATCATCACGCGTCGGTGGAAGGCCACGGATGCCTGCGGAAATTCGGCGTACTGCACGCAGTACATCACAATTACCGACAACATTCCGCCGACCATCTGCTGCCCGCCGGACAAAACGTTGACCTGCGGCCAAAGCACCGACCCATGCAATACGGGCCGGGCGAGTGCGTCCGACAATTGTGACACCTGTGTCCAAATCTGGTACACCGACAGCGTCAGCGGCTGCGGTTGCCCGCGAACCATCACCCGAACGTGGAAGGCCAAGGACGACTGCGGCAATATTGCGACCTGCACGCAGATTATTACCGTCGGCGGGATTGACTATTGCCCAAATACGCCGGGGTATTGGAAGAACCACCGGAGCGCCTGGCCGGTCAGCAGCCTCCAGGTTGGTTGCGTGACCTACAACGACACGAAACTGATGCGACTCCTGTCGAACAAGCTGCCCAACGGGGCCGACGCCGGCAGCGATGCATCGGCCATACTCGCCAAGTTCGTCATCTCGGCGACGTTCAACATCCTCGACGGCTCGAATCCGCAGAACATGCAGGCGGTCTTGGATGACGCGAACGACTTCCTGTGCAACTATCCGCCGGGCAGCAACCCGAGGAACAGCGCACGATCCTGTGCCTTGCAGCTCAAGGATCGCCTCGATGCCTATTGCAACAGCACCCCGGCGGGTTGCCGCGAACGTAACTAACGATCACGTCGTTAATGCCTGACTTTCAAGGGCTTGGAGTGGTACTTCCACTCCAAGCCCTTTTCCATTTCTGATCGCCAGGAAATTGGATTCCAACGGACCGCCCCATAATTGTGTAAATCTGGGAAAACTTTGCCGATCGTGCATAAGGGGTATTCCGAAACGAAAAGGTTGACTACTTAGGATGACTGAATATGCTCGCAAAAATCCTTGACTGGGTCTGTAAAAAAAATCTATAATAACATCTCCTCGCATGGACCAACGGGAGTTGTATCGCGAACACCGCAGGTAATTCTTTTTGTCTTGACGAGGCGGTCAGCCAGCGTATTTTGGCTGCCGCGAAAGACAACCTGCTACCGGGCCGTTCAATACGAATCTAATCAAGGGGATGATCGATATGATACGCAGACGAGTTTTTTTCTTGCTCACCGCACTTGGTGCCATGGCGGCTCGAAACACCGCCTCCGCGGCTGATTACACCTATTCAGGATCGCTCGGCCTTTTGTCCGCCGAAGCCAAGTTTCAAGCCAGCGGCTCGAACCTCTTGGTTACGCTGACCAACATCTCACTGAATGACGTCACCGATCCGACCGAAGTATTGACAGCCGTTTATTTCAACATTTCAGGTTCTCCACTCGGCCTGACGCGCACCAGTGCGATTCTTGGCGTAGGCTCCAACGTATTCTTCGGTTCAACCGATCCTGGAAACGTCGTCGGCGGCGAATGGGCCTTCTACGAAAACGCGACGGGAACGCCGTTTGGACAGAACACGGCGATTTCTTCCGCGGGCCTTGGCGTCGCCGGCACCGGCGGAAACTTCCCCGGGAGCAATCTTCAAGGCCCGGTCAACGTGGACGGCCTTCAGTACGGCATCACGTCGGCCGGTGACAACACGGCAACTGGGAACGCGCCCGTCACAGGCGGCAACGCCCTGATCAAGAACAGCGTCGTCTTCACACTCGCCGGCCTGCCCGCCAACTTCGACCCTTCCACGCGGATCAGTGGCGTGCAATTCCAATATGGAACGGCCAACTGCGCCACCCCAGGAACCCTGGATTTCTGCATCCCCGATTACCCTGAGCCGGCCTCGCTCGCTCTACTTACACTGGGCAGCGTGTTGCTCGTTCGACGACGGACGCGATAGTCCTTGCTCGATTTTAACGATGCGGCCCGGAATGCTCGAACATTCCGGGCCGTTTTCATTTGATGCAACCTGCATGACGAGCCGTCAGGCCCGTTGGGTCGATTGATACCACTTCACCGCTGCGGGGATTCCTTCGCGATAACCAATCGTCGAGTTCCACCCCAGTTCCTTCCGCGCCTTGTCCGCCGAAAAATACGTGTCGCGGCCCATCAGCCACACGGCATACCGCGTGATCATCGGCGGCGTTTTCTTTCCGAACAGGTGCCCGAAGCACTCCAGCATGAATCCGGCTGAATACGCCACCTTGAACGGCACGCGCTTCGTCACCGGCGGCGCGCCGATCGCACTCGTCAACAAATCAAAATACTGCCGCTGGGTCAGTTCACCATCGTTGCTGCAGTTGTACGCCTGGCCCACTGCATGGGGATTATCCGCCGCGAGGATGCAGCCTTCCGCAACATTTGCCGCGTGAACGACGTTAAGGCGATTGTCTCCGGATCCGAGCAACTTCGCCTTACCTTCGCGGATCATTCGCGTCAGCCGCGCCAGGGTCGCGCGATCGCGCGGGCCATACAACCAACTCGGTCGGATCACGGTGTACTTCACCTTGCAGCCGGCGCGGTGGCGTCGCCACAGTTCCTCTTCGGCGATCACCTTGGCCCGCGTGTAATACGACCAGTGATGCACATTGACACCCAGCGGAGCCGACTCATCGACCACCAGACCCGGCTCATTCATGTGCCCATACACGCTGATGCTGCTGATATGAATAAATCGCGGCACGCCGGCACGCTCTGCGGCGTCGAACAAATTGTTCGAGCCGTCAATCGTGACCCGCACGAAGTCTTCCCACGGGCCCCAGTCGCCGACCCGCGCCGCCGCGTGATAGATGCACTGCACGCCCTGACAGGCCCGGTCCAAGGACGCCGGGTCCGTGATATCGCCCTCGACCAATTCAACACCCTGCGTCTTCAGCCAGGATGTATCCGCCCCCTTGCGCACCAACGCCCGCACGGCCCGACCCCGTTTGCGAAGCTGTTCGACGATGTGGCTGCCCAGCAGCCCGGTTCCTCCGGTCACGAGGTTCATGCGTGGCTCTCTCCTTTGGTTGGCAAGGAATTGAGAATACGCAGCAGCCCCGGCACCGTCAAGCGATGGCGCGGCGGCGGCCCACCAACAGCCACGACATGACGTACAGCCCCAAGCCGACCAAATAAAGGTTCCGGAACCCCCACACCATGCTCGTGTATTCGCAAAGCCCGCCGAGGATGGCGCCAAGCAGATTGCTCGCGAACGCCGAAGGCAACGACGCCGCACGCTGAAGCGACGTCGCAAACACGATCCCCGCGAACAGGAGCGGCAAACAACAGAGCGCACACGACGCCATTGCCCCCGTCAGCGCGCTTCCATCAAACAGTCGCTGCACCGGAAGAAAATAACCCGCGAGCAGCGATGCAACGAGAAGCACGTATGCCGCCGTCACGCCACGCGGCCGGGCAATCGACACATACCAATTCGCAAGGAGAATCAGCGTGAGAATCGCAAGAATGACGATACTACTCACCACCCAGGTCGTGCCGAATACCAGGGCCAACTCGGTGATGCCCTTGGTCTCCACCAGCAAAAACGCCGCGCCGAGAAAGAAAAAGTGCCCGCTGAAGGTCGTTCCACGCTCCGCCGATCCGATGATCCACGCAAGTGAAATCGCCGCGAGCATTCCAATCAGATACACATAGGCCCGCGGAAAGTCCGACCAGGATCGCCCCGGCAGAAACGGAAACGGCCAGTCATCCTCGGCCGGCGGCACCGACAGCGCAGCCGTTGCGCGGGTCAAAGACTCGGTCGTCTCCGGAGTCAGTGTCAAATCCGAGGGAGTCTGGATATCCTCGGCACGACCACCAATGACGAACAACGTATCATTGCCCTGCATCAAAAAGGTCCGCGGCGACCGTCCGAACGCCGTCGTCAACATGCCGAACATTCGCGCCGCGAATGCCCCTTCCGGCCGCACGGCAAACGACAAACACAGTCGACCGCCGGGCCGCAGAAGCCGCTTCGCTTCTCGCATGGACTCGAGCGTGTAGACGAAGTTGTCAAGCCGAACCGCCGCCATCCCGGATAGCAGCGTGTGCGAATCCAAAAGCCCGAAGACGATTAGGTCATACGCGCCAGACGGCGCACGCTTCATAAACGCCCGCGCATCATCAATCACGCTTCGCACACGCGGCGACGAGTACGGCGACTCAGGATGGTAGGTCTGACCGACCCATCGAATGGCCGGATCAATCTCCACGGCGTCAATCTGGCCGGCACCGTTGCGAATCGCGGCGGCCACATCATTGCCCGCGCCGGCCCCCACGATCAATACCGTTCCGGGCGTCGCACCAAGCTTGTACGGTAGGTTGTACGCCGCAAACTTGTCCTGCAACTCCTTAATACCGCGTGAGCCGTGCTTCGCCACCATTTCCTCGCTGAGGTTCAGCGCATGCAGGTAATAGGTCTTGTTCGCCGAGAGGTGTGTTCCCAACGGCACCCTTGTGCCATCGCTGAGCGTCGCACTGTACGGCGTAAGCTCCAATCGCTGATACGGCGAATAAATGTTCTGCACATTCGTCCGCGGTTCGTATCCTAACCAGCCCAGCACCATCGCCGTCACCACGCCGCTGGTCACAAGGCCACGCCGACTATGCCGCATCAGCCATAAGGCAATCGCCGCGCTCAGGCCGAACCAGATCACCGGCGGCAGCCACGCATACGACACGCCCACAAATAAGAGCACGCCGATGATGCTGCCGACGATGTTCACCGTGTACGCCGCAATGGGCCGACTCGCATCCATCAGCCGCCCGGTGAGCTGCCCGATGGGAATGAAGATCACGATCGTGCTAATAAAGAGCGCGGCGAAGAATCCGTAGAACACGCCGGCTTGCAGGAGATTCGTGACAGTGCCCATCCCCCAGAAAATCTCATTTCCAACCGGATTGCGTACGGCCCGATCCGCATCAACGAGGCTCAGTAAATCAATTGCGATAAGCTGCAACGCGAGCAGCAAAAGCACCAACGGAAAAGTCACCACCGATCGCCGAGAGCGCGCGAAGCCAAGCCCCAGCCCAAGGAAGCACGCCAGCAGCGTGATATTCTTGAAATACGCGCAGGCCCGAAACTCCGTCCCGTGCCAGCGGATCAGCGCGACTTCCAGAAACAGCCCAAGCACGCTCGCCAGTGCAAGATCAAATCGCCGCGCCCCCGCCGATAGCGAATCCACCGCCGCGCCGAATGCAAGGCACTCCCCGCGCCATGCCGCGTACTGCCGACGATGCACCATGAAAAAAAGAATCGCCCCCGCCAGCAGCGACGCACCGAGCGCAATCGCCGTCGGATGATGATCGATGGCCGACTCGCCGCGCGACCCGCCCTCGAACCACTTCATCCCCCACGCCAGCGACGCCCCGCCGACCATCAGCAACATGAGTGTCAGCGTCCAGCGAAGCAGCGCACCGCTGCCAATCCGAGCACCTGGCGCGAGCCTGGTGGCCGCGCGATCCTCCACGAGTGTCGACTCTTCACCGCCCGGAAGTGCTGGATCCATCCAGTTGTCTTCGGCTTTTCCCCCGGCTTATTGCAGAATCGGAAGCGAATTCCCCACCGGCCGCGCCAAAAGGTCGTACTCCCGATGCCCCGTGCAGCGCACCATCACCATCGCACCGGGGTCGTACTCGCCGCCCTCGACATATGTCACGCTATCGACGTCCGGCGCCTGTCCCTGATGCCGCGCGGGATAGACGCCATCCCGGCCGAAGCCGTCGATCATCACCCGCAACTCCTGCCCGCGTAGCGCCGCCGCACGCTTGAACGCAACCTCCTGCTGCGCCAGCATGATCGCCTCGACGCGCGATTGAATGACCTCGCTCGGCAGGTGCCCCTTCATCTTGTGCGCCGGCGTCCCCTCTTCGTCGGAATATGGGAAGCAACCCATCGCGTCGAATCCAAATTCTGCGACGAACGCCCGCAGTTCCTCGAACTCCGTTTCCGTCTCGCCCGGGAAGCCCGCGATGAACGTCGTGCGAATCGCCACGCCCGGGATTCGCTTGCGAAGCTTCTCCAATAGCGTCTCCGTCTCTTTCCGTGTCACACGCCGGTACATGCTTCGCAACACGCGATCGTTGATGTGCTGCAGCGGCATGTCGATGTATTTCACGATCTTCTCGCACTCGGCGATCGCGTCGATCATCTCGTCTGTAAAGTCCGACGGATACGCGTACATCAGCCGAATCCATTGCACGCCGTCGAGCGTGTTCATCGTACGCAGAAGCCCCGACAACCCCGGCTCATACCCGATGTCCGCGCCATAGCTGGTCGTATCCTGCCCAATCAGGTTGATCTCCACGGCCCCGTCGGCGATCAGCTCGCGCGACTCGGCCATGATCTCATCGACGCTCTTGCAGTGCATCGGACCACGGATCGACGGGATCGTGCAGAAAGTGCACTTCTGATTGCACCCCTCACTCATGCGCAGATAGGCATAATGCGACGGCGTCAGACGCAGCCGCGAACGATCCGACTTGTTCCCCTCGGTCCACGACGCCGCGTGATACTCACCAAGGAAAATGTCCCGCTTATCCCCCGTTTTCTTTTTCGCGCCCTTGCGCCCTTCACCCACAACGGCCCGTACGATGTCGGCGCGGTTGTTCACGCCCACCAGTGCGTCAATCTCCGGCACTTCCTCCACTAACCGCTGCCCGTCGCGCTGCACGAGGCAGCCCGCGACGACCACCTTCTTCACTTCGCCCGACCGCTTCTGCTCGGCCGCCTCGCGAATAACCCCCAACGCCTCATCGCGCGACGACGACAGAAACCCGCACGTATTAATGACGACCACATCCCCCGCCCCGCCGTCACCGACGATGCCGCACCCCGCTTCGGCGAGCAGGCCGAGCATCTTCTCGGAGTCCACGAGGTTCTTTGGACACCCGAGGGAGACAAACGATACAGTCGGCGGTCGCGGCACAGATGGCTCCAAGGAGGGGGGAATGGTGCGAGACTTCCCGCACACGCGATGGAACCATTGTAACGACAATGGTGAATTCCGCACGCGACTGCTTCATAAACCAATATCTGGCAATACGTTACGCCGCAATTCCAACCCTGTGAATTGCCGCGGCCGCCAAACCCGCAATTTCCAAGGAATTAACCCCGCCCCTCCAGTGGTTGTCTTACTATCGGGGGGATCGTCTGCAAATCCCGCGAGGTGGCGGATGCGTGGTTCGCCGCTCGCTGTTCAGGGATGAAGTCATTTCGCAACGGCCGCCACTGAGCGGCCAACCAGGAGATCGTCATGAGAAGGTTGTTACTCGCCACTACCGCCCTGTGTCTGTGTATCGCGCCGGTCGCGCTGGCCGGCCCCAAGACCGAGAAGGAAGCCAAGAAGGACTCGCACGACTGTTCCACCTGCAAGGACATGGAAAAGTCCGGCAACGGCTGGTGCGATCATTGCAAGATGGGCATGGTGGCCCACGTCATGGCCAAGAGCGAGAAGCTCTATAAGGCCATGAAGGACTCGAGCTTCGCCAAGACGCTCGCCGCCGGGATGGAAGTCAAGGCGTCGGACATCAAGTGCGCCGATTGCAAGAAAATGGTCGAGGGCCACAAAGACGGCTACTGCAAAAAGTGCGACGGCGGCCTGGTGATGGGCCACTTCTTCAAAGGCAAAGAGGGCTACGAAAAGGCCGAGCACGCCATGAAGGTCATGATGGATGCTTCAAAGGCCAAGTGCAGCGGCTGCGCGACCGCCATGGTCAGCGACGGCAAGTGCGACCACTGCAAGGTCGCCTACAAGGACGGCAAGAAGACCAAGGCCTAATCAACTGCCTTTCAGAGCCGCGACCGTGAGGAAGCGAGTTCTCTTCTTGTTCTTTCACGTCACAATTTAGCCGGCGCGGCCAACAAAGCCGCCCGGCTTTTTTCATGCGCTCACTCCGGATCATCCCGATATTCCTCCGCGATGGGCGGTGCGGTCATCTCGTCGGCCAGTCGTCGCATTCGCCACGCGGCCCAGCAGAACCCCGCCGCCCCGATGACGAGCGGGATTTCAAACCGCCCCGTCCACGCGTATAGCGCCATCCCCAGCCCCTGAAACACCACGCCACGAAACCCCACCATCGTCCCGTGAATCGCCAGATAGTGCGGTGCCTTTGCCGGGTCGCCCGCAAGACTCACCGGCCCCAGTGTCCACGTGAGCTGCACGCCGACCATGCCGATCGCATACATCACGCTCGCCACCAGCAACCACGTCGAACTGGAAACCACCATCAAGATCAGCGGATACCCCGTCAGCCACAGGAAAGACGCCGCCGCCAGCTTCACCGGCCCGGCCCGATCGGCCACCCACCCCATCGGCGCAAGCAGCGCGAGGTGCATCAACTGATACACCACGATCATCGCCCGCGAATAATCGGAATAGCTCAGGTGCAGCTTGTCCGTCGCCAGAGCGGGGATGAGCGCCGTGCAGATCATCCAGCCGACGCCGTATGACATGAACGCTGCTTCGTACCCCGCGAATCGTTTGTCAGCGCGAAGGATGGCGGACATTTCTCGCAGCGGCGTCCACAATGACGAAGCAGCCGACACAATGGCCCGGCTGCGCGTGCGAAACGCCTCGCCAAGACAGATCCCCCGATACAGCAGCAACGCCCCGAACATCATCGCCGCCACGCACGGCAGATACACCCGAAACGAATCCGCATCGCGATCCGACATGGCCCCGATGGCGAGCCCCGCAAGCATGGCCCCCGCGAACTGCGACGCGTTGATCACGCCCAACGCCCGCCCGCGCGATCCGTCGGCATAGCAACTTCGCAAGAGATCAGCATTCAGCGGCGACATCGCAGCGGTGTTCCCCGCCCCGCCCAATGCCGCCACGGCAAACAGCGCCATCACATGCCACACGCTGGTGGCCAATGCAATCAGCGCGATCGGCACGCACGCCGTAACCGCCAGAAGAATGAAATACGTGCGCAGCCGACACCGCGCATAGATGTGATGCCAGAAGATGGTGAAAAATTGCGTCACTGGAACCGCCGCCGTGAGGATCGTGGTTTGCCAGTTGGTGGCGTGGAAGCGTTGCCGGGCGAGAAACGGCAGAATGACAATCACCGCTTGCATCACCCCAAAACACGCCGCCCCGGCTGAGTGCATGGCCAGCGTGCGGGGGTTGATGGCAGGCGCAGTGGAGGACATGGAGTTGAAGCGAAACGGGGATTGGGGGAAATGTCAAAACGCCGGAGTCCACTTGTTCAATCAGGTGGTATGCGCTCGCCGGCTGAATCTCGGCCGGGGTGATGGCGAAGTTTTATGTCTTTGAAGAATCGGGCATGGTCGGTGGAATGGGTTTGCCGCATTCGGGGCAGACGCCGCTCATATTACCGGTGAGATTGCTTCCGCAGATTCGGCAACGACCAGGATCAGTCGCTGGCGAACGAAATCGCGGCCAAATGCCAACTAAAAACATAATGAGCCCTATGCCCGGTCCGTAATACATGCCGAGGCTGGGGTAGGCAGGTAAGAGATCTTGCGCGAGATCACCCAAGAATGACCTGCGACTCGTGCCGTCGTTCAACATCAATAAAAGCAGATCCGCGGCAAGGAAAATCAACGCTATCAAGAGCCAAAACCCCATTCCCCACAAGGGACCGCGACGAATGGCAATGACCATATAGCCCATGCATGGGAGGAACATCCCCGCCATGAAAAACAAGATGACGCCGCCGTGAGCGAGGATAGGAGTCATGGGAGAGACGATTGTACGGGCTTGCCGCATTCGGGGCAGATGCCACTTACGTTGCCGTTGAGGTTGTAGCCGCAGTGGAGACACTTCTTGTGCTGTTGCATTGCATAGCGCTTCGTCATCGCCTTTTTAATAACAACCGCCAATGTGCCCGAGAAGATGCCACCAATCATAGCGACGCTCAGGCCCTCAAACCAATCTAGGCGGAATGGAAATCGAAGAACACGAGCCGCACTTCCATTGCCGTAGTCGACCTCGTAAATGTCGTAATCGACATCTTTGGAAATGCTAAGTAGAGCCGCAGAATCTTTCATGCGGCTTTTTTCTGGACATCGTCATGGTCAAACATGAATCCCATTTGGTTTCGATGGCCGTTGATTCGGCCGACGCCGCGACGAAAGGCATCAATCAGGTCCTCGATGGCCAC
>JACRIM010000032.1 GCA_016235815.1 Planctomycetota bacterium
TCGATCAGTTCCTACCCGACCGCTGGCAGGCCGCACGCCACACGACTGCACCCGCAAACTGAATCCGCACAGGCCCGCCTCGCCAGCAATCGGCATGCCGCAGCATCAGCTCACGCAAACGGTGTTCACCGGACGCTTACGATTATTCGAAACGATCTTCACTTTTAAGGCTCCTTACGAAAAATGTCGCCCCTTTTTTATGATGTAAGGTCGTCGCGACGTATGTGGAGCTAGTTGCCCCTCTCACACCCAAAGCACCCCGCGATACTCATAGACGCTCTTCTTCGGCTCCTGCAGCATGGCCCGGCCGAGGCCCATGATCGCAGCGACGATGCCGTCGATCCGCTCGGTCGATTTCTTTTTTGGAGGGTTTGAGATTCCCGGCGGCGTCGGTTTCGACGGCCACATTGCTGGCCATCCAGCGCAGGACCGGGTGTTCTTAGCATACCAGACTTGCAGCGGCGTGGTCGCCTCTCCGTTCGTCAGTTTGGGATAGTCCGCCCCCAGTTCCTTTTTCGCGGCCGCCTCGTAATTGCCGGAAAGATATCGAAGAAATAGGAACGACAGCATGTAGTCGCGGAAGTCGTCCGCGTTCATCGACCCGCGCAGCGTGTCGGCGATATTCCAGAGGGTTTTGCCAAGTTCTTTTTGGGATTGTTCGGTCATGGGTGTTTTAGCGCCTGCCGCGGGTTACGGGAGCACGATATTGTGATAGACCTCCTGCACGTCATCGTTCTCTTCGAGCATCTGCAGAAACTTCTCGAAAGTGGTCAGCTCTTCCGCGCCGAGCGTCTTGGTGGCCTGCGGGAGGAAAGTGATCTCCTGCACGTCCAGCTCAACGCCCGGCATCGCTTCGAGCACGGCCGTCTTGGCCTTGTAGAACTCGGCGGGCGGGGTGAAGACCGTGATGACGCCGTCCTTGCTCTCGACGTCTTCGACGGCGACGTCTGCGGCGAATAGCGCCTCGATCACCTTCTCCTCCCCCTCGCCCTTGAACGAGATGACCGCCAGGTGGTCGAACGACATTACCACCGACCCGCTGGCGGCCAGCTTGGCGCCCGCTCTGACAAAATAGCTGCGGATTTCGGCGACCGTGCGCACGTTGTTGTCGGTCAGGCACTCGACGATGATCAGCGCGCCGCCGGGGCCGAACCCCTCGTAACGCACGGATAGGAAGTCTTCCCCTCCCTTGCCGGCAGCTTTCTGGATCGCCTTGTCAATCACGTGGCTCGGAACATTTTCCTTCTTGGCTTTCTCAACGAGGCTGCGCAGGACCGGGTTGGCTGCCGGGTCGGGGACGCCGTTCTTGGCCGCCACGTACAACTGCTTGCTGTATTTGGCATAGAGCTTTGAGTTCTGGGCCGCCGTCTTGAAGATGGAGGCCTTGCGTCTTTCGAATGCTCTTCCCATACGTGTTCTACCTTTTTATGTTCCGCCACTGACCGGGCAACGAGCGATCCGGTTCCTGCCGGGTCTCGCGGCGCGGCCGGGTGTTTCTGTAGGCGATGATACATTCCAGGGTGCGTTTCTTCCTCACGGCGGCTCCACCGTTTGCCCTGTCGCGCGGAAGAGCCATTCAATCCCCCTCTCCAGCCGAGAACAACTGCTGCTTCTTGGCTCCGTTGGTTTATGAAACGATTTGGATCTGATCTGGCTAGAGGAAACCCAACCGTCCCGTTCTCAGCCAACTCGTATGAGACTCAACGATCAGCCCCCTCACACCCACAACACCCCCCGATATTCATAGACGCTCTTCTTCGGCTCCTGCAACATGGCCCGGCCCAGGCCCATGATGGACGCGACTATGCCGTCGATTCGCTCGGTCGATTTCTTCTTGGAGGGTTTGAGGTTGCCCGCCGCATCGGTCTCGACAGCCACGTTCGAGGCCATCCACCGCAGGACCGGGTGGCCGCCGTGGCGGAGCTTGTGGGACACGACCAGCTTCTCGAATTCCTTGGTCGGCGCGGTCATATCCTTGAACCCCTGCCCGAAGGCGACCATCTCAAACCCATCTCCCTGTAACTGAGTGGCCAGCTGTGTGGCGTTCCACCGGTCGATGGCGATCTCCTGAATGTCGAAATGCTCTTTGAGTTCGTTTATGGTCTTGCGGATGTGGTCGTAGTCGATGACGTTGCCGGGGGTGGTCTCGATGAAGCCCTGTCGCGCCCACGTGCTGTAGGGTACGCGATCACGCCGCTCGCGCAGGGGTGCATTGTCGGCCGGCACCCAGAACCTCGGCACGATGGTGATCTGCCCATCCTCCCCGGGGAAGACCAGCACCAAGGCGCTCACATCCGTCGTGGTCGACAGGTCCAATCCGGCGAAGCATTCCTTGCCCTCCAGCGCGGACAGGTCGATGTCCTCCTGGCCGCAGACATCCCATGATTCCAAGGTCAGCCAGCGAACATCCTGCTGCGTCCGCATGTTCAGGTGCAGCCGCTTGAAGGTGTTCTCATAGGATGGTGTCTCCTGTGCCCGTCGGCATTCCCGCTGCAGGTATTCCTCGCTGACCGAGATACCCAGATTGGGATTGGCCTTGCGCCAGACCTCGGGATCGGTCCAGTCATCATCGCGCCCGGCCTCGTAGATCACCGGCAGGAAGGCTGGATCATGGATGACGCCATCCCGCACCTTGCAGGCGTAGTCGTATTTCTCATTGCAGATGCTCTCGCGATCAAAGTCGGCCGTGGTGATGTAGATGATCAGCGGCTGACGTCGTGCGCCGGTCGAGGTAATCAGCACATCGACCAGTTCCCGATCGGGCTGGGCATGCAACTCATCGATGATGACGCCGTGGGCATTCACGCCGTGCTTGCTATAGGCCTCAGCTGAAATGACCTTCAATACGTTGTGGGTCGCTGAGACCACGATGGCGTTGGTGTAAATGCGACTGCGTCGCCCCAGTTCGAGCTCGGCCAGCACCATCGACTTGGCGGCATTGAAGACCAGCCGGGCCTGCTCGCGATCAGCGGCTGCGCAATAGACCTGCGCTGCAGGTTCGTTGTCAGCGAAGAGCAGGAGATTGCCGAGTCCGCCTGCCAACTCACTGTTGTGGGTGGCGATCATGCCTTCCCCGGCCAGATACAGGTGCGAAGGCGAATCAACCATGATGCAGCGGACCGGGACACTGGACACCTTGTCGACCGACACGATCTGGCGTGTCAAACTCCGCCGAGCATAGGTTCGCTGCTTCACAACTCGGCAGGCCTTTCGTGGAACCCGGAAAACGTCCATGTCCGAGCGAGGCTCAAAGCGAGTCCGCCATTTCGGACCGCAGTCAACGCCATTGAGCATGGCACGACCCATGGACCACGTCGGTTTGATTCCCAAGGTGCGCAACAACTCCAGGACCCCTTCGTGGATTCGTGGATTGGTCGTCGTGAATTCGCAGGCCCCGCGCTTGGAACAGTACCCATCGGTGTCCATTAGCCCTTGGAGCAGTGCCACGCGCTGTCCGATGGATGCGCGAAGATACAGCGGCGGAATGTGCTTGTTCTTGATAAGACCATTTGTCCGCAAGTCTCGGAAGAGGCCTTCGAACAAAAGACCCGTGCTCTTGCTGCCGTTGGTTGCAGGCAAGGCCCGCTTTAGCAAATAGCCGGACTCTTGAATGGATGCCACCACGCATTCTGCATCATCACTGTGAGACGTAATGTTGCCAGCGCAGGTGTTCCCGTTGCCAAGCCACACCCCAAGGGTGTAAGGCTCGACGGGCAGCGGGATCGGTTCAGTCTGTAATGGTCCAGATACTGGAATCGAGAATCGATGCTCACGATGAGTGCTTCGATTGCCAATCCGAACCCGCCCAACCATGTCCTCGGTGCGGACGACGTGATTGGCAACATCTTTCTCGACTACTGTCCACTCATGCTCCGCGTCGGCGACGATCTCGTTCCCATCCGAGAACTCCAACCGATAGCAGGGCCGATCATGCATGACCGGCGAGACCGCCGTGACCAAGGTGGGTAAACCGTTCTCATCGAAGACCGTGTCGCCCACACACAAGTCGTTCATGCAGGTCCAACCCTGCGGCGTCGGTATCGGCGTGTCGACGGCCAGCGCTTTCCCGCATTTTCGAGGAACATAGATGAAGGCCTCGCGATAGCGGCGCAGCCCATCCGGGCGCTTCCACCCGAAGAGATTGGCCACAATGCTGGCCTGCCACGGCTGAAGGACGAACGGCCGACCCTTCCATTCACCGGCCGTGAAGGTCAGGCAGTCCTCGAAGAAGCCGATGGCCTTGTTTGCGGCCGATTCATCAAAGGTGCATTCCCCGGCATCCAAAGCAGGGTCGTAGCCAGGGATGGCACCACTGGCCCTGTATACTCTGGAGGTATCCTTGCGAGTCCTGTTACCGGTCTTATCCGGCGTCGAAGTACCGGCTCTTGGCACGGTCCACCTCCATTCCCGAAGCGGCCAGCACCTGAATGCGTGTTCTCGCCGAGGGCGTCATGCCGAACTCCTGTTCCAACTTGGTCAGCTGCATGCTCAGCTTGTTGGCAATCGCAACCTGCGGCCATTGCTGAAAGCAGCGCACCTGACCCTGCTCATCCTTCAGCGGGTACATCTCGCCGCGATCCTTGATGAACAACTCAGCGCGCCGCCATCGGGCCCACAGATGGCAATAGCGGGCAAAGGCATTGCCATCGACGCGGGTGATGATGTTCATGGTGGCCAGCATCGGAAGCAGTTCATCCCACGCCGCCCGGGCCTCCTCATCCAGCCACGCCGGTGGAACGGGCAGTCCCTCAGGACCGTGGGCCTCGCGCTTCTCACGGCGCTTGGTGACCAGCGTGCTGCCGCGCAGCTTCAGGATTGGTGTTGGAATGGGTGCAGGTCCGCGTCGTCCCATGGGTCATCTTCGTTTCGTCGTCACATCAAATCCGCATTCTCGATACCGCCAAGGCCGATACCCCCTATGCCGTAACTCTCGACATTTCGCGTGGTGGTGGCCGCACGTTGGTCTTAGCTAGATTTGTAGCTATTTGACCGGCCTACCGGTCACCTGGTTCATTGGCAGCAGCGCGCATACCCATGCGCGCATCCATTGCGTTCACACGAATCATCTCGTTCTCAGCCGCTGTCGATCTTCATGACGTCCCTCGTCGTTGCTGTCGCGGATTCACCGCTTGATACCATCCGTCCAAACCCACCATCGAAACGCGCTGTCTTGCGCGAGTGGCAGGTGATGCACAGCGATTGCAGGTTCTCGATCACGTCCTTCCCGCCTGCCCGGCGCGGCACGATGTGGTCGACCTCGGTGGCCACCTCGAAGCGTCCATCGGCGGCGTGGTGACCGAAGGGATCGACGCAGAAGGGATGCAGCCGCAACACCAGTCGCCGCAACCTGCGCCAAGCCCGGCCGTAGTCACCAGCCGAAGCGGGCACCTGCCTCTGTGGCCGATGGACCGGTAGCACGGGCATGGCGCTGCGATGCGTGGTCAGGCGTTGTGGCACAGGTCGAATCGACTCCCTTCTCTTATTAAGTATAACACATACTTTATTGCGTGCTTCCAGCCGTTGGACGAAACGCACAATTAATCAAAAATTATTTTGAACCGATGTCGGCACGCCTCGTTCTCGCAATAGACCCATGACACCGCCGTGCCCTCATCCCGATTGACCAGCGAGCGGTACTTCCGCAGGCGCGGGCTGCTGCATCGCGGGCAGCGCGGCCGCTGCATGGTGATCTGCTCCAGCACCCGGCGCGGTGAGTTCGATGGTTGGGTCGCATGTTTCATCTAAGGACTACTCCTCATCGCTGCAGCATTGCGTGGTAATTCGCGCCCAACAGGCAATTGGTGTGCCTGCCCGGGTGGCATTTGGCATAGATAACTGGTAGCGGACCTTCGGTAATTCACCGGAATTCGGCCCGATTGGCCTTGATTGATGGGCCGACATTTGCCCTCATGTGTGGGTAGCAACCGCATGCCGCGATTGCGAAGGAGATTGAGATGACCACGACAAAACGAACCAACGAACCCACCACCGACCTGTACCACCTGCCGCGAGGCACGATGGTCGTATCCACGCTCGACGGCGAGTCGGGAACGATCCTCAAGGTGGCCTCTCAGAACCGACCGCGTACCAAGGCCTCGGCCTATGTGGTCCAGACCACCGACGGCCGCGAGATCTGGGACGTGCAGGACCTCTTCATCCCCGACAACGCCTGATCGAAAGGACCACGAACCATGACGACCGACAACAACACGACCAACGAACCCGCCGACGCCAGCGACCTCTTGGACACGCTGACGATCACCAAACTCGAACGACGTACCAGCGCCGGTGGCGCTTGGGTGGTCGGCACCATCGGCGGCTACCGCTTCGACGCGTTGGTCTTCCCCGAGCACGCCGAATCTGAGTCCTACGAACTGGCCCGCAGCCGAATCTCGAAGTTCTGGCTGCAGCGGATCGAGGACCGGGTGACGGTCTTCAACTGGGATCGGGGCATGGACATCGAAGCGGTCACCCCGGAGATCCAGCGGATCGTGGACCTCTTGGCTGACGGGCTGGCCGAACACATTTACGGAGTATGACGAATCAACAACCGACCGCGCCATGTCGGCGCGGCGAAAACCTTCAACCACAGGAGAACGACCATGAAGAGCAAGACCATTCTGAAGATCACGCCCAAGGGCCGACCCAACGCAGGGACCGCCACCAAGGGCGAGGCCAAGAAGAAGGCCGACCAAAAGGCCGCGTCGAAGGTGACGCCCGCCAAGGCCAAGCGCACCAGCGCGTTGGACGCCGCCGCCATCGTCCTGAAGAAGGCCTCCAAGCCGATGCGCAGCCAGGAACTGATCACGGCGATGGCCGAGCAGAAGCTTTGGACCAGCCCCGGCGGCAAGACGCCGCATGCCACTCTGTACGCGGCGATTCTTCGCGAGATCAACGAGAAGGGCAAAGAGGCCCGCTTCAAAAAGGTTGACCGTGGGCAGTTCGAGTTCATCGGTTAGACCCATCACGAGTTCACCTCCAACGCCTCGGCACTGTCCGGGGCGTTGCTCCGGTGTGTGAGTTTCGCCTTTCGACCTGTGAATGATTCCCAACGTTTTATCGCGACGTCACAATAGACCGGGCTGATCTCCATCGCGTAGCAGCGCCGTGACAGTTGCTCGGCGGCGATGATCTGGCTTCCGCTCCCGGAGAACGGCTCGTAGCAGATGTCGCCGGCCTTGGTGTGCTGTCGCATCGGGATGGCGAAGAGCTCTACCGGTTTGCTCGTGGGATGGTCGGTTTTCTGGCCAGCAGGAATGGTCGGGATGTTCCAAACCGAATGCGGGTGATCGACCGCGTAGCGAGTAGGCCTGTTGGGTCGGACCCAGCCGAAAAAACACGGCTCGTGCTGCCACATGTACCACGACCGTGTCAGGATCGGACGGTCTTTGTTCCAGATGATTTGCTGATGCACGAAAGCGCCGTGCTTGGTCCAGATGGATTCGAGCAACGCCTGTCGACGCGACGCGTGCCAGCAGTACCACGCGGCGTTCGGTTGAATTGCCTCAGCTACGGCAGTCGCAATGAATTTGTCATAGAGGTCGGGATTCGCGTCGGCGTCATCCCACGTCACGCCGTAGGTATCCGACCAGTTCTTGTTTTTGTCCTTCTCGCCCCACTTATGCGGATGGTTGGTTCCGTCGTAGTCGATCAGGTACGGCGGGTCCGTCGAAAACAGCGCCGCGCGTTTGCCGTTCATGAGGCGCTGGACGTCGGCCGCCGAGGTGCTGTCGCCGCATGACAATCGATGCTCACCCAGCAACCACAGATCCCCCGCTTGGGTGATCGGAGCCTCGGGTGGTTCGGGAATTGCGTTGGGATCGGTCAGTCCCGGATTCTCGTCGGTTGCCATGAGCCTCGACAGGTCGACGTCGCTAAAGCCCAGCGAATTGAGGTCCACGTCGAGGGCCTTCAAATCAGTCAGTTCGGTCTTGAGTAGCTCCAAGTCCCACGTCGCAAGATTCGCGGTTTGGTTGTCGGCGATGCGGTACGCCTTGGCCTGTTCGGGTGTCAATTCATGGGCCACGTGAACCGGCACCTCGGAAAGGCCGAGTTTCTGAGCGGCCTTCAGGCGGGTGTGACCCACGACGATCACGCCATTGGTATCGACGACGATGGGTTGGCGAAACCCGAAGTCCGTAATCGACCGGACCACGGCATCCACGGCGCTTTCGTTTTGGCGCGGATTCCTGTCGTAAGGGATTACCTGGTCGATTGGTCGAAGTTCGATTTGCATAAGCCGACTTCCACACCGTGGACCAATCACGAGGCCATGCACCAACACCGGTGCACCACATCGCGCGATCCGCTACTTGTCATTTATGCCGTTTGCAGAAACGCTGGTCGGGAATTCCGAAAATATTCTCTGGCGGGACGGCGGCCGTTAGGCGCGCGACGCGGGCGGTGGGTAGTTCAACGCCACCCTCGCCGCGTGCGTCGCCCGTGGGCCAACGGGGGGCGTTTGGGGGCCAACGTTTTAGAGCCGCGCCTCGATATCTGTCGCCCAACGGCGGTAGTGATTGGCGGTGTCGGGATGGGTCGCCTCGCAACATGCGGCCTTGCGCTGGAGTTCCTTGGCCCAACCCTCGGGCAACCAGCCGGCGCAGATGTCTCCGAACTGCATTACTCCTTCCACGGATTGGAACTTGGACTTAGCGGAAGTAGTGGTCTGACTCCGGCTGTCCCTAGTGTCCCCGTCATTTCTTACTGTTGTCTCTCCTTTTTCCTTATTCACTCTCCCTTCTTCTTTTTTTATTGAGTAAACAATTCCTGTGTCCCTAGGGACACTAGGGACAAAAGCACCATTTCGTCCATCCATTGGAGGTGTTGCTGCCCCATTCCCTTTCGGGAGGGGTTTGTCGCCGCCAAAGCGGGAACGGTCGAACGTGATCGTCTTGATCTTCATTGGCTCTCTGACTGGATGCGTTCACCCTCGACCCTAAAGATGTGACCCTGCTGTGTCAGCCGGATACCCTGATAACAATAAGCACGATCATCATCCAAGCGGATGCGCTTCCTCTCGACCATTGAATTGACCGATCTCAGCCGCTCTCCGAAGCGCCCCTTGCTCCCACGCTCATGCCCGTTGGCCTTGCACCAGCCGATCCACGCGGCGAATGCTGCATCGCAGGTCGTCTTCTGAAACGATGGATGGAACTCAACGCACTCGTCGCAGAACGTGGCGGTCGGACTGGACAGCCTCCGAAAATCCTCCACGATGGGTCGGCATTGCTCCGGCTCGTTCAAACGACCGGCAGCCCGAAGCCTGTCGAGTCCCACGATGGCCCAATTCACGATGCCGGGGAGTTCGTTCCACAATCGCTGCTCGAGGGTGCGGTCCTCCTGACCTTGGTAGCTGTTGCGGAACACGATGGCTGAGACCCGCGCTGCCAACGCGCCGCTGGGGTCATTGAAATGGGCGATCTCGTTGCAGCTGATCACGAACCGCGTCGGCAAGCGAACTGAGTTCAGCTGATCACGGTATTTGCGGTCGATGTCCTGAGGATCTTCGCCGACCACCGACTTGAGTGTCTCAGCAACGCGGACGCTGTCAGCGTGTTTGCCGATGTGGGCATCGGGCACGATGGCTAGGGTTTTGGTTAGCAGCGGCGACAGCCCGAATCGGGATGAAAGCCCCGACAGGTTCGGCGATGCACAGTTGGCGCTTCCGATCATCGCCTTCAGGGTGCGACAGATGGTTCCCTTTCCGGCACGCGGCGGCCCGACGAGGAGGAGGAATTTCTGGTAGGAGGTATCCGGGGTAAGCAACAAGCCGAACCAGCGTTGAAGCAGGTCGATCCGCTCTGTGTCTGAATCCAACACCTGGTTAAGAAATGCCAGCCACACGGGGCAATCAGCCTCCGGATCGAACGCATACTCCATAGCCCACGGCGTGAAATATCGTGCGGTGTGCGGTGTGGTCTTGAGATTGGCCGGATCATCGATCTTGAACAGCCCATTCGGGAATGCGACCCAGCCCGCCCCGTGGTCTTCATCATCCAACCAGCACGGCATGTTCCAAGCGAACGGAACGTGACATTCAGATGCCAGGCACGCCACGACTTCGGCCGCTTGCCTTGGGGTCGCCTTGAATCCCCGGCTATCCAACCACTGCAGAATCTCGAGGGTGAGTTCCTTCTCAGAGAGAAGTTCGTAACAGATCCCGTTGAAGCGCCAGAAGTCCTCGCGCCAATAGCGAAGCCCATTGCCGGTGGGACCAGTGAAGTCCTCGGTCACAATGATTCGTGCAATGTCCATCGGGCTGGATTTGGGGGGCAGTTCGGGCGATGCAGTCTTGTTAAGCAACGCTGCCAGGGCCGAATTGCCCTCGGCCCCATGATGCACCAGAAAATCATCCAGCCCGGTCTTGTCGCCACTCAGAAGCGGAATGCGCGCCACGCGCACCGTGCATTCCTTGACGCTAAGGACCTCGGCCAGCCGATATTCGGCGATCTGCAGTTCGTGGCGATCGGCGGCATCGGAATCGAAGGCGATCACGACCTGCTTGCCCTTCCAGTCCAATGACTGGAGGTCGGGGATCAGCTGGCGGGCCCCGAACGGTTTGCCGCGATCATCTCGAAGACGTTTTTTTTGAAAGCCCCAAACACCAATCAATCCGATGCAGCAGAATCCAGCCTGCCATGCCGCCAGGGTTTTTTTCTCGCCCTCGGTAACGATGATCACGGGTGATGATGCGAACGCGGCGGTTAAGCCGGGCGGGAAGTAGGCCCGATTTTGTTGCTTCACTGGCGATTCATATTTGACTTGCTTGCCATCCTTGTTCGTGCGTGGAAAGTCGGGCTTAGTGCGGGCGTACCCAGTGTCTGCGCCATCGGCGGAGCGATATGGAAACACCATCGCTAATCCCCACGCGCCGGCCTTTTCCTGCCAGCCGAGGATGTCGCGGATCGCATCGCCCTTGGCGGAGTACAGGCCAGCCGCTTGGATGGTTTCGTCGCTAAGCCCGCTCTTTCGCAGGTCGGCGAGGTGACGTTCGTCGAGTGGTAGGTTGGTCACAATTGCACCCCTTCCACCACCGCCCCCACCGCCGGTTCAGCGTCCGCGCGCCCCACCGTGAATGCGTTCTCGCCGAATTCGCGGGTGAGCAGGTTCGTAAATACCTGCACCAACGACCGGCCAACATCAGTGGCCGCATCAACAAGGATCGCGTGTTCATCGATCAAGCGCTGGTAGCTGGCCTCGGTTCGCATGCGGGCCCCGCCGTAAAGGCCTTCGACGCTGAAGAGGGCCAGGTGCAGAGTGGACTCGGCTTCGTCCATGTCTAGTGTGGGGTCGAGGGTGAATCTGAAGATCGGCGCGGTCATGGGTTTTCTCCATCGGGCGTTTCTGAACCCGTCTGTTTGTTACTTATGCCGTTTGCGCGCGCACCGGGCACTGGTTCTTGAGAAATTCCTAACCCGTGCTTCTCGAAGTGGAGCCGAATCTGTTCTCGTGCTGACCTAATCCATTGCTTGGACACCGACATCGCTCGGGCCACTGCCGCCTCTGATTGCCACTTGAGGCGATCAGCCACTTCGCGCAACCTCGGGGGCAGGGTCGCCATCGCCTCATTGAACGCAGCCTTGGTCTCGACATCCGCAAGCAACCCATCCCCCGTGCCCAACCTGCGACGGCCATCATTGGGTGCCAAGAGTTCGCCGCGTGACACCTCGTCACCGTCTGAATGGCATTCGGTCTTGTCCAAGGATCGCAGGGGCGTGGGCGGCTTGCGTTTGGCTTGGTCAGCCTTGCGAAACATCTCCCGGACGCAGCTTGTGATGACCATCGCGACGAACGTGCTCAAAGCCCCGCGTTTGGGGTCGTACTTGTGCTTTCGCGACAGCAGGTACATCTTTAGTTCCTGCTCCACGTCGTACTTGTCGCCGAATCTGGTTCCGTTGTTCTGAACAATCTGCTTTGCTTTGATGCGGATCGTGGTTTTTGCGCATGCGATGAGGTCCTCATCGCGGAGGGGCGTTGCACCCATAGCTTTCTCCCGGAGGCCGGGAGCAAGTGCCGAAGGGTGTCATCCGAGATCAGCCAGTCCGTGGCGTGTATGCCGAAGGGCGATTGCCAATGTCGGCAACACCCAACGACGCAGGCCCACGGTTACTCAAATGGGGTTTTGAATCCGTGGACGCCTTCGACAGTCGAAGGGCATGTCCACGGGCTGGAGGAAAATTCGCGCGACTGGCGCGCAGAACCGCCCTGGCGCGGTCAAGAACAGCGATTTTTGCTAGAATTGAGTCACGACCGGAGTCGCGCGACTAATGGAAGGAGATTACTTACTTGTCTTGGGAGGAGGCTTTTCCCAAGCACCAATCTCGCCCTCTTGGTCTTTGAAACCACTCGGAATGGTGCGGTCCTTAGACAGGAGGAATGTCCGGATCGTCCCCCATGGATAATTCTTCTTGTAGAGAGTGGACGGGGCGACGCCCAATTGCTTTGCAAGGTCCTCTCGAGTGACAAATCTGTCGAGCTGAACGATACCTATGAATCGCGCCAGAATCTCGTTTCGTTGTTCCACATCAAACGAGCGAGGAGCCCCCGGCCTTTCGTCCGACGCGGGCACGGGCCGCCAACCCATTTCGCGTTTGACGTCTTCCGGCCAATCAAGCATCTCGAAGTGGTACACGTCCTTGAGCGCTTCGCTTAGTTCCAGAAGAGGATCGACATATTCGAATTGCAGTTGAAACTCGCGATCCATCCTCGCGTCAGATGCGGCTCTAAAGGTCTCCTGAAGCGCCGCATCCAGCCGTTTCAGTTTAGGCTCAAGCACTACGAGAGTCCCCTGAGTGGTTGCGAGCATAAGTGCCTCTGCCAGCCACCGATCGCGCTTCCTAAAGTCCATCTTTAGGTCTGGAGGCGATGTGCGACCGACATAGACTTGATTGAACTCGTCAACAATTCCCACTTTGGCCCTTCGCCAACGGGCCAGGGCAGTGAAGTGTTCGCCGCAGGATCGCGCAAATGATATGTATCGATGAATTGCTGGCAGTGGGCAGTCTCCAAGAGGCCCTAAACACGCTTCAAACAGTCAAGACTACGCGACACTTGAGTTGCGCAATGCTACCTCCACATAAGTCGATAAGTTTGCGTGATTCTTGCGACTGATTGTCGTTTGCATGCAACGGATGTGATGAGTACTCGAATCATCGAGGTCGCTTGCTTCTCAATCTGATTTTCTAACTGATGTGTTAGTTGCCATGTCAAGCAAACCTCTTCATTCGATCCGGATATTGCCTTCGAGGCCAAGGTCCTTTATTGCCTGCCGAAGTTCCTGCTCAACGCTCGATGCGGTGTCGGGCGAGAGTGTGACAGAAAACTCGATCCCGACGCGAAGTTCGGTGCCAGATCGCAACTTAGGCAAGAGTTTTGTTCCAAGCCGATTCCATAACTCCGGCGGAATATCGCCACGGAGTTTCAGCGTTCGCGCCTGGGGGCGAACCGGCGGTTCTGTTTCATCCCCCGTTGGCGTCGGCGGCGTCTCGCCAGTTGACGGAGGACGAGGCGGTTCGTCGATCGGCGCCGGCCCCGTCGGTGTCGGCCTCGTTCTGAGCTGCTCCGCCTTGGCCTTCGTCAACAAAAACACACCGTCTTCGAACGCGACTTCATCCGGGCCGATGGATTCATTGAACCATAGCCGTTCGTATGCCCCGTTGGGCGCAAGGCCGGACGCTAACCCGAATGAACCGGTGCGGACGAATTCGGTGATCTTGGTACGAAGAATGCTGTCGGGGTCGAGGAGCCGTGTAAGCGAACCATTCAAAAAGCTCTGCCGCAGACTCTTGAGCGGCCATGCACCAGCCTCTTTCAATGCCGGTGGCCAATTCCGATCGATGTACCCCGCGCCGACCGATTCGTTTAGCAACGCCTGCGACTTGAGCGCAGTCACGATCCGTCCGCAAAGCGTTTCGTTAGCACTAGCGTGGCCGGCACCAAGGTCAATCACCTTAAGCCCGTCGGGCTCCTTTGCGTCGAAGATCACGACGAATCGGTATGCGGCCCACACTTCGTCCTTGGCTGCTTCCTCGGCGTCGGTGACTTTCGCTTGGATATCCGCTCGGTCGGCACGGTCGTAGTCCGCACCGAGCGTTCCTTCGGAAACGTCTCTTCGGACTCGCTCCCAAGCGAGACAAAGTTCGATCTTGTCGCGGAGATCCCGTCCCGGCTTGCGGATGCACCATACAAGAGAGCCGGGATAAAGTCGGGGGGATGATCCTCGCTGCTTTGTCCATTCAGCAATTCGCTGGCGAAGCCCTCCAGCTCCATTCCAATCCGCGTCGGGGTCAACGACGATGAGCGTTAATTTCGGCGAATCCTGAATGGCCGCGCCGTCGGCAGGAAATGGAACAACGGGAATACTTGCCCCCCGGTCGAACTCGCCCTTCACAACGGACCGCATTCGCGGCTTTACCTCGGCCTCTTCGTCGAGCGACGCACGTCTATCACTGACGGCCTTGCGGATCGTCGCTTTGTGATAGAGCCGGAATCCGTCCGAACCAACACGGCTAACAAAGAACGCCTTAGATTCAAGTGCCAGCGACGCAGAATCAACCGAAGTCGTGTCGATTTCCGGTTCGCCAATGGCAAAGCGAAGCTCCGGCAAGTGTGCGACTTTATCAACCTGTCCGCCGGACGATTCAAAAAGGATTGCCGTTCCGACGCGGCGGTGAATGTCGCGAAGTGGCCCCTTCGTATCTGCGTCAAGCGCCTTCGCGTGTGATTGTTCCCCGGCGAGGTCTGTGTCGATCGCGGCGACGAGCCTCGGCTCGCCGAGTTGACCGAGCACGACGGCTCGAAACTCGGGCATGTCGAGCGGAGCGGAGCCAAGCGTGATAAGGGGTTCACGACGAGCCCGTTGGAATGCTTCACGATAGGCCAACGATATCCATTGAGCGAGCATCGCCAGCGTTCCACGAGTCTGCTGGTATTGGAGAAGCGGCTGCCATTTCCGCTGAAAGACGGAAAGTGTGGATGGGTGAAATGGATAGCACGCCTCGAAGCGTTGCTGAAGGAACTCGCGGGCTTTTTTCTCGGTGGCAGTCGTATCGACGGCCGTCCATTCCGGGGGGAGCTGCGCGCGCCGCTCGAAACACCAATCGGCGTAGGAGCGGGCGACGTTTGCCCGCAATTTGTCGCCCCCAAGGTCTTCAAAAAGCCGACGCCTGACAACTTCGCTGATCTCCGCCTCGTCGTTGGAAATCAGGTTCTTGGCGACACGATTCACTTCTTTGGCGATGATCTCTTGCCAACGTAGATCCCAGTCGCTCATTTCCGGCTTGCTCTGCGGCAAGCTCATGACCGTCGCCGCTCCAGCGACGCCGGTCAGGCTCCTGACGAGGTTTCCTAGGAAATCACGAAACCCCTCGGCCTGGTCACGGTGTCGCGAGAGGAAATTGAGCACCTCGTCGCAGAGGATCAGGACGCCTCCGTCGACAAGCTGGAAGAGCTTCCGAAGATTGTCAGTGCCCGGCGCCTTAGTCTTCGCTTCCGGTCCGAGTGCTTTAACGCCCTCCTCACCGGCGAGCTGATAGGCGATATCGACCCACGGCGTCTCGCGTCCCTCCGACGGGTCCCATGCGTTGCCGACGAAGACGGCGACGCGGGCCTTTGGAATTTCCGACAACCCAGCTTCACTCAAGAGGCGCTGAACTCCCTCGTTGTCAGACGATGGCTTTGGATTCTTAATCAGGTGATAGAGCGTGGTAAGCGTGTGCGTCTTGCCGCCGCCGAATTGGGTAATCAGCGCGAGCACGGGGGAGGTGTTGTCGGTCTTGCCGGCGAGCCGTCGCAGGGCGAGGCCGGCGTGATCGCGAAGGGCGCGAGTGAAGCAAGTTCGCCCGAAGAATTGCTTGGGGTCTCGGTAGTCCTCTGGAGCTGTCCCCGCGACGACTTGCTCCAAAGCAATGGCGAATTCGTCCGGGTTGAACGAACGCCCCTCTCGGACTTCCTTTCGCGGCGTGACGACTTTGTACCAGGGTTCCATCGTTTGTTCTATCCTCGCTTGATCCGATCAAAAAAGTGGGTCGAGGACTGTTTGAGCCTCGCAAGATTCGCGTACGCGACGCGGCGGAAACCGTGTTCGCAGTCACAAAAATGATACCTGATCCCGTCCGTGAGTACGATGTTCCGAGGGAGGCCCAGCTTCTTCACGTATTCGCAAGCCTGGCCGAGAGCGTCCTCTGGCCAAGCTCCTGGCCGCTTGGCCTCGATGACCAGTACGCAGTTTTCCGGCGTTCTTGGCAGACGGCTAAAAACTGAAACGTCGATGTCACGCCATTTGACAGCGATCAATTCGGGTGGCCAGCCCAGCGATCGAAGCAACGGGACGATGAAATGGGCTATGAGTTCGTCTTCCCTCGGTCGTTCTCCAAAGTGTTCAACGCTCCAGTAAAGCCCGTGCAGGTCTTGAGCCAATCCAACGAGCGAGCGTATTGCTTCCGGTATGTCCTGAAGGCGCGGTTCTTCCTGGGGCAGGGAAGGGAGTGGCGATTCTTGCCACGCGGTCGGCGGTGACTGCAAGAACCGTTGAGTGTAGTTGACGGCGTCCTTGCCGAGCACGCGGGAGAATCTGTGTCGCCCTCCGAACACGGAAGCGTCGAAGCTGTATTCCGTCGGCAGTTCAAACCACCGAACTCGTCGTGCATGTGGAATGTCCCAGCCGTTCACGTCGTCGAATTGCTCCAAGTACTCGTACTCGCCCGCTACAACGCCGATCGCCCGAAGTTTGTCCAATCCCGTTCGCAGCATCACGGCGTCATCGATGCGAACCTCGGAGGCGAATCGCCGAACCGATGCGCCTCCAGTTCCCTCATCATCACGATAATCCTCATCACTTCGTTCCGTACTCCAGCGGCCCGGTCCCGGTGGCCCAACCAGCGCGACCCCGTACTGAAGATACGTGGTGGCGAAGGCGCCTGTGCCTGGACCTGCCCATATTTGCCAGACACCTCGTTCCATCATTCACCACACCATGCGCTCGAAAAGTTGTCCAGTAGATCCGTGGCCATAGCAACTTACTTGCACAATAGCAAACTCATCCACCCGCGGCGGCCCGAACCATCTGTGTGATCAACTCCTGTTGACGGGCCTCATTGTTCGTTTCGTCAAAAAAGACCGCATCTCGTCGCGGATAGAATGAGTCCTTCACGGCCGCACGGAGGGACTCCCTTCCAGCTGCGTCAAGTCCGATTCGCACCGAGACGTCCGCATTGAACCAGACCCCCGCTATCCACCGGCCGGTTACGTATGCAACGGCTAAGGGGTGGTGCTCGCTCGGAATGCCGAATCCATCTGGGGCGACCGCCATTTCTTTGAGAAGGGTCAGGCCCTCGGCAGGATGTATCCAGGGCGTGTACTGTGTGAGCACGAGGATTCGGGCGTCACCTGTGCGTTCAGATAGAAGTTTCTTGGCAGCGGCTACGCGCAATCGTTTAACGTCGCTAATGCTCGAACTGTAGGAAATCCATCCCATTTCGCCTGACTGAATCGCTGATTGGTTAAGGGCTCTTACCTCGGCGGAATCCATTAGACCCTTAGCTTCCACTTCGATCTGTCGGCCCGCAACAGTCACCAAGAACTCGGGCCTGTCTTTATCGCGCGGGACGGCGGGAAATGTGATCGAAGTGGCGCCAAACGCTTTAGCGAATCCCCTCGCGAGCAGTAGCTCTTCTTCCGCAGATAATCCACCGTTACCTCGCATTCGCTCGGTAAAATGAGCGCGTTCGGCAGCATCGAGCTTAGGCAACAGGATTGAGGCGCCTTCCTCCAATCTCTCCTGATAGTCTGGCGGGTAAAACAAGTTCTGATGAGGTTTGGCGTACGAGCTTGGATACGACACGTTTGCTGAAGAGTCAGCGTTCAACATTTTCCTTCGGTGGTCCTCTCGCCATTGCTTATTGAATACGGCGGCAAGGCTTGGCCGATTCGCGAGTGCAGCATCGCATTCGTCGAGTTGCCGTTCAACGAACTTCCTGTACTCGGGCTCAAGCGGCATGGCTCACCTCGGTATCGCCAACAGCATCGCATCCAACAGACGTTTTTCCTCGCTGTCTCTGGGATACAACGCCGACAGCGCATTAGATAGCCGCAGAAAGTCGGGGCCGCGGTCCATTTCGGCTTTGAGGAGCGCCCGGAGGGCATTCGCCCGTCCGCTGGCTTGTAATAGCATGGCTGCGTGGACTCGGTCGAGCGTCGTCGCTTCGCGGCGCGTTCGCAAGGATTCATCGGAAACTTGACCGGCGGCTGAGGGTTTTCGAGCACGGCCTCGCACTTTTGGCGGGGCCTCGGCTTCCGGGAACAAGAGCATCTGCGCGCTTCGTGCCGCTCGTACGTCGGATTCGATTCGGTCGGCGACGGCCGTCGCCCCGTCTTCACCGAAGAGTTGCTTCGCCCGCTCGCTGACGGACAGCAGGCGAACGACGCCTTTCTTGGTCTCGATAATCCGGGTTTCCCAATCTTCGAGGTGAATGCCAAGAGGCTGAGCAAAACGGCGAGCCACGTCGTAAATGAGGGTGTATCCCTTAGTCGGCTTGGCGGAGCCGCCGTCTTCATCCTCATCGTCCGAGTCGTCGGCTTCCTCATTGTCGTCTTCGCCGTTGCTTGCGGCTTCGACATTCGTGCTTTGCAACGTCCAGAGGAACAAAGCTGTGAGGCGGGCGTCTTCTTCCACGGCTCCAGCCGCACCGTTACGGGCAACAGCCTCCGCAGTACCGAGCACCTGCTCCAACGCCGTGCGACCGACGACCTCCCACACCTTTTCCAAGTATTCGGCGAGCGTGACTTCACGACCCTCGGCAGTCTCTACCTTGGCATAGCGGCTGAAGATTTCGAGCGCGGGGCCGATGCACGCAAATACGAGATCGGCACCGCGGACGCCTTCTGCTTGAAGGTGCTCGATCCAGTCCCCTACGCGAGGGGGAAGCTCGCTTAGTACGTCGCCCCAATCACCGACCGAAGCGTCTTCAAGTCGCGGTCGGCATACAAGGTGAATGCTTGTCGCGAGGGCAGCGGAGTCCTTCGCATTCAGCCGGGCTCCTCGTTCTGTTGTGATCGGCCATGACGCCCGTATCACGAAGCCGGAGGAAATAATTCCGGACAAGAGTGCTTCCCAGCCCTCAGTTGACTTGTGTGCAAAAACGATGCAGCCGATTCCCGCGTCTTGCACGAGTCTTCTTCCGTCAAGAAACGCTTCACCAACGGTCTTTTCAAAGAACTGACCAGTCTTCTGCACGCCATCAACGACGTGGGCCTGATTCCATGTGCATTCTCGCGTCTTGGGCGTGAGCCCGGTGGGCTCCTCATTAGCGAATTTATTCAATGTCTCTGGTGGAATTGCACGTTTTAGCCAAACATAAAACAAATCTGACAAATCTGCGTAGGGTACCGAGTCATAGTACGGAGGGTCAGTGAAGTATAATGAGGAAGACTGGTCCGCCATCGGAACGTGTCGTGCATCGGCTTGTTCAACCTGTCCAATTCCCATCTTAGCTTCGGAGACCGACGTAATTACTTCGGCCATAGCATGAAGCAGTTCTGGAAACTCTTCATCCGCTGAGACAGGGACCAACTCGATGAAGTCCCATGCGATCGTCAAAGCCTGACGGGAGAACGTTCCACGCGGGGCCTCAGTCGAATTGATCCAAGTTACAAATGATGTGCTGCGCTCTACGAGCTTGGTGATTGCCAACGAAACAAGAGATCGAAGAGGAACGGACGTACTTATCGTCGATGCAACATGAGCGATGGTATGTAGCGCAATCTTTTGTCGTGTCGTGAAGAGTCTTCCCCAGTCTGTGATGCCTATCCGCGTCGCACCAGATACGCCTCTCGCGTTGGGCGAAGGGCGAATCGGACAAACCGGCTCATTGGGCAATCCACGCAATGTCGAATCGCTAGCAATTTCGTGCGCGCGTCGCTCAGCCCTTTGTACGGCCGCGAAATCGTGGCTTGTCGGCTCCCGGTACTTCATGGAGCGGGATTCAGATCCGCGAGCCATGACAGCAAGTAAGCGGGCTCCACCGGTGCGATTCGAGCCCTTCAACTTTACATCGGCGCCACCGCCCTGCTCAGCAAGCTGAGCACGGACACGTGAAGCAGGCAGCACAATGCCACAAATGGGGCAAGTCGCCTTACCATTTGCGATCGTAGGATTCGGGGAAGGCGGGAGGGAAGGGACAGGCGTCTTATGCTCCTTGATCGTAGTGTGCACAACGCGATTAGAAACGTCCGGGGATATTTCGAGCGAAATGAGCTTCGTGTACAAGTGCCGTCGCTTGTCGTATCGCTTTGCGAGCCATATTGTTCTTACGAGCGGAATCTCTGCACCACAATTAGGCGACTCGCAATGCACTGTCCTGGCCCAAAGGTAGGCGATAGGCTTGGCGCCATCGGGGTCTGGCGGATAGATTTCGGAAAGTTCTTTTTCAGCCTGCTCTTTGATCGATGCTCCCAGGCGGCGAAGTTCTTCGGCAAGCTCCAGTCCGTGACGCGGAATGTCTTCGAGCATGACCTTGAGGATCAGACACGCGACCGGATTCAGGTCACTGGCGAAGGCTTCGCAACCGAGCCGTAGGGCCTCCAGCGGAATCGCTCCTCCGCCCGCGAATGGGTCCACAATCAGCGGCGTCTCTTCGGGGTGTGCGGCTTTGACTAACCCGCGGCTGACTTCGAGATACGTCCGATCTGACGACAAATCCCAGTTGGCGAAATCCCCAATGAATCGTAGAAGCTCTGCGCGGAGAGATTCGCTGCCCGTCTTGGGCCGGTCTGCGCGGCGATCATCGGGCGGTGGAAGCTCGTGGACATTGAGCCCCTGGACTCGGCCCGTCATGGTCTTTAGCAACCGCGCTGCTTCATCACGGAACTTCGGCGGGCAGTTCTTGTCCGCTGGATCGGGCAACAGGAGGGCCATCAACATGCTGCGACAGGCTGCGAGCGGCCGACGTGCCCACCAAAGATGCAACGTGCTCGGATGCCCGTGGCGAATGGACTTCTCCCTCGCCGCGTGTTTCGACACGACAGCGATCGGAAAGTCCACTTCAGCAAGCCTCTTGCATTCCTTTGGAATCACGTTGAGTTTCCAACTCCTGGTGCCTCGTCGTCAGTTGCTTGCACAGACTTGTTGCCTTTGGAGGCGGTGACAAATGTCTCATGTAAGCTGGACATTTGCCGAAACCACTCCTCTAGGTCTTGCAGTCGAAGGCTTATCTCCAATGATTGTCCGGAGGCCACAACTTGAACATATAGTCGCACGAGTCCCAAACAGACCACCGTCGCACCCTCGATGAGTTGCGGTTGCGCATCCGTGTAGTGCAAGCATGGGTGATACTGTCCGTCTTTATGTTCCAAGTGGTGAAATTCCAGGTCATGCCATGTGCCGTGGACGTTGTGCGACATGGGCCGGAATGCGAATTCGTAGAGGCTGATTAGGTCCGTAGTCCTCGCTTTACTAGAAACATCCCCTCCCCAATTGCGGTCACTCCAGCTTATCTCCTCCAGTTTGAATCCCGCTCGTAAGATTGCGCGCTTTGCGCCATCCTGCATCCGTTGCTCGATCGGCAGTGGTGGCGTTTGCCTTCGCTGCTCGAGTTCGTCCCAGAGCTTTTTCTCGTATGCGAGTGACGCCTTGTGAAACGTGCGGATCAGGTTGGGGTCGTTGTTGTTCAACAGGAAGGCAAAATTGATCGCCGTTTCAGCGAGTGCTCGCAACAGAATCATGGCCATTTCTGAGCGGTCTGCGACGATCAAGTACAGGAAAGTGTCGTACAACTTGAAGAGTCGTACAGCGTGGCCGGCAAGTATGGCATATCTGGCCGAATCAATCGACGCGTCAGGAATGACGGATGCGACCATCATCATGTACTTCCGGACGAGGTTCGAAGCGTCAATGAGGTCCGTCAGGAAGGCGTTGTCTGACGTGCGAAGTGCGTCAAGCCGAGGCAGCGACAACGGCGGAAGGTCCATCGTCGCATGGTCGAACTTTGGATTCGCTCGATATTCCATAAAGTCAACCGTCATGCACAAAGCGCGGACCGGACCGTCAACGGTGCTCAGGTCAAAGGTCCCGTCTGGAAGTCGCTTTACACGTTTCAGAGCGGCGACGGTTTCTGGAACCTGGTCCTCGATGAACCGAATCTTTCCAGTTTCGATGAGTTCAAACAGTCGCTTGAGTCGGCGCTGGAAATCTGATGCCTCTAGTACGGGAGCGGCGCTTTTAGCCATTGCCAAGCTCCCGCGTTGCCAACGTATAGTGCTGTATCTTGACTACCTCGCTCCATTGGAGGCGAGCCGGGTCTTTGACAGCAGTAAGTGTGGGCTCCGTGTTGCAGTTGGTAACAACGTACAGCCAGTAACAATCACGCCGGTCCTCGGCGACGCGACGCTCATTCGGAGTGAGGAATACTGTCCCGGCTGACGCGCCGATTCCCTTTACTTCGATCAAGCGAAGCTCGCCGCTGGTCAAGTCCAGACTCGTCACGTCGTAGCCGAGATTCTTCTCGTGAACGTCATAGACTTGACGGCCTTGGGCCTGCTCATGCTCCATTACCACCTTCATCGCCGTCGCCTCGGTTTCCGGGTCGGAGCGTAGTTGCCTGCCTTCCGGCGATTGGCGTTCGGGATGAGGCAATACAAGCACACTAGCGATTCGCTGAACGGCCTGAAGCGAGAGTGCCTGTTGACGCGCCAATTCGCGGCGGCGACGTTCGCGGCGGTTCATCAAGTCGGCATGTCGTGTCTCGGCCTGTGAGAGTCGGCCCTCGGCGCCGGGCGTCCTCTTCTCGACTTCGCCAGCGGCCTTTCCGATTTCTTCGTCGACCTTCTGTAATAGTTCCGTGAGCGAAAGCTCGACGTGGGCGGCGATGCGGTCCACTTCAACAAGGCGCTCAGCCTTGACCTCTTCGAGAAAAGGCGTGAGCGCCTGCTCATGGAGCCATGCGGTATTCTCCGCGGCCGACGCGACCGACGGCAGAGAACCCGGCGACGGTGCCGGTGTGAAGTCGCCCAAGATGCCGGGCTCAAAAAGCTTGGGCTGTTCATCATGCCCGACTTCAACAGCAAATAGCCGTTCATGGATAACGTGGCCCAGACCATCGACGACACGGGCGCGATAAAAGTCGAGCCGTGCAGGCGCGTCGTGTTGCAACGAATAGAAGCACGCACCCTTGGCGAAGGCTTGCTGGGCCTGCGAAAGCGTATGACGCCGGAGGGCCTCAAAGAGCGGATGTCCGGGTGTGACCCATTCGAGGTTGTTTTTTTCGGCAGCTTCGCGGTCGGCGGAGCAACGTGGATACTTGGTGGCGAGCGCTGGGAGCTTCCAATCGGCCTCGCTTTCGTATTGTCGAAGGACCGGTGGCGTCCTTGCTGGCTCGAACGTGTGAGGTAGGGAAGGGACCGACTTCAGCGCGAGGGGAACCCACTCGGCCGCTTCGGTGAGAAAACGGGCGATGGTCTCCGGTACGACACGGCGCTCCTGCGCCCTGGCCCGACGCTCGATCAGCATTTCGAGATTGAGCTTCTTGGACGCAAGACCCTCAAGGGCGTTCTGGCAGATATTGCGAAAGCGGCCTTCATCGACCTGTTCAAGCAAGCGGTCTTCGAGGTCTTCCTCGCCCATTTTGCCAGCGTAATAATCACGAAGTACACGCTCGACCTGAGCGGCGGGCAAGACTTCACCGACGACGTTGAACACAGCGTCATCGTCCAGAGCATCCCGAATCTGTTGGAGCTTTTCGTGGAGCTTTTGCAGAACGCGGCCTTCAATCGTATTCGTGGCGACGAAATTGAAGATCAGGCAGTCGAATCGCTGGCCGTAACGATGGATGCGGCCCATTCGTTGTTCAAGTCGATTCGGATTCCACGGAATGTCGTAGTTGAAGAGAATGTGACAGCATTGCAGGTTGATACCTTCGCCAGCGGCCTCGGTGGCGACGAGGATCTGAATCGCCCCGTCGCGGAATTGTTGCTCGGCGAAGAGTCGAGTGCCCGGCTCCTCGCGTGAGCCGGGGCGCATACCGCCGTGAATGAAGCCGACGCGGAACCCCCATTCCTTGAAGCGACAAACAAGGTAATCGAGTGTGTCCTTAAATTCGGTGAAGAGGAGAAGGCGTTGGTCGGGATGGTCGAAGAACCCCTGGTCCTGCAAGAGATTCTTGAGCCGGGAGAGCTTTGCCTCACTCCCCGATGCCTCGACGAGCTTAGCTTTGTCGGCGAGGACACGGAGTTCCTTGATTTCGTCACGGATCTGATCGGCGTTCGTGGCGATTGTGATCGCTTCGAGAATCTCTTCGAGGCGTTCCCGTTCGATCTCCTCCATTTCCTCAAGTTCCTCTGCGTCAGGAAGGTCCGGCGGTGCGAATCGCGAAAGTTCCTGAGCGCGCTTGAGGCCGTCTTCGAGCCGCTTCGCTCGGTTGTCGAGAGAGTGGCGGACTGAATAGGTGCTCGATGCAAGTCGGCGCTGATAGAGGGCCATTAAGAAACCGACAGCTCTGGCTCGGAGATCGTCTCCCATCGCGAGAGAACGGGCACATTGAAGCTTTACGAAGCGTGTCACGTCCCGGTAGAGGTCAAATTCGTCGCCATCGATCTGGAAATCGACCGTGCGAGGAATTCTTTTGGTGAAAATTTTCTTAGCGGCCCAACTACCGTCCGGCTGCTTCTCTGGAAAATAGACCATCGCCTCCTTCGTGCGACGGAGATAGAACGGGGCGCGTCGGCGCTCCATCGCTTCCCTGATAGATTTCACATCGGCATAGGCGTCTTGATCGAGTAGCTGCAAGAAAAGAGTAAAATTCGACGGATCGCCCTTGTGCGGCGTCGCCGTGAGCAATAGCAAGTGGTCGCTTGTGTCTCGGAGCAATTCTCCTAAGGCGTAGCGGGCTGTCTTTTTCGACGGGGGGGACCACGACATTCGATGAGCCTCGTCAACAATGATCAAGTCCCAGTGGACCTGCTGGAGGCCGGGAAGAATCTCCGTCCGCTTGGCGAGGTCGAGCGACGTGAGGACGCGCTTTTGCTCCATCCATTGGTTAACGCCGAATTGCTCGCGGATGTCCGTGCCTTTGACGACAAGGAATTTCTCGTCGAATTTCTCCTTGAGTTCACGCTGCCATTGGAACGTCAGATTCGCGGGACAGACGATCATGATGCGCTCGGCAAGGCCACGCATCTGAAGCTCGCGGATGAGAAGGCCCGCCATGATTGTCTTGCCGGCTCCAGCGTCGTCCGCCAAGAGGAAACGCACTTGAGGGAGCTTGAGGAGATAGTCGTAGATCGCTTCAAGTTGGTGGGGCAGGGGATCGACCCGGGAGATAGACAGGCCGAAGTACGGGTCGAATTCGTAGGCGATACCAAGACAATATGCCTGGAGGCCAAGCCGGAGGAGCTTCCCGTCCCCCTGGTAGGTGGGAATCGTGTCCACGATGGTCAGCGTGGACAGGTCTTCGGAGGTTAGCGTAACGCTACGGAATCGCTCGGACTGGATGCCGACCAACCCCACGGCCCACGAAGCAGCGCCGTTCGAACGAGCGGTCTCGATCCGCATCGGCTCGTTGAAGAGCGGGCCGCTGATGATCTGTCCGGGTTTGAGTGCGTCCTGGGTCATGGTCTTCAAATTGCGATCCGTTCCTACATGCTCAGTATAATCCGTCGCTGTTGCGGTAAGAAAACCGCCGAGTTTGCGCCAAACTCGCGGAGCGCTTCTTTCGGATGGCCGTAAACGTATGACAACACGAGGTATGGGGCAAGCCGGCGACACTTGCATTGACTTTGGTTTGGCCCACACCATGTGGATCAGCTTCCCAGGAAGTTCAGGCGTCGCGAGATTAACGTCCAAGTCGCATCTTACCAAGGCCGATCCATAAACAGAAAAATTACGGGTGATAATTCACAGATTTGCAGGGCAGATATTGGCGACAGAAATAGTCAGGCGACCTGACACTCGTGCCAGAGTCGCCGCTGGGATTCCCAATCAGAATTTACCGCCACCCGCCTCATCATCCTCTCATGCACCCGCTCCCGGCCCTTAACCACCGGCGGCAGGAACAACAGGGCTTCCTGAATATCCGGGGCGAGGTGATTCAAGTTCATAATCTGCGTCATGCGTGGCTGCGAGACGTGGGCCCGCCGGGCCAGTTCGGAAATGTCACCCACCTGACCCTCGCGGATCATGCGGTCGAAGCGGATCGCCAGCGCCATGAGCCGTGAGATTCGCGGGATGCGGCCGGGGGCGACGCCCTTAGACGGCCGTGGCTTGTCGGCCAGTGACAGCCGCCCGTGGTCGCCGCGCTGGAAATAGACCTTGCGCTTGACGGACATCATGCTGCGGCCCCCGCCAGTTGCCGGGTAGCGCGTCGCCGTGGCTTGGGCTCGACAGCCTCGGGTTCCACCTCCGGCGTCGGCTGCTGTGCCAGCCCCTTGATCCCCGCTGGATGGAATGTGACCTCCATCGTGCTGTCGGCGGCATCGAACTCGACGCGGCTGACCAGTAGATTGACCAGTTGCACCTGCCCCCTCGGCCGCAGGGCCTTCCAGACGTTCTCGAAGTCGGCCAGCGCGGCGGCGACGTCGGCGTCGGTAACCATGTCGCGCTTGGATTCGGCGATCTGGGCTTCGATCTCCGCCAACCGCCGCGCCGCCCCCGCAATCTGCTCGTGAAGGTCGGCGATCCGATCCCCGACATTGCCATCGGCCTTGGCCAGATCGCGCAATGCCGCATGGCACCGGGCCAGCGTCCGCTGCAAAGAGGCCCGCTCGGCGGTGACGCGTTCGATAGCCGACTCGGCCTGCGACCGCGCCTGCTTCAGCGTTTCGGTCAGCACGGCCGGGTCTTTTCCGATGCACGCGATCTGCTCGACCACGGCCCGGTCCATCTCCGCCGCCGGCAGCGACCCGACCGGGCACTTGCGCCGCCCCTTCTTGATGGCGTTAAGGCAGGTGTAGTACCGATACCGCGTCGTCCCGCGATTACAGAACGTATGCACCATGGCGCAGCCGCAGGCCTTGCAATACAGCAGCTTCCGCAACAGGGCCCCGTGCCGATTGCGATTGGCCGGGTTCCCGAAGTTGCGGTTGTCCTTTAACTGGGCCTGCACCTTCTGGAATAACCCCGCGTCAATGATCGCCTCGTGCTCACCGGCATAGACCTTGTCCTTGTGGGTCACCTTGCCGCTGTAGATCACGTTGGTCAGCAGGCTGTGCAGGCGGCACTTGTCGAATGCGTATCCGCCACGCTCCACGCCCTTGCGGGTCTTCCACGCCTTGCAGCGCCAATCGCGCTTCTCCAACTCCCCCACCACCGCCAGCAGCGTTCCCCGCTCGAGGTACAACGCGAAGATCTCACGGACCTGCGCGGCCTCTTTGGCGTTGACCACCAGTCTCGGGCTTGCCGTCGACCGGTCCACGTCGTACCCCAGGATCGGCGTACCGCCGGTCCACTTGCCCCGGGCCCGCGACGCCGCCACCTTGTCCCGTATCCGCTCGCCGATGATCTCGCGTTCAAACTGTGCAAAGGACAGCAATACATTCAGCGTCAGCCGCCCCATCGAGTGCGTCGTATTGAAATGCTGGGTCACTGAGACGAACGAAACCTTGTGCCGGTCGAAGGTCTCCATGATCCGGGCGAAATCCATGAGCGAGCGGCTTAACCGATCGACCTTATAAACCACGACGCAGTCGATCTTCCCGGCCTCGATGTCGGTCATGAGTTGCTTCAGGCCCGGCCGCTCCATGTTGCCGCCGGAATACCCGCCATCGTCGTAGCGATCCGGCAGGGCCACCCAGCCCTCAGCCTTCTGACTGGCGACGTAGGCCTCGGCAGCCTCGCGCTGGGCATCGAGGGAGTTGAATTCCTGGCCAAGCCCCTCCTCGCTGCTCTTACGGGTGTAGAGGGCGCAGCGGATGGCGGCGTTCTTAGTGGTAGTGATTGTGACGCGTCGCCGACTCACGTCTTGGCCTCCAATCCGAAGAACCGGAAGCCGTTCACGTGCGCGCCGGTAATGGCCTTGGCGAGGGCGCTGAGCGATTTGTAGCGTTCGCCGTTGTGCTCAAAGCCATCGGGCAGAATATTGACCACCAGCCTCTGGCCTTTGTAATCACGGGTCATCTGCGTACCCGGCGGCGGCAGGCGCGGGTCGGTATTCGACATTTGCTTGGAAAGCGGCGTGATCACCAGCGGGACGCGAATCGCGGGCCCACCGCGTACCTCGCGGCCTTCCCGTGGCGGCGTAACGCGAACGTCGGCGTCGTCGGCCAGTTCCTCGGCCCGGCGCAACGCCCGTTCCGACAACCCGCACTCGGCGTTGGCCTGAAGCCGCCATGCGATCCGGCGGACCAGATACTGCTTGTGCCGACTGCGAACTGCCTCGCCAAAGACCTCGACGTACCGGTCCTGCAACTGGCCGACCGTCATCCGGCGTAGGGTGATCACCTCATTCGCAATGTTCATGCCGCGTCTCCGTCATCCCGCATCGCTAACTTGCGGGCACGTGGAGACACACTGAGGACCGTTTCGGCCGGTTGTTCAAGGCCGATTCCGTCGGCATCCCCCGTCGCCGCCGCATGCATGTCCCGGCCAGCCTTGACTTCCCGCCGCCAACGAGCCGCGCCCCGGGCCAGGATCGATGCGACCTCGCGCAGGCGATCCTGTGGTGTTAAACCCATTGCTGGGCATGATTTGGGCATACGCAGACCTTAAATTCACACGCAAAACCCGCGATTGCCATAACCGCCGGGTCGGTGGGTGTCTGCTTGTTATTTATGCTGTTTGGGCGAGGAGTGGGCGGGGATATTTCAAATACCCGCAGAGAATTGGTCCGCCTGCACAAAACGCACCAGGGCGAAGAGGCAAATGATCACTTGCTTGGGGCGATAACGCCTGACTGGCTGTTTCAGCAGGTGACATGGATATTGCATTAAGTGTAAATTGTATCCTGTCAGATACTCTCGTGACGGAGGGCCAATGAATCCAATTCCAACAATACGAACTGCAGGAATTCACTTTACTGATGTTGCTGGAAAGTTGCTACTCATTGGGCTCGGATTGCTTGCAGTCGGTTGCAATAACTCGCGATACGGGGTGCGATACGATCAGCGATTGCCAGAAATTAAGCAAGTCGCGGTCATTCCTGCGAGCATTGAAGTTAGCTCAATGCACAGTGGGGGAGTTCAGGAAGCTCGACTGGACTTGGTTGAACCGGCACGTGACAGGGTAATCGAGAGCCTAATCTCCGAACTCAAAAAACGAGGCGTGGAAGCCACGCGCATTGAAAGCACGACAGCGACTCCCGGAGGCGATGAGGCTTCGGCCCGCGCGTTCGCACTCGCCAAGGCTGTATCCAACTCAATCCAGATTCATCACTACTTGTTCGGAAAAGAAGAAATATTCGATTACTCCACGGGCACACTTCCACGCCTGGCTTTAATGAACCAGAACGCAGATGCGGTACTGCTGGTGTATTTGACATCTTTCGTCCCGACTGAGGGACGTAAAGCGCTACAAGCGACGGCAATCGTCGTAGGAGTTCTTACTGGAGTCCATGTTTATGTAGCCACTTGTGGCGCAAGCGCGACACTTGTTCTTATCGATGCAAGGAACGGTGATGTTCTTTGGTTCAATCAACTCCAGGAGGAATGCGACATTAGAAAAAACAAGACTGTCGAGAGGCTACTCCATAAGGCCAGTCGGTACTTGTTGAAGCCTCGAAAGTAGGTGGTTCCATGCGTCTCAACGTCTCGCTGATAGCGCTATTCGGAGTGGTTTGCAGTCAAGGCTGCGGCCCAAAAGTGACGCCAATTGGCCCCGGATTCGTTTATCAACCGGATGAAAGGGAGCAAAGGCTTTGGGCTACCAATCGCGAACAGGCTCAAACAGTAGTCACGAGTGGTGCCGTTTATGACGACCCTAAGCTTCAAGAGTACGTTCAATCCGTATTGAGCAGAGTACTTGGGCACCATGAAGCTGCATATCTGCCGCTTCGGCCAAATGTGATCATCATTGATGCTCCTGCAACCAATGCGTTTTCACTGGCACAAGGCGATATTGTTCTCCATACCGGTGTTTTGGGTCGAATTAGAAACGAAGCGCAATTGGCGATGCTCCTAGGGCACGAAATATCACATGCCACCCATCGGCACTTGTATCAGTGTAGTGTTTCACGCCCAATGAGACTTTCGGCCCGTCTGGTTTAAGGATGGTTTCTCCGGTATCCCTGAGGAGGAACCAGCTCCGCAGGTTCCTCCTCAGACTCCACCTCCTTGGGCTTCTTTCCCCTCCTGTGGGAAGA
>JACRIM010000033.1 GCA_016235815.1 Planctomycetota bacterium
GCAGTGCGGCACAACCACGGCGACCGCCGAGGTTTGCGCGGGGTGGGTTTATCTGGTGGTCGCGCCGGCCAACGACTTTGGCGTGCCGTGCGGCAGTTTGTATTACGCCACGCTCACCTGCAACACCACCGCCGCCGGCGATTGCTGCAAGGGCGACATGAACAACGACGGCGTTGTCGATGGACGCGACATTCGACCGTGGATCGAGCAAGTGCTGCCCATCGTTGCCGGCGGTCTGCCGGCGACCGAAGTTGATCGTTCGCTCGGCTGCTTTGACCCGTTCACCTGTCGCGGTGATGTTGACAACGACTTCGCCGTGACGTTTGCCGACCTGCCCGCCTTCGTCGTAACACTGTTGAACGGTGAAACCTGTCCGGTGACGGACTGCGATGACTCGGCCGCCTGCCACGTCCCGTCGACCAGTGACTCCGGATTGGTGAGCAACCCTTCGGCGACGGCCCCTGGCATCGGCTCGCGCTGTGCCGACGACTTCAGAGTCACTGCCGGCACGAGTCTTTCGTCGCTCTGCTGGTACGGCTTCTACTTTGATTACACCATCGTAACGCGCTGCGGTGTGCCATCCGGCGACTCGGTCGATCAATTCGTCGTCACGATTTATAGCGACGCCTCCGGTCTGCCCGGCAACGCGATCTCGGGCCCGACAACGCTTTCATCCGTGATCAAGACAGACACCGGTGTTGACCTGAACTATCTGCAATACCCGGTGCGCCGCTTCAAGTACGAAGCGACGCTGCCGGCACCGGTCGCGGTAACTCCGGGAACGTGTTACTGGCTCGAAATTGTCAATCAGACCTCGGGTCAATGCCTGTGGCTGTGGGAGACCTCGGCCCTTTCCGGCAACGGCGTCTGTGTGCAAAAGTCCAACGGCCCCGCCGGCGCGATGAACTGGTATTCGTTCGACCTGGTTCCCGACGACCTGTCGTTCTGCCTGCCCGGTCTGCGCATCGACAGCCAGGACTGCGGTCTGCCGATCGGGCGATGCTGTGTCTATCCGCCCATGCAGGCGATTGGGACGTGCAGCTTGCAAACTCAACCCACGTGCGAACGGGTCTTGGGCGGGACTTGGCAATCGAATCCTAATTGCACGACGAACTGTCCGGCCTTGCCTTTGAATGACGTGTGCTCAAACGCTTATTTGATTACCAGTGGTCCGATTTACAGCGGCTCGACAGTCGATGCCACAACCGACGGCCCGGTGATAGGGTGCGAATCAAATTGCGGCGTTTACTGCAACAGTGCCAACGATGTCTGGTACAAGTGGGTCGCTCCCTTTAGTGGAACTGCATTCATCACGATGTGCGATGCATGGACACCGGGTACAACCATCAATGGAGTACCCATAGGCATTGACGATTTCACCTACGATGCAATTATGATCGTCTACGACAATTGCCCGAATGCCGGCGGCGTTCAGGTTTCTGGCGCTTGCAATGACGACGGGTGTTCTCAGGAAGGAGGGACTAGTACAGTCTCGTGGATCAAAGCAATGCCCACTGTTGCCGGAAGGACTTACTGGATCCGTATCTCCGGATGGAGAGGCACGAACGGCCAATTCGTCCTCCGCGTGAATCAGCCTTAACCACGAAGTGTGCGTTTGAGCATTAAAAAAAGGCCCGACGGTGCTAAACCGCCGGGCCTTTATGCGTTTTTCACGACCGAAACAACGTCGATCAGTTCGACGTCGATTCGTTCTTTGGCAGCACATCCGTCAGGCCCGGGATTTGATCCGCGCCTTCGGGGACCGTCACACTCGAACCCTTGAGGTCGTTGCCAATTGGTTCAGCGCGGCCGCCGAGGTGCTTCGCGAGGAAGCCTTCGGTCAGGGCGTTGAACGACGTGCGATTCTCCGGGCGGGCAAAGCCGTGGCCCTCGTCGGGATAAAGCACATACGCAACGGGGATGTTCTTGTCCTTCATCGCCTTGACGATCTGATCGGCCTCGGCCTGCTTCACGCGCGGGTCATTCGCGCCCTGCCCGATGAGCAGCGGCTTTTTGATCAGATCCACCTTGGTCAGCGGGCTGCACGAGTCGAGGAACTTCTTGCCCTCGTCGGTCGTGTTGTCACCGACGCGCGTGCGGAACATGTCGATCATCGGTTTCCAATACGGCGGGATCGTTGAGAGCAGCGTGTTGATGTTTGACGGACCGACGATGTCGACGCCACAGGCAAACGTGTCCGGCGTGAACGTCAGGCCGACCAGGGTCGCATAGCCGCCGTAGCTGCCGCCCATGATGGCGACTTTCTTCGGGTCGGCGATCTTCTTGTCGACGGCCCACTTCACGGCGTCGATCAGGTCGTTGTGCATGTTCTTCGACCACTGCATGTTCGCGGCGTTGATGAAATCCTTGCCGAAGCCGGTCGAGCCGCGATAGTTCACGCTGAGCACGGCATAACCGCGATTGGCGAGCCACTGGTGGCTGCCATTGAAGCCCCATTGATCGCGCGCCCACGGACCGCCGTGAACGAACAGCACCATCGGCAAAGCCTTGTCCGGCGTGCCGCTGTTCTTCGCGTCCGAGTCTTTCGGCAGGGTGAGGTAGCTGACCAGATTCAGACCGTCGCGGGCCTTGATGACGACCGGGTGCATCTTCGCCAGAGGCAGGCCTTCGAGCTTGCTGCGATTGCTGAAGAGGAACTTGGCCTTCTTTGCAGCGCGGTCGTAGTGGTAGTACTTGACCGGCCCGTCATCGGTTACAAACGTGGCAATCCAATGCTTGTCGTCCAACGTTCGGCTCGTGACATTGAGTTCGCCGGAGCAAACCTTTTCCAGATACTCGAGGTCGCCCTTGATGGACGCATCGAGAATCTGCCATCGCGTGCGGTCGTAATTGAACGCGACCGCCTCGACGGTGTTCTCGGTCGGATGAGTCATCACACCGGAGACGTCGGCCTTCGGATCCTCGGCGATTTGCTTCTTCTCGCCGGTCCCCATGTTTACGGCGAACAGGGCCGACGTGTTTCGGCCGCGGCTGTCGCCCATGTAGAGCGTCTTGCCGGACTTGTCGAATCCCTCTGGGGAGGTCGTCAGGTTGTCGTCGGACGGAATCGTGGTGAACAGCGTCCAGGCTCCGCCTTCGTTCTTGTGCATTTCCTGCGAGCCGTCCGGCATCATCTTCAAGGCGATGCGAACGTTGAAATCGTCATCGGTGACGTGGCCGACGTAGCCCGTGTTTTTCTCGATCAGCTTGCGCTCGGCCGTGCGGATGTTCACACGGTAGATGTCGTGCAGGGTCTTATCGCGGTCGTTCGCCGCGATGAGCACTTCATCCGGAAATCGATGGCTGACCTGTTGAATTTGGGCGGCGATGCCGTCCATCGGGGTCAGGTCAATTGTCTTGGCGTCTTTGATGGACGTGGCATACACGTGCCAGTTCTCATCGCCGCCCTTGTCTTGGATGTAGAGAATCGTATTGCTGTTGTAGGCCCAGAAGTACTGTCGTATGCCGCGCTTGGTGTCTTCGGTTACGGCCTTGGCCATTTCCGGCTTATCCACGGGGCCGACCCAGACGTTCATCACGCCATTGACCTCCGCAAGATAGGCAAGATGCTTCCCATCCGGGCTTAGCTGCGGCCCGGCCTTGTCGGGATTGCCGAACAGGACACTTCGCGGAATGAGCGGCGTGGCTTTCGGTTCGGCAACGGCCTGGCGAACCGAAGCCAGAATGGCAAGGCCCGCGACCAGGCAAACGGCGATGATCTTTCGATGCAACATGGTGTTCCTCATAAAAGATGGGTTGAAAGGGGTGGCCGATTGTCGGCAGCGTGCGGACACGGCGTCCAGATTCATACTAACGCAAAAGCGGTCCATGCCTTTCTGCGTTTGCAATAGGCATTGCCGGCGGACTCCGGAATATTCGCGGTTCCCAAGGGGAATCCCATGACAGCGAACCGCGTTAAGTCCTGGCTTGACGCGGCGTTGAATACGCACGACGATATTCGTCTCAATCGGATGTCGTCGGCCCATTGGGTGGTCGGCGACCCCGGATAGTCCGGGGCGTTTAGCTCAGTTGGCTAGAGCACCTGCTCGACATGCAGGGGGTCACAGGTTCAAGTCCTGTAACGCCCATTCCGGAGCGATCCGTCGCTTTTTGGTTGGCGAGGTTCGCAGAGTCGCTATGATTCCATGGCCTAGGTCGTCAGCGCGGCACGACTGGGTTCGCGGGTTTAATGCCCCGCACATGTGTCGCTGCGCGGTCGAATGGAATTCGACACGAGTCGAATCACTCGGTGGTGTGCGGTGCAGGAAGCCCTTCGTCACATGAACCGGTTCCTCGTTCGCCTTTCGGCCACGCGACGTCGTGTTGCCAACCCCTTGCCATCTTCCCTGGAGCTTATGTGAGCAGAGAATCTTCGAACGCCAACGTCGCGCCGTCGGAAATGGTTGAATCGACCTTTGGAGAACGGCGTGCCCGCGTCGCAGACGTCGGCCTTTTCTTCAAAAAGTTTCTCGCCAAGGGGCGGCAGATTTCGTCCGCCGTGCCATCGAGTCCGGCAATGGTCAACAGCATGTTGCGCCATATCGACTTCTCCAAGCCTGCGACGATTGTCGAACTTGGCGCGGGCACCGGCCCCGTGACTGAGCAGGTCATGGAACTTCTCCGGCCGCATCATCGATTTGTCGCCGTCGAGAACGACCCCGACTTTTGCGAAATCCTCCGCCGTCGCTTTCCGGACACGACACTCCTTCAGGCCGATGCCGGGCGCATCGCCGAGCCGTTGGCCAATCTTGGCATTCAGAAGGTCGATTACGTGCTGAGCGGTCTGCCGACGCCGAATTTGCCGCGCCGGGCGCAAGCCGGCATCCTGCGGTGGCTTCGCAAGTCGCTGGCTCCGGATGGCCTCTTTATTCAGATTACGGTCGCGCCATTGATTTATCGCTCGTTCTACCGCCGGATTTTCGGCGCTGTGAACTATCGAATGGTGTGGCTGAATTTGCCGCCCGGCGGTGTCTATTGCTGCGGTCGCCCGAAGGGAGTTTTTCAAACTGTCGGTTGATCGTCGTCCGCTTCCGTTTGCCGGAATCGGCTTGACAGGCCTTATCATCCGCTGTTAGAAAATACGGATACATTGGGTCGACACGCCGCGTGGCGAGGTCGGGCCCACTTCGAAAACTCTATTCGGAGGACGTTCATCATGGATCTCCTGCCTTGGTATAGCTGGGCGTCAATCGGCCTTCTGATCGTTGTCATCATCGCGTACAAGATGTATCAGAAGAAGATGATGGACAGCTAAGCCGGCGCCGTTAATTGCGTCGTGCGTCGTTGGCAATTCGCGCCGGCATTTGCACGCTCCGGTGTTTCGGGGCGGCGATGCGGTTTGAGTGGGTGCATTCACGTTGCCTGGTGTTCAAACCGCTCCAGCGGGCAGCCGTCGCATTTCGCTGTCGGTCCGCAATGTCGTTTTCCGACGGCCACGATGAGCGCGTGGTACTCGTTGTACGCGGCAACGTCGCACGGCGTGTGCTTCTCAAATAATTCCTTTAGCTCCTCATAGCTGCAATCGTCCGCCGCCAACCCGTGACGAATCGCCACGCGCCGCGTGTAGGCATCGATTACAAACGTCGGCTTCCCAAGCGCATAGAGCAGGATCGAATCCGCCGTCTCGGGTCCAATGCCGTTTATGGCGAGCAGCTCGGCGCGGAGCCTTTCCAACGGAAGGCCGCGCAGGTCTTCCAGGTTTCCGTCGCATCTCGCCCAGAGCCACGCGGTGAACGACTTAAGCCGTTTCGCTTTGATGTTGAAATACCCGGACGGTCGGATCCGATCGGCCAATTCGGCCATTGGCACGTCCCGCAGCGCCGCCCAGTCGAGCATCTTCGCCGCGCGGAGCTGCTCAATCGCCTTTTCGACGTTTTTCCAGTTGGTGTTTTGCGTCAGAATTGCCCCAATCACGATCTCGGTCGGCGTTTCTCCGGGCCACCACCCCTGCGGGCCATAGGCGGCCAGCAACGCGTCGTAGAACTCGCGGATGCGTCGGCGGTTGGTCGATGACATGGCGATGGCGGCATCCGGAGCATTGCGTACAAAAAAGCGTGGTGGTAATCATACCACCATGGCCAAACGCAGCGGCAAGCGCAGACCGCCCGCAACCCAGGTTCGGCGCACCGGCACCAAGGCGGCGGCGCTTTCCAATCGCTATTGGGATATCACCCATCGCCCGCTGCAGTGTCTTGTCTTTCTGCTGCCGATGATCTTTGCCTACGAAGTCGGCATGATTCTCATTCACGGTCGACTGCCGGAGAATGAATGGCCGACACTGGCGGCGCAGCAGATTCTCAAGTGGTTCTTCAGTTTGTTCGGTGCGACGGGCTACTTTTTGCCGGGTGCTGCGCTGATTGCCGTGTTGCTTGCGTGGCACCTTGCCTCGCGCCAGCCGTGGAAGTTTTCCGGACAGTCGCTCATCGGCATGGCCGGCGAGAGCATTGCGTTGGCGATCCCGCTACTGTTCTTGAATCATTGGCTGCCGGCGCTTCGCAGCATGGCGCCGCTGCAGGGCGCCGCGCCCGTGGGATTGACGGGCCAGGTGGATAATCTGCTGCTCAGTGTCGGCGCGGGGCTGTATGAAGAGCTGGTCTTTCGCCTCATCGTCATCTCGCTGCTCATGATGCTCTTTATTGATGTGCTGCGCATTCGCGAAGTCTGGGCCGTTGCGGTGGCGGTCATCCTGTCGTCGCTGCTCTTCTCGGCGCATCACTATCAGCCCATTGGTGCTGATGCGTGGTCGGCCCCTGAATTCGCCTTTCGCACGGCGGCGGGGGCGTACTTGGCGGCGGTCTTCGTGCTCCGCGGGTTCGGGTTGGCGGTGGGGTGCCATGTGATCTATGACGTGATGGCGTTTTTGATGTAGTAGGCAAGCTTGGCGGATCGTACTCTTGCTGCCTGTCCAACGATCAAACCGTTAGAATCACAAAATGGGCGTTGTTGTCTGGTATCTCATTCTTGCAGCGCCCTTCGTTGTCGCGTTTGCGGGCGGGTATTTCTTGATCTTACTCATCGCAGAACGGAAAACGGGCCGAGTAATGTTACATGGCTCAGATGTGCTGGTGTCGGTTGTGGGCACCAGCGGGATCGCGTTGGCATTGGTCTTCGATGGCACAACCAGTTTTGATCGATTCTCCTTTGTCAGTCCGTTCGTTGCATCGCTATGGCAACGAGCGGGCTATGTACTCGAATTAGGTGGAGTCTTGTTTGCAGGGCTTCTCAGTTCTTCCATTTCAGCCTTAATACTCGACCGGACTGGCAGGGCAAGGCCTTGTCCTTGCGTAATGCGCGCAGTTGCCTCGGCAGTATTGTCATTCATGGTTTTTCTGTGGTTGCCCAAACTTCTCTCGTTATTTATGTGACGTACATCACTGGAGAAGCCGGATTCGGGATTGCTGGCACTCTAAGAAGCTGTCGCAGCCTCAAGCTCATCCTTTGGCCGACTTTTCCACCTTCGATGGATCCATAGGTATTGCTCGGGCGCTTTGCGCACGAAATCCTCCATCGCACGCGAGAACTCTTGCGTGATCCAGAGCAGTTCATCCTCGCGGCCTTCCCATTCCTCGGGCTGGATCACGCGGTCGACACAAATTTCGTATTCGAACTTGTTCAGCGACAGACGCCGGGCGCAACCGACGACGATGGGGACGCGATGCTCCATGGCCAAGAGGCCGATCGACTTGTAGGTCGATGCTTTTCTTCCGAAGAAATCGACGAACAGGCCCTTGCTGCCGGCGTTCTGGTCGGCGATGAAGCAGAGTGCGCCGCCCGACTCGATCACGTCGCCCGCGGCCCGTGTCGCACCCTTCTTGTACAGCAGCTTTAGTCCGCTTCGCTCACGTCGGTCGAGTAGGAAGCGATTGAGATACTCATTATCCAGCGGCCGCATGACTGCCACGATGTCGAACCCCAGTACGGCGAGGGCATAGCCAAGCAGTTCCCAATTGCCGTAGTGGCCGGTGAGCATGATGCAACCCTTGCGGCGGAGCAGCACGCGGATTGCGTCGTCCAGCTTGCGCAGTTGGATGTAATTCGCCCATGTCCACTGGGTAATGAGCTTCGGGCCGAAGAGCACTTCGATGGCCAGCATGGCGAGCTGCTGCATGGAGGCCTTGGCAGTGGCCGAAACCTGTTCGGGGGGCATCTCGGGAAAGGCCATTCGAATGTGGCCCTCGGCGCGATTTCGGTGTTCGCGGAATCGGCCGAGGAGTTTGTTGCCGGAATTACTGAGCTTCACCAGCCAGCGCATGAAACCGAGCCGGGCAATCCAACCGGGGATGCGCGTTTCCGGGATCGCATGCGGTAGGGAGAACCACACTCCTCCCAGCCAGCGCATCAGTCGCAGATTCGACTCTACCGGGAAGATGCTTAGGCCCGTGGCGAGAAAGCGCACCGCGACGTAGACGAGGTAATCCAGCCAGGCGATGCGTCGCTTCATTCGCGGCGATTCTATCCACCTTCGTGTCGTCCGGCAGTATCATCCCGGCATGACCTATGGCGGCGCGAAAATCTCCCGGCCGGCCTTGTTCGGGATCCTCATGGCCGCGTCGGCCGTGGCGGTGCTGTTGCCGCCGAAGTGGACGACGCCGCTGAAGGGGGTCGCCCAGCTTTTGGTGCCTGCGCAGGACGTGGCCCGGTCTGCCGCGCACCTTGCGAGCCAGTCGGTCGAGCGCGTGGGTCGGACCGACGATGGGGCGGGGCAAACCGTTGATTCACTGACAATGGAGCTTGCATCGGTCGCGGCTGCATTGGAACAGGCCCGGGCAGAGAACGAGCGGCTTCGGGCCATGCGAAATGGGCAACTGCCCCAGGCGGTTCCCGTGCTGCCGGCGCGGATTGTGGCCCGCGATGTGGTGGCGGAGCGTGACTCGGCCTTGATCGCCCGCGGCTCGGCGCGCGGCGTGAACTCCGGTGATTGGGTGACGGCGCGGTTTTTCATCGACGCCGGCACTCGCGCGGGCGTGGAAGAGGGTCAGGCTGTCTTGACGGAGCATTGCCTGCTGGGCCGCGTGGAGCAGGTCAGCCCCTACATGGCCCGCGTGCAACTTTTCTCAGATTTGGACAGTCCGCGCGTGGAAGTGCGCGTCGGTGCGATGGAGGGTAAGTCACTGAAATTCGTGGATTACCCTTGCAGCTTGCGCGGTGCGGGCAAACAACGCATGGTGATCGACGGCGTGGATTATCGCATTGTGAATGTGGGCGAGGATGAAGGTCGTGGCGCGAAACGGCGGATTGGGGTTGGCGATCTGGTGTTCAGTGCACCGGGGCAACTGGGCCTGCCGCAGCCGATCCTGATCGGTCGTGTCGCGGCGATGTCGGAGGACGCCCGCAAGCGACTGGTGTACAACATCGAGGTGGAGCCGATTAAGGCGGTCGACGAGACGCGTGATGTATTTGTCATTCCGCTCGTGCCGACGATGCCGATTCCGATACGAGACCGATAGCAAACCCGGTGAACGAAGATGGCGCGAAACGAGATAGAAGACGAATACGAGGAACTTGACGAGGAAATTGTCGAGCCGGCGGTGGATGCGCGACGGCCGAAGCGCCAGCGCATCGAGGTGCTGCATCAGGATGACGACATTGTCGTGCTCTCCAAACCACCAGGGTTGTGGATGGATGTTTCGCCGGGTGAGGATACGAGCGTCGCGGAGCAATTGATTCAAGCGGGATTGCTTGAAGATGGACCCGATCCGGTCTACGCGTATTCGCTCGACCCGCCTGTCAGCGGGATCGCGATCTTGTCGCGGTCGGAGTCGGCAGCGTCGGCACTGGCGTCGCAGGTCACCGATGGATCGCTCAAGCAGATGATCCGAACCATTGTGCGTGGGCCGGTGATGAAGGACTCAGGAACGATTAACTTCAAACTTTCCGGTATCGTCGCCGGGATGACCGGGCGAATGAAGGTCGACGCGATTCGCGGGAGTGACGCCGCTACGACGTGGACCGTTCGCGATCATTTCGTTGGCTTCGCGGTGCTGGAGTGCCACACGAAGCCGGCCGTGCCGCATCAGATTCGCGTGCACCTGGAGGCGGCGGGAATTCCGCTCGCCGTCGATCCGATCTACAGTGGTTCCACCAAGCTGATGCTTTCGTCGTTCAAGGCCGGGTATCGGCGCAGTCATCGTCGGCCGGAGAAACCGCTGATCGACCGGGTCAGCCTTCACGTTGCGTCGGTTGAATTTCGTCATCCGCGGACCGGCGAGCCGTGCCGCTTTGAATGTGCCCCGCCCAAGGATTTCCGGGCAACGCTGCACCAACTCGAGCGGTTCGGGCGCAAACCGCGGTAAAGGCTTACGGGCCGTGGACTTGACGGATGCTCGTTTCGACACTATAAAAAATGCTCGCGAAGGAGGCATTCGCGCGACTAGCTCAATTGGCAGAGCAGCTGACTCTTAATCAGCGGGTTCGGGGTTCAAGTCCCTGGTCGCGCAGTCTGTGACACGTCCAAGCAAACGAGTTCGGCGAGGCCGGTCCTCGGTACGTCGCCGCGTTGCCGAAACATCCACTCCAACGATTCGCATGACCCCGATTCGGCGCGATCGTCGCATCGGACTGTGGCTCATTGGCGCAAGCGGAAACGTTGCGGCAACCGTGGCGATTGGTCTGTCTGCGCTTCGACGAAAGCTTATTCGACCGGTTGGATTGCTTACGGAGGAGCTACCGGTCTCCAGTCTGCCACTCGCTGCTTTGTCACGCATCGTGGTGGGGGGGCATGAGATTGACCGGAGGCAGGTTCGACAGACCATTGCGGAATTGCATGAACGCAGCGGGTTGTTTAGCGAACGAGTGATTCGCGCGACGGCGGCCGATGTTCGTGCGGTGGAGCGAAATACACGGCGCGGCATCGCGTTGAGGGAGAACGCGGCGTTGGCTGTCGCTCGCGTTCGCCGCGATCTTCGCGAGTTCGCCCGGCGGAATCGATTGGAGCGCGTCGCCGTTATCAACGTGGCGTCGACGGAGCCGCCACTGCGAATCACGCCTGTTCATCAATCATGGGACCGCCTTGCCACCGCGCTAAAAGCGAATCGGGCCGCTTTGCCTGCGAGCAGCCTTTACGCGATCGCGGCGATTGAGGAACGAATGCCGTATGTGAACTTCACGCCGTCCGCCGGGGCGGATGTGCCGGCCATTCGTGAGCGAGCCGCCGCGCTTGGCGCGTGCATCATGGGGGCCGACGGCAAGACGGGGGAGACGCTGCTGAAGAGTGTGCTTGCTCCCATGTTTCGGGATCGTGGTCTGCGCGTGCTTAGTTGGGCCGGGCACAACATCCTCGGTAATCGCGATGGGCAAGTGCTGAACTCGCCGGCCGCCAAGGCGTCGAAGCTGCGGACCAAGGACGGCATCGTGAAAAGCGTGCTCGGGCCGGGAACGCAGACGCACACGGCGATCGAGTTTATTGAGTCGCTCGACGACTGGAAGACGGCTTGGGATCACATTCACTTCGAGGGCTTCCTCGGCACGCGGATGGCGATGCAGTTCATCTGGCAGGGGTGCGATTCGGCGCTCGCTGCACCGTTGGTGATCGATCTGGCCCGGCTTGCGGAGTATCACGCGGCGACCGGGGGCACGGGCGTGATGACGCATCTTGCCTGCTACTTCAAAGCTCCGATGGACGTTCGCGAGCATCAATTCTCCCGGCAGATCGACGCGCTTCGCCGTTACGCATTGGATCGGACGAGGGCGCGGTAATGGATCTGCGGCTCGCCTACAGCACGAATGCGTATATGCGCGTTGATGTGTTTGAGGCGATTCGGCGCGTCGCGGCGCTGGGCTATCGCGGCATCGAGTTGATGGCGGATGCACCGCACCTGTGGCCGCAGGAGACGACACGGGAGACGCTGGAGGCTGTTCGGGCGTTGGTTGGCGATCTCGGATTGACCATTTCCAACATCAACGCATTCATGATGAATCGCATCGGGGATAAACGGCAGCCATACTGGCATCCGAGTTGGATCGAGGCGGACTCGGCCTATCGGCAGATTCGGATCGATCACACGATGGCGGCGTTGACGATGGCGAAGCACCTTGGTGCGACGTGTATCACCACCGAGCCGGGTGGGCCGATTATGAGCGGCGATACTTATGCCGCGGCGATGGATCGATTCGTGGGGGTGCTGAAACCCGTGGTGGCACACGCGGAGCGGGAGGGCGTGCGGTTGTTGATCGAGCCGGAGCCGGAGCTGCTCGTCGAGCGATTCGAACAGTATTTAGAGCTACGCGGGCGGATTGACTCGCCGTACATGGGGCTTAATTTCGACATTGGCCATGCCTATTGCGTCGGCGAGGAGCCTCAAGAGTGGATTCCGCGAATGCGTGATCACACCCTTCATTATCACATCGAGGACATCGCCGCGACGCGGGTGCATCGACATCTTGTCCCCGGCGAGGGCGCGATCGATTTCGCATCAACGCTTCGGGCGATTGGCGATGAATACTTCCGAGATGCGCGCGGGTGGGTTACGGTTGAGTTGTATCCCTACGTTGATGACCCGGACGGCGCCGGGCGGGCGGCCAAGCTGTATTTAGAGTCCATCGCTGCAACATTATGAACCGAGTCCGTGCCTGGTTGGAATTGGTGCGAGCGCCGAACCTGTTCACGGCGGCGGCGGATTCTCTTGCGGGATACTGGCTTTGCAGCGCGACGATCGATTTTCCGTGGCAGGCGGGTCTGATGATCGCGACGTCGGTTTGTCTCTATGCCGGCGGGATCGTGTTGAATGATCTCAGGGACATCGAGACGGATCGGCGCGAGCGACCGGCCCGTCCGCTTCCCTCGGGGCGCATTTTAGTTGTTTCGGCGAGCGTTCTCTATGTGGCGTCGCTTGGTATTGCGTTGATTGCATCGGTGGGAGCGGGGCTAGTCCCGGATGGCTCGGATGTGATCACCATTCGAGCGACGGGGTTTGTTGTTGCATGTGCGATCGCCGTTGTTGTTGCTTTGTACGACTGTGTTCTGAAAGAGACGGCGTTTGGTCCAGTCGCCATGGGGGCCTGTCGCGCGTTAAACGTGCTGCTCGGTATGTCAGTGGCCGGGCCGTTGAACTGGGATATTCGAATGGCAGCGCCGCTGGCGATGTTTGTTTATGTGGCGTCGTTCACTGCATTCGGTCGAAAGGAAGTCGGCATTAGCTCGCGAACTCGATTGACCGGCGGTGGCATCGGAGTACTCTTGAGCATCATTATCCTGGGCGTACTTGCGGCCAAGTCATTAGCCGACGATCCCGCCACGCTCGTGCTTTGGTTCGCCCTTGCGATCCACCTTGGCCGTGTGACTCTTCGTGCCGTTCGTCACCCGCAGCCCCTTCAGGTCGGCTATGCGATGAAAACGTTCATCCTCGCGGTCATCGCTTTCGACGCTGTCATAGCATCGGCGGCTCATGGGTGGCCCGCCGCGGCTGTCGTGATGATGCTATTGGTTCCTGCCATTGTGATCGGACGCTGGGTTTATTCGACATAGGCTCGCTCTTTGAGTCGTCATGGCGGCCGGTAATCAGAGTACTTAACCCGTTGATCTGCCACGTGTTGGGAATGAACGGCTTCCAAATTACCCAAATTAACAATTGATGACGGTGACAAATTACTTGGTGTTTGTGTCCCTACGCTATTGAATGTGGGGGTATGGGTCTAGTAAAATGTTTTACCGGAGGGAGAAGTCGTCTCCCAGGCAAAGAATAGAAGAGCCAAGCCCGGTGTGCGCGTCTCGCATCTCGCGCCTTGCTCAACTGAGTTGGACATTCAAGGAGAGAGAAATGAAGAAGGTACTAGCAGCTTTAGTTTTGGTGTGCGCGGCACAGGCTGCCTACGCACGACCGATCATTAACGATTCCGCTGGTGACGTTTTCACTGGCGCGGGCGGAGGCATCCTGGACATTCTCAGTCTTGAGGTAAGCGACGACGGCAGCGCGCTTTCATTCAAGTTCACACTGGCGGGCGATGTCGTGGCCACCGACTGGGGAAAGTACATGGTCATGATTGACACTGTTCCGGGTGGCGACAACGGCGGAAATGGTTGGGCTCGCCCAATCAGCTGGGGTCAGCCAGGTATCGGAGCGGGTGCTGATTACTGGATTGGTTCATGGGTTGACAGTGGCAATGGGGCGGAGAACTACAACTACTCCGGCTCGTGGGCGCTGCAGGATGCAACCTACACCAATGGCCTGATCAGCATTTCCAAGGCCGGCAGCACTGTGACGATTTCCACGGCCCTGAGTCGAATGGGACTCGGTGCTAATCAACAGTTTTGCTTCGACGCATTCACCAGTGGTGGTGGCGGCGGCGATGGCGCGATCGATTCACTGGGTGACCCCGGTGTTCATGTTGGTGATTGGGGACAGCCTTCCAACGCGTTCCCGGTCTGCTACACGACGACACCAGAGCCCGGATCACTGGCTCTGCTGTGCATCGGTGGCTTGGCGTTGATCCGCCGCCGACGCTAAGGTAGCTTTACCATTGATAGCTAGTGCCGGCCCGCGCTCGTATGAGTGCGGGCCGGCTTTTTTTTGGCGTGGACAATTTGCGCCGACTGACATACACAGTCACGGTACAGCGGCTGACGCGTTACATCATGTTGTCACGATCTCAACAAACTGCGCCCAAGGCACCCGTTCGAGCAATCAGCCCACGACGGCGTCTGATTTACATCGGGGTATGCGTGCTCAGCCCGATTTTGCTGTTGGGAATGCTGGAGCTGATTCTGCGTTGCATTGGGTTGGGCGGATACCCCGGCGTATTGCGATCGGTGGGGACGATTGACAATGCTTCCCTTTACATTACGGAAACCAAGGCGGCCAGCAGCTATTTCATCGCGAACAAGAGCCGCCCGGGCACGATGCATGAAAACGATTTCTTCATTCCCAAGCCGCCCGGCACCCTGCGAATTCTCTTTTGCGGCGAATCGGCGGCCAAAGGATTTCCTCAACCCCGTGCCTTCGCTGCATCGGCTTTCCTTGAGTTGATGCTGACCGATCTGCTGCCGGGGCGAAAAGTCGAAGTCATCAACATCGCGACAACCGCCGTGGCGAGCTTTCCGATTCTGGGCTTGCTCAGGGATGCGCTGCCCTGTCAGCCGGACGTGGTTGTCATTTATTGCGGAAACAACGAATTCTTTGGCGCCTATGGGGTGGCGTCCATGCACAGCGCGGGTCGTTCGCCGGTAGGCATGCGAATTCAGCGCGCGTTTCGTTCCACCGCGGTGGCACAGTTCATCGAGCAATTCACCCAGGGTACAGCCCCGGCCGACAACAGAACGCTCATGGAAACAGTGATGGGAAAGGCTGCCATCGCCCCCAACGATCCGCTCAGGCTGGATGCGGCCCGCAATCTGCATGAAAACATCGCGGAGATGATCAAATTGTGCCGCAGCACCAGGGTTCCCTGCATCGTATGCACGCCACCTTGCAACGAGCGCGACATGGCCCCGCTGGGGCAGGACGATCTGAGCGTGCTTAGCGCCGACTCCCGTGCTGAATTCAACAACGCGTTCAAAGAGGGAATCAAAAAGGGAACGCCGGTCGAACAGCGCGCCGCGTTGCTCGCCTCTGCAATCAAGACCCATCCGACCAGCGCCCTTGCTCACTATCAACTCGGCCGGCTGATGCACGCGCAGCAAAAATACACGGAGGCGCTGCGGGAATTTCAGCAGGCCGTCGACTTCGATTCGATGCCATGGAGACCTCCTGCTGCAAATGTCGAAGCCATTCGCACTGCTGCAACGGAAAACGCCGCGATATTGTGCGATCTGGCAGGGGCCTTCCGGGCTGCCAGCGAGGGCGGCTGCTGCGGCATAGACCTCATGGACGACCATGTCCATCCGTCGCTTCGTGGTCAGGCAATCGTGGCTCGCTCGCTGGTCAAACGTATTATTGAACTGAGCGACGTAGCGAAAATCGCTCCCGGGGCCGAATCGAAGCTGGGGAACTGGGAGGATTATGCGAAGCGACTTGGTGACAACCCTTATGAGCGATACGGTGTCGCACATACGCTTCGCGTGCTTTGTAACGTGCCGTTTATCCGCTCCACCAATCCGGATTTCTTTGACAGATTTGATAAGTACTGCAAAGACTTTGAGGCCACCCTGTCTCCGCAAATGCTGGAGCAGGCCAGGCGTTGGCAGGATCCCAAGACGCATACCGGAAACATCCAGCGGCCCATCAGCGCCCTGATGGCCAATGTACTGGTGACCGAAGGCAAGCATGCGCTCGCCGAACCGTTGTACGCCTGCGCCATTCGCAATGTTCCGCCCTATTCATCGCTAAACCTGGACTACACCTATTTTCGGCTCGCCGCCCTGGAACGGGCAAGCGGCACGCTCGATGAAAATGCGCGGCAGGAGGCATTACGGGCGATCGAGCGCGGCACGTTTCTGCTCTCACATGGCTTCGCCGGGAGCGGAATAACCGAGCGCTTTGTCGGGCGACTCCATCAACTGCGCCATGAGTTCAATGAGGCAATACCATTTCTACTGGAGGCCCATTCCAAGTTGAAGGGCAAAGATCGGCTTGCAGCGGATCAGGCGCTGGTGGTCTCTTACGTGCAGACAAAGCAAACAGCCAGGGCGCGTCAGTTTCTAAAGGACATGATCTCCTCAAACGATCCCATGGCAGAAATATATGGGCAACTGCTTCGCAATCTGGACGAACATTCGGACAGGCAAACCACGATAAATCCATAGCGCGATGGCGCCGATTCGCCGCGGGCGATAAACAGTCGGTCAAGAAAGTTAGAGAAACCAAAACGGGCGGATGCGGCGTGAGTCTCATCCGCCCGTTTCTTTTACTGGCGGGGCGTGAGCCGTGCTTACAATGCCACGCGGATCTTTCCCTTTTTCCACAACTGGGCGACTTCCTGAAAATCCTTTGCGAGGGCCTGCATCCGCTGCATGGTCAGGACCATCTCCTCGTAAAGGCGATTGTCGTTGAGCAGCATGCCCATGGTGCCTTTGGTTGTGTTCATGGCCGCCGCGGCGTTGTCCAGGCGCTTCAGGACGCTGGACATATCATCGGAAAGGGCGACGAGTCGACGCATGAGGGCGGACATGTCTTTGGCGAGCGTTTTGCCGTCGCCGCTCATCTCAGCGAGGTTGCCCATCGCCGTCGCGCCCGATTCGGTCATTCGCTTTCCATTGGCGAGCATGTCGCCGAGATTCTTCTGGTTCTCGGCGTTTCCGATGACGTCATTGAAGGACTTCAGGGTGGTATCGAGCCGCTGAATCATGGTCGCCATCGTGGCGCTCAGGCCTTTGGCATCGACATCCTTGGGATCGCGCTGTTCAAGGAGCATCGTGAGGTTCTTCGCGGCCGGTGTGAGGGCCGCGGCGAGTTCTCCGATGTGGGTGGCGGCGTTCACGAGTGAGTATTGCATGTCCTTCGGGACGAGTTGATCAATCGCGGGGAGCGTTCGGCCGCGAATGGTGGCGGTCCCGTCCATGGGCAGTTTTTTTGTGTCGTTGGGATCCAGCACGTTGATCTGAATGAGCGGTTTCCCGAGTCCCATGGTCGGCGGGGAGACAATCATCTCGCTTGCGACCGGAATTTCAAATTCCTCGATGGTCACCAGGACTCTGACGCCTTTTTCCAGGCGGGTGTTATCCACAAAGACGATGTCCGTCGTTTCGCCAACGCGCTTGCCATTGAGCGTGACCGCCTGTCCGCCCTGAACGCCGGTGACACCGCCGGCGAATTCGACATTGAGGGGGTAGGTTTTCGTCATCAGGGTTCGCCCGCCGCCATAGACGACGATGAGGCCGCCGAGGACGGCCATACCGAGAATGACGAACGAACCGACGATCATGTTTTGGTGCCGAGTGGGCATGTGAAGTCTCCTAATTCTCAACGTCATCGAGCGCCGCGAGATCGCGGGCGTCTGCTTTTCCATCCACGAAGCGCCTCACGCGCGGGTCGTCGCTGGTTTTGTAAAATTCAGGTGTGCCGTCGGCAATGATCTTGCCATGGTGCAGCATCACGATTCGGTCACCAACCTTAAACGCACTGGTCATGTCGTGCGTCACGACGACACTCGACACGTCCAGTTCGTGCTTGAGCTTCAGGATCAGCTCGTTGATGACATCGGATCGCACCGGGTCCAGCCCCGTTGTCGGCTCGTCATACAACACGACTTCGGGATTTAGCGCGATGGCCCGGGCCAACGCGACTCGTTTTTTCTGCCCACCGGAGATTTCGCCGGGGTGGCGGTGTTGCAATCCATCAAGTCCGACGAGCTTGAGTTTTTGAGCGGCGATATCCTTGATCTCCTCGGGCGTGTAGTCCGAGTGCTCGGTCAGCGGGAAGCCCACGTTTTCCTCGACGGTCATCGAGTCGAACAGCGCGCCCAATTGAAAGAGCATGCCGAATCGTCGGCGAACGTCCACCAGCTCCCGCTCTCCGAGGTTGTCGATTCTCCTGCCGTGAAAATACACTTCGCCGCCGTCCGGCCGCAGGAGCGCCACGAGATGTTTGAGCAGGACGCTTTTCCCCGTGCCCGATTCGCCGATCACCACCGTGGTCATCCCTTTTTGCAGGGCGAGATCGAGCTTGTCCAGCACAACGAGTGAGCCAAAGCGTTTCGACAGCTGCCGAAGCTCGATGATGATGTCGTTGTCGGTTTGTCCGCCCACGCAAATCCCTAGAGAAATGACCGGAATCCATAAAGCTTGATGCTGACCGTCTGCAACAATTCAGCGAGGAAGTAATCCAACGCGAGGATGGCGATGAAGCTGGCGACAAACGCCTCGGTGCAGGCCCGGCCCACACCTTCGGCCCCGGCTCGACAGTAGAACCCCTTGTAGCATGAGATGAGGCCAAGGGCCGCGCCAAAAAAATAGGCCTTGAGGACGCCGCTAAAGAGATCGTAATTTCCAACGACTTGTTCGGTGAACTCCCAATACGGACCGTTGTCCACGCCACGCTGGACAACGGCGATGAACCAACCGCCGAACGAGCCTGTCATGTTGGCATAGAGCGTGAGAATCGGCGTCAGCAGGAAACACGCGAGAAAACGCGGCACCGCCAGATATCGAATCGGATCGACCCCCATGCAGCGCAACGCATCGATCTGCTCGGTGACGTGCATAGTGCCAAGCTCGGCGGTCAAGGCCCCGCCAACGCGGCCAGCGAGCATGATGCCGGCAAGCACCGGCCCCAGTTCACGCACGACGGAAATGTTTACCACGGCACCGAGACGGTCTTCAAGCCCGATCGCGCGGAACTGCTCAATGGCCTGCACGGCGAGCACCATGCCGACAAAGGCGCCCGTGATCAAAATGACCGGCAGTGAACGAAAACCGACTTCGTAAAGCTGGGGGATCAGTAGCCGCCACATACGGCGGTTGAGAAGGGTGCGGGCCGTCCAGGCCACGGTCATCCAGGCAAAGACGCAGAAGTCGCCAAAGTCATTCACGGCGTCAAAGACGGAAGCGCCGATTCTCTGGACTGTCCCTGACTTCGCGTTGGTCATTCATCGCCTCCCTGCGATGGTAGTCACAGGGTTCTAAACAGCCAATTAGAACGTGTCAACTCTCTGGCCTGTACGGACTTATACACGATCCGGCGGTCGTGATTGCACGATCATCGGGCCATACCCGAGGTTGCCGAGACGGACCGCAGCCGCGATACTGCTATTGAAATCGGCAGCCTTTCGTCCCCTACCCAAGGAACCCTCATGAATCGCCTCGTCCAATCCGCATGTTTGGTGCTTTTCTTCGTCGTTTCGGCGAGTGCTTCGGACCGCCGATACGCATTCGAGCAGATCGAACTCTCCAACGGGCTGAGGGTCCTCTCGTTGGAAGACCATTCCTGCCCCATCGTGGCCGTTCAGCTTTGGTATCACGTCGGGTCCAAGAATGAGGAACCGCGACGACAAGGCTTCGCTCACATGTTTGAGCACATGATGTTTCGCGGGACGGACCGTCTGAACGAGACGGCGCACTTTGACAACGTCCGGCGCTGCGGCGGAGATTGCAACGCGTACACCTCGTTCGACAACACGACCTATATCCAGGAGGTGCCGAGCAACCAACTCGAGCTGGTGTTCTGGCTGGAGTCGGAGCGGATGGCGTTTCTGAAGATCGATCAGAAGGGTTTCGATACCGAGCGCCGCGTCGTGGAAGAAGAGCTTCGTCAGGGGCACAACCGTCCGTATGGCCGCGTACCGGAAAAGTTGCTCGCGGAGATCTATGGCGACCAATGCTACGGCTGGACGCCGGGCGGACAAATCGCCGATTTGCGTGCCGCCAAGATAGAGGAACTTGCGGCGTTCTGGAATAAGTACTACGTGCCAAACAATGCGACGCTGATCGTTGTCGGCGATGTGAAACATGCCGATGTGCAGGCGCTTGCCAAGAGGTACTTTGAGTGGATTCCTCGCTGCCCCGATGTTGGCCATCCCGCATTCGATTTGCCGCCGCAGGAGAAGTCGCGCTCGATCACGCTCAAAGAGGACAAAGGGCCGCTGCCGATCGTCGGGGCGATGTACCGCGTGGTGCCCGATTCGCATCCGGATTATCTGCCGCTCCAAGTGCTGATGGGTGTGTTGGGTGGCGGTGAGTCGAGCCGCCTCTATGTCGATGCGGTGAAGGATCAGAAAATCGCACAGGTCGCCCTTGGGGCGGCATTCAGTTTGGAAAAGGAAGGCTTGGCCGGCGCGGGCGGTGTGTTGCTCCCGTTCGGGAAGAAAAAAGAGCTGATGCAGACCGTCAAGAAGCACATCAAGCAGTTGCGCGAGGAGAAGATTTCCGACGCCGAACTCGACAAGATGAAGAATCAAATGCGCCGGCAGGAGGTGGAGGGGGCTTTGTCCGTGGAAAGCAAGGCGCGACTCCTCGGTCAATACGCGGTGCTTCGTGGCGACGCGGAGAAGATCAACCATCAGCTTGCGGAGATTGAAGCGGTGAGTGCCGACGATGTTTTGCGCGTGGCGAAGAAATATCTCACCGATGAGCGGCGCGTAAGCATTCTCGTGGAGCCGAATGCGGCCGGGATGATCACTTCGCTGCTTTCGAAGGAAGACAAAGACGCCCAGGCTGATCAACCCATTGTGAGTGACAAAGACAATCGGGTGATGGAGCGGAGCGGCGCGAAATCGAATGCCGTTCGCCCGAAGGACTTTCCTTCGTCGCCGCCCGCGTCGTCGCCGCTCGATGCAATGGCCAAGGCGGAGTCATCGACCAAGAAGCTCGCGAACGGCCTCACAGTGGTCGTGGTGCCCAATCATGAAGTGCCGATGGTCACGATGGTGCTCGGCATCAAGAGCGGATCGTGGTCGGAGAGCAAGCCCGGCGTGGCCAACTTCGCCATGGAGATGCTGACGAAGGGAACCAAGACTCGCGATGCGAAGAAACTGGCGGAGGTTTTGGAATCGAACGCCGTCAATCTGGCCGGCTCGACCTCGCTCGATACGGCCCGCGTCACCGCGTCGGCCGTTGTGCCACAGATGGACCTCGCGGCTGAGCTGCTTCGCGATGTGATAGAGAATCCCACGTTTCCGCAGGAAGAGTTTGACATACTCTCCAAGCAGACCAAGATGGGGCTTTTGATTTCAAGCAAGACCCCGGAATACCTTGCCGATCGCGAGCTTCGACGTCGCATCTACGGCGAGCATCCTTATTCCCGCACGGAGACGGGCGAACTTTCCGATCTCGACAAAGTCAAGGTTGACGACCTTCGGGCATGGTGGGGCGAGCATCTGCGGCCGGAGAATTGCGTGTTTTACCTTGCCGGCGATATCAAGCCGGACGATGGTGTGAAACTGGCGACCAAGTACCTCAGTTCGTGGAAGGTCGATCGGCCGTTCAACCCGACGAAGATGCCGGAGCTTCCGTCGACGAAGGGCACACAGATATTCCTTGTCGACAGGCCGGGGTCGGTGCAGAGCCAGATCCGCATTGGCTTGCACGGGATTACGCGGCGCGATGCCGAGTATCCGGTTTCGCGGGTGATGGCGACGATATTTGGCGGCGGATTTAACAGCCGGTTGAATAAGGCCATTCGCGTTGACAAGGGCCTGACCTACGGTGCTCGCGGCGGCATTACGGCACAACGCTTCGCGGGCGACGTCCGCATCAGCACCTTTACCAAGACGCCAAAGACCGGTGAGACGCTGCAGACGATCCTCGCCGAGGTCGAGAAGATGCGCACCACACTGCCGACGCCGGAGGAACTGGCCGACACGCAGTCGTACATCGTGGGATCGTTCCCCGGGGCGCGGGAGACGCCCGAGGCGACCGTTGGAGATTTGTGGACCATTGAGACGGAGAGCTTGCCCAAAGATTATTTCGAGAAGTACCTCGAAGGCGTGAAGAATGCGACGCCGGAGGCCGTACTAGAGGCGGCCAGAAAGCTGATCGACCCGAAGAAGCTTTCGATTGTCGTGGTGGGGGAGGCCAAGTCCATTCAGGCGGACCTTGAAAAAATCGCCTCGGTCACAGTGGTCAATCAGGTGACACCGCCAACGGAGAAGGAAGAACCGACCACGGCGGATAATTGACCTGGCGGCTCGTCACGCATTGGGAGAGCGGCTAAACTACCCGGCTCGCAACACGGTGTTTTCCGGGGGAGACAGGAGTCAACATGGCGACGAAGAAAGAACTGCTTACCAACCCCATTCAGCACATCGACATTTCGAAGATCGACTATGCCAAGCAGGTCGACGCGATGGAGCACATGGCGTATAGCAGCCGCGACTTGAATCGGGCTGCAAAGATCTACGACATGATGCTCAATGATGCGGATTGCGGCATCATCCTGTGCATGGCCGGCTCGCTGATTTCGGCGGGGTTGAAGAAGGTTTTCGCCGACATGGTTCGCAATCGCATGGTTGATTGCATCGTCAGCACAGGCGCGAACCTGATCGACCAGGATTTCTTCGAGGGTCTGGGCTTCCGGCATTACATCGCCCCCGAGCGATACAAGTCCGGCATGGAGGACGATGCCCTTCGCGACCTGCACATCGACCGCATCTATGACACGTTTATTGACGAAGACGAGCTTCGCATCTGCGACGACGTGACCAAGCAGATTTTCGACAGCCTCGAACCGAGGCCGTACTCCTCGCGGGAAATGCTTCGCGAGTTCGGCCGTTATCTCGACCGCAACGGCAAGAACAAGGAGTCCATACTTCACGCGGCGTATGAGATGGATGTGCCGGTGTTCGCTCCGGCGTTTTCCGATTGTTCAGCGGGCTTCGGACTCGTGGCGCATATCGCCGGTCGCAACGGCGAGAACCACGTTATCTGGGACGGCGGGCGCGACTTCTACGAGTTGACGCAGTTGAAAATCCAGAACCCGCGCACCGGCATCTTCATGGTCGGCGGCGGCGTGCCGAAGAACTTTACACAGGACATCGTCGTAGCGGCGGAAATCCTTGGGCAGGATGTCGAGATGCACCGTTACGCCGTGCAAGTGACCGTCGCGGATGTGCGTGATGGGGCGTTGTCCAGCAGCACGCTTAAGGAAGCTTCGAGCTGGGGCAAGGTTGACACGGCATTTGAGCAAATGGTTTACAGCGAGGCGACATTGGCGGTGCCGGCGATTGTCGGTTACGGCTATCACAAGGGCGCGTGGAAGAAGCGCGAGGCCCGCCGCTGGAATCGCTTCTTCGAAAAAACGCCGCAGCCGGTGGCATAATACGGAACTAGGATTTCACCACGAGAGGAGTGCGCTGCGCCCCACGACGTTGAGCGGCTCGCTCGTCCTCCACGATGGAATGAGGGTCTTGATCTTTGGCATCGACAGGCAATTCGACGGTTTCCGCGCTTCCGCTTCCGGCGGATGAATCACCCAAGACCTACATGGTCACCGGCGGCGCGGGCTTCCTTGGCATCAATCTGATTCGTTATCTCCTGGCCCGCGGCCACAAGGTCACGTCGCTCGACATGGCGCCGTTTGATTATGAGGACTGCCGGGAGAAGATTCGCGAAGTGCGCGGCGATATTCGCGATAGAAAGGCCGTGCGCGAGGCCGTAACGGGTGCGCAGATCGTCGTGCATTGTGCGGCGGCGCTGCCGCTCTATTCGCCCGAGGACATTCGTTCAACTGATTTGGATGGGACACGCAATGTGCTGGAGGCGGCACATGAGGCGGGATGCGAACGGGCCGTGCATATTTCGTCGACTGCGGTTTATGGCATCCCCGATCATCACCCGTTGCTGGAAGATGACCGCCTGCACGGCGTCGGCCCGTATGGTCAGGCCAAGGTTGATGCCGAAGCCGTGTGTTTGGAGCTTCGCAGAAAGCACAACATGTGCATCCCGATCATCCGACCCAAGAGTTTCGTCGGTCCGGAGCGACTCGGCGTCTTTGCACTGTTTTACGATTGGGCCAAGGATGGGCACGGTTTTCCGATGATCGGGTCGGGGCGCAATCGGTACCAACTGCTCGACGTGGAAGACCTGTGCGACGCGATCTACCTGTGCTGCACGCTGGAGCGCGACCGCGTGAACAGCATTTTTAACATCGGCGCGAAAGATTACCTCACCATGCGTGAGGACTATCAGGCGGTGCTGGATCGCGCCGGGTTTGGCAAGAAGATCAAGGGCTTCCCCGCTGCGCCGATGATCTGGACGTTGCGGTTTCTTGAATTGCTGAAGCTCAGCCCGTTGTACAAATGGGTCTATGAGACCGCGTCAAAAGATTCGTTTGTGTCCATCGAGCGTGCGGAAAAGGTGCTGGGCTACAAGCCGAAGTTCAGCAACCGGGATGCCCTCGTGCGGAATTATGAGTGGTATTTGGCGAATCTCCACAAGTTCAGCAATGCCAGCGGCGTGTCGCACCGGGTGCCGTGGAAGCAGGGCGTGCTTCGGTTCGCAAAGGTGTTCTTCTGACGCGGCGAGGTTGAGGGCCTGACATGATTGCCATCACCGGCGCCGCGGGGTTCATCGGTTCCAACCTTGCACACGCGCTCGCGCGCGATGGTCACGACCTGCTGCTCGTTGATCGCGAACCGACCGCTGAAAAGTCGCCAAACCTCGCGGGGCTGAAGAATTCAAACGTCCTTCGGCACGATGCGTTTGTCGAACAGCTTGAAGGCCATCGCATCGCGCCGGACGCCATCTTTCATCTCGGCGCGTGCAGCAGCACGACCGAAACGAACTGGGATTTCCTCACCGATGTGAACATTCGATACTCGCAGCGGCTGTGGTCGTGGTGCGCCGCCGTTGGCCGGCCGTTCATTTACGCCTCCAGTGCCGCTACTTATGGCGACGGCAAGATGGGCTTCAACGATCGAACGCCGCCCGAGAAGCTTCGCCCGCTGAACCTTTACGGCAGGAGCAAGAACGATTTCGACGCGTGGGTCCTGGGGCAGGTTGCGGCCGGAAAGCACGCGCCGCCGAAATGGGCCGGCCTGAAGTTTTTCAACGTGTACGGACCGCGCGAGGCGCATAAGCACCGAATGGCGAGCGTGGTTTGGCATGCGAGGCGGCAGATTCTGGAGACCGGTGAGATGCGGCTGTTCCGCTCCAACGATCCGGCCATTGCTGACGGCGAACAGCGGCGTGATTTCGTTTTCGTAGGCGATTGTGTCGATCACATGACGTGGTTGTGGACGAGTGCGGCCGCCAATGCCATTTACAATTCTGGAACCGGTACGGCTCGAACGTTCCTGGATTTGACGCGAGCCGTCTTTACCGCGCTCCATCGTGAGCCGCGCATTGTGTACATTGACATGCCTCCCGATGTCGCGGGGCAGTATCAGAATTACACGCAGGCGGATATGTCACGATTGCGCGAAGCAGGATACACGCGGCCTCCAACGGCATTGGAAGCGGGCGTCGCACGAACACTGAGCGGCACAATGTGATCGCTGCGTTATTGGCAGCCGAACAACGGAAACCCCAGCACGGAATTAATGATGAACGCGTAGAAACCGCCTATCACCGGGATGTTTCCCAAATTCGTGGCCAGTTCCGAGAGGAATGAACACAGTCCTGCAAACAACCCCATGACCGATCTCCGTTCTTGATTTAACTTGATGCTCCGGCTCCCCCGGCCGGACTCCACACTGATTGCCCCACGGTCGGCATTTTACCCGGACCGCCCACGCCTGCCACGGTCATCGCTGCTCGCACCAGCCCGAGGAAAAACGGATCGGGCCGAAGCGGTCGGCTGGTCAATTCCGGGTGAGCCTGAGTGCCAATGAAATACGGGTGCACGCTGGTCGGAAGCTCCAACACCTGCATGATCGGGAAGTGGGGAGCTCGGCCGCTGAATACAAGACCTGATGCCTCCAACTGCGGAATATATCGCGGGTCGACCTCATAGCGATGCCGGAACCGCAGTCGGACCTCCAACGCGCCGTTATAAAGTCGCGAGGCAAGTGAGCCTGGTGTGAGCATCACATCCTGCCCGCCAAGACGCATGTTCCCGCCGAGTCCTTCGATCTGCTTTTGCTCTGGGAGGATGCTGATGATCGGCTCGCGTGTTTCCGGGTCAAACTCGGTTGAGTTGCCCTCCGAAATGCCGCAGACGTTTCGAGCGTATTCAATGACGGCCATTTGGAAGCCAAGGCAGATGCCGAGGTACGGCAAGCCCGTGGTTCGGGCATAGCGAATGCTGGCGATTTTTCCCTCGCCGCCCCGCGCGCCGAACCCGGCCGGGACAATGATGCCGTGCAGCGGTGCGAGGCGTGACACGACGTCGCCCTCTTTGAGTTCGGTTACATCGATCCAGTCGATATCGACCTTTACACCGCACCGGGTTCCGCTGTGCTCCAATGCTTTAATGACGGAGGCGTAGCTATCGCGCACCGACGTGTATTTGCCGGCGATGCCGATTCGCACGCTTTCACGTGACGTGCGAAGCGATGCGAGGTATTCAGCCCAGACGGTGCGATTTTTTTCTTCCAATTCGGGATGCACGCGATCCTGCAGGCCGAGGATTTCGACCACGGCCTGGTCCAGCCCCGCGCTGCGCACCATCTCGGGAACGACGTAGATCGATTCACTGTCGTGCATCGAGAAGACACGTTCGAACGGTACGCTCGAATACATTGCAATCTTTTCGCGCACTTTCGAAGTGACCGGCAGGATGGCCCGACACGCGATGATGTGCGGCTGGATGCCGCATTCGAGGAGCTGCTTGATTCCAAGCTGTGCAGCTTTTGATTTCTGCTCGCCCAGCGCGGGCGGTTGCAGGACATACGTCAGGGCGACGAAGCACACGCCGCCGGGTCCTTCTTCAAAGGCAAGTTGCCGCAGGGCTTCGATGTAGTAGGCGTTTTCCACGTCGCCGACCGTGCCGCCGATCTCGATGAAGATGACGTCGGCGTCGGATTGCACCGCGAGGTGGCGCAGTTTGGATTTCACCTCACCGGTGACGTGGGGAATCATCTGCACGTCGCGACCCAGGTAGCCGCCGCGGCGTTCCTTCTCCAAGACCGTGGAAAAAATCTGCCCGCTGGTGGAAAAATTTGCGCGGGCCATGTCCTGGTCGAGCATTCGCTCATAGGTGCCCAGGTCCATGTCGCATTCCATGCCGTCGTCGAGAACGAAGACCTCGCCATGGCGGTAGGGGTTCAGCGTGCCGGAGTCGAGGTTGAGATAGCCTTCCAGCTTGATCGGGGCGACGGTCAGCCCCTTGTCCTTCAGGACCTTTGCCAGGCTACTCGCGAAGATGCCCTTGCCGAGGCCGGACATCACGGTTCCGAACACGCCGACGTATTTGGTTTTCCCCGGTTTGTAGCCGGGCGGCATCGGCGTGTAGAACTCGGTGTCGTCCGAGACGTGTGAAAGCGTGGAAAGCAGATTCTGCGGGTTCATGGTCGGCTCCCGTTGGCGTCCTTGCCGGATCCCTGCCGTGGCGATGCTCCACTGTAACCGCTCCGTCAAGGCCTTGGGGAAATGCCCAATATGCGGGTCCGGGTTCCGACGCCCGGCCCGGGCCGACCGATACCTTTCCTAGCGATTTTCATGTCCTGCGTGGACGTGTCGGCCAATGGGCCGCCCGGCACACAGGGCCGATGCGCACTCGGTAGGTTTGCATGGACGACATCCTCCTTGCGATACGACTAGGCACGAACGGCACGCCGACGCTCCATCAGCGCCGCGCCCCCACGGATTGGAACGCCGGGGGTGTGCGACGGAGCCTCTCCACGAGAATGGACCGCTGTGTCGATGAGCCGCTTCGGCGATTCGGGCTGGATACTCTTTCTCAAATGCTCGGCATTCCATTCGTAGTCACGAATGCATCTCGGCCGGACCTCTATTATGGGTTCGACCCGCTCATCGGTCGCTCGGCGCGCGTTTGGATTCGCGCGGAGCGTTCGTCGGATTGGTCGCATCGACCACCCGCAATCACGATGCTGTCGGGCGTTCCCGTGGTTTTCAGTGAGGACGTTCCGCGTACGTTGGTAGACCGGAATCGGATCGAATTCGATCTTATTCTCGCGACTGCGTACTGGGTTTCGCTCACCAGTGAGCGTCACAGCTCACATCGAGATGCCCACGGCCGTGTTCCGGCGTTGGCGAGTGTTCTCGGGCAACATGATTTAACGCATCGGCCGCCGGTCCATGCGTATGCAGCACTCGTCTCGCGGATGTTTGGACTTTCGGCCGAGTCCACGAATGTCCTGCCGCGTTGGCCCGACGGGAAACAGTGGGCCGCCTTGCTCACACACGACGTCGACCTGCCGGAGCGGGCGCCGCTGGCTCGGTCCTTCGTGAAGGAATTCCTTCGCCCACGCAACATCCGTCGCCGCGATGCGCTCTATGCGCTTCGCGCCGAGGTTGCACGCTTTGGCCTGCGCGAGAGCCTCATCAACGGGCCCACGCGACGCAAGGAATGGGACTTCGCCCGTCTGTGTGATTTGCAACGCGAGGCGAATCTGAGGTCTGCGTTCTACTTCGCCACCATCAACCGGCGCGACGGCCACCCCTGCGACGTTGATTACGACATCGATCAAACCCGCTATGGCAACCTCATTCGTTCGCTTTCGTCTGATGGATTCGAGATCGGTCTGCACGCTTCCTATTGCACGGTTTCCGAGGGGCCGGATGTGTCCGTGCAATTGGCGAAGATGCCCCCCGCAGCCCTGCCCATTACCGGCGTCCGGCACCACTATCTGCAATTGAACCATGCCGACCCGATGTCCACGCTCATCGATCATTCCGACGCACGGCTTCGCTACGATTCGTCCATCGGTTTCAACGATGCTCCGGGATTTCGCGCCGGACTGGCAATGCCGTTTCACCCGTTCGATGCGACGTGCAGCGTGCGGCGCGACTTCGTTGAGCTTCCCATGACGCTGGCCGACATGCACCTGCCAACGCATGACGCCGCCGCAGGCATTCAGATTGTGCGAAAGCACCTTGAATGCGTGCGGGGGGTCGGAGGGCTCGCCGTTCTCAACTGGCATGTCGGCCACTCCATGACACATCCCGGCTGGCGGGCCGGTTTGATCGAGGCCATCGAACTACTCAGACAAGACTCGTCCGTCTGGACTCCGACACCGTCGGAAATGGCGGAGTGGTGGATTGAGCGCACGGCGGCGATGGATCGCGCGGCTGAGCGTTTCGATCCGTTGGATGCCTCAAGCGATGTGCTTGAATGGCCACAGGCGGCGAAGTCGACATCAAGAGTACCGCCTTCGACCCTGGCAGCCGGACGTGTTCCGGTGGATCGCAGACGAGAATATGACCTGATGCCGCTTGCGGAGAGCGCCTGATGGTGTGTGCGGGAGAGTAGGCGAATCGAAATGCCGGAATCATCCATTCGAATTCAGAGTGTGTCCAAGCAGTTTTGTCGCGGCGAGCACAAAGATTCGCTGCGCGATCTCGTCGCATCCTGGATGCGCGGTCGACCTAAACCGGAGTCGATTCAGGAGTTCTACGCCCTGTCGGACGTGTCCTTTGACGTTGCGCCGGGCGAGGCGTTCGGAATTGTCGGTCCAAACGGCGCCGGCAAGAGCACCATGCTCAAGCTTCTCGCCGGGATCATGCGACCCACGACCGGCACGATTCAGGTCAACGGCCGAGTCTCGGCGTTGATCGAACTCGGTGCCGGGTTTCACGGCGACCTCACGGGGCGCGAAAACATTTATCTGAATGCGAGCATCCTTGGCATTCCGCGGCAGGAGGTGCGGCGCAAATTTCACGAAATCGCCGAATTCGCGGACATCGGCGATTTTCTCGATACGCCGCTCAAACGGTACAGCAGCGGCATGCACGCGCGACTGGGCTTTGCCATTGCCGCGCACGCCGATCCGCATGTGTTACTCGTCGATGAGGTGCTCTCAGTCGGCGATCGGGTTTTCCGCGCGAAATGCTTCGACAAGATGCAGTGCTTTCTCAAACAGGGCGCTGCTGTCGTCTTTGTGTCGCATGATCTGGGAACCGTGAATCGATTTTGCGATCGTGCCATGGTGCTTCAGCGCGGCAAGTCGCTCTTCGTCGGTCCATCGTCGAACGCCATTGGGCTTTACTACGACGCCTGCCTCCAGTCGCTTATTCAGAAGAAGGATGACGGCTCGGCACTGGTGGAAGTTTCAAATATTCGCCTGACGGATCGCAAAGGGCGGATGCTGCGCACCATTCGATCCGGCGAACGCGTCCGGTTTCAATTCGACGTTCACTATCGAGCGCCACTGCGATCGCCCTCGTTTGGACTTTCGCTCATTCGCTCGGATGATTTTCTTACGCTGTTTGAATCCAGCAGCACACGACTTGGCTGGGATGCCGAAAGTGTCACCATCGGCGATCGCCAGCGCGTGGCGTATGAGTTCGATTGCAATGTTGCCCCGGGGCAATACGCCATCGGCCTGCACGTGCGCGATCGCGACTCCCTGAAGTACGCCGCGGAAATAACGCAGGCTACGCAGATTCTTGTGGACAGTGCGGCGCCGACCGGCGGCATCGTTCACGTGAATCCATCGTTTGAAGTGGCGTCTCTCGAAAATTCGCCGCGGGACAATCTCGTCGCCGGCGCTGTCTGAACGAGGTCAAATTCGCAAATGCTCGAGGCACTCGTTAATTATGCAGTCCGTCGGTCGCGCGCTGCGATCCCCTCACCCGCCTCAATTCGCTTTGCGACGACGCGCGACGCCGACGCAATCAATGCGCTTTATAACGATGCGTCGGCTCGCCCCGATGCCGCCGCTGTTCCGCCGCGCACCGCAGCTCAATGGCGATGGGAGTACATTCAGTCTTCGTCCGATTCACCGCCGTATGTCCTCGCGGAACACGATGGGTACGTCGTCGGCACGCAGGCCTATATTCCGATTGAGTTTGTTTGCGACGGACGAATCATCAGGACCGGCAAGGATGAAGACACGCTGGTTCACCCCGTTCACCGGGGGCGCGGACTGCTTGACGCCATGTACAAACACCTCTCGGCGCGCGCGCTCAGTGACGGCGTCGAGCTTCTGTGGGGACTGACAAGTACCGCCGTCAAACCGCTCATTCGCAATGGGTTCATGGGTGTCGGCGTCAACGACGCGATGGCCGCTACGCAGTGGACGGTGGCGCCGGTTTCCATTTCGGGACTAATTGTCTCGGAGATTAACGAGCCGGGCGCGGATAGTGATCTGTTTTCGCTCGAACTTTCCCGACACCTCGGCGGAATCATGCCTCACCTGACGGCATCATTCCTCAAGTGGCGAGTCTTTGAGAATCCCTTCCGACGGTACCAAATGGTTGAAGCCAGGCTCAACGGCCGCCTCGTCGGGCTGGCCATCTTCAAACTCGACGAGCGAAAGCAAGTGGGCTTTATCTCCGATCTTGTGGCGATTCCGGCCGAACGAATCAGCGAGGCAGACATTCTTTCCGCGCTTCTTGATCCTGGCTTACGGCATTTTGCACGAGAGGGTTATCGTCGAGTTGAGGCCCGCCCCTCCGGAACGCATCCGTTCAACCGTCGTGTGCAAGCGTTGCTTTCCACGATTGGGTTCATCCGCCAATCGCCCGACCAAGCCGCGACCTTTCTGGTTCGGCCGATGCTGCCGTCGGCCCGGTCCTTCCTTGCGCTCGATCAGTGGCGAATCTCCGAACTGATGCGGGAGTATTAACCGACCCGCCGATAGCAACGTATGCCCCGAGTACTAGACGGCCGCATCCCACGGATTTCGAAAACCCTCCACGCTGCGCCCCGACTCGCCCAGTTGAGGTCTGCCGACGAGTTGAATCGCCAATTGGCGTACGTCTGCGCATCGAGCGGTTTCTATCGGGAGCGCTTCCGCATGGCCGGTCGTACCCGTGTGCTTTCGGTTGACGACCTTCCGTTTCTTCCGTTCACGACGCGCGCTGATCTGCAGGCCGATCAGGAAGCGCATCCGCCGTTTGGCAACTACCTCGCCGCGCCGACCGATCGCGTGGCTCGCGTTCACCGTACCTCCGGATCGACCGGGCCTGCATTATTGATTGCGCTGTCCATGAGCGACATCGAACGAAGCGTGGTCGCCGGTGCCGAGTGCTTTCGGGCTGCAGGCGTCGGATCGGGCGATCTCATTGTTCATTGTCTGAACTACTGCATGTGGTCCGGCGGATTAACCGACCATCAGGCGTTGGAGCGCAGCGGGGCCGGGGTCATTCCGTATGGCGTTGGAAAATCCAGCGAACTCATTGAGATGATCCGTCGCATTCGCCCGACCGGTCTTCACTGCACGCCTTCGTATCTTGGTCGGCTGGAGGAACGACTGGCGGCGGACTTCGGCCTTGCCCCGCGCGATCTGGGCCTGCGCATTGGGCTTTTCGGCGGAGAAGGGGGCTTGCAGGAGCCGGCCTTTCGAAATCGCATCGAGCAGACATGGGGGATCCGGGCCATGGATGCGAATTACGGAATGTCCGAAGTGCTGAGCATGTTCGGTGCCGAGTGCGAGGCCCGCTGCGGGCTTCATTTTTTCGGCGATGAATCGCTTTTTGCTGAATTGAAGGCGCTTGATTCGGACGAAACGTCCCCAATGGAAAACGGCGCATCGGGCGAATTGGTGCTAACGCATCGAGGGCGCGAGTGCCAACCGCTGGTGCGCTATCGCACGTCGGACATCATCGAAGTCACTGCCACGGAACCGTGCTCATGTGGCCGGACCAGTCCGCGGTTTCGGGTCATCGGCCGCGTCGATGATATGTTGGTGATTCGCGGCATCAATGTTTTTCCGGGTCGCGTCGTTGATGCGATTCACCGCTTTTCCGATCGATTGACCGGGGAGTATCGCGTGCAGGTGAGTCGCGAGGCGCCGATACAGGAGTTTCGCGTCGTGGTCGAGGAACGCTCGCCGGGGGCGTCACCACGGTTGGCGGCAGAGTTGGCCGATGCATTGGAGAAATCACTTTCAATTCGGCCGACGATCCAGCTTGTGGCCGCTGGGACATTTCCGCGCACCTCCGGCAAGACTTGCCGGGTGGAGCGTACTCTCTAGTTGCTGGTTTTCGCACGTTGAGTGCCATCGGGTTGAATCCTGCCAGCGGGCTTCGGGCCTGACCGATATTTCTCCGGGAAGTCAGGGTCTGCCGGATGTCGAAGCCGTTGTTTCGAGAGTTGATTACACCGTTCCTGCGATCGCGCATGGACACCCTTCGTCTGCGCCATGGGGCCGCGTCGCCGGAGTATCAGGCCCTTTCCCGCCAGTATCACTACACCGACGACGAACAGGCGCCGGCCGTGGAGGCGAACCTGCGCCACTACGAGGCCGACATCGGGTTGTCCATCGATGGCGAGTCGCTCCCCGGCGTCGAGCGGCTGTACCGTCGGACACTGGTCATTGAGCCGACCCTGGCGTGCGCTGCACATTGTCGGTATTGCATCCGGGCGAACTATCCACGAAGCAATCTCACCGAAGACCAACTGACGCGTATTGCGAAATATTGTGGGAACGAGGCCAATCGTGGCGACCTGCGCGAGATCCTCGTCACGGGTGGAGATGTGTTGCTCGTGCCCGATCGCGTGAATCACCTTCTCAACGCGATCCGTGAGCATGCGCCAAACATTCGAACCGCGCGCATTGCGACACGTATTCCCGTGCAGGATCCTCGCCGCATCACGGGCGATGTGCTTCGCATCTTTGAAGCAAAATCACCGCTGCGTGTGGAGCTTGCAACGCAAATCAATCACCGCGTCGAGCTTTGCACCGAATCGGTTGCGGCCTATCAGGCCGTTATGGATCGCGGCGCGCGAGTCTACGCACAAAACGTTTTGCTTCGCGGCGTCAACGACCGAATTGACGCACTTGTGGATCTGTACGATGCACTTCGAGAACTTGGCATCGAATCTCACTACCTCTTCCACTGCGTCCCGCTTCGCGGCATGGCCCACTTGCGAACCGGCCTCGAAGAAGCCGTCGCGCTGGGCCGAGCGCTGACCTGTTCCGGGGGAATTTCCGGACGGGCCAAGCCGATGGTCGCCGCGATGACGGACATTGGGAAGATTGTGCTTTATGACGGCACGATTCTTCGACGGGAGGCGCGGCACATTCTCCTTCAGAGCGATTACACGCTGGAGGAGCGGCGGCGGTGGAACCCCAACTGGCGGCTGCCGGAATCGGCCGAGGTGGACAGTGCCGGGCGCCTTCGCGTCTGGTATCTGGACGGCGCGGAGTTGGATGTTGAGCGTGAGGCCCCGATTCTCAATCCAACAGTGGATGCAAGCCGTCGAGCGGTGTCGCTGCCCATCCTTCGCGTTGCGAGCTGATGCAACCAAGCTCATATGAACCAGAACGTCTTCTTCTTGTAGTCGCGATAGACGTCGCCGAAGGCTCGTTCGAGCACGCCCTCCTCGATTCGCGCCCGCACCAGTTGCAACGAGACGAACGCGGCCCAGAACGCGATCCAGACGATGTTAGTGTTTGCGTAAAAGAGCCACATTCCCGCCTGCGCGAGCATCTGCCCAAGATAGATTGGGTGACGGGCGATGCGATAGGGGCCGTGCACTTTCAGCACGCGCGCTTCGGCGACAATGCTGAGTGATCGAAGAAGTGTCGCGTAACCCCAAACGTCAATTGCGTTTCCGAGGATGATCAATCCGCTGCCGATGGCGAAGCGGTTCATTGTCCACTTGCTGCCGTCCTGCATGAATACCGAATAGGTATCAGCCCAGGGAAGGTGAAACTGCCGAGCGAAGGCCAGAATCCACCAGGGCACAAACGGCCAGAATGCCGCGATGATCGGCAGCACGATTTCACGAGATCGCGCGGCCCGCGTACGCGGCGGAAGGCGAATGATGAATGCGAGCATGATCAATAGATAGGTGAGGTCAACGAGCAGCGTGCCCCAGGGGAGATGGATTTTTTTCGCTCCGGCCGGCTGAAACCACGACCCGACCGACCAAAAATCCGTGAAGTACATCGGTACGCGCGGGGCGACGAAACTAACGAATACGGCGACGCCGAGCACGCGAAAGGCCCAATCCGGAACCCAAAGCCAGAGCCGCATCAGCCACGAACGCGGCGGGTCAGCGGCGTACTCAGGTGTCGTTGGGGTGGATGACTTACTCATGCACTCGCTCCGCGCGGGTCGCGCAACTCTCCATCCTACCAACGCATACGGAGTTTGACAGCATTCTCCGTCAACCCCTACCATCGAGCCTCAACGCTCCGGCGGAGGCCGATTTCGAGCGCCAACGAGGATGGCCGTGCGACTGCGCGAACTCATTGAGCCGCTGGCTCGCTTCAAGTTCTCCTGCACCATCGAGGGCGATGCCGACAGGGATGTCATCGGCGTGGCCACGCTGGAGGATGCGGGGCCGAACGAACTGAGCTTTCTTTCCAACGCAAAATACGAAAAAGCCCTGACCACGACCAAGGCCGGCGCGGTGATTGTTTCGCAATCGCAGGCCGTACCGCCGGGGCTGACGGTCCTTCGCGTGCCTGACCCGTATGCCGCGTTGACCGTACTCATGGTACACATGCACGGCTACCGAAAGCACCCGGGGACCGGCCGGGATTCCCGCGCTGTGATTCATCCGTCGGCCAAAATTGGCGACAACGCCAACATCCAGCATGGCGTCACCATCTGCGAAGATGTTGTCATCGGCAAAAATGCTTCCATCTACCCCGGCTGCTATATCGCTTCGGGATGTCGGATTGGCGATGACGCGGCGCTCTTTGCAAACGTTGTGCTTTATGAGGGCTGCGTGCTTGGACACCGCGTGACGATTCATGCCAACAGCACCATTGGCGAGGATGGACTCGGCTACGCTCCGGTGGGGGAGAAGTGGCACAAGATTCCGCAGATCGGAATTGTCGAGATTGGCGATGATGTGGAGATCGGCGCCAACTGCAGCATCGACCGCGCCACGCTTGGCCGCACGCTCATCGGCGCGGGGACCAAGTTTAGCAATCAGATCGCCATCGGCCACGGCACCAAGATCGGTCGCGATTGCATGTTCGTCGCCCAGGTCGGCATCGCGGGCAGTGTGACCGTGGGCAATCACGTGACCATGGCCGGGAAGGTCGGTGTCGCGGGTCACTTGACCATCGGCGACAATGCCCAACTCGCGGCGATGTCGGGCGTGATGAACGATATTGAGGCCGATGCAGCGATGGCCGGCGCGCCGGCGCTTCCGATCAAGGATGCGATGCGATCATTCGCATTTGTTGCCCGGTTGCCGGAAATGAATAAACGGATCAAGGAGCTTGAAAACCAGATTGAAGCACTAACGAAAAAGCGCCCCTGACATGCGTGGCGTGTCGGAAGGGATGCCTCAATCGGTGAGCATCACGAGCCGATTATCTCAAGTACGAACCCGGCAATATCCAGGGTTGTCACGTTGCAATCGCCGCTAACGTCCGCGGTTGGACGACCGAACCGATCCACCGGAGTCCCAGAGGGTGTATTGGGGCAGACGTCCTGTGCATCGGGAACGCCATCGACATCAGCATCCACAAGATTGAAAAGGTAAGCCGCGCCAGAATCGATCGGGATCGGGGGCGGATTGTCAAACAGGCCGGCCACCAACACGTCGCCGCGGCCGTCTCCTGAAGCGTCGGGCACACCGGCGACGGCGAATCCGAATGAGCCACCGACATCCTCGTTTGGAGACATCAATTCCTGAATAAGTGAACCCGTGGCGCCGGAGAAGACATAGGCGCGGCCCGCAGAATCGGGGCTGTTGCCGGGATTTTCGTTGCTTGCGCCCACAACGATATCGCCGTAACCGTCGCCATCGATGTCCGGGACTCCCGCCACCGAGTTTCCAAAGGCGCCGATCTCCTCTTTGTGGGGAGAATTGAGTGTTTTGATGTGGCTCCCCGTAGCCCCCGACATGAGGTACACGCGACCAGAGAAATCCGGGCCGCCGCCTGTGCTTTCCTGCGATCCTCCAATTACAATGTCACCGCTTCCATCGCCATCCACATCGTCCACGCCACCGACGGAAATCCCGAAATTGCCCAGCGCCTGCTTATTCACGGAGGAATAGGTCTGAATCAGCGCGCCACTTTGCCCCGAAAAAATGTAGGCGCGACCCGCGGCGATCGGGCCGCCGGCCGATTCTCCGGGTGCCCCGACGGCGATTTCGGGAATGGTATCACCATTGCAGTCCGGAACGGCGGCGACGGATAAGCCGAAGTATCCTGCCACTGTTTGATTGGGCGATACTAGGGCGTGGATTACCGTGCCGGTTGCACCGGAAAAAACATAGACGCGACCAGCATCACCAGGGTTTCCGACAGCGCTTTCGTGCCAGGCTCCGACGATGACGTCTCCGTGTCCATCGCCGTCGATATCGTCCATGCCTGCGACGCTAAATCCAAATAACGAGCCTTGCTTGGGGTTTGGAGAAATCAGTGTTTGCAGAAGCACTCCGGTTGCCCCGGAGAAGATGTAAGCGCGGCCGGAGTCCGGCGGCGCGCCGGCCGGATCTTCGAGGGGCGCACCGACGATAATGTCTCCGCGCCCGTCTCCGTTCACATCCGGAACTGCGCCGACGCCCCATCCAAATCGTCCATCGGCTTGTGGGTTTGGCGAACTGAAGCCGCGAAGCAATGTTCCGGTTTTCCCTGAATACAAGTACGCACGACCGGAGTCGTTCGGCGTTCCCGGAGGGTTTTCGAGTTTTGCCCCAACGAGAAGATCGCCGAACCCATCCCCATCGGTGTCGGGCACTCCGGCGACGGAGATTCCAAAATAGCCGGATGATTCGCTCGTCGGGGAGAGCAGTTGATGCATCGTCGGCGCCGCGCCGCCCGGAACCCCGACGAGCTGCTGGATGAAACCCGCAATGTCTGCGCCGTTTGCGGCGCAATCGTGATTGAAGTCGATGGCCGGTCGGCCCTTGCCGTCCACTCGAGTGCCCGACGGTGTTCCGGGACAGACGTCGACGGTATCCGGGACACCGTCGCCGTCGGCGTCCGTCGCGATTGCCGTTGAGCCGAACAGGAGCCCCACCGACGCGATGCTCACCATGAAATAGCGCATGACAACCCCTCCATCGAACCTGCATCGAACGTGAACGCAGCGTCAAAAATGGATACTGAAATCATATCATTTACGGGGTATGCGATGCAAGTCGGACGAGGTTTTGACGGCGCATGCCAAGAAGCGATGTTTCAACACGCCTAATCGCTCATTCGAAACGGCATCTGGCATAAGGCACGGGCCGTCAGCCCAATTCCCCATGCGTGCCGATTCGTTTTTCTTGGAGGCGAGCGCGTCGGGCGAAACGGTGCGTAGCGAGTCAAAAAACGGGAAAACATGTGCGTTATGACCCGCTTACAACGTTGTATTGACCGCTCGGATTTGGTATTATTTTGTTGGGTTCCAGAATCAGGGGTGGTGAGAACATGGGTCGCACAAGGAACGAGAAAACGACGTCCGATCGAACGAAACCTTCTGCCGATGACGCCTCGGGCCACGAACCAGTCGCGCCGCAGGCCGATGGTCGCGAGCGAGTGTCTCGCCGCCGGTTCTTGGCAACGACGGCTGTCGCGGTTGTTTCGACCACGATCGACTCAACAGGATTGACCGAAGCCGCCCCGGGAATTGAAACGGATCGACTCAGCGCCGACCTCACGGAGACTCCCGCATCATTCGAAGGCGCGCGTGTTACTCCTGAACAACGCGCCGATAAGGCGCTCACGATTCGTCTCAAGGCAGCAACAGAACAGCGCGAATTCCCAATTCCCTCTCATGTGGCCAACGGTGACGAATTACTCTACCCCAATCGGATTGCCAATTACTCCAAGGGACTGCCGCACAATGCTCGTGGCGAGGTGTCGGCCGCCGCCTATAACGCGTTTCTCACGGCGATTGAGTCGGGAAAGGCGTCGGATTTTGACGCGATACCTCTTGGGTGTTCAACGCCTAGTTTTCGCCGGAAACTTGTAAATCCACAGGGGGGGCTTGCCTTCGATCTGCAGGGGACGGATTCGCATCAATTGACGCAGCCGCCGGCCCCGGCTTTTGCGAGCGCCGAACAGGCGGCGGAGATCGTAGAGAATTATTGGATGGCGCTGTGTCGCGATGTGCCGTTCAGCCAATACGACAGTCACCCGCTTACCCTTCAGGCGTGCGCCGAATTGTCGACCCTGAGCGATTTTCGCGGGCCCAAGATCGGCGGGCAGGTAACACCGGAGTGTCTGTTCCGCGGCGTGATGCCAGGTGACCTGACAGGACCCTACATTTCCCAATTCCTGTACAAGCCTTGCCCGTTTGGCGCGAATTATGTCGAACAGCGGATGCGCACGCACGTGGCCGGCCTGAAGTTCATGACGCAGTACGTCCAGTGGCTCAGCGTTCAGAATGGATGCGTGCCGTCGCAGGCCGAGCCGTTCGAAACCGTGCGTCGGTTCATGCATAACGGTCGCGACCTTGGCCAGTGGGTTCATATCGATGTTCTGTTTCAGGCCTACTTTCATGCCTGTCTGATTCTTGGAACTCCCGTAGGCACCGGAGTGGACGCGAATTCAAGCGGGATCGGTGCGCCGATCAATCCGGGAAATCCGTATCTGGTGTCGCAGAATCAGGAGGGCTTCGCCACGTTCGGACCGCCATACTTCAAGACGCTGATGTGCGAAATCTCCACTCGGGCGTTGAAAACCGTGTGGCATCAGAAGTGGTTTGTGCATCGCCGATTGCGGCCGGAAGCGTTTGCCGGGCGCATCCACAATCACATAACCGGACTTGCGACCTACCCCATCCATCCGGAGGCGCTCAACTCACAGGCCGTACAACAAGTCTTCAATCAGAACGGCAGCTATCTCCTTCCCATGGAATATCCGGAGGGTTCACCGCTTCATCCTTCCTATGGTGCCGGTCATGCGACGGTTGCCGGCGCTTGCGTCACCATGCTGAAGGCGATGTTCGATGAGAATTACATCATTCCGAATCCGGTAATGCCGAACCCGAGCGACCCGACGCAGTTGGTTCCTTACAACGGCCCTCCACTGACGGTCGGCGGTGAGCTGAACAAACTCGCGAGCAATATCGCGGTCGGTCGCAACATCGCCGGCGTCCACTGGCGTTCGGATGCCACCGAATCCATGAAACTGGGCGAGCTCTGTGCGATTCGCGTCCTGCTTGATCAGCGAGGGTGCTATAACGAGCGGTTCGAAGGATATCGTTTCACGAAATTTGACGGCGCATTGATAACCGCGTGATCCGTGCGCCACAATTCATCTGCGTTTCGCTCATGGTTGGGACTGGGGATTTTCGCTTGATGATCACGCTCGGAATGCGGAGTGCCAATTGCCAGGCATCGTAATCAGGGTGCCGGTGGGGACGCCGCCGTTGATGACGCCGCCCTCTCGTCGATTCACTATCTCATGAGAAACGGCCTTGAGTGGTTGTCAGGTCTGAGCCGCCTCATCGATTGCCGCATTGATGCGGTGCATCAGTTCCATGTAGTCAGCCTGCAGCCGCATCATCGCCTTGATCTTCTCATTTCCGGCGGCAGCGCGTTCGGCATCGGCCGCTTTCCGCTTGTCGTCTGGCTCAATGGGCTTTCCCTGCGCCTCGAGCGTCCGCAGTTTTGTCACGGCCTCCTGGTAGGCCCGCATCGCGGCCTGAGCATCCTTGTCTTCGGCGACTGCCTTGGCCGCGGCGAAAAACTCGCACGACCTGGGGTGCTCAGAGATCTTCTTGCCCAGTTCGCGAGCCTGCGTGAGGATGGGATCCAGGTCGTCCATTTTTGTTCCTTTTCGGGATTGGGGGTTGGGCGTATCTTCCGGGCGTGGGAGACTTGTGGCAAGTCACTGATCAGTAAGCCACCGCAGGTGCGCGAGTCTGGACCCCACGCCAACCGTCTCCTTATCAAAACAAGGGGACTGACAAGCCAATTCACATCCACTTGGCATTGTTGCTGAAGGGATCTGGCGAACCGAATGTCAAAACACTACTCAGAACGAATACTCGATTTTCTGCGGCAACCGGCGTATCGGCCGGTGAAGGCCCGGAAGCTGGCCAAGGCCATGGGGATCGGCGACGGGGAATGGGGCGATTTTCACGACGCGGTGGATTCGCTTCGGCGAGTCGGGCGCGTGGTAATTGGGACGGACAATGCGGTCACACTGCCGCGCACACCCCCCACGGTGGTCGGGGTTTTTCGAGGGAACCCGCGCGGGTTTGGATTCGTTGTTCCGGACAGTGCGACGGAACACGGCGATTTGTTCATTGCCCCCGGTGACACGTTGGACGCGGTGACAGGCGACCGCGTGAAATGCACGGTGCAGAGTCGAGGCAAGCGCGAGGGCAAGGCGGCGTTCGGCGGGCGCGTCGTAGAGATCGTCGAGCGGGGAAACAACAAGTTTGTCGGAAAGCTGGAGTTGGAGGGCGGCATCTGGTTTGTGCAGCCGGATGGGAATGCACTGCATGTGCCGATCCTGATCGGCGACCCCACGGCGAAGGGGGCGAAGTCGGGGGATCAGGTTGTCATTGAGATTGTGAAATACCCGAGCGAAGGGAGGCCGGCGCGCGGCGTTATCGTCGAGCGGCTCGGCAAGGCGGGGCAGCCGGGTGTGGATGTGCTGTCGATTATTCGGCAGTTTCATTTGCCGCATGAGTTTCCTGAAGAGGTTCTTGAGGAGGTTCGCGCGAAGGCCAAGGTGTTTGACGCAGAGGCAGAGCTTCGTCATCGCGAGGATCTGACGGGCGTGATGACAATCACGATCGACCCGGACGACGCTAAAGACTACGACGACGCAATTACGCTGACGAAGTTGGACGGGGCAGGACACGGCAAGCGCGGGTCAGGCGGCGCGGCGTGGGAGTTGGGCGTCCATATCGCGGATGTAAGCCATTTCGTCACGGTGGGCGGGGCGACCGACACCGAGGCGCGGTTGCGTGGGACAAGCGTGTATCTGCCGCGGCATGTGATTCCGATGTTGCCGGAGATTCTCTCGAATGGGTTGTGCAGCCTGCAAGAGGCGGAGGCGCGGCTCTGCAAGAGCGCGTTTATCAAGTATGACGCCGGCGGAAATGTCGTCGGGGCGCGTTTCGCAAACACGGTGATCCGATCGTCGAAACGCCTGACCTATCGACAGGCGCAGGCGGTGATTGACGGCAATCGCGGAAGTGTCGAGCAGGAGGTGGCCGATCTGGTGATGCGGATGGATCAGCTGGCGCGGGTGATTCAGAAGCGACGCATCGCGGATGGCATGATCAGCCTGGAATTGCCCGAGGTGTCGCTGGTACTCGATGAGGGCGGGCGCGTGATTGATGCGCAGCCGGAGGACACGAGCTTCACTCACACAATCATTGAGATGTTCATGGTGGAGGCGAACGAGGCGGTCGCGCGGCTGTTGCATGGGCAGGGCGTGCCGTTCATTCGACGCATTCACCCGGAGCCGGATGAATCGGCGATGGAGTCGATGGCGCGATTCATGCGGGCGGCCGGGTTCAATGTGCCAAAAAAGGTGACGCCGGGGGATGTGCAAGCGCTGCTCGCGCCGCTGAAGGGAAAACCGGAGTCGTATGCGGTCAATCTGGCGGTGCTCAAGAGCATGGAAACCGCGGAATATTCACCGAAGCAGATCGGCCACTTCGCATTGGCGAGTAAGTGCTACGGGCATTTTACGAGTCCGATTCGGCGGTATGCGGATCTGACGGTGCATCGATTGCTGGATATGTATCTGAAGCACGGCGCGCCGGACGGCGGCGCGCGAGGCAAACGGGGTGTGCGGGTCGATTTCTCTGACGCACCGAGCTATGAAGAGTTGGAGGAGCTGGGCAAGAGCCTGTCGTACCTTTCGCGACGCGCGGAGAGCGCCGAGGATGAGTTAAAAACTCTGAAGGTGCTGGAGTTGTTGGCCCGGGAGCATCTGGGCGATGAGTTCGACGGGGTGGTGACGGGAGTCACAAACTTCGGAATGTTCGTTCAGCATCCGAAATATTTGATTGATGGTTTGCTGCGGCTGGAGGATTTGGGTGACGACTGGTGGGAGGTGGATTTGCGGGCCGGTCGCGTAGTCGGAGAGCGGACGCGACAGACGTTTATGATGGGATCGCTGGTTACCGTGAAGATCGCCGATGTCGATATCGCGGCGCGGCAGATGAAACTGATGCTGTTGCGACGAAAGCCGGGCAGCGGAAAAACGCGCTTGGTAGAGGGCGGGGAAGGAAAACGAAAAAAGCCGCAAATGGGTGGGCGACGCGGTCGGTCGGATGGACGTCGGGCGAAGAGTTTTCGCAAACGAGGCGGCGGGCGCAGATAAGAGGAGATTGAATCGTGACTGCGATGCTGGTCTGTGCGATGTCGGTCTTGGTCTCGGGGCAGGCGCGCCAAGCGTTGGGAATGGACGACCGATTTGCGTCTGGTCTCTATCGCGCGGTCGTCCGTAGCCCGGGCGGCGAACTGCCGTTTCTCCTCCAGCTTTCAGACGCCGGCGGAAAACAACAGGGTTGGATCATCAACGGCGCACAGAAGATCGAGATTCCCAGCGTCAAGCGGACGTTCAACCACTTCACGCTGGATATTTCGCATTATGACGCGGTGATTGAGCTCACGGTTGCGTTGTCCAGCCGGCAGATCATGAATGGGAAGTGGAAGAAGCGAACCGGCCCGGATGAATTTACCGAAATGGATGTCTCGGTCGAGCAGAACGAGGGTTGGCTATTCAAGCCGAATTTGAAGATCGAGACGGACGTGGTCGTGTACCCGAAGCTGGAGGGTCGCTGGGAGGCCCGCTTTGGGAAGGACAAGGAGATCGCAGTCGCCGTGTTCAAGGAGGGCGCGGGAAAGGGCGTGGAAGGGACCTTTCTCACGCCGTCGGGGGATTATGGATATCTCACGGGCAGTTATGAATACGGGCTGCTTCGCCTGTCGAATTTTGACGGGGCGCACGCATTTCTGTTTGTCGCGACGATTCAGCCCGACGGTACGTTGAAGGGTGATTTCTGGTCAGGGGCGAAGTGGCATGAGACGTGGACGGCCGCGCGTAATGACAAGGCTTCGCTTCCGGATGGATTCGCGGCGACAAAGGTCAACCCGTCGAATTCGTCGGTACGGGAGCTGAGCTTTCGTGATCTGGATGGAAGCACGGTGTCACTCGGTGTGCCGGGTATACTTGGGAAGGTGACGATCATTGATGTGTTCGGGACCTGGTGCCCGAACTGCCATGACGCGGCGGATACGTTGGCAGCGCTTGAAAAGAAATATGGCGCAAAGGGGTTGAAGGTGATCGGGTTGGCGTTCGAGCTGACGCCCGACTTCGAGCGAAGCGTCAAGCAGATTAAGGCGTTTCAGGCGAGGCACCACGCGGATTATCGCGTGCTTTTTGGCGGGATGAAGGAAAAGTCGGTGGTACCACGAGCGTTGCCGGTGTTGGAAGGGCTTAAGGGGTATCCGACCTTTCTGTTCGTGGACGGTAGTGGAAACGTCAAAAGCGTCTACACGGGTTTCTCCGGGCCGGCGACGGGGGAGGAGCATGAGCGGCTGCGGGAGAGTTTTGAGCGCGTCATCGAGAAGCTCCTTGCGGCCGGTTGATCGCATCAATGTCGGAGTTCGCATGGCGTGAGCGGCGAGTCTTCCCCTACCTCCAATCAGTCCGCAGGAAAGCCATTGGTCTGCCCGCAGTGCCGCGCGCGGTATCAGACGGATAAGCCGACGTTCGGCCGGCGCGTGCGTTGCCGGCATTGCGGCCATGTGTGGCGTGATGAGACGCGCGTGGTGGGGCAGGTCGCGGATGCGCTCGGTGCTGCGGCGGCAAGTTTTGGTCAGGCCGGTTCAACGCTGCTTGCAACGACCGAACATGGATCTACGCTGGCGCGGCTCGTTGCGGGGGCCGAGTCGGCAAAGCCGCCGGCGGCAAGCGAGTGGGTGGGGCGGACGCTGGGGCGCTATCAAATCAAGTCCGTGCTTGGACAGGGGGCCATGGGCTATGTGTTTGAAGCGTTCGACACGGATTTGAAGCGCGAGGTGGCGCTCAAGATGTTGCCGCGGTCGTATGAGCCGGATCGCGAGCCGGTCGGCGTGCGGATGTTCGTGCAGGAGGCACGGGTGGCCGCGAAGTTGCAACATCCCAACATCGTGACGGTGCATGAGATCGGCTCAGACGCGGGGCATTATTTCTTTGCAATGGAACGCGTGCGCGGAATCACGCTGGCGGCGCTGGTCGAACAGCGCGGCCCGCTGCCGGCGAATCAGGCCTGTTTTGTTATTGCCCATGCGGCGCGGGCGCTCGCTGCAGCGCACAAGGCGGGCGTGGTGCATCGGGATGTAAAGCCGTCGAACATCATGGTGGACAGCGCAGGGCATGTGAAGGTGACGGACTTTGGACTGGCCGACGTCGAAGGATTGGAGGGGATTGAGGAAGTGCGGAATCGGCCGGTGGGGACGCCGGGATGGCTTGCGCCGGAAGTGGCCCGGGGAGAAGGGGCGAAGCCGGCGAGTGACATCTTCAGCCTGGGGCTTGTGCTGTTCGCGGTGCTGACCGGGCGGCGCATGATTCAGGCGCAAAGCAAGGAAGAGATGATTCGGATGGCGGCTGAGGCGCGGAGTGTGACGCGCGAGGAGTTGCCGCCGTCGTGGCCGCCGCGACTTCGGGACATCGTCGTACAGTGCTTGCAGGCCGACCCGAAACATCGTTATCAATCGGCGGAGATGCTGGCGATGGATTTGCTGGGCGCGCTGGCCCCGCATCGGGCCGACGCGACGATGAACCTGAGCGATGCGTCGATGCCGCAGCCGGGGATGGTGAAGGCGGTGCGGCCGATTTGGAGTTGGCTGGCGCTGAGCGTGCTGGGTGGGTTGGTTGTTCTGTATGCCGTGTGGTGGTGGTTTGTGCGCGGGCGGTGATGACAAGTATTCCCCCCACGCGCGCACCCACCCACCCCCGCTTTCCTCTTCGCGTTTCCCGCCCATCGGGCGCACGATGGTCGACAGTGCCTGCCCGCCGCGGCAGGGGCGGAGCGCAGGTTGCCCCACTTCAGTCCTTCCCCGCGTTTTTGCGTTGATATGGGCATGAACGGCGCGGCTTGTGGTATAATGGAATTGTTCACCTTGGCGGCTGAATCCGCCTTTGTATTCCGAGCAGCCGAGAACATAATCCGTTCAATAGAGCATCATGAAGAAACTCCGTATCAATGTGGACACGTCGGTTTTCGGCGGGTGCTTCGATCCGGAGTTCGCCGACGTCAGCCGTGAGCTGGTCGCCGAGATTCAGGCTGGCCGGTTCACACTGGTTCTCTCCACGACCGTGCTGCGAGAGCTTGCTGGGGCACCGGAACACGTTCGCAAGTTGCTCGCCGATTTGCCGGCGGAACACTTGGAACGCATCGAATTGTCAGAGGAGATCGAGACCCTTCGAGACGCCTATGTGGCCCACGGAGTCGTCGGGCCTGCCAGCGTGGGTGATGCCGAACACATTGCCGCCGCATCGGTCGCCGGCGCCGACGTGATCGTCAGTTGGAATTTCAAGCACATCGTGCACTATGATAAGATACGTGGGTATCATGCTGTGAACGCGATGAACGGCTACCCGTCCATTCCGATTCACAGCCCCCAAGAGGTGATTCGCCGTGAAGACGAAACCGTTTGATTGCGTGGAAATGAAGCGGCAGATTCAGGAGCGGCTCCTGAAGGAAGACGCCGCGTTGTCCGCGAGCCAGCGGCGCGCGCGCGCCGACGAGCGCATAGAGGCCGACCCGATCCTGGGGCCCGTGTGGCGCAGCGCCCGGCCGGTCCCCCGGGCGGCGGTCAAGCCGAAACCTCGCGGTTAGACTTCCGCCGTGTCCTGCTGTGCCGAGTATCCAGCTCGCCCTTGACAACCGCCGCCGGGGATGGTGAAAGCGGTGCGGCCGATCTGGAGTTGGCTGGCGCTGGGAGCACTGGGGGCGTTGGTAACTGGGTATGCGGCGTGGTGGTGGTTCGTGCGCGGGCGAGGCTAAGCTGCTTCGATGTCTGATGTCCGTGGCGTTCGCATAGTGTATGATATTCGAAGGTGCAGAGTGCCGACGGCTTTTGGGAAACAATTGCTATCTCAGGTAGCAATAATTTCAAGTCCCTAAATTGCCCTGTACAAGGACTTTGAAGATCATGATTAAAGGGTTTGTCGATAGCGTAAAACAACACCATGCAGCCTATCGTGTTTCACGCGTTGCCAGCTATTTCGCTCTGCTTACCGCTGTACTGTCTATCGTAATGTCGCTGTACATCGGGGGAGAACATGCGGCGACTCTAGTCGGTCGAGTTCCAGAATCTAAGTAGAGCCGCAGAATCTTTCATGCGGCTTTTTTCTGGACATCGTCATGGTCAAACATGAATCCCATTTGGTTTCGATGGCCGTTGATTCGGCCGACGCCGCGACGAAAGGCATCAATCAGGTCCTCGATGGCCACGA
>JACRIM010000034.1 GCA_016235815.1 Planctomycetota bacterium
AACAGGAACAGCTTGAGAGTCAACAAGGTAATCTCGATTTGAAATAAACGTGAACAACGGCCCCAACGGGGCCTTCCCAACGTGAACGCCCCCCTTTGGGGGGCTTCCTAAAGCCACGCCCTATGGGCGTGGTTGATTACTCTTCCGACTCATATTCAGATGTCATAAAGTGTTGCAGGATTTTCGTGTCCCCACAAGACTTGAGCACGATTCTAGCACGTCGCCAAACTTCAAAGCCACTGAAACGCGTCGATTGATCGAACGCACTACAGAAAAACCCCCGTGGCGTCGCCAGAACATGGAAATGCGTCGCAAGAACAGCAGGAATTTTTTTTTAGAGTAATGACTATTAACAGGGTCTAAGAGTACAACCACCTTCATTTGACTGTTGGCGAGATGATGTGTCCGAATAGCTTCAGTCGGATACCGTCGAAGTTGTTCGCACGTTGGAAGCCGCTTCGGCGGCGGCCGTGATGAGTTTGCCTCAACGATTCGGCGGGGAACGCAACTCCAATGGTGTGTACTCATGCAGCACTCGGCGATTGCAGTGACTTCCGTGTCCGATTCCTGCTGATGAAGTCACGGTCAACTGGAAATTCCTTTTGATGGATCAGGTGCGATTTACCGCACAACCGATTTCCCGTCGGCCAGGAAGTAAAGAATGAATCTGTTGCGGAGAGCCTCTTATTTTGTCGCGTCCTTTATGAGCGGGGTGAAGATCATTCAACTTCACGGCCGGATTAGACCGGGCTCTCAATGGTCGTGTCAGCGTCCATCGGCTGGTCAGCCGACTTTGTGAAAAAAATCGCAAAGTTGGTCAGGGGGGAGGACAGCCAGGAAACCTTAGGGTTCTTGAAGTATTCAGGAGACTAAAAAGTCTTCTGATCCCCCGTGACGCGGGAAAATCTCATAATTGCTTTGGAATGAGGCGCGACCGGGATATGATTATTTAATGGGGAACCCCCTTTGGGTGGGGGTGTGGATGTGTTATGGAAACAGGTCACACGCAAGAGCGTAGCGACCAGCCGAATCGCAGGGTGTGTGTCGCTTGTCCGTCATGCGGTCAGGCGTACAAAGTCGCTGCGCGCCTCATAGGGCGACGGTTGGTATGTCGGCATTGTCGCCAGGAATGGCGATGCGCTGAGATTGCCGCGGCCGAATTGCGAAAAATTCGCGAACAAACGGTTGCCGCAACGCCTGTCGACGACGCGCCCTCTGATTCAACCCAAGCGATTCTCCCTGAGGATTTGCCGCCCACCGCTGGGTCGAGTTCTACCGTGATTGATACGCGCTGGGCCGGCCGAAAGCTGGGGCGCTACAAAGTGCTTTCCGTATTGGGGCAAGGCGGTATGGGCGTCGTCTGGCGCGGGCATGATGAAACGCTCCGCCGCGATGTGGCGTTAAAGATACTGAGCCGCAGTCGCAAGTCGTCGGTGGGGCTGAATCTCAATACCGAATTATTCATGCAAGAGGCCCGGGCCATCGCCAAACTGCAACACCCCCATGTCGTAGCGATCTATGAAGTCGCCCAGGCCAGCGGCCAGATTTTCCTCTCGTTGGAGCTGATGGAAGGCGGCACGCTGAAGGAATACGTCGATCGCCATGGCGCCATCGCCGCACGCGAGCTATTCGCCATGATGGTCGGTCCGGCGAAGGCACTGGCGCTGGCCCACAAGCGCGGCATCATTCACCGCGACATCAAGCCCGGAAATCTGATGTTCGATGATCATGGGCACTTGAAGCTCATGGACTTCGGTCTCGCGGAAGTTGCCAAAGAGGCTGCGAGCGAGCGGCTCAAAGGCAAGGCGGTGGGTTCGCTCGGCTGGGTCGCGCCGGAAACGGTCCGCGGTCTGGGCACGACCCCTGTAAGCGACATTTATTCGCTCGGCTTGGTCATGTTGTACGCACTCATGGGTAAGCCGTGGCTGCACGCCGACTCGCGATCGAAGCTGCTCGCACTGCATCAGAATCCTCCGGAGCTTGACCTCAACGCGGTCAAAGGCCTGACGCCGCGCGCGAAGGAGTTGCTCAAGAAGTGCCTTGCGGTGGAGCCTGCCGAGCGGTTTGCAACGGCTGACGAACTGATGAAGGCGCTGCAGGCCTGCGCCGATGAAGATCCCTTGGCGAAGTTCGAGCGGCGGAAGAGCTACACGGCCATCGCGCTGGTAGCGAGTATCTTCGGGCTGCTCATCGGTGTCGGGGCGGTCGCGTATTACTTCCAGCGGCTCGCCGATCAGACGAACGAGATGGGCCAGCCAGTGGCGCAGTTCAAGCCGCGGTTGACGCCCGGTTTGCCGCCGGTCGCAACTAAAGTCCCGGCGGAAGGGTCTACTAAGTCATTCGCGTCGATGGCGGAGGCTACGGTGCCATGGCCCGAAGTGCCGGAGTTGGTGGATGTGAATGAGTTGGCCTTTGTCGCGGATGTGAAGGGGGAGTTTTTCCACCTGGCGTCCTGTGAGAAGGCCCGCGAGATTCTGGCGTGCAACCTTAAAAACTATCCCACCTTTGAACTGGCGCAAACAGTTGGCCTGAAACCGTGCCCGGACTGCCGGCCGAAGCCTGGACCGAAGCCGGAGATGGTCATGGGGCCTGGCCAGGATTAATCCGGCTCTCGCCTCCTTCGTTCGTCAAGTCGTTCACACATCAAATCTTAACGTTCGCATTCTGGGACTACGCATGAACTTTGCGCGGCAGGTGCCGTAGCATGGTCAGTCCCCTTGGATACAATGCGGTGCTCATTTAACTGCGTGAGACGGAATGCCCAAACGGACCGACATTAAGACCATTATGCTCATCGGCTCAGGCCCGATTGTCATCGGGCAGGGCTGCGAGTTCGACTACAGCGGAACGCAGGCGTGCAAGACGCTGCGCGCCGAGGGATATCGCGTTGTACTGATTAACTCAAACCCGGCCACGATCATGACCGATCCAGAGTTCGCGGATCGAACCTACATCGAGCCGATCACACCTGACTTCATCGCAAAGGTTTTCGCCAAGGAACGGTCACTGGGAACGCCGGTCGATGCGTTGCTGCCGACGCTCGGCGGGCAGACGGCGCTGAATTGCGCGATGGAGTGCCACGAACGGGGCATCCTGAAGGACCACGGCGTCGAGTTAATCGGCGCCTCGCCCGAGGCGATTGCCAAGGCCGAGGATCGCACGCTGTTCAAGGAGGCGATGATCCGAATCGGTCTCGACGTGCCCAAGAGCGGCACGGCCCATTCGATGGATGAGGCCCACGAGGTCTTGCGGCGGGTCGGCCTGCCGGTGGCGATTCGCCCGGCCTATACGCTCGGCGGTGAGGGCGGCGGGTTCTGCCGGACGATGGAGGAGTTTGAGACGATCGCGGCGCGCGGCTTGAAGGCATCGCGCATTACCGAGGTCTTGATTGAAGAGTCGCTCTACGGGTGGAAGGAATTCGAGCTGGAAGTCATTCGCGACCGGAATGACAACGTAGTGATTGTCTGCGGGATTGAGAACATCGATCCGATGGGCGTTCACACCGGCGATTCCATCACCGTCGCGCCGATTCAGACGCTCACCGACCGCGAATATCAGCAGATGCGCGATGCGTCGAAGGCGATCATGCGCGAGATCGGCGTCGATACGGGCGGGTCGAATGTGCAGTTCGGCGTCGATCCGAAGACGGGGCGGCAGTGTGTCATTGAAATGAACCCGCGCGTGAGTCGATCCAGCGCGCTGGCGTCGAAGGCCACGGGCTACCCGATTGCCAAAGTCGCGGCCAAGCTGGCGGTGGGGTACACGCTCGATGAGATTCCCAATGACATCACGAAGAATACGCCGGCCAGCTTTGAACCGGTGATCGACTATTGCGTGGTCAAGATCCCGCGGTGGACGTTTGAGAAATTCCCCGACGCGGATGAGACGCTGACGACGCAGATGAAAAGCGTCGGCGAGGCCATGGCGATCGGACGCACGTTCAAAGAGGCGTTTCAAAAGTGCGTGCGGTCGATGGAGATTCAGCGGCCGGGATTCGGGTTGGATCGAAATGACCGGTGGCTGTTGGCGGCGCATCGCCGACATGCCGACGGAGTGGCGGGTGCCTACAAGAGCCTCGAACAGCGCGAAGAGGAAGATGCCGTTGTACTTGGCAGTCGACTGGGCGAGGCGCCGGCCGACGTGGACGAATCATCGGCCACGACCTGGCCCATTGATGCCCAGGCCCTGCGAAACAAGTTGGAAAAACCATGCCAGGGCCGGCCGTACTACATTCGCTATGCGTTCAAGCTTGGTTGGACGGTGGAACAGGTTCACGAACTGACCAAGATCGACCCGTGGTTCCTCGACCAGATGGCGGAGTTGAGTGCGTTCGAGAGCGAGATGTTGGAACACGGACCGCAGGTGAAGGCGGCGCTTCAGCACGGAGGCGTGGGCGTTGGGGCGGAATTGTTGCATGCGAGCCGCCGGCTGGGATTTGGTCATCAGCAGCTGTGCAATGCATTGCAGATGTCGAGTGCGGAAGCCGTGACGGGAACCGCACTGGGTGGCCCCGGCCCCGTTGAAGACGGCGTGTTCAAGCTGGTCGATACATGCGCGGCGGAGTTCGAAGCGGCGACCCCGTATTACTACTCGACGCATGAGGAACCGCTCATTCGTGTCGAAGGCGGGCGCATTCTGCAAAGCGTGGAAGGAGAGCTTCGCGTCGGGGCCGAGCCGCATGTCATCGTGCTCGGCGGCGGACCGAATCGAATCGGCCAGGGGATCGAGTTTGATTATTGCTGCGTCCATGCCGCGATGGAGGCGAGGCGGATGGGCTATCGCACCGTGATGATTAACTCCAACCCGGAGACGGTCAGCACGGACTATGACACCTCGGATTTGCTATTCTTCGAGCCGTTGACTCACGAGGATGTGATGCGGGTGATTCGCTCCATTGCGGCGCGGGGTCAGATTCGCGGCGTCATCGTGCAGTTCGGTGGGCAGACTCCGCTGAACCTCGCGGAAGGGTTACAACGAGCGGGTGCCCCGATCATCGGCACCCCGCCAGAGAGTATTCACCTTGCCGAGGATCGTGATGAGTTTCAAAAAATACTGACAAACCTTGAGTTGTTGCAGCCGGCGAACGGGATCGCCCGCAGCCCCGAGGAGGCGCAACAAATCGCGGCGCGGATCGGGTATCCCGTGTTGATTCGACCGAGTTATGTGCTCGGCGGCCGGGCGATGGAGCTTTGCAACAACGAGGGCGACCTGTCGCGGTATGTGCGACGGGCGTTTGCGGCGAGCGACCGTTTGGCGCATCAGGGACCGCCGACGGTGCTCATTGATAAGTTTCTGCTGGACGCGACGGAAATCGACGTCGATGCCGTTGCGGACTATCGCTTCCCGGATGACCCCAAGGGCGACAGTGTGGTATGCGGCGTGATGGAGCATATCGAGCAGGCCGGCATCCACAGCGGAGATAGTTGTTGCGCGATTCCTCCGCACTCCCTCTCGCCGGAAATACTGGCGGAGGTCCAGCGGCAGGCGAAGCTCCTTGCGAAGGGGTTGGGTGTCTGCGGGTTGATGAACGTGCAGTTCGCCGTGGCTGAAGGCCGTGTGTATGTGTTGGAAGTGAACCCGCGGGCATCGCGAACCGTGCCGTACGTGAGCAAGGCAACCGGCGTTCCGTGGGCCAAGGTGGCGACGGGTGTGATGCTGGGGCGGTCGTTGCGCGATATTTTGTGGGATCTCGGTGTGGGGCGGAATCCGCGGCCGCTGATGATGGCGATCAAGGCGCCCGTGTTCCCATTCAGCAAGTTCCCCGGACAGGATGCCGTGCTTGGACCGGAGATGCGCAGTACCGGCGAAGTCATGGGAATTGATGACACGTTTGGCCTTGCCTTTGCGAAGGCGGCGATTGCGACGGGCCTCTCGTTGCCGACATCCGGTAATGCGCTGGTGAGCGTAAATGACCCCGATAAACCGCGCATCGTTCCGATCGCACGGGAGCTTCGCGAGCTTGGTTTCAAATTGTTTTCGACCGTCGGCACCCATTCGGTGCTAAAGGCGGCCGGGATTCACTCGGTCGTGGTGTCGAAGCGATCGGGCGCGCCGGAAGGGTTTCTCCTTGACCTGATCAATCAGCGCGTACTCGATCTCTTGATCAACACACCGGTCCACTATGGCGCGGCGTGGGAAGAGGGGCGTTGGCGGGCGGCGGCCGTCGCGAGGAATCTGCCGCTGATCACAACGATTTCCGGAGCGCAGGCCGCAGTGCAGGCCATTCGAGCCATGAAGGCAGCTGGCCCGGGCAGCGCGCTTCAGGTTCGGGCATTGCAAGATTACGCGGCGGGGATCCGATGACCATACACCGCTGTTATCTCGGTTTGGAAGACGGCACGGTGTTTGCCGGGCAGGGGTTTGGTGCGCGAGGGACGGCCGTCGGAGAGGTCGTGTTTAACACGGCAATGTGCGGCTATCAGGAGATTCTCACGGACCCGTCGTACTGCGGGCAGATCGTGACGATGACCGCGCCGCTGATTGGGAATTATGGAATTAACACGGAGGACTTGGAGTCTAACGGCCAGCATTTGTCCGGCTTTGTGGTGAAGGAACTTTCGCGCCGCGTCAGCAATCAGCGGGCGAGCGGCGATCTTGACGCATACCTGAAGCAGGCCAATGTCATTGGCATAAGCAGCGTGGATACCCGGGCGATCACCAAAAGGCTGCGGGAGCGTGGCGCCCTTCGCGGTGTGATCAGCACGGAGCTTTCAGACCCGGCTCAACTTGTGGCGCGGGCCAAGGCGGCGCCGGAGATGACCGGGCAGAACCTCGTGGATAAGGTGAAGCCGGCGGCTGAGCGCGTGTATCACCCGAGCAGCACGCCGCAGACCATGCACGTCGTGGCGATTGACTGCGGGATCAAGGAAAACATCATCCGCCACCTGACGGATCGCGGTTGCAGCGTGCGCGTCGTGCCGTCGGGTACGAGCGCCGAGTCGATTCTGGGAAGCAAGCCGGACGGCGTACTGGCAGGCAACGGTCCTGGCGACCCCGCGGCGGTCACGGACACGATCGATGCAATGCGGGCCATGATCGGCCGCGTGCCGATCTTCGGGATTTGCCTCGGGCATCAGCTCTTGTCGCTTGCATTGGGAGCAAAGACATACAAGCTCAAGTTCGGCCACCACGGCGCAAATCATCCGGTGCTGAACGTCGATACCGGCCGTGTGGAAATCACCAGCCAGAATCATGGTTTCGCGGTGGATGTGCCGAGTTTGGAGGCGGTGGGCGGGCGCGTGACGCACGTGAATCTCTATGACCAGAGCCTCGAAGGCTTCGCCCATCGGGATCGCCGCGTGTTCGCAGTGCAATACCACCCGGAAGCGGCGCCGGGGCCGCATGACTCCGGGTATTTATTTCAGCAGTTTGTGGAGTTGATGCGCGGGGACTGACGCGTCCTCAGTTTGAACCCCACAATTATTCCTCCCCCGGCTCCGCCGCATCGCGGGCTTCGAGGACTTGGATACGGTCCTTGAGGGATTTGTTTTCCGTCTCAAGCTTGTCGAGGCGGGTGCGGAGATCGGTGAGTTTTTCGTCTCCGGTGCCGCCTTCTCGGATTTTCTTTGCGACACGCATGGCGGTCGATTTGGCGCGCGGGCCGCCGACCTTGGCGAGTTTGTCCACGTCGTCCAGCGCGGGGCGGGCCTTGGAACCGAGTTTTTCGAGGGCCATGAGTGCCGAGATTTGCAAACGGCGCGGGCCTTTCTTGAGACATTTGGCCAGCGATTCCACGGCCTTCTTCTCATTTTCCTTGCCGACATCTTCGCGATCGATCACATCGGCAAGGGCGGAAACGGCGGCCCCGCGACACTGCGAAGGCTTGCCCGGCGCGGACCAGTCGATGAGCAGATCGAGCACGCTTGCGTCGCCGTTTGCCCCGATTGCACGAAGCACTGATCGGCGGATGATCTCGTTGTCCGAGTCGCGTGACATGAGCGACTGAAGTAGCTCACACGCATCCTTGCCCTTCACGCCGGCGTAGGCTTCGATGGCATTGGCCTCCACGCGATAGCTGCGGTCGCCCTTCTTGACGATGGCGAGCAGCGCATCTTCCACGGCCTGCTCATCTTCGAATTTGCCAAGCGCTTCCACAACGGCAGCCCGTGCCTTGGGATGCTCGATCTTCAGTCCGGCAAGCAGGGCATCACGGGCGACGTCGCCCTGCGATTCTCCCAATTGTTCGGCGATGGCCTGCTGCACGGCCCAGAACTTTTCCACCAGCAGTTGATCGGCGAGGAGTTTCTTGTCGTTTTGCGATCGGCTCTTGCCGAAATGCTTCGCAGCGCGGATACGGGCCACCGGGTTCGGGTCGATCTTCAGCATCTGTTCCCAACTGTCGCGCGGCATCTCGAGCGTCAGGTCCATCAGGACGGCGTTCTCCGGATCGGGGCGAAACATCGTCGGCCGTGCGGGAATGGGGATATAGAACGTCTCGGTTTTGTTGGTGATTTCGCGGGTCAGTCGAACCGGAACACCGCCCTGTTCGGGGATGAACTCCATGAGGAGGGGGAAGCAGAACGCGTCGTCCTTCTGCGTTTGTTGGACGCGAATTTTTGCGAGCTTGTCGTCGTCCTGCCAGTCGTACTCAATGGTGACGACGGGTGCGCCGGGCCGCTCAGTCCAATCATAGAAGAACCGCTCGAAGGCGCGGCCCGTGACATCCTCAATCACGCGGCGAAGGTCGGAGGTCTCGACGGTTTGATAGGCAAACCGCGTGGCGTATTCCTTCAGCACTTTCCAAAAGAGATCATCGCCGAGCCGTCGGCGGATCATATGCAATACCCACGCGCCCTTCGGATAGGCCCGACCGTCGAATTGTTCATCGGGGTCTTCGTAGCGGCGATAGACGATGGGTTTGTCTTTGCCGCCGTCGAGAGCGCCGCGGGCCTTGCGCATCATGTTGCAGGCGAATTCTTCGGCGCCGAGATCGTGCTCGTCCCAGAGGGCCTCGAAATAGCTTGCAAAACCCTCATTCAGCCAGAGGTGTGCCCAGTCCTTGCAGGTCAGCAAGTCGCCCCACCATTGATGGGCCAATTCGTGGGCCACAAGTCCGTCGCTGTCGTCGTCGAGATGGGCGCGGTCGTCGTGGAGCGTGCCTTCGGTCAGTGTGGTGGCGCTGGTGTTCTCCATGCCGCCGCCAAAGTTGTAGCAACAGACCTGATCGTATTTGTCCCACGGGTACTCGACGCCGATCTTGTTGCTGAAATACTCCAGCATCTTCGGTGTGTCGGCGAAGGAGTTGTCGATCTGGCCCTTGAACTTCTCACGGACGTGATAGCTGACGGGCTTGCCACGCCACAAGTCCGTCTTGGTGACAAATTCACCGACGACAAGCGTCATGAGGTAGGAGACGTGCGGCTTGTCCTGCAGCCAGTGATAGGTCGCGGTGCCGTCGGCGTTTTCCGTTTTTTTCAACAGGCGTCCGTTGCTAAGCGCCATGTTCGGCTTGTCGACCGTGCAAACGATCTCCGTGGTTTGTTTCTCATTGGGATGATCAAAGCAGGGCACCCAATAGCGATTCGTCACGGATTCGCCCTGCGACCAGACGACGTAGGGGGCCTCGGGGTCTTCCTTGTCCGGAGCGAAGAAGGAAAGGCCGGAGACGGGGTCCGTCACTTTGTAGTCGATCTGCACGCGCGTTTTGTCGCCGGGTTTGATCGCGGCGGGCAGCGTAACCGTGATGGTCTTGCCGTCGTTAACGAATTTGACAGGTGTGGCGGATTCATTGCCCGAACCGAGGAGGCGGACACCGCTCACATCAAAATCCACGGCGTTGAAGGTGATCGTCTCAACATCTCGGAGGGCGGTGAGATCAATGGTGGCAGACCCGCCGGCGGTCTTTTTCTTCAGATCGACGCGGAGGTCGAGCTTGAGATGGTTCAGATCGAGCGGGCGATCGGCCGGAAAGTGCGGGTCGGATTGGGCTGCAGCGCGGCCGGCAGTGATCGCGCCCGTGAGAACGAAGATGAGCGTGCATACGAATCGGCGAAGCATAGGAGCCTTTCTCGTGGAGGAATTATTAGGGCGCGCGAAGCCCGAGTGAATCCGCACAGCCTTGCAGGGCCGTGATGCAGTTCGTTATGTGATCGTCAAGCGAGAGGCCGAGCAATTCCGCGCCGGCGGTGATGTCTTCGCGTTTGACGGCCGCCGCAAAGGAGGGCGTTTTCATTTTCTTTTTGATCGACGACGGTTCCATTCCCTCAAGCCGCGTCGGGCGCACCAGTGCGGCCGCCACGATGAAACCACACAGTTCATCGACGGCAAAGAGCGTCCTGCGTATGGGGCGATCGCGGGGATATTCGTCGAGGTTCCACTCGGCATGGGAAAGAATCGCTCCGACGATTTCCTCATCGACACCGCGGGCACGGAGGATCTTTGCCCCCTCGCGGGTGTGGTCGGGGGCTGTCTGAAATTTCTCATAGTCGAAATCGTGGAGAAGCCCCGTCAGCCCCCATTGCTCCACGTCGCCGCCAAGGAGGCCGGCATAATGGCGCATCGCCGCCTCCACCGAAAGCATGTGCTTGCGGAGGGAGTCCGACTGGACGAATTCGCAAAGGAGTTGCCAAGCGTGTGCGCGGTCCATGAATTAGCCTCAGTGACGATTGCGGATGTTTTCCATTCCGGGAAATGCGTGAATCAGCAATCGCTCAAAAGCCGTGTCTAATGTCCATAGGCGACTGCAATCGAGCCTAGTGGCCGTCGCTGCAATTAGGACATCCGGATAGTCTACAGGCCATTCGCGGTACTTGGTCCAAATTGCGTCGGCCACCGAGAAATCCTGCGGTATATGTTCAATGATGTGAAGTTGAAATTCCGCTAGCTTTTCTTGGAACTGTTCGGCAAGAACACCAGCGTTGCTATTTGCGCGTTTCTTCCGAATCTCCCTTGTAATATGACCGAGCGACTCTACATAAGAAATTCGCGGCAGTATCAGATTTGTGCCTGATTTCCGAAGCACCTGGTATTGAATGGACGTGGGCTTGTGGTATGGGTCGTTGCGGTAAAGAAGGCCCAATGTTGGACCAGTATCAAGTGCAATTTCCATGGAATATCCGGTAGCCTAAAGTACTTGGGGAAGCCGTGCCACGTTTGTCGGGCCTAAATCATAGGGTGCGGACGGGAGGGGAGGCAGGTCGGGATTGCGCCGCACATATTCATCGCAAAGTTGGTCCATCCAACGATACAACGCCTCACAGTTCCAGTTGAACACTCTCGACAAGTGATCCAGACTGGCAACAAGGGATTCCGCCTCATCCGACCAAATCCGGGTGTCGGCTTTCCATGCGATTAGTCTGTCTCGATTTTGGTCGATGATTTCGCACCAATTACGAATTGCCTCTGCAACAAGCCCAAATTGGTGAATACGGTCAAGCAACTGCTCATCTGTCCATTCGCCAAGTACTTGTCCGGAAATGCGATCTTCTTGAGCCGCATAGATTGCCTCGTGCTTCGCCGCTGCGTCCCTAAAGCCACTCAGCCAATCTCTGATTTTTGTTGTTGCATCATTCAATGCGGTATCCAACTTGGCGCGAATTATCTCCGCGTGTGATTCTCGAATCGATTCGAGTAGGATCTCTTTTCCAGGATCGCTCAGGGGTGGTAAATCGGTAATATTGAAGGCGACCATAATTATTGAAGATAGCAAAAATGGAGCACTTCAGCAATCTGCACCGCGTTTAACGCCGCTCCCTTGCGCAGTTGATCCCCGCATACGAAAAGGTCCAGCCCTCGGTTGTCGGGCTGGCTGATGTCCTGACGGATGCGGCCGACGAGGCAATCATCCTGGCCGGAGGCGTCCTTGGGCATTGGGAAGTAGTTCGCAGCGCGGTCATCCACGACCTTGACGCCGGGGGCCTTCGCGAGGATCTCGCGGGCCTCTCGCTCGGTGATCGGCTGTTCAAACGTGATGTTGACCGATTCGCTGTGGGCGCGAAGCACGGGAACGCGCACGCACGTGGCGGTGATCGCGAGATTCGGCTCGTTAAAGATTTTGCGGGTCTCAAGCACCATCTTCGTTTCTTCAACGTTGTATCCATCTGCCCCGATCGTGGTGTTGTGGCTGAAGAGGTTGAAGGCGATCGGGTGGGGAAAGACCTGCATGGTCGCGGGCTTTCCGGCGAGCATCTCGCGGGCTTGATTCTCCAATTCCTGCATGGCCTGCCAACCCGCGCCGCTGGCGGCCTGATAGGTGCTGACGACGATTCGCTTCGCGCGGCGTGCCTTGTGCAATGGCCACACCACCATGTTCATGATGATCGTGGAACAATTCGGATTGGCGATGATGCGGGCGTTGCCGATCGCTTCGGAATTAATCTCGGGTATCACAAGGGGGATGGCCGGGTCCATTCGAAAGGCCGAGCTATTGTCGATGACGACGGCGCCGGACTTCACCGCAATGGGTGCCCATTCCTTGCTCACGGATGCGCCCGCGCTGAAGAGGGCGATGTTCACGCCGTCGAAGCTCTTGGGCCCGACAGCCTCAATGGGGAGGTGTTCGCCTCGGAACTTGACGGTTTTTCCGGCAGAACGCGGCGACGCGAGCAATCGCAGCGACGCCATGGGCGTGTTGCGTTGTTCAAGGATTGCAAGGAATTCCTGACCGACGGCGCCAGTGGCGCCCAGAATGGCGATGGTGGGTTTCATAATGCTCCGTGACGAATCATAGACGGTGGTAGTGCTTCACTCCACCCGCGGCGTCCCGACATTGTACGAAACCAGGAGTAGGTTGGTCGGTCAGAATTGAAAGTAGATGAACGGGTTGGTGTTTTCCGGACTGAGAATCACCAGCACAAGGATCCAACAGGCGTAACTCACCCCGGCAATCGGCGCGGGGAGGCGGATCGGGTCGCTCCCTCGTCGACGGCGCTCATCGAGTAGTTGGAATGCTGCCATAAGCCCCAGCAAGGCGAGCATCGGCCCCTTGTTCATCAGCCAGAGCGGGTGATCGACGGCCACCGGAATGACCAGGTGCTTCACGAAATACAACGCGCGACTCAATGCGGCGACAGTGGGTTCAGGCTCCGATGCTCCAGCCGGTATGACGGGTTGGCAGCGGAAAAAGACCCATGCGACGTGAACGACAAGGAACGTGACGGCCCATGCGACGATTGTGCGGCCGCGCCGCGGCAGCCATTCGCCGATGCTCGCGCACCATTTCGATGAAATCAGCGCAACACCATGAATCGCGCCCCATACGACAAACGTCCAACTCGCTCCGTGCCAAAGGCCCGCAAGCAGCATGGTAATCATTAGATTCGCCCCCGTACGCCAAGGTCCGGTTCGCGAACCGCCGAGCGGGATGTACAGATAGTCTCGGAACCACGTCGAGAGCGAGATGTGCCACCGTCGCCAGAAATCGCTGAGGCCGATGGCGAGATAGGGGTTTCGGAAGTTCTCGCTCATGTCAAAACCAAGCAGGCGGGCCGTGGCGATGGCCATGTCGGTGTAGCCGGAGAAGTCGCAGTAGATCTGTCCGCCGTAACAGAGCATGGCGAGCCATAGGTCGCGCGTCGTGAAGTGTGTCGGATCGGCGAAGACCGGGTCGACCAGTGTTGCGAAGTTGTCTGCGATGAGGAGTTTCTTAGTCAGGCCGACCAAAAAGAGCATGACGGCGGCATCGAGCCGGCTCCAGTCGAATCGTTTGTCATTTCGAAGCTGCGGCAGAAACTCGACCGCTTTCACGATCGGGCCGGCGACAAGCTGCGGGAAAAAGGCCACGAACAGTGCGAAGTCCACAAGCGATCGGCATGCGGGGATCCGCCGGCGATAGACGTCGATCGTGTAACTCATGGTTTGGAAGGTGTGAAAGCTGATACCGACCGGCAGGATGATGCCGAGCGTGTGCCAGCCGGTGTGAATGCCGGCGTTGGCAAGCAAGTCGCGCAGTGAAATCACAAAAAAATCGGCGTACTTAAACACGGCGAGGATGCCGAGATTTGCCGCGAGGCTGGCGATGAGCAACACGCGGCGCCGGCGTTCGCCCTGCACGTGCTCCAGTCCGAGGCCGACGCCATAGTCGAAGAGGGTTAGCCCAATGACGATGGACAGCAGCTTCGTATTCCATGCGGCGTAGAAGACATAGCTGGCCGCAAGCAAAAAGCCGTGGCGAAAGCGACGCCCGGGAACAGCCCAATACACGCCGAAGACGACGGCGAAGAAGAACGCGAATTGCCAGCTTGAAAAAATCATGGAGCGTGGTTAGTCCGTTGCCCCTTGTTCGTAGTTGACAAGTCTCGGCGCGTCGAGTGGAAGAAGCCCGGCGGCGACCGCGGCGCGGGCCGCGCGGCGGCTGATCGTTCGGGCAAGCGGCAGGCCGACGTGAATTTCTTCGATGAAATCGCGATTGGTGCGCGGCACCTCGCTCGGAGGGCAGGGGATGAACGGCACGCCATGGCCATCGCAGATGGCGGCGATCGTCTCGATGGCGATTGGCTCGACGGAGTTCCATCGCTCCTCGGTGCGAGGGCAGTTCGGGATATACACGACGATGGTTTCGATCTCTTTCGCGCGGAGTTCATCAAATAGTTGGCCAAGGCGCTCGATCGCCGGGGCGGTGGGTGAGAACTGCGGGATCGTTGCGGCCTCAACTGAGGCGACGTTTCCAAGCAGACGCTCCTCGACGCTTCGCAGTTGCCTCCCTTGTGCCCATGGATGTTCGAATCCTTTCTCGGGAAGCGGTGCCGCGACGCGCTCGCGGAGTTCGCGGGCGTGTTGCGCATGCTTAGGCAGAGCGGCGGCAAGATGCTCCTGGCTCCACATGCGAAGCTCGTAGCGTTGGTCATATACGGCCCACAACGGCGCGGTCGTTCGGCGGAGATACGCGCCGATGACATCAAGGGACGGCCCATCGCGCGTGACGGACTCGAGCAGATCGGTGAATGAGAACAGGTTGCGAGCCGCCTCGGTCGGCGCGTAGTCCTGTCGCACTTCGCTCGCGTTGATGCCGAGGACGACGAGTTCGGGGCGGGCCTCGCGGAAAAGGATTCGTGATAGGGCAAGCCACTCGACGACCTTGGAGCCGGCAATGCCGAGGTTGAATGTCTGACGGCCGGTGAGGTTCTCAAACTCCTCCGGCACCAGGGCATACTTGGCGCGCGATGAACCCATAAGCACAACGCCGGGCATCGGGCCGGTCGCAAGTGCCGCGGGCTTGCGCTGATAGTCGGCAACCGTGTAGGCGCGAAGCGTGGGGCGTAGTCGGCGCACGGATTGATCCGCGACGGCGAGAGTGGCCAGCGCAACAAGCAGGATCACGGCCCGTCGTCGGTGTCCGTTAGTCACGCGGTGCAGCTCCCGGTGAGGCGTCCTTACGGAAGACGAGGACATAGTCATGGGCGGCGAAGTGAGGCTGCGTGGTTTGCAGCGGCAATCGGCTCGCCCGACGAATCGTTTGATTCCACGAGTGCATGACCCGATTGGGGATGATCCATCGGCCGCGGAGACGCGGGACGAGCGGCCAGCACAGGTTGCATGAGTACGTTCGTTCGAGCGACGCGCCGCACGATTGGATCGCGTCGCACCACTGTCGGGCCGTCCAGCGGTTCTGCGAAGTTCGCAGCGTCGCCCAGTCGCAACGCGGCCACAGCCGTTCCAATGTTGCATTCACGCGTTGATAGGGTGCGTGGAGGTTGCAGACGGTGACGATGATCCGGCCGTTCGGAGTACAGCAGCGGACGAATTCTCTTGCGGCGGCGTCGGGCCGTGGAAACAGATTCGCCGTCATGTGGCAGAGAATCGAGTTGAAGGAGCCGTCGGCAAATGGGAGCAACTGGCCATCACCACAGATGCACGGTGTTCCTCGAGGAATGTCGCCGAGGCTTAAGTCGATGCCGATGACCGATCGCACGCGTGGGGCGATGGCGTTCATGTAATGCCCGCGATAGCAGCCGACGTCGAGAACGCGCTCCCTCGGCGACCAGTCGATTTCTTCAAAAAGCACGCGGTCCGGCTCGATGCGCTGGAAGCTCTGCTTCGGATCGGGCAGCACCTTCTCAAGCTGCCAGTTCATCCATCGTCGAAGGTTCTTCACGCTCGCTCCATGAACGCGCAGTTTTTGCCGACGTCAATCGGTGTAGACTTAAGGAGAGTATCGGCAGGAGCGCGACCGGCGCTATTCGGCTGGGCCGGATGCGGGGGCCGTCGTGAGCGATTTGTACATTTCGGCGTTGGATGCGTCAGCAGTGCGGCGTTTGGCAAGTTCGACCGAGCAGCGTTGGATCAGCTTGTCCCGCTCGGATGGGTCAAGAATGGGTACCGGTCGGACAGTCTGACCGGAAAGATCGCTCAAATACAGGGCAGCCACTTCCGCCACGGAACGACGGAAGCCCGCTTCCTTGTCTGAACGCTGACTGGTTGCTCGTGTGGCGACGAATCGTTCAGCGGCGGCCCGCTGCCGCTCCAGCGAAAGCAACTCGCTAAACGTCGCTTCATCCGCCAATGCCGCGATTAGGGTCTCAATGCTGAGTGCCCGTTCATCCTGCCGGCTCGTCGGGGCGTCAAGCGGGTCAGTCAGTAATGAATCGATAAGGGCTTCCAGAGCCTGTGCCCGAACCATGGGAGAATCATGCACGCGTGCAACGGAGCGAACTGCCCGCATCGCCTCTGAGGTGGATGTGCGGCCCAGCGCGGCTACTGCGGTGGAGGCCAGGATTGGATTATCGCTTGTCGCCGAGGCAACCAGTACGTCAATCGCGTAGTTGGATTCAGTAAATACCAGCGCAGTAGCCGCGGCATCGCGTATCGACACATCGGTGTCCACAAGTAACCGCGCCAATTCCGGCACGGCTGTCTCCAGTGGCAACTTCTGAAGCGCGTAGATTGAAAGCAAGCGCACCTCGGGGCGACTGTGCCGCGCGAGCGATGCGATGGGCCTTTTTGCAGCGTCACCCACGCCTGCAAGGCATGCAAGGTAGTAGCCTTGAGCTTTCAAGTCCGTGGTGGATGTCAATCGAGTGGCCCACCAATAGGCCCGGAGGTGATTTCGGCCTGCCAGGAGAAATACAAACAACACGACGAACGCGATAAGTATGATCCGAAAAGTTCGTGTGCTCATATTCAAACGGGCGCAGCGCCTTCAGCGTGTATGCGATTCAAGCCAGCCGTGGGATTCCATCGTATCGACAATCTTTTTCGCGGCGCGGCCGTCGCCAAATAGATCGGGGCGCTTGCTCGTAGGTCGAAATTCACTCATCTGCTTCAACAGGAAAGGGGTATCGATGCCGCCGTCGCGCCACGCGGTGATCTGCCAGCCGGCCTGTTCGATCATGGGCCAGGGCGTGGTGAACAGCGTGATGCACGGCTTGCCCGCGAAGAACGCCTCTTTCTGCAAACCACCCGAGTCGGTAAGCACAACCGTCGCGTGATTGATGAGTTGCAGGCTGTCGAGGTATCCGACGGCCGGGAAGACGGCGACGTTTGGCATTTTGCAGATTGCATCCCACAGGCCATGGCGCTTACAGGCGTTCTCGGTGCGAGGGTGCGCGGGGAAGGCGATCTTCATGGGCGATTTCGTAAAGAGCTCCATGAGCCGACGGGCCGATTCGGGTGAGTCCGTGTTGTTGGGCCGATGTACGGTGAGCAGGGCGTAATCGGAGTCGAGAAGGTTTAGCCGTTTGAGCACATCGGATCGTGCTGCCGCCGTTTTGCTGTAGCGCTGATAAGCGTCGTACATCACATCGCCCGAGAAATAAACGCCCTTGGTGATGGCCTCAGCCGCAAGGTTCTTCACGCTCAACTCATCCGGGCAGAATCGCAGTGTCGAGGCGATGTCCGCGACGAGGCGGTTGACCTCTTCGGGCGAGGTCATGTCAAAGATGCGCGGCCCGGATTCGACATGGGCAAAGGGAATGTGCAGCTTGACCGCGGCCAGTGCGGCGGCCAGCGTGCTGTTCGTGTCGCCAAAGAGGATCACGCAGCGAGGCTTCGTCTCAAGAAAGACCTGCTCCAGCCGGATCAACATGCGGCCGGTCATCTCGCCGTGCGAACCGCTGGAGATATCGAGGTTGATATCCGGGGTCGGCAGATCCAGCTCCTTGAAGAAGACATCGCTCATGTTGTCGTCAAAGTGCTGGCCCGTGTGCACGACGTATTCGCGATAGCCGCGACTGCGAAGCTCGGCCGAAAGCGGGCCCATTTTGATGAACTGCGGTCGATTGCCGACAACGGTGAGGATGTCAAACACTGAACGATCGGGCATGAATGCCTTCTCCATGAATGGATGGCGCGGGATGCGGCCGCGAGGTCGTGGATTCTAGCGAGGCGGAGGCTTGCCCACCAAGGGCTCCAGACGGCGCATCCAGTTGTTCCACGGCGTGCTGTAAATGCGAACGCTGCGCAGGAGTAACCGATTCTGCCCCCTGGAGCCGCGGAAGTCGAGTTTGACGTATCGGAATTCCGGGGCGGAAGTCATGCGAAACCGGGAACAGAGCGGCGTGATGGTCAGCCGTGCATCGGGCGCACGGTCTTTTGTGTCATAGATTTGGTACCAGTTTTTCTGATCGGACGAGACCCACCACGCGAAATCGGTTAACGCCTCGGACTCGGCATAGTCGATCATTTCGAGTCGGTCCGCACGGAGTGACCGGCCCAGATCGAAAACCACCGTTGCAGGTCCAGGTTCAGAAGCGGCGGTGTATTCCTTGTCGACGATTCCACGCAGTGCGATGTCGACGCCATGCCCGTCCGGGCAAGCCGGCTGAGCGACCACGGTCGCGCCGCGAGCGCGGTCAACAGGCTTGTTCACCCCAACGGCCGCCAGAAAAACAAAGAGCACACCAAGGCCCAGAGCCATTGAGCGACCGGATCGTGCCGGGTTCGGCGTCGACGTCACAATTGCGGCCGCGGCTCCGAATCGAAGCGTGACGTAGCCGAGCAGAATCGGCACGACGGTCGTGAGCAGGCGATTCGCCGAATCGCCCCAGCCGATGCGGTAAGGTTGTTCGCGAAAAACGCCGAGTCCGTAAACCACCGCGAGGTAAACGCCGGCGCCGACCGTCCACCAGTCCTGTCGATGGAATCGGGGCAGCCCGAACGCGACTGCGATCAGCACCAACAGAATCGCCCACGACGCTCCCCAGCGCCCGTCGCTGAAAATGTTCTGCCCCATCGTCTCCATGCATCGGGCCATGTGTTCGGGCCGTTTGACGGTTACACCGACGACAAGAGCCGTCGCGCCAAACATCATGAGCCACGGTAGCCCCGCCATGCATCGGCGGACAATCGGCCGGTCAGGGATCATCGATGTTGCTGCGAACACCGCAATAATGCCCATCAGCCCCCAGGCCTTGGTCGGGGAGAGGATGTCAGTCCCGCCGCCAATGAGCGCGATGAGCCGCAGGTACCAGACGACCGTTAAGGCGGAAACGGTGACGATGCACAGGAGCTTCGTTCGCCGACTGATAGTCTCGGTCCATAGAAGTGGGGCGGCAAACAATGCGAAATAAAGCGGCGACTCCGTGCGAAGCAGGATGAACCCGAAAAACGCGGCCATGCCGGGTATGAACCAGCCCCGCTCCGATCGCGTTGTGCCAAGCCACATGCATGAAACGGCGAGAAACAGATACATCGCCGACGGCAGATTATTGTGAACGTAAAACGACTGAAAGAGGACGAAGTACGTTGATACGAAAAAGAGTGTGGCGATGGTTGACATCATTCGGGCCATTGCCGTGCCTACGTTGAGCGTGCGAAGGCCGGTCGCGCAGATGCCGAAGAAGGTGATCGCGAAGACTGCGGCCATCGTCGGCCACAAGGCGTAGAGAAAGTCCACGCCGATCATGAGTGAGGCCGATTGAGCGATCGGTACAAAGACGCCCCACGACGCAAGTGCTGGGTGACACGCCGGGTCGAATCCGCCGAATTGCGCGAGCTGCCGACCGAGGATAATCTGGGTAAAGGAGTCGTACGAGAGTGCGGAATAGTCGAAGCGGCTCGCCATTGCCGCGACGATGGCGACAAGGACCGTGGATGCCAGGAACTCAATACCATCGCGTCGGGAAAGGGATCGTGCCCGCTGAAGCTGACGTAGCACCACAATCGCGGCGATTCCCAGCCCGCCAAACATGCTCCATGCTGAGTAAGGCAGTTTGACGCAAAGTAACAGCAGGCCCCAAACGACCCACAGAAGCAATCCCCACAGCAGCCCCGGCCACCATGCGAGCCAACGGCTGCCGTGTGGAGTAGCGCGCGCAGCAATAATTCCGCCGGCAAGGTGTAGGAACAGAATGAAAAGGATCTGCGCGAACATGGTGATCCGTCAGCGGGTAAACATTCCGTCCGGCACGAGAACGTAAGACTTACCGTGAATGTATAAGCAATAGTTGATGGAGTCCGTGCGGTCGGGCGTTGTGTAAATGGTGAATATTCTGCCTCTACCGTCGGTTCGCGATTCGAAGGGTTTGGATTTGAGCATTGCAGACTGAGCTTCCGTTAGCGCCGCGTCGTATTTGCCTACCACGAGCGTCCGTGCCCGGCTGACCTTGGTCAGATAGTGCTGATCCAGAAGTCCCGCTTCAGGAACGAGAACGGTTCGCCCGGCAACATGCCGCTCCAATGCAAGATAAAACGCAAGATGGGTCCGTTCATGCTCCGCCGGGCTGGATTCAGCGTGTGCAAGGAGGGTGTGTTGGTCGTGCAGTGTGAGCCGGTAGGTCTCCGTGGCCGGTACGGATTGAAGAGTCTGCCAATTCCAGTAAATGCCGACGATAAGCAGAACGATAAAACCGGATCGCAGCGTGTGCGCTGCGGCAGCGGGTCTGAATCTCGCCGTGATGATGAGCAACAGGAGCGCGACATAGACGATTCGAAGCAGGTTGCCAAGGCGTGCAAGTGATTCTGCCAGATGCCCCCAGATGACCGAGCCGTCATCGTGGCGAAAGAGAAACGTACCCGCGAGCAATACGGCACAGAGCAATACCAAGCTCGCGATGCGATCCTTCACATGACATCCTCGTGCGAGGGGATCCTTCAGCCGCGCCGCGAGTATAGGCGGGCGGGTGTTCACGGCTCAAGCGGAATTACAATCGCACACCCACAAGCCTGCGGGCAAGAATGGCGATGAGCGCTGCCTCAACAAGAAACGCCGCTCCCGTGGCCGCCGCCGAACCGGTGGCGCCAAACGGAGGCACCATGGCAAGATTGAGCACCAGGTTGGTCAGTGCGACAAGGCCGACCAGCATCGTGTGGGAGCCGGGATGGCCCGATTGCAGCAGGATTCCCATGAACGGCCGGTACCGGGCGTTGAGGCAGATGCCGGCGATGAGAATGCCGAAGACGATCCAGCTTGCCTGAAACGCGGCATCGACGCGGATGAGTCGCAATGCCAAGGGATACACCGCGACGCTGATCGCGCCGACGACGAGCATGAGCGGGAAAAAGGTGCGGCGAAGTTTTCGCGAGAATGCCTCGATGTCCTGCCGGCGATCCTCGGCCAAGTGGCCGCCGATGATCGGGTCCACGTTGGTGCGCATGGCGAGCGGAATTTGCGCGAACCCTTCAGCAAGAATCGCGGCGAAACTGTAAATGCCGACCGTGGCGTCGTCGCGAAAGTAACCAAGGATGAGGATATCGACGCGCGTGTTAAGTTCATGAAGCACGCCGCTGAGAAACCCGCGCAGCCCGTAATTGATATGCGTTGGAAACCATTTCGTAAGTGCGCTGCCGAATCGGAATCGGAAAATCGCGATGCGGATGTACGCCGTGAGACCGACGAAGAGAAGCAATTCCGAGGCGCTGAGGGCGATGGTGAGTTGGCTCGCGGGGCGTCCCATCGCGACCAACCCTGCAAGGAATGCCAGTAGCAGCACATAGCGCGCCGATTGGAACACGGCATAGGCCCGCATATGGCGTAGGCCGCTGAGCACGTTGAGGAGCAGTTTATTAAGGGAAAAAGCGAACAGCCCGGGAAGCATGAAAGCGATGGAATCCGCCACGTCGAGGCTTCCCATCAATCGACCCGCCCAATCCCGGGCGATCCATGCGATCAGACACACGATGAATGAGACGGCTCCAACCAGCATGAGCGCGGACGAAGTGGCCTGCGCCGCGTGGTCGAGATCGTCCTGTTTTCGCGAGACTTGGTGTAAGACCGAATACTGAAGTCCGCCGACGGCTAATTGCGACAGGACGATGTAGAACGCAAAGGCTTGATTGAAAACGCCAAGCGCCGACGACCCCAGCCGCGCGGCGATGATGTAATTGACCACCACGCCGCCGAGGCCCGCAATCACGAGACTGCCCAGCACCCAGATGACATCCACGCGGAAATTTCGTGCGGTGGGTTTCGTCATGAATCAGGCGAAAGTGCCCCAGGCGATGAGGTTCCAACTCAAGAAGCGAAACGGCCCCGGCAAATGATTGTCGAATACGTAGTCGAGGCCGTGCGCAACCTTGGAAAGCGGCGTAAAGATAAACTGCGGCCGCAGCACGACCTCTGCGAACGGGGTTGAGAAATACCCCTGATACTCAACTTGTACATTCTTGATTCCGTTCACCGTAAGCAGATCGCGAAGTTCGTCGCGCGTGAAATAGTGCTGATCCTCGGAGTAGGACGAATCCAGCTTTTGACGCATTCGGCGCAGCCCCTGAATCAACGGATTGCCGCGGTTCGGCTCGAAGGCGACGAAATAGGACCCGGGCCGGGCGATGCGATGGAGCGACTGCATGACCTGCGAGACATCGAGCATGTGGTGCAGCGCCCCCAGCAGAATGACCATGTCGGCAATGCCCGAGGGTATTTCGGCGGACTTGATGTTCGCGCAAAGAAAGTCGGCGGGGCAATCCGCGTTGAGCCTACGGGCCTCCTCAATCATCTGCGCCGAATGGTCGATGCCGACATAGCGGTTGTAGCGTCCTTTGAGGTAGCGGGCAGCGCGGCCCAATCCGCAGCCCACCTCCACAATCGTGCCAATTTGCCCCGATTTTCCCAACGCCGGTTCCACACATCGCGCAACTTGGTAACGCCGAATGCCCGATGACGATGCGGCTGCGTCCTTCCGCCGGTATTCCGCGACGATGCGATCGAAAAGTTGTCGATCGTGAATCTCGACCGGGTCTTCGTGCGTACCCGCGGCATCGCTTGCGGCAATTGGCTCCGCACTGGCGGGCTTGATGGCAAGGGCCTCATCAGTCATGGGGCAATTCTCCCCGCACCAAGGTCAGACATCGGTCGAATCTTTGGTATTCGATTGATCGTGTTGATCGCCTGTTCAAAATCGACGCCGATGATCTCGCAATACCATCGCATCGACTTCCATCGCGGTTTATTCTCTTCGGCGACACGGGCCAGCGCCTCATCGCGCGTGATGATCCCTTCGCGAATCTGATTGCTTCGGAAGGTGTCGTTCTCGCAGAAGCCCGCGACGGTTTGATAAATGTAATTGTAAAAGGATGCGGTGCCGTCGCCAATGCGCCATGTTGTCTTGGTGTCGTCGGCGAGTTCCCAGTCATACTCGCCGCGCAGCGTGGAGACGACTTCCTGCTCATCCCATTTGATGTAGCGATACAAGTTGATGAAGTCCCGCTTGACGATGTAGTAACAGGCGTAGGCAAAGAACGTGTCGGCGAGAGAAACGTTGAGATACGCCGGATTTCTCAGGTACTGCCCGCCGTAATACTGAAGAATCTTCACCTTGCTCATCACCGAGAGTGCATAGGCGTGGTCGTCGCTGACCTTTGCCGGCGCAATCTTGGAGAAACCAGTCTTGAAATCCGTCCGCTCCAGCATGTTCTCACCGAGCATCGTCACCGGTACGCCGAGCTGCCGCTTGAGTCGGTTCGCATGGTAGAAATACTGTTTGTCGCCCGCCATAAAGAGCGGGATCATCCCGAGGTCCGGCCGGCGAAGCCAGGCAAGAACATTCTTGCGAATATTCCGTCGCTTCTTGGCGATGTCGGCCGAGACGAGGATGTGCTCGACGCCGAGCGCGCCGCACATCCGTGAGATGTTCCGCCGTGCCAAGTCTGTGACCATTCCCCAGTCATAGGTGTAGGCCACGGGGTTCATCTTCAGCACACGTTTCACGACGTGCAAAGCATGGCAACTGTCGCGGCCGCCGCTGATCCCGACGAGGCAATCGGGCCGACCGTCCGTTCTGCGAAAGGGTGCGACCAGTTGCTCCAAAGCGTCCTGGCCGTGATAGGTCAGTTTCTGATATCGCTTGCAGTAGTTGCAGACGCCGGATTCATCAAAGGCGATGTACGGCATCGTCTCCGGAAGGATGCATCGTGTGCAGCGGCGCAGGTTTCTTGGCGGTGCGCCTTCACCACATTTGGGCGCCTCGTCGCGACCGCTGGCCAGGCTGCTATGGCGTTTGGTGTCGTTGGCCCTTGCCTCGGGAAGAATCTCGATCACCTTGCGAGCATCGCCGGGTCGCGCGGCCGTGATGGCGGTACCGACCGGCTCGGCGAGCAAGAATGGCCGCAGGGAAGCATCACTCAGTTCGACGAGGTACGCCTCGCCGGCGCGGACGTGTTGAATCGTGCAATCACCCATCTCGCTGCGAATGGCTCGCTCGCGCAGAAGCATTTCAAGAATGTATCGCTCGGATGCGAAGACCAGGGACTTATTACCGTTGGCGCGTCCGAGGTAGAGCGAGCCGTTGTTGGTTGCGAGAACAACCTGATTCAAATCGCCGAAGAGAAGCGCGACCGACGCCGCGCCGCGAATCTGGCGGAACGTCTCCTGAACCGCTTCGATCAACGGCCGACCCTCGCCCATGAAGTGCCTCGTCAAGCCGAGAATCACTTCGGAATCCACGTCGCTGCGGCGCGTCATGGTCGGGTAGCGCCGCCACAGTTCGTCGAAGTTCACAATGATGCCGTTGTGGATGCCGACGAGGTTCTCCGCCGTAACGGGCTGGTTGTTGAGGTACTCGTCCTGCCCACCGGTGGTGACGAGCCGTGAGTGGCCGATGATGGCGACGGGCCGGCTCGACGAGCCGTTGCCATTGGAGTGGCCGTTGAGCGTATCGCGCATGAGTCCGCGATAACGCGGGCGGCGGATCATCTCGGTGGCGCGGGTGTCTTCTTTGTAGATGCGAATCGCATCGGTCGTGAGCGCGGCGACGCCGGCGGCTTCTTTTCCGCGTGACTCGGAAAGCGTGAAAAGACGCTCGACGGCGTGCTCGATCCACGCCGGAGAATGGTTGCGTGCGTCGCTGGTGATAACTCCGAAGATGCCGCACATGGGTGAATGCTCGCGCCTCCGCTATCGATGGATCTCGCGTCGGATGGCCGACACTTGTTCGCAGACAATCCCGAGGAAAAAGAGAATGATGCCGGTGATGAAGAGCAACACCATGGACTCAGTGATGTGGATACGTTCCATCAGGCTGTAAATGACAAAATAGACGACACTGGCGCCCATAAAGAAGAACGCAAGCGGCACGAACACCCGCATCGGGTTGAACAACACCGTCAGGTTGACGATCAGCATGAGTACGCGGAAGCCATCTTGAAAGATTTTGACGGAGCTATTACGACCTTCGCGGCGGCGCGTGGTGATCGGGACGTAATTTACACTTGAGCCAGTGCGAAACATGGCGAGCGTGCTGGTCGTCGAGAAGGAAAACCCGTCCGGCATCAGGTGCAGGTATCGCCTGATAACGGCGGTCTTGAAGGATCGCAGGCCGGAGTTGAGATCGGGGATCTTTTTTGCCGCGAGGAGATTCGCGAACCAGGCGAGAATGCGTTTGCCCGGCATTCGTATCAGGGACTGGTGCGAAGCGCCGTCGCGCGCGCCGACGACCATGTCAAAGCGGCTCGCATCGGCCGCGACCTTCATCACCTCTGCGAATCCATGCTGCCCGTCGGCGTCGCAGGTGATGACGTAATCCGTCGTTACGGCTTGAATACCAGTCTTCAGGGCCGCGCCGTAACCGCGGTTATACGGATGGGACAAAACGGTCACGCCATGATGCCGCGCCTCGTCGGCGGTTGCGTCGGTCGAGCCGTCGTCGACCACGATTATCTCGCGGCAGCCCGGAAGCGTCTTTAGTTCGTCCAGCACTCCACCGATCGCGCCGGCTTCGTTGAAGGCGGGAATGACCAGTGAAAACGTGATGGCAGCGGCCGGTTGGTCGCTCATCGCGCTCGTCCCACGAAGTTCATCTCGGCCTGGAATTGTATTGGAGTAATCGCCATGCATGGTCGGCTCGAGGAGGCGGGATGGCGTCGATTGCGAAGGTTCGACGTTATCCGGGTTGCGACGGAGGGTAGGGTGTCGAAGGTCATCCATAACGTTCTGACGGACCCGTGCCGGTCAAGCAACGCCTCTGTTCCGTGCATAGCCTAACCGCGTTTTTGGCGATGCTCCAGTGGCCGTGTTCATGCGGCATTTGAAGTTCTCCGAAACGCACAAAGGATAAGTCAAGGCGCCCCTATTCTTACACGCCTCGGTAGACTTCGCATAACCGTTTTACGACGGAAGAATGGCCAAAATTCGACTCAGCCGTGGTGCGAATCTCTTGAGCATTGTAGTTGCGGATATTCGATACGACAGCGAGGATGGCGTGTGCGAGCGCGTCGGGGTTCCCATTTTCGCAGAGCCGGCCGACGCGGTCATTAAGCACGATATCCTCCGGCCCGCCACAACGGGTCGCGACGATGGGCTTTCCGCTGGCCATTGCCTCCGTGAGCACACATCCGAACGTCTCCGATTGGCTGCACAGGACAAGCACATCGCACTCGTCGCGCAAGATTCGAGCGATCTTTTCACGGCTCTGGTGCCCCTGCACGATGACCGCGCTGTTCAGATTTCGTCGTCGGATCTCCTCATTCAATTCCACTTCTTGTTCGCGGCTCTCTCCGCCGCCCACAAGTCGCAATGTCGCCCCGGGCACGGTTTCTCGAACCAGGACGAACGCATCCAGCAGAAGCGGTAGCTGCTTGATCGGCACGAAATAACCCACGAAGACGATTCGAGGCGAGGAGGAATCCGGTGTCCACTCCGCCGGCGGATGAAATGCCTCCGTGTCCACGACGTTGGGCACGACCATGACATGATCGGATTCTGACGGACCCAACTCCGACGAAACAGCCCTTCCCTGTGCACGCGAAACGACGATCACCCGCTTCGCCGCGCGCATGGCCCGAAGCGTGGATCGCTTCACCAACGGGTTTCGCATGAGCATCGAAAAAGGACCGGTGTGTTCCGTGATGATGAGAGGATGGCCGGTCTTTCGGGCGACTCCCAACCCGGCAGCGCCGTCGAGATACGCGGTGTGGGCGTGAATGATGTCAAAGTCGAAGCCTTGTTGAATCCACGGCAGTGCCGCCACCACGCTCGACTGATACGACCAACCCTGCGTGAAATAGGGACCAAAGATACGGTAGGGTAGATAGACAACCGGCACACTGTCGTACTCCCACCATTGCAGGCAGCGCCGGTGGTAACGCCAGTATGTCCGATTCGCCCGCCAGGCCTTGATCGGGTTGCGATGGGTCATCCAGTACGGTCGACCCACCACCACCCGTGCATCAACGCCTCCGTGTTGGCGAAGGGCCTTCACCTGCTCATGGATGAACGGCCCCGAGGACGGCTGTTCCGGGTGTGGGAACATGTGCGAAAGCACGAGCACGCGATGCGTCGCGTCGGTGATCGACTCCACACGCGCCAATGGCTTCCATGCGCCGGCCATGATCTGTTTCGGATCATCCGGCAGTTCACCGATAAGTTTTCGCTTCACCGCGCGGGCTACGTTTCGCATCGCTCCGCGCACCCCGCGCACAGCCTGCAACTCGGATGCGGCCGATTCCCATCGGTCGCGAAACTCGCGAGCCTGTCTTCGGCGATGGGCGGCGATTTCATTGCGCCGATCGAGTTTATCATTGAGACGGCGCAGGCGCCGTTCGGCCGCGGCGTAGGCCTGCTCTGCCTGGTCGCGGGCGGTTTCTATGCGGTTAAGGATCTCCGTCAGATTAAGTCGATCCTCCTCGAAATGCTGATGGGCCTCGGCCGCGATCTGTAGCAATGGAGTCGACATCTCGTATGGGTCATAGGTCGGCGTCGATTCATGAGGTTCGACGAGCAATGGCTTGGGCACCACACCGGCCGATTCAACGGACATCCCCCACGAATACATGATTTCCCCGTGCCGCGTACGAATCAGATTGTGACCGGGTTCCAGCCTGATAAACGGGGCCACTGAATTACACGACTGTCGCGGCACATACCGCAACGTGTGAATCTCAACGTCCGGTCCAAGGCACACCGCCAGCCCCGCGCCGTATCGGTCGGGCCACCACGACTGCGTCACCGTCCATTCCCGTTGCTCATGAAGTCCACTGACTTCATCATTGGCCAGCAGTCTCCGATGCGCAAGAATTCCGTCGATTAGATAAACACCCAGACGCCCCCTTGAGCCGTGCGAGGACACATTGGCAATGATCCGATCGCCGATCGAAGGTGAAATCGGAAATCGCACCTCCAACGTGAGAGGGCTTGAAACATTCCATTCACTGCGGATGCCAGTCTCTGTTTGCCATGTACCGGGTGGAGTGAGGTAGCGCGCCCAGCACGATCCCTCGTGAAATCGGCGGGTGCATTGGAGCCGATTAGCGAAGTCGATTTCCAGTAGATCGGCGGATGACTCCGGGAGTGAAGATTCTGTGCAGTCGCTGGTACGATCCCGTCCGAAGAGGGCCATCAAGTCGCTTCGATGTGCGTGTCGTGCCGATTCAGCCAGGTCTTGAGACCAGATTTTGCGCCGAAGTGCGGCCGTCAGTCTCATGAGCGGTGTTCGCATCGAACCGGATTCTTGCCGTGCGGAACCGCATTCGGGGCACGTGATAGTGACGCTCAGTCGGAAGTTCCGGAGCTGGTGCGCCACGGCAATGCAGGGATCATGCGGCCCGTGGCTGTCGTCGCCCGTATAGCGAAGTTCCTCGGCGACTAAGTCCGGCGCAAGAATGCCAAGCAAAGAGCCGGGACTAAACGACTGGCATCGTCCGTGCACGTGGTAGGCCGCGCCACAATCTGCACACAAGGCATGGCCGGCCTCCAGTTGCTCGTTGTTTGGACAAGTCAGCAGCACATAGCGCTTCGCCACACGATTAATCTCGCGTAAAACGGCCAATAAGCTTGGGGCATCCAGGTATTCCAGAATGTTGTTCGCCATGACAAGGTCGAACTGCTTGTCGGCGAAAGGCAAGTGTTCCGCCGATGCCGCGACTCGATCGCGCGAAACGTAGTAAAGGGCGTCGGGACTGATATCAACGCCGGTCACGCGAATGCCGGATGGAAATCGATTGATCATCGCTCCGTCGCCGCAACCAACATCCAAAACAGAACGCACACCGTCGGGCACGAGCGATAATCCATCCACATGCACTTGTCGCTGTCTCGGAGTAGGCTCATGTCCAAGCAGATCGACGTGCCGATTCGCTTGTGCGCCGGATCGTGCGGCGCGCTCCAATGGTTCGACGCCGCTCCCCGCAATGAACTTATAGCAAGCGCCTCGAATAGGAAGCGGAAACTCGTGCGAGCCTGCCACCCCAATGACATGAACGCCATCTCCATACGCGCGCATGTCGGAAAGCGATTCAGGCGTTGGATTCGGATGTTCGTGGATGGGGTCCTGGCGATAGTGAATCAAGGCCACGGGCGAATCCGCGCCGGCCAGTGAAACGACGTGATCAAAATTTTGCGAGACACAAAAATCGCGGAGATCAGGGTTGAGCACGCGCGAAGCGTAGAGCTGAGCGCTCCAGGGATCACGGTCGATCGGCGTATGCAGGTAGCACGCATTACAAACCGCAAGACCGGCATCGCCGTTAAGCGCCTTGTGAAACAGGATCATCAGGCCGCCTAACGAATGGCCGATGCAACGCAATTCCTCTGTCTCACTGAATCTCCCTCGAATCAACCCGGCAAGATCGTGCATCTCGGCGACCGCCTTGCCGACCATGCTCCAGTGCGGATGTTCCAGATAGAACGCGTCCTTGTCCCATTGACGATGCGATCGCTCACCGGTCCAGGCCATATCAAATGAGAAAACGCGAAAGCCACGCCTCGCCAGTTCGTGGCCATACGCCAGCGTGGCTTCGCCGTCCAGGCCGAACACTTCCCGGCGGCCACACTCATTGGTCTGGTGCATCGCAAGGATTGGCTCGCGATGAAGGCGATTGTCAGGCTCCGCAACGGAGAGAGGAATTCGCTCCCCGTGTCCATTCTCGTATTCGTACTCGTCGAGCCGATAGCCCGGTAATTTGCGTTCGCCGATCTTGCGCGGAACAGTGCTCGAACCCCACGGCCGTGCCGGCGAACCCAATGCGGCCCGCAAGCCCGTTCGCAGTTCTTCGGGTCTGAGAATCTGAGGCCTGCTGCACTGAGTCATGGGAATGAATGGTAAGCGACGGGCCGCGGTTTCAAGTATGTGCGATTTCTCCGCAGGGATTCGGTTGGATCCGGGTGCCCCAGGCCGGCTCCGTGCGAAGCATGACCACGCCGTGCGGCGAAGAACCAACGCGGCCCTCGTCCACGCGGAAGGTGATCGCCCGGTGCCACTGGCAGAAATACTCCGGTTTGCGATTCATCAGCAGGGGAGTCTCCTTCATGATGACGCAGCTCATGACGTATTCGTGCTGGCGAAGGTTTGGCTCAACGATTGCGACCTCCAGCGTGTGACGACCTGCGTTCAAGCCGCCCTCGATCGGCCAATACCCAATCGCCACCACGGTGTTGTCCGGCAAGTACAGGCTATAGCTGAAGGCACATTGTGAGATCGGTTTGGTTACATCGACGACTGCTTCAATGCGAATGGTTTGCCCAAGCGAGAAGACTGATGCGTGAGCCGCTCCGTCGGCGCTGAGGCTGATCGCTTGAAACGCGGCGTACTGCGAAAAGAAGCGATCCCGGCTCTCGGCACGCAGCGTGATGTCGGTCCCGGTCAACTCAGAAGTCTTGGCCGGCCGGCGTGGGGTGCTCGTTTCCTCGGAGAGTGTCGGCGTGGTAAGCGCGAATTGCTGATGAATCCAGCGCTGGTGCGATGAGTCGAGCGTGCCGAGGATGCGATACTGCTCGCCGACGAACTCTTCGACCTGAATGACATCCCCATCGCTCTTCGCGTGCTCGATCTCCAATAGCGCGTTGCCGGATTCCCATGCCTGAATCGGCACAACAAAGACAAATGGCGCGTGGCCATACTGCCCGCCGGTCGCCGTCACGCTTCGAACACGTGCCCCATGCACCATCTCCGGCTCGCTCCACAGCATGTACTTTCGATCCGTCATCAGGTACGCGGCGTGGGAGGCGTCGTTATCCATCGGCGCGCCGGGAACGATCTCCTCGCGCCACTCGCTGCCGCAGGAAAGGGCGATTCGCTTGATCGCATGACATTGCGTCGGCGGGCCGCCATGATTCGTGACAAATCGCAACAACACCTCCCGTGCGTGTTCGGTTTCCTCACGAGTCTGCGCAGCCTTCATGTCGCGGCGGCTCATGCGGGCATTGCGCGCCTTGAGGCGCAGCTCTTCCTGTCGCACGATCGAGGCGTAATAGGCCTTCGTCACGTCAATCGGCGTGCCATCCTGCGCAATCTGCCCGCGATCCACCCAGATCACGCGTTCGCAAAGCTGCTGCACGCTGCCAAGGTCGTGACTGACGAACAACACCGTCGCGCCGGAGCCTTCGGTCAGGCGTTTCATCCGCTCAACGCATTTTCCAGAGAAATACGCGTCGCCCGCGCCAAGCACTTCATCGATGATCAGTATCTCCGGCTCAATCGCGGTTGCCGCGGAGAATGCAAGCCGAGCATACATCCCCGCGGAATACGTCTTCACCGGCTGATCGATGAATTCCTCCAACTCCGTGAAGTCGATGATCTCGTCCTCAAGTTCGGAAATGCGACTGGATGTGAGTCCTTGATACGCCAGCGACGCACGGATGTTCTGCCGACCCGTGAACTCCGGGTGGAAGCCGGTACCCAGTTCCATCAGGGCCTGCACCTTGCCACGAACCGCCACGGTGCCCTCGGTTGCGGCGATGTTCCCTGAGATGACTTTAAGCATCGTGCTCTTGCCTGAGCCGTTGCGGCCGATGATGCCCAGCCGTTCGCCGCGTCCGATGGTTAGATTCAGCCCGCGTAAAGCCCAAAACTCTCGATAGCGCGATTCAAACCCAGGGACAAATCGCGAAACGCCCAGCGCGTCCATGACTTTGTCCGCGGGACGGCGGTACAGCTTGTACATTTTGCCGACGCCCGACAGTTGAATTGCAGTGGTGGACATAAAAATGATGGGTCTCGCCTGGCCGCGTACTGGGCGGCAGCGGGATTATATCGAACCGGTGCGAGGTGTCCTGACGACTCAGGGAAGGCCGAGAAGTGCGGAGGTAAACGCCGCTGCATCGTCCGGCGTCACTTTCAGATCGCCCGTGAAATCGCCGCGTGCAACCGGGTCCAAGGCGGGAAATGCCGTTCGGTAGGGGAGCAGCCCGTTCATGACGACACTGATGAACCACTTAATGTCGCGACCATCGACGATTCCGTTTCCATCCATGTCGCCCTTCGGCAACCCCGGGTCGAAGATGATCGCAGGCTTTGCCAGCGGATCTCCAAGGGCCAACTGCTGCCAGCTTAGGGCGGGGAACGACGTATAAGCGGCTTCGGCCCAGGTCAGACCATTGACCAGAAGATTCAGCATCAGAAACGCATTGTCAGGCACGGTAAAAGAAAAAGGCTCCCAGACATTGCCAACGGCGAAGGTCCCGCCCGCCGCGACGAAGTTGCCAACTTGTTCCTGATCAAAAAATGGCAGGAGCCCACCCAGGGCGCGTGCGTTATACGATTCCAACGTGTTGAACATGGCACCCGGTGCGAAGTTGAATCCACTCAGATACGCACTACTGCCGGGCGGGTCTTCTCCATTGCCCGATGCCTGATGGTTTTCTCCATAGGATGCATAGCCAATCAGTTGTCCGGTCTCTTCGGTACTATCAATGAAATCAAAGGTGGCGTCGTAACGCACATTCCAACCAGCAGCGATCAGCGCATCCCGGGCCAGTTCATAATCGTTTCCACCCCAAAATGGGTCCGCGGGGCCGTTGGAAAACAATCCGTCGGCATCGAATTGCCCGCCCAGGGACGTGTCATGCTCGTCGAAAAGCACCTTGACCAAGGCTTTGTTGATGTACAACCCCGCGGCCCGATCAACGCACAGCTTTGCCTCGGCCACTGAATTGCCGTCGATTCGGCTGACCAGGTACATATCGCCCGGCGTCAGGCGCGTTGCTCCTGAGCCTCCCAGCAACCAGCAGATGTTACTTTGATTAATGAAAGTTTTCTGGACCTGGATGTTCGCGCGACTAAACGTCTGAATCCCTGCGGTCAACTTGTGATACGGGTTGTCGATGACGTTGTCGGACTTGCTGTCCATCATTCCGCCGGCCTCGCCGATATCAAGATTCTGCCACAGGAGTGAAAGCTCCGCATCCAACGAGCAATTCGTCGCATCGCCGGCGAGAATCTCATTGGCGGCAAGACTCGGCCCGTCTCCGGAATCAGGCATGTCGGTATCGAGAAGTCGGTGCGGAAACGGCCTGATCAGGCAGATTGCAACAATGGTATCCGGCTCCGGGCCGCCCGGTTGAAGCAGGTAATTCCGAATCGGCGTACGCACCAATGTCACAAAATTGGCATAGGTTATTTCATAGATGTTCAACTGTGAGGTTTGAAGATCGAGAACGTTTGCGGCGGGAATGTCCGGGTGGGCGGCAAGATAATAGTCCTTCATCTCCGTGCCCGACGCCGTCACAGAGTTGTACACGACGAGAACTTGTGACGGCAGAATATCCCCGCGCAACTCAACCGCCCACGCGATCAAAAAGACGACTGCACCTACAAAACTCACGGCTTTTTTGCTAATTCGATCCACCCGGTTCCCCTCTCACGACGGTTCACGCATTGCGAGTGATGCCTGATTATACCGGGCAGAGACCATTCGCCACGGTGGAAATGCCGATAATTAGCGAATCGGGGCGTACCGCCGAATGATCGTTTCCGCTGTGACAATGCCGTCCGCAGCGGCCGACATGATGCCTCCGGCGTATCCCGCCCCCTCACCAATGGGAAAAAGGCCGCGAGCTGAAATGGATTCACGAGTCCGGTCATCGCGTGGAATTCGAACCGGTGCGCTGGCTCGTGTCTCCGGGCCGGTCACGAGGCACTCCGCTCCGGCAAACCCCGGCAGCCGACGGTCAAGGTCGTGGAGCGCCCGAGCGATACCGTCTGCGGCGAAGTCGGGCAATACCTCGCGAATGCGTGTCCATCGGCCACCGAGTGGATAACTCGTCTCAAGCCGGCCATCCGACGTACGGTCAGCAAGAAAATCCGTAGCACGTTGCGCCGGAACTTCGTAAGTCTCGCCGGTCAGCGAAAACGCCCGCCGCTCAATCTCCTCCAGAAAGGTCATCCCGCGCAGGGGATCGTTGCCCACATGCTCCGGTGGAATCGTCAACACCAATCCCGCATTCGCAAACTGCGCCGACCGAGATGACCGCGATGCGCCGTTTGTCGCGATGAGTCCCGGCGACTCGTTGGTCGGGAGGATCACGCCGCCTGGGCACATGCAGAAACTGTAGACGTCGCCGAGCGTTGCCGCCGCGCGCTTGGCGACAAGGTGATACTCGGCCGGCGGAAGGGCGGCGTTTCCGCAACTCGGCCCATATTGCCAACGATCGACAAGACGTTGCGGGTGCTCCACGCGTACGCCGAGTTGAAAAGGCTTGGCGACGAGCGATACGCCGGACGCCGAGAGCATCCGCAACGTATCACGGGCTGAGTGGCCGATCCCCAGCAGAAGCGTGGAACAAGGAACGTGATCTCCGCTGATCGTGACGGACTTCAGCGCTCCGTCTGCGATGTCCAATGCATCGAGTCGCGCGCCGAATCGCACGTCACCACCGAGCGAGATAATCGTCTCTCGGATGCGCTTGCAAATGGTCGGTATCCAGTCGCTGCCAAGATGAGGTCGTGCGTCAATCAGGATGTCGGGCTTGCCTCCGTGTGCAACGAAGACTTCAAGGATTGCCTTCATGCGCGGGTCGTTCACGCGGGTATAGAGCTTGCCGTCGCTGTAAGCCCCGGCGCCACCCTCGCCAAAAAGCAGATTGCTTTCCGCGTCGAAGTCATGCTCGCGATAGAACCGTTGCATAATGTCGCGGTGGCGGGTCTTCACACCCTGTCCGCGATCAATGACAAGCGGCCGATACCCGTGACGCGCCAGCCACAACGCCGCGAACATTCCCGCTGGTCCAAGTCCGACGACCACCGGGCGATGGGGCATTGGCTCAGTACCGATTTCCACGGCAAGTGCCGGTGGATCGGTCGTTTCGACGACATCCTGCCGATGCAGCCGCGTTACGACCCGCCGTTCGGACTTTGCGCCGCCGTGCAGGCTTATCTCCACGTTATAAACGAAGCTGATCGCCGACTTATCGCGGGCATCGATGGCCCGGCGTACAACGGCGTGCCGGTCGATTTCATCGCGCCGCACCTTGAGCCGCCGCGCCGCACGCTCGAGCAGCATGTCCGCCGGTTCACCCACCGCCAGCGTCAGATTTCGCACGAGGATTGCCACGCGAGTATTGTACGGGCATGAGTTCCGCGCCGTCACCGCGATCCTGGCGAGCGTTCCTCGGGTTGAACGCGTCGACAATGTCCCTGCTCGGTGCGATTCTCCTGGTGACCGCCGCAACCGAGCTGTGGTCGCCGCTCGTACCGCAGTATCTCAAGGCGTTGCAGCAGTCCGCGTTGCAAGGTGACGTCTCGCTGCTGATTACCATCGGGCTTTATGGTTTCTATCGCGATGGTCTTGAGGCTCTCAATTACTACGCGGGCGGGGCCATCGCCGGGCGCTTCAACTCGCGTCGCGCCCTGCTGTTCTTCAACCTCCTGCCGCTTGTCGGCCTGCTCATTCTTTTCGTGTGGAAGTCGACGACCGCCGTCTTTCTCGCCATTCCTTTTATCTTCGTCTGGGATTCCATCGCCGGACCGGCCACGATCACGGTGGTGGGGGACTCGCTCGACCCGGCCCGCCGCACGATGGCTTTTTCAATGCAGTCCATCTTCAAGCGGACCTCGCGCATCCTCGCATACCTCATCAGCGCGCCACTCGTCGCCTGGCTCGGTCGCGTGAACGGTCTCCGCGCCGACGTCGCCATCGCAGTCGGACTCATCCTGCTTGCACTCATCATTCAGACCCGCTTCATGCGCACGGCGAGCCGCGACGAGTCCGTCGTCATACATCGACCGCTGCAACTGCTCCGCTCATTCCCCACGGACCTCAAACGGCTCCTTGCCGCGGACATCCTCTCCCGCTGGGCCGAAGGATTGGCAGGCCCCTTTGTGATTCTTTACTGTGTGCCGATTCTCTCAGGCGATGCCAATCACGGCACCGCGTTATACCAATCCGTGCTCCTCACGATTCAGGCTGTGACCAACATCGTGCTCTACCTCATCATCGGCCCGCTTGCCAGCCGCGAAGGATTGGCGAAGAAACCGTACATCGGCTGGACCTTTGTGTTCTTCGCTGCATTCCCGGTGAGCCTCATTCTCCTTGGTCCGTCATTTGGCATGGTCGGATTGGCGCTGGCCTTCGTCATCGGCGGCTTCCGCGAGATCGGTGAACCGGCGCGCAAGGCCATGATTGCCGAACTCGTTCCGCATGACGTGCGAACGCAAGCGGTCGGGCTTTATTGGAGCGCAAGGGGCGCATGTGTCATGTGGGCTGCACCGGTCGGGGCATTGTGCTGGATTACGGGGGACCGAATTCATCCGGGTTTCGGTCCGGTGTTGGCATTTTCGGTCGCCGGCGGCTTGGGGCTTGTGGGGGCGGTACTGTTTGCACTACGCTTTGGCCGCGCCGCACCCGCGCGGCACTGATCGGCGTCTCCCGCCGAGGCCCGTCCGGTGTCGCAAACGCCGGCAATGGATCATTTTCGTTTTGAATCAACCCACCATCGAAAACCGGTCCACGTCCTGTCTGTCGACGCGCGTCATCGTGGCCCGGTGGGCGATTTTTCTTGCGGGATTCGCCGTCGCCAATCGTCTCGTGCGGTGGATCGACCTTCGTGCGACAGACATCGACCGACCGCCGTATTGGCCAATCGGCGTGCTGGAGTTGTGTCGGCCGACGGTGACATCCTGCCTCGCCGCTGCTGCATGTCTTGGGCTGTTTGGGATTGTCGTCGTGCTGTTGGAGCGGTGCCGCTATCGACTCATCCCCGTCATCACTGGCGGCCTCGCCCTCATCGTGGCCACAAACAGCTTGCACGGTGTTTCGTCCGGCTTCGTCAAGCCGATCGCCGGCGCCGACGGCATTCCACGCATTCAGTACTTCGACGACGCGCTGCGTGTGAATAGCGTCACGGTGTTTCTTAACGGGTTCAACAAATCCCAGCCATCAATGCTTGACCACGCCCGCACCCATCCTCCCGGCGCGGTGCTGATCATCTACGCGCTCAATCACCTCCTCGGCGACCCGGCGAGAATCGCATTGGCGCTCGCCACCATCAGCACCGTGACGATCGCGATGGCCGTCTATTGGGTCGTTCGACGTGGGCGACCCACGAATGATCTTGTACCGGGCGTTGTGACGTTTGTTTTGCTCTTGCTCCCCGCGGTGCAAATCTACGCGCTTGCGAGCGTCGACGCCGTAATTGCCGGCCTGATCGCGGCCTCCATCGCGTTCTTCATTTCTCCGCGGACGATCCCGTCCCTGATCGGTTGCGCATTGTGCTTGTTTCTCGCGAGCACGTTGACCTTTGCCGCATTATTTCTGCCGCCGGTACTGCTCGTCACGGAATGGGTGAATCGTCGCCGATGGAATCGAACCGCCTGCGTGGTCGCCGTCACGGTGATCTTGCACGTGTGCGTATTCTGCCTGACCGGCTTCGACTACAGGCAGGGATTCCAAACAGCATCGTCGTTGGAGAATCCAAACGGTTTTCGATTGCTCAACGAGCCAATCTCATTTGCCGTCACGCGGATCGAGTGCGTCGCAGAGATACTCGTGTTCCTCGGGCCGATTGCGCTCGCAATGATCACGGCTGCGCTCCAATTGATGGATCACACGCGTCGTGCGATGACGCTCGCCGCGGGAGTGACGTTACTTGCCATGTTCGCCACCGGTGCATTTCACACGGCTGAAACGGCCCGGGCATGCCTGTTTATCGTTCCATTCCTGGCGTTACCGATGGCGGAGTGGTGCGGACGCTGGTGCGTGACGAGCAAGACACGGTGGCGCGTGGTTGCCTGCGTTTTTGGTCAATCGCTGGTGATGCAGCTCTTGGGCGATTTTTTCTGGTAGCTGCCCAACGCTCAGCGGTAATCATGGAACCACTGGTTGAGTATGTCCTCGGTGATCTGCTCCAGCCCGTCACAGGACCAATCGGCGATCCGTTCGCACGCCGAGCGATTTCGCGTTGAAGGATGATGGGGATCCACCGTCACGTGCAACGTCCGCAGCCCCGCGGCCTTCGCGGCCTGCACGCCGAGCAGGCTGTCCTCGATCGCCAGCACGTCGCTCGGCGAAAGTCCCGCCACACCCTTCCCAACAAGTTCGCACGCACGGCGATATCCGGCCGGATCAGGTTTCGAAAGCGGCACATCGTCGGCCGATACGATAATCGGCACACGCGTCGTGAGATTGTGTTGGCACAGCACCGACTCGATCTCCGCCCGACGGGCACCGCTGCATATCGCCATGGCTCGTTTGCCTGTGGACCGTCCAATGAGATCGCGAACACCCGGCAATAACGGCAATCCGGCCGCGACCTTGGCTCGATACGCGGCATCCTTCGCCGCCTGGATTCGAGCGCGATCGGCGTCAGTCCAGCCGAGCGTTCGATCATCAGAAAACCGTCGCAGAAACGTCGCGTCATTCAGGCCGAGGTAGGTTCCGAAGTAGTCCTGCTCGCCGAATGAGATGCCTTCGCCGCGAAGCACGTCCGCGAACGCCTGAAAATGCAGCGGCTCGGTGTCCGCGATGATCCCGTCAAAATCGAAGACGATGGCTCGAAGCATGGCCGCATGATAGCGAAAACTCGGACGAGGCTTGCGCGCACGGCGTTATGAGGGGTTTCCGTGCATCGTGACCCCGTCCGATATGGACGCAACGTCATGGCATGATCGGATACGGTGTACGCCGCCGCGCCAGCCCGGTTATAATTGGCAGGCGTTAATCCCTCTTTTTGGTGACCTTGCATGGCCGACGTGCTTCCATCTTCGATTGGCGGCGTTGCATTGATGCTCGATGCGCTCCATTGCGGAGCCGTCCTGCTCGATCGCGCCGGCACCATCCGGCTGGCCAATGAACGGCTCGCCATCATGACCGGGCGGCCGAAAATCGAATTGGTCGGCCACACCCTGACGTCGCTGTATTCCGTTGAAAGGGATCGCGCCTTTATCGCATCGCGCCTCGCCGAATTCGAGTCAGCCTACGAGGGCGAATTTCATGTTCCGCGCGCCGATGGCTCGCTGCTTCCGGTGATGATCTCGGGCAGGCCGATGGGCGATGCTCCCCCGCTGTGCGACTTTCGCATCGTCACGCTCGTCGATATCTCGGCCATGAAAAAGGCCGAAGCCGACCGCAGCGAAGAGATCGAAGTCATCTCTCGACTGTCAGACACGGTGCTGGCGCAGGCCCTCGATCTCAAACGGCATTCCGAGCAACTCGAAGCCCGCGTGCGCGAGCGCACCCGCGAGTTGCACGAAGCCAACATGGAAGCGATCTACATGCTTGCCATCGCCAGCGAGGCGAAGGACTCCGACACCGGTGCCCACGTCCGCCGGATTGAGGCCCTCACCCGTTCCATCGCCGAGAAAATGGGAATCCCGACCAGCGAATCGGAACGGCTCGGCTACTCGGCGATCCTCCACGATGTCGGCAAGATGCTGGTTCCCGACAGCATTCTCAAAAAGCCCGGTCCGCTCGAATCGCATGAGCGCGACATGATGAAACTCCACGCCGTCGGCGGGGAACGAATCCTCTCGCGAAAGCCCTTTTTCGAAACAGCCCGGCAGATTGCCCGCAGCCACCATGAGAATTGGGACGGCAGCGGATACCCCGACGGTTTGTCGGGTAGCGAGATCCCCATGGCCGCCCGGATCGTTCACCTTGCCGACGTCTATGACGCGCTGACGAATCAACGCGTCTACAAGCCCTCCTGGACACCGGAAGAGGCCATGCGCGCCATCGACGAAGGCAGCGGCCGGCTCTTCGATCCGGAGGTTGTGCGTGCGTTTAAGTCGCTGGTTGATTCAGGCACGTTCTCTGAGCTACGCATGTGACGAGAATGGCGTGCCGGAAACGTGGCTCATACCGCTGCCTGAACACTGCGCGAACCGAGGATTGGTAGTTCATATGCCGCAGGGTTGACATGCTTGATCATGTATTCCACGCGGCCCGGTTCTTGTCGGCGGATGTGATCTTCAAACTCGTCGCGAAACTTCTCCACGATCGTGCGAATCGGGAACGCCGCGCCATCCGGCAGGCCGCAAATGGAGAGGCCGCCCATCATCCCCATGTTCTTGGTGACTTCGACGATGAGATCGAGGTCGGCAACGCGCCCTGCTCCGGCGGCGATTCGTTTTGCAATCTTGTAAAGCCAATTCGTTCCTTCGCGGCACTGCGTGCACTGGCCGCAGCTTTCATGCGAATAAAAACGGGTGATGTTGGCCAGCACATGCCGAATATCCGCATCATGCGGAATCACAATCGCGCCGGCCGTACCAAGCCCAAGCAGCCCGTACTTTCGTACGTCGTCAAAGTCTAGCTTGCAGTCGAGTTCCTTCTCCGTAAGGACGCCGACGGAAAGCCCGCCCGGAATGCAGCCCTTCACCTTCTTGCCCTCGAGCATTCCCTGGCCATAGTCGTCGCCGAAGATTAAATCACGGCATGACAGGCCCAGCGGCGCCTCGAAGCAGCCGGGGCGCTTCACCGGCCCGCTGACGGTGTACAGTTTAGGCCCGGCCGAATTTTCTGTGCCGATGGACTTAAACCATTCCACCCCGCGCTCCACGATGTGCGGCACGCAGCAAATCGTCTCGACATTGTTCACGACGGTCGGACGTCGGAACAATCCTTCGATGGCCGGAAACGGCGGCTTGATCCGCGGCCACCCGCGCTTGCCCTCCAGGCTTTCAATCAGGCCGGTTTCCTCGCCGCAGACATAAGCCCCCGCGCCGCGGTGAATGTAACACTCAAGGTTGTAGTCGGTGCCAAACAGCTTCTTGCCAAACAAGCCAGCGGCGTAGGCCTCGTCGAGCGCCTTCTGCAGGATGTGGAACTGCTCGTGAAACTCCACGCGCATGTAGATGTATGCCGCTGTGGATCGCGTCGCAAAGCCCGCGATGAGGATTCCTTCAAGAAGTTGATGCGGGTCCTCTTCCATCAGAACGCGATTGCAAAACGTGCCCGGCTCCGACTCGTCGGCATTGACGCAGAGGTACGTGATCTTCCGATCCGGCGGCAGGAACGACCATTTCATTCCGCAAGGAAACCCCGCACCGCCGCGCCCACGCAAGCCGCTGGATTTAATGATTTCCACGGCCTGATCCGGCGTCCATTCCGTGAGCACCTTTTTCGCGGAGGCATACCCGCCGCGCGAGCGATACACGTCGAGCTTCCGAATATCCGGCACTCCGACGTTTTTCAGCAATACTGGTTCGTACTTGGCCATAATGAATGTCTTATGCGAGGTATGGCGTTTTCGACGTTTTCCATTCGCCCCGACTAATTTCGCGACGGTCTACGAGTTTTTCCATTCGAATGCGGCTTGATGCTGACTACGAGTAATAGATCGATGATCTCAATTGTCCCGTCACGTATACCAATGCCAATAGTACGGCCGGGAGGCGCAATGGCAAGAACCTCCGGATGCTCTACTACCAACGTGCGGCCATTAGCCAAATGCACGTCGAATGGATGAAATGGTCTAGCTTGATGCATCTTGCGAATCTGCTCTACTGTCATTGCTTCGCCTTGCTTAGTTCTTGCTTTCACAGTCTCACGCGTCCTTCATTTCCTTTACATCCGACGTTTTCGGCAGTTCCACCGCGGCGGCCGCGGGCTTGTCGAACAGATGACTTCGTGGCATGGTCACGTCCGCGTTTTTGACGTCCTTGATGATCTTCGCCACATCATCGGCCTTGACCCGCTTGTGCATCTTCTCGTTGATCAACATGCACGGGGCATGGTCGCACGCCGCGAGACACTCCTCCGTCAGCAGGCTGTATTGGCCGTCGGCCGTGGTGCCATGTTCTTCGACTTTGAGTTGGTCCTTCACTTCCTGAAGCACGCGATCGGCCCCCATCACCTGACACGACAGACTCCGGCACAGCACGATGACCTTTTTGCCCTTGGGATGATCCCAGAAGTGCGTGTAGAAACTCAGCGTATCCATTACCGCGCTGGGCGGAATCTCCAGTACCTCGGCGATCTCCTTCATCGCCGCCTTGCTGACATGCCCCAGCGCATCCTGCACCACATGCAACGCCGGCAACAGTGCCGCCCGCCGCGTCTCGTAGCGCGGGAAGAACGACCGAATCTTCTCCCGCACCGCCTCGCTCAGCACCGGCGGCGCCTTCTCGTCCACCACCGGCGTCAGTCGATCAATCGTTTGCCATGCCATGCTGGGAACTCCATCCGCCTCGCTCCAATGACCGATCACATCAGTCGCCGAGTGGGCTATGCGATAATCCAGTTCGTTCAGTTTAGCGGAACGAATCGCGGTTGCCACCGTGCCGGCGCAATGATGGAGTACACCTGTAAACTGGTCAGTCCGCCGATTTAGAGCGTTCGACTTTGCCAGTAGCCGGGCCTGCGTTTGGCGTGCGCCACTGCGACGACTTGAATCGTTTCACCAACTTCTCGGTAGTACAGTATGAATGGAAATCCCCGGAGCAGGACGCGTCGAGTACCCAACTTGTATACGGGAAATCGGCTCGGCGATTCTGCAAGGCGAAAAATCGCTTCATCGAGTGATCGCATGAACTGTGTTGCTGCCCGCTCGCTTCGCGCAAAGTACCAAAGCCGGGCTTCACGAGCCTCTTCAATCGCGGACGGGTGGAATTCAATGGATTTGGAGGTCACGACCGCGGGAGCTCGATTTGTCGCCGAGCGTCGGTCCATGAAATAGGCTGCACGTGGTTGCCGTCGATCTGGGCAAGACGACGTTCGATCTCACGATCCCATTCTTCCTGTGCCGATGGAGTGTTGCTGTCGAGGCTATCCAATAGCCGCGCCGCCAACTCGACTCGTTCGGCTTCGGTGAGCGACATGGCGTTTTGAAGTATGTCCGCGGCGCGGGTAGTCATAAAAGCCTATTCCCAATACGCATCAGCCAATTATAGCACGCTTGGATAGAGTGTTGAGACGCCGTCAAACATTATCGATCCAGCTCCGCCGCAATAATGTTCAAACTCCCCAGCACCGCCACCACATCACTAATGCAATGCCCGAGGATCAGCTTCGTAAAGACCTGATAGTTTATGAAGCTCGGCGGCCGGCACCGCGCCCGATACGGCATATTCCCGCCGTCGCTGGCGAGGTAGAAACCAAGCTCACCATTCGCCGTTTCATTCGCGCCATACGCCTCGCCCACCGGCGGCTCAAATCCGCGATTCGTCATGATCGTTTCGAAATGGTGGATCAGGCCCTCGATGGAGAAATACACCTCGCGCTTGTCCGGCAGCGTCTTCTTGTCATCCGGCAACACGTTGAACGGCCCGGACGGCACGTTATCGATAAGTTGTTTGATAATCTTGATCGATTCCTGCATCTCCACGAGCCGCACAAGATAGCGGTCATAGACATCACCGTTCGTCGAAATCGGGACCTTGAACTGCACGCCGCTCGATCCCTTGCCGTCCCAATTGTCGGCATAGCACAAGTACGGCTCATCCTTGCGAAGGTCGCGCTTCACGCCGCACGACCGCGCCAGCGGCCCCGTCCAACTCCATTGGATCGCGTCATCGTGATTTAGCACGCCGATGCCCTTGACGCGCTCAATAAAAATGCGGTTTCGTGTCAGCAGGGATTCGAAATCGCCCAGCGCCTGCGGCAGCCGCTTCAGAAACGCCTTCACATGATCCGGCCACTCCGGCGGCATGTCGTACATCAACCCGCCGACGCGCGTGTAGCTCGTCGTGAACCGCGCCCCGCAGATCTCCTCGAAAAGATCGTAGATGTGCTCGCGTTCGTTGAACGCATACAGGAACGCGGTGAAGCCGCCAAGGTCCAGCCCCGCGCACCCCACGCAGAGCAGATGATCTTGAATGCGGGCCAATTCCGCGATGATCGTGCGAATCGCTTTGCACCGCGGCGTCAGTTCGATGCCGAACAGCTTTTCGCAGGCATGGTGCCACGCGATGTTGTTCGCCATCGGGCTGATGTAGTTCATCCGATCCGTGACGACCACGTATTGGTTGTAGTTCAGGTGCTCGCCGAGCTTCTCAAACCCGCTGTGCAGATAACCGATGTGCGGCGTGCATCCGACGATGGTCTCGCCGTCCAGCTCCAGGACGAGTCGCAGCGTAGTATGCGTCGCCGGGTGCTGCGGGCCGAAGTTCAGTGTCCAGAGATCCCCGCCAACGTCCTCACGCTCGAGTCGGGTCGGGGCAAATTGCGGCATCGTGGCCATAGTGTTATTTCCGTATTCTTTCCGGCATTGTAAGGCACCGGCTCCAATCCTCAATCCGTTCGCCTGCGTGCTCTCAATCGTATGTGATCCGTCAATGCAGCTTTGGCATATAACGGCAGCGCCAGCTTGGCCCCTTTGGCAAGCGCCTTCAATCGCGAGTGTTCGCGGATTTCCTTAGACCCGAGCCAGACAATATCGAGCCTGCGAATTTCTTTGAGTGCGATGTGTTCATGAGTATCCGGCGTGGCCCAATAGCATCGTTCGCAGATGTCCGCGAGTCGCCCCTTTTGCCAATTCTCACAATGCTCGCAGGACCATGATTTGGCACGCTGACAGGATGCGCAAAGCAACATGTAGTCGCGCGGGGCTCGGTCGGCCATGTCCCCCTCGCCTGCGATTTCATAGGGGACACGATGATCAATTTGCAAGTATCGCAATTCAAAAGGCGTCGAACATATCTCGCACTTCGGTCGTCCCTTGCCCGATAGAGATTCTTTGAATCCCTTAGGAAACGCCTTCCTGCCACCAATGCGATCAAGCTTGACGTCGGCCGGATTCCCGAATCGATATGCTGCAATGGTTCGTCCCGACGAGTTTTTCACCTTAATTCGGACGATGGGGATTCCCTGGTCCTTAACATCCTGTACGGCCCGAGGGGGATGGCTGTAACCATACGTATCTTCAAGCTCTTCCGTGGTAACCTGACCGTGGCGAAGGATGTGCTGCACCACGATTTTCGCTCGCCGGTTTGTGATCTTGGCGAGGAGGGCGAGAAACTCTGAGGGGTAATTGGTCGGTGTGCTCAATGAACACCCTCAAACAACGAGAGTTGGCCACGATTGACCGCATTCTCAAATGCCGTACGCGGAGTGGAGTCGAGTCGCGCTAAAAGCGACGAAGAAAGGTAGATGGATTCATAAGTCTCCGAGCGTCGCCCCAGCAGAGTTTCCTGGGTCGATCGGCCGGCGAGTACCTCAATTCGCTCCAATCCAAGGCTCGCCGGGAGCAGTTTGCCATGCTCACGATCCCCCGTTCGACCATCGTAGCTAATGATGAACGAGAGCTTTCGATGCGCGAGTTGCTTCAGGCCTTCACAGAAGTCATCAAAGGCCAGCCCCCTCACATATCGTGCATCACGTTCCTTGCTCACCCCTTGATATGGAGGATCCATGAAGATCACATCCTCTTCCCGCGCATCCTTCAACGATTCGAGGTAATCACCGCAACGGATTTGCGTCTTATCGCGTAGTAGCCGCGCCGCCTCGAGAATGTTCCGTCGCATGGTCGCTGGGTTGGCCCCTAGCCGGCGATTGTCAGGGCTGTTGTTGAACTCGCCCTTTGTGTTGTAACGAATAGCTGCCTTGACACACCGCGCGAGCAAATAAAGGAAATACGCAGGATCGTGCGATTTATTGAATTCGGCGCGTACTTCGTTGAAAAACAGCTGCTCACGACCACGTTGGTCATTCCACAGACGCTCATATTGATCTGCTAATTCTGCAGGGCGCTCACTAATGGCCCGCCACAACTCCATCAATGGGGCGTGAACGTCATTGAGCACAAAGCGTTCAGCGGAACCTCGTGCCGCCGCAGCCAAGGTGACGGCCGCTGAACCTGCAAATGGCTCGAACAGTCGATTTGTATTGGGTGGGATCAATTCACAGATCGTGGCTGCCAGCCAACGTTTGCTTCCTTGATAGGGTATCGGATGTGGGATCTTCATCTTGACGCCGATCAAGAGCGATTCGTTGTTTGAGCAAGTTGCATATACGTGCTGCAGCCGCATTTAGGGTTCGATTGAAGTATAGGGCATGACCACGAATCGAAAAAACGACAAATCCAATCAAAACGTGACGTGCCGAACGGGCGGATCGGCATCCTTGCCGACCTCCCGTCCTCGCTCAAATTTTATTTCCCCTCCGTCGGCATTGCCACACCTTACCCATCGGTATAATGCCCCCCATGCAAAGCAAAGCCACCACCGTCAAAGAGTACCTCGCCGAGCTCCCCGCCGACCGTCGCGCTGCCGTCTCCGCCGTGCGCGACGTCATCCTCAAGAACTTGGACAAAGACTTCGAGGAGGGCATGACCTACGGCATGATCGGCTACTACGTCCCGCACCGCATCTATCCCAATGGCTATCACTGCGACCCGCGCCAGCCCCTGCCCTTCGCGGGCCTGGCCTCGCAAAAGAACCACATGTCGCTTTACGTCATGAGCTTGTACTCAAACAGCGACGAGGAAAAGCGTTTCCGCGCTGCCTGGGCCAAGACCGGCAAAAAACTAGACATGGGCAAGTGCTGCATCCGCTTCAAGAAGCTCGATGACCTGCCGCTCAACATCATCGCCGACATGTTTCGTCGGACGAGTGTCAAGCAATGGATCGCCTATTACGAAAAGTCCATGCTCGCGAACTCCCAGCGCAAGACCAAGGGTCCGCCGGGGAAGGCGGCCGACTCTGCCTCGTCCAAAAAGAATGCAAAAAAAGTCGTCAAAAAGTCCCGGAAGAAAAAATAAAACCAGCCGCCCTCCGCTGAACGATTTGCCCCGGTGTCGCAGGCCGAATTCGCCCGTTCATTTTCTCGCCTGATTCCAAATTACATATTTGGAAGAGGTTACGGCGAGCAGGGCTTATGGATCCGAATGGTCGTGTGAACGATTCGTATCTGTTCGTCCGGCGGCGCCCGTCCTCACTTAAGCCAACAAACCATTCACGTCTTAATTCCTCCCGCGTCACGACTAACATCCTGTGCAAGTGATCGACGGCATCCTGAAATCCGCTTGGCCGACTTTTTCGGAGAACCCGCCCTTGAGCCTCAATTCCAACAGATGCGTCCTGCAAGTATTTTCATTTTTCGCCTGTTTTCAGGGTGTCGCGGTGCTGGCCGGCCAGCCGGCCAACGACTGGCGACAATGGCGCGGCCCAACGCGTGATTGCAAAGTCGAAGGCCCAGCCTGGCCTGGCGATCTAAAAGGCATCGCCGAGCGTTGGCGCGTACCGCTTGGCCCCAGCTACTCCGGACCCATCGTGACCGCCGACCGCGTCTTCGTGACCGAGACCAAGGACAAAAGAACCGAGTGGGTCCGCGCTCTCGACCGCGCCACAGGAAAAGAACTCTGGCGCGTCTCATGGGAAGGATCGATGAACGTGCCCTTCTTCGCCAAGAGCCGCGGTGACTGGATCCGTTCGACGCCCGCGGCCGATGAGGATTCGCTCTATGTCGGCGGCATTCGCGATGTGCTCGTCTGTCTCAATGCCAGGGATGGCTCCGAACGTTGGCGTGTCGACTTCGTGAATCGCTGTAAGACCGAACTGCCCGCATTCGGCTTCGTCAGCTCCCCCTTGATTGTGGGCGACGCGCTGTATGTGCAGGCTGGTGCCGCCGTGCATCGCTTGAACAAGAAAACCGGCGAGACCGTCTGGCGTTCCATGGCCGACGCGGGCGGCATGTACGGAAGCGCGTTTTCATCCGTGATGTCGGCGAAACTGGACGGCCGCGATCAGATCGTCGTCCAAACACGGGAAAAACTCGCCGGACTTGATTCCGAGACCGGCAAAGTACTCTGGTCCCAGGAAATCCCGTCTTTTCGCGGCATGAACATCGTGACGCCGACGGTGTATGGGGACAGCGTTCTGACCAGCGCCTATGGCGGTCGCACCCACCTCTTCAAATTCAGCGACAAGGGCGATGCCGGGGCGATCGAGGAACTCTGGTCCAGCAAGAAGCAGGGCAACATGTCCTCGCCCGTGATCATCGGCGACCATGTCTATCTGCACATGCGAAATCAGCGATTCTGCTGCATCGACCTGAAAACCGGCCGTACCACATGGACCTCCACCCCTTTTGGCGAATACTGGAGCATGGCCGTGAAGGGCGACAAGATTCTCGCGCTCGACGAACGCGGCGAACTGCTGCTGATCCAGGCCGACCCGAACGAGTTCAAACTGATCGACCGACGGGAGATTGGAAAATCGGAAACATGGGGCCACCTCGCCGTCTGTGGCGACGAGCTTTTTATCCGCGAATTGAATGCGATGACGGCGTACAAGTGGACGGCGAAGTAGTACAAAAACCCTGTTCTACATCACCCGAAACCACAGCGCCTTCAGATACGCCGACTCCGGGCAGGTCAGCATCACCGGATGATCCGCCGCCGCGCCGCTCTGGGCGAACATCTGCAGACTCCGTCGTGCCGGCCTCGTCGCCCGCTGCACCGTCTCGGTAAACGCCTCTACGCCCACCAGCCCGCTGCAACTGCATGTCAACAGATACCCGCCCGGCCGCACGATCTGCATCGCCAGTGAATTAAGATCGTGATACCTTCGCAGCCCGTCTTCCATCTCCTCGCGGTCTCTCACAAACTTCGGCGGATCAAGCACCACCGCGTCAAACTGCCGCCCGTTCGCCAGCATCTGCCGCAGATAAATGAACGCATCACTGTGAACGAGGCTGACCCGGGCGTTATTGAGGTTCACATTCTCCTTCGCCACGACCAACGCCGCCTCATCCAGATCGACGCTCGTCACTTCTTTTGCTTCACCGAGCACCTTCGCACAGATTCCAAATCCACCGGTGTAGCAGCACAGATCGAGTACGGTTGAACCCTTGCACAACTCCGCGAATCGTTTGCGATTGTCCCGCTGGTCGCAGAAGAATCCCGTCTTGTGCCCGCCCGCCGCGTCGACGCGATAGCGTATCCCATGCTCGCGGATCGTCAGCGTGTTGCTCACGGCCGCCCTAGGCCCAAGCGGCGTCGCCCCGCGCTGCGCCGCCTTGGCCGACGTCGGAATCTTGAACCCTTCGATCTGCTCGATCTGATTGTCGGCCCGCAACACGACCTGCCACGTCAGATCCGTCAATTTAGGTCGATCGAGGCTTGTTGGCGTGCCCAGCTCTCGCATGAGATGCGCGGCCAGCATGTCGCGCCGTTGATACATGCCCAGCGAGAAAAACTCGAACACCAAATGATCGGCGTATCGCTCGACGATCAACCCCGACAACCCGTCGCCCTCGGCATGGACAACGCGATACGCGTCCGTCACCTCGTCGAGCCGCATCTGCTTGCGAAACTCCACGGCCCGGCGAATCGCCTGCGACCAGAACGCATCGTCCACCGGCACATCACCATGCGTCAGCATCCGCAGCGCGATCTGCGACTTGGGATGAAATATCCCGCGCCCGAAGACCAGCCCCGACTTGTCATACACATTCACCACGTCCCCGGCCTTCGCCACCGGGTCAACCTCGCGAAGCATCCGCCTGAAGATGAACGGATGTTTGTTGGCAGAGCGCAGCAGCACCCATGGTGATTGCACGTCCGGCGGCGGGCCGGATAAATCCTCGTCTTCGAGCGAACCGGGCGGTGAGAAGGGGGGTCTTGGCATTGGCGTATGGTCCCGTGGCCACCGCAATCGGGCAAGCAGCAATGATGGCTTGGATGCCTGTCGTTGCGCTGTTACCATCTCGCCGGATCGCCGCAATAGTCAAACGTGGGCACACCAATGCAACCTCTCGTCGGCATCATCATGGGTTCCAAATCCGACTGGGAAACCCTCGAACACGCCGCCCAGACGCTCACGAAGCTCGGCGTCGCCCATGAGGTCCGCGTCGTTTCGGCTCATCGCACCCCCGACCTGCTGTTCGAGTACGCATCGTCGGCCGCCTCGCGCGGCATCGAGGTCATCATCGCCGGTGCGGGCGGCGCGGCCCATCTGCCCGGAATGTGCGCGGCAAAAACAGCACTCCCCGTCCTCGGCGTGCCGGTCGAATCGCACGCACTCAAAGGTCTCGACTCGCTGCTCTCCATCGTCCAAATGCCCGGCGGCGTTCCCGTCGCGACCTTTGCCATCGGCAAATCCGGCGCGATCAACGCAGCCCTCTTCGCCGCGTCCATCCTTGCAGCAAAGCACTCGACCATTTCCGCCGCGTTGTCGTTATTTCGCGCCGACCAGACCAAGTCCGTACTCGCCAACCCCGATCCCAGGGTAGTGAATTAACATGAAGGCTGTAGGGTCCGCCGTGCGGGCCACGATCTTAGGTGATTCGTGGATATGGAATCCTCAAGCCTCAAGCCCCAAGCCTCACGCCTCGTGGGCATCCTCGGCGGCGGTCAGCTCGGGCGAATGCTCGCCCTGGCCGGTTATCCGCTCGGCTTCCGATTTCGATTCCTTGATCCCAATCCCGATGCGCCAGCCGGCCACGTTGGCGAGCTTCACGTCGGCAACTTCACCGATTCGACCACACTCGACCGATTCGCCGAAGGCCTATCCGTTGCGACGTTTGAATTCGAAAACGTCCCGCTCGATGCAGCACGCCGACTGAACGAGCGAGTCCCCGTCTATCCGCCGCCTGCCGCCCTCGATGCCGGCCAGGACCGCCTCGCCGAGAAACACCTTTTCGAACGCGTCGGCGTACCTGTTCCGCCCTGGAGTGCGGTCGATACGCACGCCGATCTAAAATCCGCCGCCACCGCCGTCGGCCTGCCCGCTGTGATGAAAACGCGCCGACTCGGTTACGACGGTAAAGGGCAATTCGTCCTGCGCGATCCCGCCGATGTCGATCATGCGTGGGAAACACTCGCCGGCGGATCGTTCGTATTGGAGAAGTTCGTTCCCTTCGACCGCGAAGTTTCGATCATCGCCGTGCGCCGCCGCAACGGCGACACGCGCTTCTATCCGCTCGTCGAAAACCATCACCGCCTCGGCATTCTCCGCTGGACGCGCGCCCCAGCGCCCAATTTGTCCGATGCGTTGCAACGCCTAGCCGAACGCCACGCGACAAACGTGCTGGACGCCCTTAGCTACGTCGGTGTTCTTGCAATCGAGTTCTTCGAGAAAGACGGCGACCTCATCGCCAACGAAATGGCCCCACGCGTCCACAACTCCGGCCACTGGACCATCGAAGGCGCGCGCACCAGTCAATTCACCAATCACATTCGCGCCATCTTCGATCTGCCCCTCGGCGACACGTCTGCGGTCGGCCACTCCGCGATGCTCAACATCATTGGCACGCCTTCTGAACCGGCCGAATGCTGCGCCGTTCCCGAAGCCCACCTGCATCTGTACGGCAAAGCCCCGCGCCCCGAACGAAAGCTCGGTCACCTGACATTTCAATCGCCCGACGCGAATTGGATCGACACGCTGCTTGCCGAATGGAGAGCCAAATGGCGCGAGTGATCGTTACACAAAATGTCCAACGCCATGTCGCATGTCGCCGCGCCATCGTTCGAAGCGCTCGACACAACCATTCGCGCAGTTCTTGATTGTTAACGCGTCACAAATACGGCCGCGGCGGCACCAGTACTCCGGCAAGCGCGAGTTGAATAACGAGATTCGTCGGCGTCAGTGGTAGCCCGACGGCCCCACGCAGGATTTCGCCCATTACAATGAGCGGCGAGAAAGCGGCGACAATGACCGTCTTCGCCACGTTTACAATCGTCTGCACCATCGCCTCAATACACGCCGCCATCACTTGCACCATCACGTAGCCCAGACTCGCGAACCCGTACACAAAGAACGGAGCGAAGACGTAGATAAGTTGCGATTGATCCGTCGTCTTTCCAACGCGTGCCACGACGTCCGGGACAATCTCCCGCCCACCGGGGTTCGGCGGCGGCGGCGACGTGGAAATATCGATACCCGTCGCCTGCTCGAATTGTGCCGCGATGTCGGCCAGTGCCTGTTGCAGATCAATATCGAAATCGACCCGCTGGTTCTCCGCCCCCGGGTCCGCCCCCGCGAACACGATGTCCATATGCCCGCGGAGCCTCATCGTCGTGCGCTCGTCATAGGTCACGGCAATGGTCGAACCATCGGCGCCCTTGGCCTTGCTGAGCAGTCCGCCGTCGAAATTCACACTCGACTCATTGCCCGCGGCATCCTGCAACACGGCCGCCTGCACGTCGTCGACGTTTCCGTCGGGCGTGCGCGTGCCGAAGACATACACATTGTTGCCGTCTTCGGTTCGCAGCGCCGCGAGAAGTTCACTGGTCGTGTCGGTGTTAAGGAGAAAACCCAGGCCGTTGGTAAGCGGTCCGCCGCCGCTGCCCAAATTCAGCGTGAACCCGTTGCACCCCGGCGCGCCGATAGCCATGACGCCGCCAAGAACCGCGATGATGAGTTGTCCCGCAAGGGAATACGGCAGCCGCGAAACTCGCATGACGCGCCTCCATGCTGGGCGAGGAGTGCGCATCATGCATAGCGTCGTGTGTTTCGTCAATCCAATGTTGGTTTCCGATCTTCGGAGTCTTCAGACTCCTCGTCGTCCTCGTGCTTGGGTGCCGGCTTCCGCGAAACCTGCCGATGGGCGATTCGCGAATCGTTCTTGGTCTGGCTCTTCTGAATCGCCATATTGGCAAACGTGTTGATCATCGGCCCATACGTTCGCAGGGCATCGTTCACGTTCGGCAAGCCCGCCACCGACACGCGAAGCGTCATTTCGTTCGGCGATTGCCCGAGGCCCGCCCACAAAACGGTCTTCGACGCCATTTGCTTCGTCTGGCCCGCTGCCATCGCCATGCCCGGGTTTCCCTGCGCTGCGCCGGCCTCCATCGCGCGGCCCGCATGCACCGCGATCATGATGCTGCTGTCCTTGGGCATCTTCTCGATCACCTTGCCCATGATCTCATCATGCAGGATATTCTTTTGCCGAGTCCGCGCCGCCACACACGCCTTCATCGCCGGCCGCGTCGAGGTCAGCACCACGCAGCCATCCATCTCCGCGAGATACACCTTGCCCACCGTCGGCAACGCATACGCCGTCGCCTCGGTCTCGCCGATCTTGGTCGGTTCCGGCCGGACGGGCTCGTGTCCATGCACGATTCCCGGAATCGACAAGAGCTGATCCCACAGCGCCTTCGACCGAGCCGGGTCGTTCACTGCCAACACAATGCCACCGCTCGGAATGTGCCCGCCGTCGCCCGATTTCCCTTCGCCCGGCACGACAAAAGCACAAAGCTCCTGAATGTTTCCGAAGAACTCGCGACCGATGTCAAACCCGGTCACGCCCTGCTTGCCGGTCTGATTCTTTCGAGCCGTATCCACCGCTGCGTTGACCAGCGCCGGATTCAGCCCCAGCCCGATGAACCCAGCCGCATTCTCCGGCACTGATTCAAGACACTTCCGTGTCATCGGCGGCAGCCGCATCAGGTTGTATGCAATGCTCCGGTGATCGTCCGCCAGTCGTACGGCCAATTGTGCCCCCAGCGTCCCCTCATGAATGCCCATGGAGAAACTCGCCCAGCGGAAGCTGTCGAGGTCGGCGATGCCATTGGCCACGTCAAACTCGCGCCGGTCACCCTCGCTCATGGTCGCTTTTGCGATCTTGAGAACGCCCTGAATGTCGCAGAAGGCAAACAGCGTCGCCCCGGTTCGCTGCTTCATCAATTCCTGTAGATCATCGCGCGATGCCAGGGACGGTGCATCACTCGTCAGCCTCGCCACCACGCCTTCGACCATGTCGCGTCCCGTGCCGACAACAAGCAGACACTCGGTGAGCACGCCGCACACCTTGCCCACTTCCGGCAACTCCGCGCCGAAGGTCGGCAGATCGCCGATCTTCTCCGCCGTCGGTGCAAACTGGAACGCCGTCTCAAGAAGACCCTTCAGCAGTGCCACATCGCCATGATGAATCACCATCACGCCCGTGGGGGCCTTGCCGCCCTCCGGGTCGAAGTTCGTGAGTGCAACACCCGCGCCGCCAAACGCCCGTAGATACTCAAACACCGCCGGACTAATCGCCACGTGCGACGGAACATGGATCGGCCCCTTGGCCTCCGCGCTCGGCCGCTGCGACAAAATCGACTGCATGTCGTTCGTCGTCAGCCCCAACATCCCGCATAGTTTTTCCAGAATCTCACCCGGCCGCGTAATGTCCGCATACACCACCGCGTCCGGCGGCATCAGTGTGGCAAAGTTTTGCGCAGCCAGATGGTCGCGGCATCGATCCGCGCCGGCCTTTGCCGCTCGCTTCGCGTCGGCCGACAGATCCTGCCGAAGAGCCGACTGATAGAGCTTCCGCGCGGCCACGTAGTCTCGCGACTCCCGCTCAAGGAAATAGGCCTTGTACAAATCCGCCGACGGAGCCTCGGCCCGCACAACGGCAAACGCGGACGCAAACACCGAAAGCGAAAGGACGGCGATTAGGGTGCGACGTGCGATCATGGAAGGACTCCCAGTGAAGATGGGTACGATTCGTCGGGGGGGCGGCCCCGGACGGACGATCTCCCAACAGATTTGTTCCGACTCCCAGGTGGTATTAACGAAACTGCTTGGAATATTTCTCGGCCTATCCCGACGGGCCGGAATTGTGAGTTCCCAACTGCGGACCAGCCCCGTACCTCCTCAAGCCTCAGGACTCAGGACTCAGGACTCAAGCCTCCCCTTCTTGATTCCCCACCCCACCCCTCTACAATCATTCCAGCGGGACAAGAGGGCGAGAGGGGAAGTTTCGGCCGCAGACCGGCCACCCAGCACACCAGCCTCGCCTGACCCAGAACCCGGGTCCGAATGACCCACCAAAGCCATACCCTACGCGAAGGAGTCGCCGTGGAATCCCACCAGGTTGCCGCAGAACCGCAACAGCCCATCGACTGCCACGAAGTCGAGCAGATCGAACACAAGCCCAAGAACCCCGCCATCAACCGCCTTTTCAAGGCCTGCACCAAGATGGGTGCCAGCGACCTCCACCTCAAGGCCGGCCAACCCCCCAGCTTTCGTCTCAAGGGCGACATCCGTAAATCCCAGGAGACGCCTCTTTCCACCGAGGACATCGAATCGATGGTCTTCGAGGTGCTGACGGACGCCCAGAAAAAGTTCTTCATGGATAACGGCGCCATTGACTTCGCCCATCAGGTTCCTGATCAGGACAGATTTCGTGTGAACGCCTTCCGTCAGCGCGGCATGACCTCCGTCGCTGCCCGCCGCGTCGTGAAGGACATTCGCACCTTTGAGCAATTGCACGTTCCAGAAGTTCTCAAAGACATCGCCAAGCACCATCAGGGCCTGATCCTCCTTGCCGGCATCACCGGTTCCGGAAAATCGACCACCATTGCCGCGATGATCAACCACATAAACGAGAATCGCGCCTGCCACATCGTGACCATTGAAGACCCCATCGAGTACATCTTCACGGACAACAAGGCATTCATTAATCAACGCGAGATCGGCATCGACGTGAAGGACTTCCACTCCGCCCTGAAGTACCTCATGCGCGAAGACCCCGACGTCGTACTCGTCGGTGAAATGCGCGACCGCGAAACCTTCGAGGCCGCCATCCACGCCGCCGAGACAGGTCACCTGTGCCTTGGAACGATTCACGCCTCGAGCGCGGCCCAGACCATGACGCGCATCCTCGACCTTTTCCCAGATCACGAACGCGCACAGGTCCGACAGTCTTTGGTCTTCAACCTCAAGGCCGTCATTTGCCAGAAGCTGCTCCCCAGCATCCACCCCGAGCGCAGCCGCGTCCCGTGCTGCGAAATCATGGTGACGAACCCCATCATCCGAAAGCTCATCGCCGAGGGCCGCGACTTCGAAATCACCTCCGTGCTGAAGGCCGGCGTCGCCGAAGGCATGCAGGACTTCACCGAGGCCATCTACAACCTCGTGCAGGAAGATTATCTCGATCTGAAAGTCGCCCTCGAAGTCGCCCCCAACCCCGACGAACTCAAAATGCGCCTCAAGGGAATCAAGCAAAAGACCGGCGCGATCTTGTCATAATCCCCCATTAGCCGTACCGGTGGTTACGATTGCTGCCCGCGTCGACGGACTCGGCGAAGTCTGCGCGCCGTCCACTCGATGAGTCAATTGCCTGCCAACAATTGTTGAACAAATCCGGCGATGTCGTCGCCATCCAACAGACAGTCGCCGTTTGTATCTCCCAAAGGTCTGCCGCTTACCGCATCCGTCACGAGTTGAACGGCGTTTCGGGGGCACACATCGACAGCATCAGGTACTCCGTCACCATCGTCGTCTAAGTCGCATACATCAGGAGCGCCATCCGAATCAAAATCGGCTGGATCGTTGCACGAACTTCCGATTGGACCTGGATTGCCGCCTCCTGCCATGCAGGCGGACTCGAAAACCATCGAACAAGAACCGTCTGTATTGCAACATGGCCTGACGAGATCAAGCCGGCCCTCAACGGCAAACACCACATCCTGTGGATTAGGAGAAGGCACCGGCGGTGAGCATCCCGACGACCCCGTATCGACGACTGGCTGAAACGCACCCCCCGACGATGAGAATAGCGAATTGGCGCCCGGCTTGCCCGGTGCCCCAAGAAGGGTGACTGGCGGAACAAACGGGCCGCTGAATGCTCCTCCGGTAAGCTGAAACGACACCCAATAGGTTCCGGAGTTGAGTGCAATATTATTCAGATTCAGAACGATTCTTTGAAGCCGGCGCGTACACCCAGCATCACCATCCGACTGTCGATAAACATTGGTGAATTCCGTGGGTTGAAGCACGGTGGCGGTCGAATAGAGCGCGTGTTGCCCCACCGTGGACGGTTGAGCCGAGTGAATCGTCGCCGATGCTCCTGTGACCGAAACAGCCGAGGCAAAGGTTTCGTATGCATAGAGCACCAGTGACGCGACCATAGTTCGTTGGGTCAAAACGAAGTCATCCGCTAGCATCGCGGAGGATTCGCCGGCCGCGCTGTAGCCAAAATTATTGAGACACATTGACACGTTTTGGAGGAGGCTCTGCTCGCCGTTACATGCCCCGGCTGCGATTCCGGTCACGAAGGGTCCATTGTCCCAAACGACACTGCACCCAAGAAGTCCGCACGCGGTCCCGGGTCCTTGAAACGCGCCTCCCACGAATTCGCACGATGAGCGAACGCGAATCGAACAGACGCCGGTTAGTTCGCAACAGGCTCCAAGGCACGAATCCTGAACGCAAGGTGAGCCGATACCCAGGAAATCTCCGCCCAATGACTGGCACGATGCGGCGCTCGCGATTTGGCAGGATCCGCTCGAAAGGCAACATCCCCCCAGGCAAGTGCCCGCGGAGCATGTCGTTCCGTCGCCGAGATATGTTCGACCTGATCCCGTGCAATCCATGCCACCGAGCTGTGATGATAATGAACAGGTTCCGTCGGCCGCACAACACGCGCCCGGCTGCGGGCAGGAAGTCTGGGAACACGTTGTCCCGTCGCCCTGATAGACGCCGCCGGCCGAGCCGCAATCCGCACCGCCCACCATGACGGACATGGTGCAAGTCCCCGAGGGCAGGCAACAAGCACCGGGCTGAACGCACTGGTTGGGGCTGCAATTTGTCCCCGGACCTCGAAATACCTGCCCGCCGCCGACACACTGGAATTCATTCTCGATGCGGCAAGTTCCATTCGGGCTGCAACAGGCGCCGCACGTAGCCCTGCACGGAATCGAAACGGTGCAACATTCGGTTCCCAGCCCATGCCAGGTACCGTTGATGAGGTTGCAGGCGGCCTGGCTGGCGACATCAATGCAGTCACCATCTTGTTGGCAACATGCCCCGGTCTGCGCGAATGCGCCGGCGTTCATAAGTGTTACACCTGCCATCGATGCAATCAGGAACAATCGTTTGGTGTCTTTCATGGCACAGCTCCGCTTTCTCGAATCAGAATCACGAAGGGTTGCCTTGCGCCAATGCGATGACAGGCCCTATTTCCACTGGATGTTCCATTGAAAGACTGGTGCCAGTGGACCAGGAAGCCCGCGTTCCCGGCGTGGCGGCCTCGAATCAGCTCAATGGCGCTCGTGATTAAATTATACCAGAATCACGCCTTAATTTCTCCGTGCCACACTCGACCAAATCGGCGAGCGCGACGGTCACCCGGTCGCCTGTCGGGTGCCGTCGCCATCGGGTATTATGGTTCGCGGTGTCTCCAACAAGGAACCAAGGGAAGAGAAAAATGGACGTCAAACACGGAAACAAACCCATCGTCTGCGATGAAACCCCCGGCAAAAAGGCCTACTGCCAGTGCGGCCACTCCGCGAAGTTGCCATACTGCGACGGTGCCCACGCCCGGCTGAACACCGGCGTCGTCCCCATGGTCGTTGATGTCCCCGACGCCGGGAAAAAGGCCGTCTGCCAGTGCCACCAAAGCGGCAACAAGCCCTGGTGCGACGGAACGCACAGCAAGCTGCCAAACTGAACAAGCAGTCGGTCATTGGCCGGGCAATTCCGCGCGCCCCCACCCCATGCGCTTCCACACAACGTAAAACACCGCCATCGCCGCCAGAAACGCCAGCGTCCAAAGGCTGTCCCGCGTACCGTTTCGGAAATCGGCCATGACGATGTTCACCGCGAGCGCGGCTTCGAGAATCACCAAGCCCCCTGCGATCCACGGCCCTGCCGGCAATCGAAACACGTCCGTCGATGGAGCACCGCCTCGTTCGCGCCGCCGAAATACGATCAAACTTAAATAGGCCAGCCCAAACAACACAGTGCTGGCCATGAAGTAGATTCGCAGAATTTGCTCGAACGACCGGTTCACCACAAACGCACACGCCAGGGCGCCTCCGAGCACCAACGCCGCGATCGGCGATTGCCCCTCCGACATGTGCCCAAACATCCGCGGCGCCAGCCCGTCACGGGCCATCGCAAACATGACTCGCACATTCGCCAGAATGGTCGAACTTACCGCCCCGAGGCAAACCAGCGCGCTGATCCCTAGGAGCAGATTCCCAAGATACCCAACACCGGCCCGCTCAAAAACCAATGACGGCACACTCCGCTTCCCCGCCATCACCCCGGGCGGCACGGCACATAAGAGCGCGTAGTTGTACAACACATACACCGCCGTCAACGCCAACGCCGACCCGCACAGCGCCCGCGGCAAGGCTCGGCGGACGTCTCGCGTTTCTTCCGCCAGCTTCGCCGAATCTGTCGCCCCGGTGTACGACCAAAACACCGGCAACATGGCCATGAAAAACGCCGACATCCATCCTTCGCCCGTCGCTGCCGCCGTTCCCTCGTTCGGTGCAGGCGTCCACCGCCCGGCAATGACAATCGCGCCCGCCGCGATGCCGACCAGCGCCGCCACCTTTGCGATTGTGAGCGTGTTCTGCGTCACGGCCCCGGCACGAAGCCCCGCCGCGTTGACGATCACCACTGCCGCGACGGCCGCGCAGCCAAACATCGGCGATGCCCACGCCGACTCAATCCCTGCCAGCTCTGCTGCAAAGCCTCCAAATAATGCAGCGATGGTTCCGGCCCCGCCTCCGAGGATGAATACGACGAACGACCAACCGAAGAAGAACCCCGCGAACTCGCCGTACGCCTCCTTGAGATACTGATACTCCCCGCCGGCCTTTGGAAATCGAGTCGCCAACTCCGCCGTGACAAGCGTTTGAAGCAGCGTAATCACGCCCGCCGCGACCCACACGAGGAGAATCGTCCACGATGACGACAGATGCCGCGCCGCCTCCCCCGGCGTCGCAAAAATCCCCGACCCAATCGCCGCCCCCATGCCGACACAGGCAACGCTGACCGGCCCGAGAACGCGTTGGAGGCGGTATGCCGCATGTGATGGAGGTTGACTCGTTGACGACATACTCCTCATACTATCCGACCAGTGAATCAGGAGTGGGCTATGGCCTCCAAGACAATCAGACTTGATTGTGCTGCATATTTGAGACTCAAGACTGCAATGCTGCCGGGCGAGTCGTTTAGCGACACAATTAAGCGCATCGTGAAGCCACGTTTTAATCTGAAGGATTGGCTCAGACGTATTAGGCAAAACCCACTCAGCCAGCAGGCAATTGATGCAATCGAACTACAGATTGCTCAACGTCGTCGTGGAATTCACCGCGCGTAATTGTCCTAGTTAGGCCGGGTTAGGCAATTTGAGAAAACGCTCGCCCCGTAATCCGCTCATACGCCTCGACATACCGTTTCGTCGTCGCTTCGATCACCTCACGCGGCAGTCGCGGCGCGGGGTCGGTCTTGTCCCACTTCCCTTCATCGCAGAGCTGTTGAAGATAATTGCGAACGTACTGCTTATCGAAGCTCTCCTGGTCTCGCCCCGGCGAATATTTGTCCGCCGGCCAGAATCGGCTGGAGTCCGGCGTGAGCACTTCGTCGATAAGAATCAACCCATCCGCTGTCCGGCCGAATTCAAACTTCGTATCCGCGACGATGATGCCGCGCGTCGCCGCATACTCTGATGCCCGGGCGTAGATTCGCAGCGTCTTCTCGCGCAGTTCTTCCATCACGTCGCCGCCGACGATGCGACACGCCTCATCAAATGAAATGTTCTCATCGTGCCCCGTCTCCGCCTTGGTCGCCGGCGTGAAGATCGGCGCAGGCAATTTGTCGCATAAGCGTAGCCCCTTGGGCAGCGAAATACCGCACACTGTCCCGTTCGCTTGGTACTCTTTCCAACCGCTTCCGGCGAGATACCCCCGGGCCACGCATTCAATCGGCACCACCTCCGCCTTCCGGCAAACCATGGCCCGACCTCGAAGTTGGTCCGCCGCCCCCTCCAAACCAGCCGGTGCCCGGTTCGTGACCACGTCGATCAAATGGTGTCGAATCTCCTGTGAAAACAGGCCAAACCAAAAGGCCGAAAGGCCCGTCAAGACGTGCCCTTTCAATGGAATAGGGTCCGGCAAAACGCAGTCAAAAGCGCTCAACCGGTCCGTGGCCACGAGAAGCAGGCGATCGCCTAAGTCATAGACATCACGAACCTTGCCGCGTTTCGGCGTTAGTCCTGGTAGGCTCGTTTGGCGGATTGTCTCGGTCATGAAATGCCTCTCCATCGGGGGGTTGGCCTGCAAAAGTCACATGCCTGATTCGTCACCCTGGCAGGCTATGTCACCCGACCGGACCCGGCAAGCCGGACCGGCCGACCCGCATGAATACGGGATTTTTTTACAACTCGTCGCCACCGCCCCATTGATTCCTTCGGTTTCTCTGCTATTTTGTAGGCCTCCGGGTCGCCGGACGTTGAACATGAAATTCCAACAACCCTTTATTCATAGGAGAAAACATGGCTAGTGGAATGAGCAAGACGCAACTGATTCGACTCCTCGCCGAGAAAAACGAAATGACCCGCGGCCAGGTCGTCCAATTCATGGACATGCTGGTCGCGACGGCCTACAAGGAAGCCAAGAACAGCTTCACGCTGCCCGGCCTGGGCAAGCTGGTCCTTGTGAACCGCAAGGCCCGCATGGGTCGCAACCCCGCCACCGGCGAAGCGATCAAGATCCCGGCCAAGAAGGTCGTGAAGTTCCGCGTCGCCAAGGCCTGCAAGGATGCGATCCTCGGCCCTTCCAAGAAAAAGTAATCTCGCACCTTACTGCGAAATCACTTGAATTACCCTGTGTGCTTCTGCTGAAATACTCGGCGGGGGCACACAGGGCTTTTTTTGAGGGCCAGAAATGTCATCGCACCCGAAAGGAACCGTTTCACATCACGTCGCGTTCGCACTCGCCGTTGGTCTGCTTCTATGCATGTGGACGCTCACCACGGATGCTCGCCCGCCGCGAGCTTCGAAATCCACTCTGCATATCGACGCCTGCTTTTCGCCGGGCGGCGGCTGCGAGAGCCGCATCGTGGAGGAAATCCAAACCGCCGACAAATCCATACGCGGCCAGATTCACTACTTCACCTCCAAACCAATCGCCGACGCGCTCATCGCCGCCCACAAACGCGGCGTGTCGGTTCAACTGATCCTCGACAAGTCGCAGGAGAAAATGACCTACGGCCGCTGGCCCACGCTGCGCCGCGCCGGTGTCGATGTGCGCTTCGACCGCGAACACGAGGTCAACAACAACAAAGTGCTCATCCTCGACGGCCGCACCGTGATCACCGGCTCCTACAACTACACAAAAGCCGCCGAGGAGAAAAACGCCGAGAACATCCTGATCGTGGAGAACGAGGAAGAACTCGCCGGCAAGTACGCGGCCGACTTCGATGCCCATTACAAGCACGCCGTCAAAGGCTCAAGTTAGCGTTACGAATTATTGATCCCCTAGCGCGTCTTGGTGATGACGTACGTGTCAATGACACCGCCGTCCTCGCTGATCTGCCTGAGTTCGAGCTTCTCCGCCGAGAGGTCCACCTGCGTGAAGCTGAATTTCGCGTCGTTATGCACGCGGATATAGCCCGGCGGCGTTGCCGATTCCTTGTACCGATTCGCTCCGGCCGCGCCCGTCGTGATGTACACCGTGCCCTGTCCCTCGCCGACGGCCTTGTCCCCGCGCATCGGCGCGGTGCGTTCGTACAAGTGGTTGTGCCCGCAAAACACCATATCAACCCCGCACTCGTCGTACACCTTTAGAAACGCGTTCTTCATGTGCTCGCCGCCGGACTCGGGGTGCTCGCTCCCGGTGTAGAACGGATGGTGGTAATAAAGAAACTTCCACCGCGCCTTGCTCTCCGTCAGCACCTTGCGCAGCCATGGCGCGACGATCTCGCTGCGTTGCTTGTTCGTGATCGTGCCCTCCTCCTCCGGCGGATTTGAATCAAGCCCGACGAACAACGCATCACCAAAGGTGAACCAGTAGTTTCGCTCCGGCTCGATCCCCGGCGGGCCGTTTCGCGGCAGCTCGAATATCGACATGAACGCCTTCCCATGCTCCGTCGCGCAGTCGTGATTGCCGAGGCTCGGCATGAACGGGATTCGGCGAATCAACTCGGCGTACGGCTCGAAAAAATTCGTCGGGTAATCCTCGATCTTGCCGCTCGGATAAATGAGGTCGCCGGTATGAATGATCAGATCGGGTTTCGCAGCGACCATCAATTTCGCCAGATCGGCCTGCGTGTTGCTGCCGTTGCCCGAGTCGCCGAACGCGAGAAATCGAAACGGTGTCCCCGGCGTCGGGGGGGCTTTGATCTCGACCGGCCCTGCAAGCGTCGCACCGAAAAGCCCTGCACTCTTTACCTCGTACGAATATGTCGATCCCGGCTTGAATTCCGCGAAGCTCGCTTCGAATCGATCACCGTCCTGATCGGCCCGTTGCTCCTGTCGTCCGTTCGCTGAAACCAATTCCACCTTGCCGCCCGACACCGAGCCGACGTGCCATGAAATCGAAACTCGCCCCGGCTCCGGCATTTGCACCATCGGTCCGCATCGCAACCGCGTCGGCTGCTGCATCCGAACAATTCGCCCGCCCGCGATGATCGCCGATGCTGCGACCACGAAAATCAAGAATCGGGAAGGCCTGCGTGATGCGGCGGGATGATTCATCAAGAAATAATCTCCATTTCCTGCGGTTGGCGACTCCGGTTGACGCGATTATAGTTAGATATCGCGAAACGGAGTACCGCACATGCCTCTTCCCGATGGAACCGCAACGCTCGAAGAACTTTCCGCCCGGCTCAATGCCATCCGGGACTCTCTTTGACTTCCCACGAAAAAAGGAACTCCTGAAGGAAAAAGAGGCCCAGATGGCCAAGCCCGGCTTCTGGGACAGCGGAGATTCCGCGCAAGCCGTTATCGCAGAATTCAAAACGCTCAAGGCCATCGTCGATCCGATTGAGGCCGTCATCCGCCGCGCCGAGGATGCCGCCGTCCTCTCAGAGTTGGCTGAGGCAGAGAACGACGCCTCGACGCGCGAGGAGGCCGATCGCGAGCGATTGGCCCTCATTCCCGAAGTCGATCGCGTCGCGCTGATGGCGCTGCTCTCGAATCCGAACGACAGCCGCGACTGCTATTTCAATATTCAGGCCGGCGCTGGCGGCACCGAGGCATGCGACTGGGCCGACATGCTGCTTCGGATGTACCTTCGCTATTTTGAAAAGAATAAGTACAGCCTCGAGGAACTCTCCCGAAAAGATGGCGAAGAAGCCGGCATCCAGTCGATCAGCCTGCTCGTCAAAGGCCCGTATGCCTACGGCTACATGAGCTGCGAGATGGGCGTGCATCGCCTTGTGCGGATCAGCCCGTTCAACGCCCAGGGCAAACGTCAGACGAGCTTCGCCGCCGTCGATGTGCTTCCCGTCTTCCCGGACAACGAAATCGAGTTGCCCGAGAAGGACCTCGACATCGTCTTTTTCCGGCGTGCCAGCGGCGCGGGCGGGCAGAACGTGAACAAGGTCGCCACCGCCGTCCGCATCAAACACATCCCGACCGGCGTGGTCGTCGAGTGTGTGAATGAGCGCAGCCAGCAACAGAACAAACGCCAGGCCATGAGCATGTTGCAATCCAAGCTGGAACAGATCGAGCAGGCCAAGCGTGACAGCGAACTGGCCAAGCTGCACAGCGAGAAGGGCGAAATCGCCTGGGGCAACCAGATTCGCAACTACGTGCTGGACGATCCGCGCGTCAAAGACCTTCGCACGGGCATCGAAACCGGCAATCCGCAGCGCGTCCTCGATGGAGACATTGATGAGTTTATTCAGGCCATGCTCCGCCACCGTGCCGAGAAACGCGCCAAGCAGGATCGCGATACCGGAAAATAGTCCCCACCGCGGCACCGGCCTCGTGTTCGTGACCTTTTGCCCGCCCAAACCGACGTTATCGCATCGCCGCGTTTTGTCGATAAAGTATTCAGCGGGAAGGGCGGTGTGGAACAAAGGATGGTTTAGCGATTGAAAAGCCGACCGGCTTCGACTACAATAGATGTCGCTTCTCAGACGCAAATCGGCCATGCCGATCGCCTCGCCGGCGATCCCTCCACGGTGCCGATGCTGAGAGGATCTCGCACGACAACAGGGACCCCGACATCCGTGACGACTTCCAGCACTGTTGCGCGCCTTGAATCGACACCCCGCGAACCGCTCACCATCCGCGAGGAAGTGCGCGGTGAGTACCAGTGGTGCATTGCCTCCACGCATTACGACGCCCTCAATAGTTCCGATCTCGACTGGTTCAACCTGACCGAAGGCCCGAACTGCACCCTCGTGAAGCGCAACAGCCAGCGCGATGTCTGGCGCGTCCGGTGTCGCGGCAGGGATTACTTCGCCAAGCTCTACCACCCCAACGGCTGGGTCGCCAAGGCCAAGCTCCTCGTTCGCGGGCCTATCGCCCTCTGCGAGTGGGAGGTCGGCCGCTACGGCTCGGCCCACGGCATTGCCACGGTTGTCCCGGTCGCCACGGCCTGGACCGGCACGCGCGGCAGCGGCGGACCATCACTTCTCATCACCGAGGCCGTCAACGACGGCATCCCGCTCAACGACTTCTGGATGGCCATCCGCGATGATCGTGCCAAGGCCCGCCTGCTCACCGATTCGCTGGCCCGGCTGATCGCCCGCTCGCATCAGTGCGGCTTCCAGCATGGCGACATGCACCCCGGCAACATCCTCGTGCGCGAGCAATCGCCGCGCTGCGAGGCGCTCTTTGTCGATCTGCACAAGGTCCACATCGCCGCGACGGTCACGCAGCGCCAGGCCGTGAAAAACCTCGCGCAGCTCAACCAGTGGTTCCGCTCCCATGCCTCGCGCGCCCAGCGCCGCCGATTCCTCGTCGACTACGCCACCTATCGGCGCGAATACGCCCTCGCAAGCCCCTTCGCACAAGACCTTCACCTCGAACCCGGCCGGCTTATTGCCGAGTTGCAGGCCCAGGCCGGGCGACACGCCGCCGCGCTCTGGTCGAAGCGCGATCGCCGCGTCGTCAGGAACAGCCGCTACTTTGCCCGCATCAAGCCCGCGTCCGGCTGGCGCGGCCACGTTTTGCTCTCCTGCAAGCATCCGGCCGCCGCCGCTTCCGCCTCGAAGCTTGATTACACCAAGAAGCAATGGAAAGAATGGCTGGCCGATCCGCTGTCGTTGGTCGACCCGGCGCGGCACAAGCTGCTCAAAGATTCTCACACCGCGACAGTCTGCGAAATCACCCTGCCGACGAACCCGCCGGTGAAGGTCATCGCCAAGCGACCGCTGGCCCGCAACGCATGGAAGAAATTGACGCAGCGCTTCGGCCCTTCGCGGAATCAGCGCGCCTGGCGGATCGCCAACATGCTCCGCAACCGCGACCTCGCCACGGCCCAGCCGATGGCGATCATTGAGCGTCGGCTGTTTCGATGGGTTCTGCTCGATTCGATCCTGCTCACCGAGTTCATCGACGGCGCGGTGGATCTGGAGACCTTTCTCACCCGCGATATCGCCGAGCTTCCGCGGGATCGTCAGCGGGCCGTCAAGGATCGCCTCATCGCCGCCGTCGTGCGCACCGTGAAGACCTTCCACGACCGCGGCTTTTCGCATCGCGACTTCAAGGCGCCCAATCTGCTCGTGTCGTGGGCGCCACCGTTTGCCGGCGAGCCGATGCTGACCTTCATCGATATGGACGGCATCTCCCACGCCCGCCGCCCGCGCGAAACGCAGCGCCTCCGGGCCGTCGTCCGCCTCTGCGCCAGCCTGCTGCACAGCGCCGCCTGCACGCGAACGGACAAGCTACGCTTCCTGAAGAGCTACCTCTCCGGCCCCGGCCGCACCACGTCCGCCTGGAAGTCGACCTGGCGGACCATCCACCAACTGGTCTGCGACAAGCTGGCCGACAAGGACCTCCGCCGCCAGTGGAAATTGGCCCACTACGGGCGCGAGTAGGGGATTCCCGCAGGCAGTGGCTCCCAAACAAAATCATAACCGTTGACGAGGCGGCAATTCACCCATACTCTGCCGCGAATGGCTAAGCGAGCATCTAAAAAGAAACCTGTAGTGGGTTCACCGCGTCGCCCATCGGCTCTGATCGATACCCGCGTCATCTACTGCGGCGACAATCTGGAGCAGTTGGCCGGGCTGCCCGATAGCTGCATCGATCTGGTCTACATCGACCCGCCCTTCAACAGCAACCGCAACTACGAGGTCTTCTGGGGCGAGACCAAGGAGAAGCGGGCCTTTGAGGACCGCCACGCCAGCACGCAGGCCTACATCGACTACATGCGGCCGCGCTGCCAGCAACTCGCGCGGGTTCTCAAGCCCACGGGGAGTTTCTACTACCACTGCGACTGGCACGCGAGTCACTACGTCAAGGTGATGCTCGATCAGATCTTCGGTGAAAACCATTTCTCGTCGGAAATAGTCTGGAAGCGGACCACCACGAAAAGCGATTATCGCCAAGGGGCGACGAACTGGCCAAGAATCCACGACAGCATCTTTGTGTATCAACCCGATCCACGCTCTGCAGTGTTCAATCAACCGTTTAGGGCATACACGCAGGAGTATGTAGATAGCAAGTACCGAGCGCAAGACGAAGACGGTCGCAGGTACATGCTTGACAACCTGACTGCGCCTGGCGGCGGGACGCGAGGGCATCCCACCTATGAACTGATGGGTGTCACCCGAGCGTGGCGGTACAACAAGGAAAAGATGCTTGGCCTCGTCAAAGAAGGACGAATTGTCCAGCCAAGCCCAGGCGCTGTCCCTCGATACAAGCGGTACTTAGACGAAGTCCAAGGAATTGCCATAGGGACCTTTTGGGACGACGTGTTGCCGCTAAACTCGCAGGCAAACGAAGCCTTGGGTTATCCTACGCAAAAGCCGCTGGAACTCCTGGACCGCATCATCAACGCCAGCAGCAACCCCAACGACATCATCCTCGACGCCTTCTGCGGCTGCGGTACCGCCCTCGTCGCCGCGCAGAATCTCGGCCGTCAGTGGATCGGCATCGACATCTCCCCCACCGCCTGCCGCGTCATGGCCAAGCGCCTGAAAGACGTCTGCAAGATGCGCGAGAGCGAGCCGGGCCACCGCGCCCACGACGTCAATTCGTTCATCGTCCGCGACCTGCCGTGGACCATTCAGAAGCTCAAGGCCATCCCGCCCTTCGAGTTCGAGAACTGGGCCGTCATCGCACTCGGCGGCATCCCCAATAAGGTGCAGGTCGGCGACATGGGCATCGACGGCCGCATCTATCCCGTCGGCACCAAGCCCGCCGAGGCGGCGGCCAAAGGCAAGAAGGGCCACACCGACAGCATGTTCGCCGAGGACTGGTTCCCCATTCAGGTCAAGCAGATGGACAAGGTGGGCAGACCCGACATCGACCAGTTCGAGGCGGTTATGGCCCGCGAGGATCGCCAGCGCGGCTTTTTCGTTGCCTTTGGTTTTTCATCGGATGCCGAACGAGAGTGCGCCGCGTTCCATAAGAAGTCCGGCCGGATTATCAAGCTCATCACAGTTCAGGAAATCCTCGACGAGCAGCACGTTCAGAAGATGTAGCACGACTCAGCCATCGTGGGGCAAGCATGTCGATCCCTGCAATAATAATTGGTGACAAGCACTCCGTACTTCGATATGGACCCGCGCCCATGAAGAATCGGTCGAAGTGGTCTCAAAGGGACTCCGACATGATCGCCCATTTCTTGCAGGCGCATGATCAAATAGCAAGTTCTCGATGGGCGAAATCTGAAATATCATTCACGACGCAAGGATCGGTTGTTACTGAATCCAACTTTCCTGAGTTTGATGACTTCGTATTTGCGGCGGTTTATTTTCGCCAACTTACAATGAAAAAGGACGCGTTGCTTTCTGACGCTGTCACACGCTATCTAAGATTCATCGCCTGCCCTCTGCGTCATGGTTGGATCGAGATAGAAAAGGGCAGGTTCAAGACTGCACTCGACAAGAAATCGTTTCCGATGCTTACTTCCTATTCTGTACGCGAGTTGTTCGAGGCATTCATTTACGGCGCGGGGCTGATGCACAAGACGCCGAAAGCTAAGGACAAGAAACGAAAACAGTTCTTAAATCTAATCGACCACGAGCCGCGCGAGCAAGTTGTTTATTCACTCAACATGTCTTTGCACATGACTCTCAACCATGTTGGCAATATTGCGGCGGTGATCTACCAAGACTACTCAGATTGGATCGCCAAACATAACTTACCTCGGCCCGACATCCGATGGCACAGCAGTTTATTTGAAGTAATTGGCTCAGATGCCAAGCAGGCATAGGCTGAGACAATGAGGGCGAGTTGTTCACTACCCGTCTAAGTCAATCATCGCGTCATCACTCGACCCTGCAATACTACAGATTAGATTCTCTCGTTAAATCGTTCGACGGCACCCAACGCTCGTAACTCATGCTCTCACAGTGACATACCACATTTCACCGCCCGGCTGAAACACTGAGCAAGATTGATAGGTGTAAGTGAAAAAAAAGCGAAGACAGCAATGGTGTGCCAATGTGTCAAACTAAACATCGATCTTCCATCGTCCAACGACGGCACCCGGCACAAAAACCGCACAAACGGTTTGTGCGTTTTTGTGGCCGCCAGCCAGGTTTTTGTGGTTTTTTGTGGGGGGTAGTTTTTTTTACAAATCGTAGAGGCGAACGGGCATTCGCGTCGGAGATCCGCCGGGGCGGACCTACGTCGCGCAATAGATTCATACCCCACCTGATCCCCCAGTCCCTCATTTCGATGTTTCGACTTTTCGACGTTTCAGGCGCTCTCGAATCCTTAAACCCTTGCCCCGAGGTTCACCCATGGATGTAATGAGACAATATCGCGACAGCGCGTCCCTCATCGTCAAGACGTTGACGCTCGATCAGCTCGAGCAGCTCGATCTTGCCATCGTCACGCGCGACCCGCCCACCTACACCGCCTGTTACAAGCAATTCCAATTAACCGACCTCGGAATCAGCTTCGATGTCTTCTACCGCTATGCCCGAAAGCTCCGCACCAACCTCCGCGCTGCCGCCCTCGCACAGTACAACGTCCCCGACCCGGATAACTCCGAAACGCTCCTGCCCAAACTGGTTTGCCAACGGATGGTCGAAACCCTGCTCACCGAAAAACTCTCGCCCCGCGCCCTGCTCCGGCTCGCCGAGTCCTACCGCATGACCGCCCAAATCGAAATCCAGCGCCGCCGCCTCGACATCGCCGAAGAAATGAGCATCCATCGCATCGCCACCGCCGCCGAACCAATTCCCCAACTCCCGGCACCGCAAGCGCAACGCGCTCATGTCAATCCCGATGACGACTCGCCGGTAACGACCGATCCATCAACGGACCTATCACCCGAACCCTCTCCCTAAGGGAAAGGGACTTGCTCGAACCCTACTCTTCGGGAATCTGCGCAATCTGCGGTTCCATCCTCCCCGCCTTTCGCCTGCGAATCCGAACGCCTATCGTATGCCCCGATGGGATTCGTGACGGCTCCATTCGCACTCCTCTGGCGGCATCGGCATCTGCTCGTGCAGACCACGCGGAATGACATCCATGCTTCACTTCCGGCGGCGAGATCGAAACCGCGATTCAGTCTTTGTCCGGCGCTTCGCCGACTTGGATCGGATTCTCAATTCGCGGCGGCGCGCCCTGCGCGATGTCGCGGTGGCAGGCGTTGCACGCCTCGGTCAGGTCCGCGAACGCCCGGCGGGCGTCGGCCGGTCGGGCATCGTCCCATGATTGTTCGAGGAGTGTTGCCTGGCGGATCAGTTCCCGCGCCTTCGGCGTGAATCGCGAGTCCTTGACTCGCGGATCGGGCGCGAAGACGGCGTAAATATCCTGCGATCCTTGCGCAAGCCGCTCCATTTCGATGAAATCTTCCGGCAGATTCTCGCCCGATCGGGACAACTCCGACGCGGTCGCTTTGTGATGCTCATGCAAGTGGGTCATGAATTCCTTGATTCCGCCATATCGGCGAACCCGGTAGCCCTGCCACCAGAAGAATACCATGACAATCACCACGACAGACCCAACAAGCGCCAAGACCACCTTTGGCCGGATGTTCATCACGGAGCCTCCCACGGCAGACCGAGTTGGTCGTAATTCGCGAGATGCAGCCTGCCGCTCGATTCAGCATGGCCATCGCCGAAAAGATAGTTGCCGGCGCCGCGATGGCGGAGCGGGTTGGCTTCGTTCGCGTCCACCCCTAATTGTGTTTCACGGACGTATTCGCGTGAACGAATGCCCGCGAGTGTTGAAAACGACTCTCCAAGCCAAATAAGCTCGGGGCTGCGGTAAGTTTCTTTTCGTTTATAGATGCCGCCGGTCGGTCGGGAGTTGGAATGCCCGAGAGCGACAAAGTCCGCGCGATACGATACCGGCACGCCGGAAACATCCGCCCAGGCGCGTTCGATTTGCGCCGGGCATTGGAATACCTTGGCCCGCTGGCTGACCATGCCGGGCAAATAAACTCCCTGCCAGGCATCAGCCTTTTCAAGGTCGGGTATGTGCTCAGCCGCGACCTCGGTTTCAAGGTGGCGTCCCTTGACCAGGAAGTCGCTCCACGAGTAGGCGATATTTTTGTTGGCCAGCGTGATCGCGTCCCACCAATAGGGCGGGAAGTCATTTGAATTGAAATAGTTGGCGGAGGCGATGCCGACCGAGTGCAGATTGGCAAGGCAGACCGTCTTCACTCCTCCTGCCCGCGCCGACGACAGACTCGGCAGAACGATACCGAGTAGCAGCGAAATGATGGCAATGGAGACGAGCAATTCCAGAAGCGTGAACGCTCCGCGTTTCGTAATTCGACATATGCCGTACACCCAGTCAGCATATCCGATGAATCAGCGCGCAATCAAGCCGTTTGAGCGACGATTCGCCGGTTTGGCGGGTCACTTGTCCACTTTGACTTTCGCCAGCGAATCCGAACGCCTATCGTATCCCCCGATGGGATTCGTGACGGCTCCATTCGCACTCCTCTGGCGGCATCGGCATCTGCTCGTGCAGACCACGCGGAATGACATTCGCGCCCGGTATGCGGGGAGCGTCCTCGGCATGGCGTGGCTGGTGCTGCTTCCGATGCTGTTTCTGGCGTGCTACACCGGCGTGCAAATCTACATTTATCAGGTGCGCAAGCCGGACATGTCGACCACCGAATGGGTGGCCTTCGTCTTCTGTGGGCTGATCCCGTTCATTGGTTTCTCCGAGGCCCTGGCCAGCGCCACCAGCAGTGTGACCAGCAACGCCAACCTCATCAAGAACACGCTGTTTCCGATCGAACTCATCCCGGTGAAGGCCGTACTCACCTGCCAATGCACGCAGACCGTGAGTACGGTGATCCTGCTCATCGCCCTGGCCTGGCTCGGTTGCCTCGGCCCGTGGGCGTTGCTGTTGCCGGTGATCTGGATCGCGCAGGTGCTGTTCACCATCGGCGTGATGTGGTTCCTGTCCAGCCTGAACGTCTATTTCCGCGATCTGCAGAATGTCGTCGGCATCATCAACCTGATGCTGATGATGATCACGCCGTTCGGGCTGATGCCCGAGGCCATCCCTGCGGGGGTACGGCCGCTACTGGGTGTGAACCCGTTGTACTACTTGATTACGTGTTATCAGGATTGCTTGAAGCTGGGGCGGTTCCCGCAGGGAAATTCGTTCTGGGTCCTGATGGGGCTGGCGGGCGTGTTCTTTCTGAGCGGGCATTGGTTCTTCTCGCGGATGAAGCTGGTGTTCGCGGATAACGTGTAAATGCCGGTCGGGCGGGGCATTGCGCGCGGGCCGGGATTTGGTAGAATGCCCGGCGTTCACGATGGAACGTGACGGCACGGAGTGGAAGCAAATGGATTTGAAGGAACTACTTCGCAAGGCGCTGGGGCAGGGCGTCGAGACAACCGCATCAATCAACATCACCGACATTTGTGAAGACTCGCGGCGCGTGACGCCGGGGTCCTTGTTTGTGGCCGTACCGGGCACGAAGGCCGATGGGAATTCGTTCATCCCCGATGCGATCAAGCGCGGCGCGGTGGCGGTGTTGATTGGTGAGAACTCGTCCCCGGTTCCCCGAACCTCGGTCCCCACGGTAACGGTCCCTGATCCGCGGCTGGCGGTGGCGCGGTGCGCTGCGACGCTCTTGGGGCTCGATGAAATTCAGAAGGCCGGTCGGCTGCAATGCGTCGGCGTGACCGGGACAAACGGCAAGAGCACTTTTGCATTCATGGTGCGGCATCTGTTCCGCACGGCCGGTCGAACGACGGCGCTGTTCGGGACGATTGAATACGACCTCGTCGCTCGCAAGATCGAATCGAGCCTGACCACGCCGGATGCGGTGACGCTGACGCGGCATCTTGTCGAAGCGAATCAGGCCGGCGCGACGCACGCGGTGATGGAAGTCTCGTCGCACAGCCTCGATCAGCGGCGGACGGACGGCGTGACGTTTTCCATCGGTGTCTTCACGAACCTGACGCAGGATCATCTCGACTATCACGGGACGCTGGAGAATTATCTGATCGCGAAAAAGCGGCTGTTCGACAACCTCGGCAGCGACGCTGTCGCGGTGGTCAATGGGCACGACCCGGCGTCGGAACGGATTGTGGCGGATTGCCGGGGTCGCGTGCTGCGATATGGCCTGCGCGAGGATTGCAACGTGCGCGGGACGATCGTGCGCGAGGATCGGACGGGCGGGCGATTCCTGTTGGAGTTTGAAGGGAAGCGAGCGGAGATTCAGACGCCGCTGGTGGGGCGGCACAACATCTTCAACGCGCTTTCTGCGGCGGCGACGGCGCTGGCAGCGGGGATCGATCTGCCGACGATTCAGAAGGGGCTGGCGGAGCTGCAGCATGTGCCGGGGCGGTTGCAGCGCGTGCCGACGGGCGATCTGGGTTTGGATATTTTCGTCGACTATGCACACACGGACGATGCGTTGAAGAATGTGCTTTCGGCGCTGCGGCCCTTGACGACGGGGCGGCTGTGGTGTGTGTTTGGCTGCGGCGGCGATCGTGATCGTTTGAAGCGGCCGAAGATGGCGCGGGCCGTGGCCGAGGGATGCGACGATTTCGTCATTACCAGTGACAATCCACGGACGGAGGACCCCGTAGCGATTCTGGCGGACATCGAGCGCGGGCTGAACCAGACGGAGATGATTCGCGGCGTGACGATTCCGGATCGGGCGAAGGCCATTGCCCACGCGATCAGCCGTTTGTCGCCGGGGGATTGTCTGGTGATCGCCGGGAAGGGGCACGAGAACTATCAGATTCTTGGAGAGAAAAAGATTCACTTCGATGATGCCGAGGTCGCGGCGGAGGCCGTGGCTCAGCGCCGGGCGGAGGGCGTATGCGCCCGCTGACGCTTGAAGAGATGGTGATCGCGATAGAGGGGCGCGTGTTCGGGACCATTGCGTCGCCGACGGTGACGAGCGTCTCGACGGATTCGCGCGATGCGAAGCCGGGGTGCCTTTTCTTTGCGATTAAGGGGGAGAACCATGACGGACATGGCTATGTGGCAGACGTGCTCGATCGCGGCGCGTCGGCGGCGGTGATCAGCGATTTGTCGGCAGTGCCGGCGCGGTATCAGACGGGCGGTCGCCTGGTGCTGGTGCCGGATACGGTGGCATCGCTCGGGCGATTGGCGGCGTGGTATCGGCGGCAATTCGCGGCGCAGGTGGTTGCGGTGGTGGGCAGCAACGGCAAGACGACGACGAAGGACATGATCGCGACAGTGCTCGGTCACAAGCGGCGCGGGCGAAGCGCGAAGGCGAGCTTTAACAATCACATCGGCGTGCCGATGACGCTGCTTTCGGTGGAGCCGGCCGACGAGTTCATCGTGGTCGAGATCGGCACGAACCATCCCGGCGAGATTGCGTCGCTGGGGCGGATCGCAAAGCCGGATACCTGCGTGGTCACGAGCATCGGCGAGGAGCATTTGGAATTCTTCGGGAGCCTCGACGGCGTGGCGGGCGAAGAGTTTTCAATTCTCTCGACGATGCGGAGCCGGGCGTTTGTGGCGATGAGCCAGCAGGCGGCGCGATTTGCACCGGCGTCGATTCGCGATCAGTTCACGGTGCTGACGTATGGGCTGGATCAGGAGTCGGCGGGCGGGTCGCCGGAGTGCGATCTGCGGGCGACGGATATTGTGGCGACGGCGGATGGGCAGCGGTTCAAGGTGAACGCGCGGTTTGACTATCGGCTGCCGGTGCTGGGGCGGCACAACGTGGTGAATGCGCTGGCGGCGATTGCGATTGGGTCGCGGTTTCGGATGACGACGGAAGAAATCACGGAGGCCGTGGCGAAGGTTCAGTTGCCGCCGATGCGAATGCAGCGGACGCGGGTGGGAACGCTGACGGTCATCAATGATGCGTACAACGCGAATCCATCAAGCATGGCGGCGGCGTTCGAGGTGTTGGACTGTATTCAGGACGTGCGGCGCAAAGTGTTGATCCTGGGGGATATGCGGGAGCTGGGCGACCAATCGACGCGGTGCCACCAGACGGTCGGCCGGGACGCGGGTCGATCGACGGCGCATGTGATAATTGTGGTGGGGGCGATGGCGCGGGTGATGGCGGATGGTGCGACGGGGTCGGCGGGCACTTCGAAGCGAATCTATGCGTTTCCAACAGTGGAGGCGCTGTCGGAGCGGCTGCCGGAGCTGATCGAGCCGGAGGATTTGATCCTGCTGAAAGCGTCGCGGGGGGTTCGGTTGGAACGGCTGGTAGATTCGCTACAGGAGTTGGCCCGCGTGGAGCGATGATTAGGTGTTCGGCCTTGACTCGGCCCCCGGTGGGGTCTTTGTCGACATGCCATCAGGCGGGCGTCTGATGGTTGGATTTGGGGCGCTGACGACGTGCTGTTTCATCTACTTGATCATTACTTCGAGGGCGCCAACTACTTTTATCAGAATCCGCTTTTTCGCGCGATCATTGCGATCCTCGTTGCGTTTCTGGTGGTGTGGATGCTCGGCCCACGGTTCATCCGGGCGCTGATGCACAAGAAGATGGGGGACATCCCGGACTTCGATCACAAGGCGCTGAATGAGTTGACCGCGCACAAGGCGAACGTGCCGACGGGTGGCGGCATGTTGATGATGTTCGCCATCTTCGTGTCCGTGCTCCTCCTGGCAAACTTGAAGGTGTATTACATCCACCTTGCCTTTTTCACGATGTTGTGGCTCTGCATTCTGGGCTATATCGATGATCGCGTGAAGCTGCGTGACAAGGCGAAGTCGGGTTCGCGGGACGGGCTGAAATTTTATCAGAAGCTGCTGTTTCAGATCGGCCTTGGCGTGGTGCTGGGCATTTTCATCTATTGGCGGGGAGAGGCTACGTTTCTGCCGGCCGGAGACGTGGAGCGGGAGCACTTTCGGATACTGACGATTCCATTTTTCAAGGGTGATTACTTTTTTGGGATTCTGCTGCCGCCGTGGGCGTTTTATGCGATCACGGTGATCGTCGTGTCGGGAACCTCGAACGCCGTGAATCTGACGGACGGGATGGATGGATTGGCGAGCGGGTGCGTGGCGCTTTGCTGCTTTGTGTTCATGCTGCTTGCGTGGGTCGCGGGTGATGAGCGGGTGGCAGAGTACATGCTGTATCCGCACATTCCGCAGGCGGGGGAATTGGCGGTGCTCTGCGGGGCGATGATGGGGTCGTGCCTTGGGTTCCTTTGGTACAACTGCCATCCGGCGCAGGTGTTCATGGGGGATACGGGGTCTCTGCCGCTGGGCGGGCTTATCGGATTGGTTGCGATCATCATCCGGCAGGAGCTTATGCTGCTTATTGTCGGGGGAATTTTCGTGATTGAGGCGTGCTCCGTGATGATGCAGGTGGGGTATTTCAAGATGACCGGGGGCAAGCGCATCTTCCGGGTGGCGCCGATCCACCATCATTTTCATCTCGGGGGCTGGACGGAAACGCAGGTGGTGACGCGGTTCTGGCTGATGGCAATCCTCTTCGCGGCGGTGGCGCTGGCGACGACGAAACTGCGATGACCCCTTGCGCACCGCAGTTTTTCCTCAAAAATGCCCTTCCTATGCTTGGACTGTGGTCCCCGCCGATGTATTATCAACACGCCTCGATTATTACGGCACGGATGCCACATGCCCCCGACCCGCACTGAACCTTCCGCGACCAGCACCGCAATCAGCATCATTGCCGCCGCGCTCATTGCGCTCGGGATCGTCATGGTCTTTTCGGCAAGCGCGAGTCTGAATGCACCGCCGCTTACGCAGAACATTCTTAAGAACGCGTCGTTCCGGCAGGCGATGTTTTCCATCGCCGGGTTGATCACGCTGCTGATGGTTGGGTTGTGTCCCTATCAGTCGTGGCGCATCCGAGCGCATTCGTGGAAACAGCCGACCTATTGGCTGCTCCTGGTGGTGGTGGGGCTTCTGGCGGCGGTGCTGATTCCGGGGATCGGCGAGGAACGAAACGGGGCGCGGCGATGGTTGTCGCTGGGACCTGGTTCGCTGGGATTGGGGTTTCAGCCGTCGGAGCTTGCCAAGCTGGCCGTGGTGGTGTTTGTCGCGGCCCGCTGCGCGACGATCGGCCCACGGATACAGAAGTTCTGGACCGGATTGCTTCCGATGATTCTCGTCCTGGGAATGATCGGCGCGCTGGTCGGCAAGGAGGACTTCGGGACGGCGGCGCTGCTATTCGGCGTGGGTTTCTGCATGTTGATCGGCGCGGGGGCGCGGTTGTGGCATGTGGCGCTGCTCAGCCTGCCTGCGATTGCAGGGGCGGTGGGGCTGGTGATCGCCGCACCCTATCGCGTGCAACGCGTGATGTCGTTTTTGGATCCGATGGCCGATCCGCAGGGGGCGGGGTATCACCAGATTCAATCGCTGATCACGATTGCATCGGGCGGCTGGAGCGGCCGCGGACTGGGCGCGGGCATTCAGAAGTACGGCTATCTGCCGGAAGGGCGGACGGACTTTATCTTTGCGGTGATCTGCGAGGAACTTGGTATCGTCGGCGGGGCGGCGGTGATTCTGCTTTTTGCGATTCTCGTCTGGCAGGGACGGAAGGCGATGATGCGGGCGGATTCGGAGTTGGGGCGACTCATCGCGCTGGGTGCGACGCTGATGATTGGATTTCAGGCGGCCATGAATGTGGCGGTGGTGACGGTGTCGGTGCCTACTAAGGGAATCGGACTGCCGTTTGTCTCGGCGGGCGGAACGGGCGTGATCTTCTTCAGCATTCTTGTGGGGCTGTTGGTGAATGTGGCCCGGACGCGCGTTTCGGACACGGAAGGTGCGAGTGATAACACACATCTTGATGGGGCACACCCGATTGGGTGGGCGGCGTAGCGGTTTTCGACATGTGAAGGTCCAATAGCTCGCCTTGAATCCTGCCCTAAAACGCGGGTACAATCCTTGTTCTGCACCTGTTTTTCGGCCGCGTGCCCGTAGGGGATAGGGAGCTTATTCATTATGCGATTATCAGTGATTATCGCCGTTGGAATCACGGCGTTGCTTGGCGCTAATTCAGCCTCCGCTTGGGGTGGGGAACCCGTTGTGGGGGAACCGGTGATCGTCAACGATGAGTTGGTGTTTCCCGAGGGCGTGATTATCCCGCGATACATGACCGACACCGAAAAGAAGTGGATGGAGACGCATTCGCATGTCACGTCGCGGGCGGTGACGCCGCCGCCGACGGGGCCGATTCACTGCGCTGCTGAATACGAGGCGATGGACGGTATTGTGCTGACGTGGAAGAGCTTTACGCCGATCCTGACGTCAATGGGCAAGGAAATAACGACGACCGGCGCGGCGGATATTTATGTGATCTGCGACTCGGCCGCGGTGCAGACGTCGGCGAACACATCGTTGACGAGTGCCGGCGCGAACATGAGTCGCGTCAAGTATCGGCAGTATGCGACAAACTCGGTATGGGTGCGCGACTACGGCCCGCGCTATGTTTTTGAAGGCGATTGCCGGGCACTGACGGATCATGACTACAACCGGCCGCGTCCGCTGGATGACGAGCTTCCCGCGAATTTCGCGGCATACAAGCATCATGCGTTTTACGAGCATCAGCTCATCCATGGCGGCGGCAACTATCACCTGGATTCCAACAACCATTCCTTCGCCACTGAATTGATCTGGAATGAGAATCCTCTCCTGACGCACACGCAGATTCACGACATCTGGATGGACTATCAGAATCTGGATACGCATATCTTCCCGCCGTTTCCAACCAGCGTGGATTCGACGCAACACCTCGATATGTGGATGCAGGTCATCGCGGACAATAAGGTCGTGATCAGCGACTGGCCGAGCAATTCCGGGTCGACGCAGGATGTGATTTGCGACAATGCAGCAATCTATATGGCCGGGCAGGGGTATACGGTGTATCGCGTCCCGGCGTTTTCGGTCAGCGGCGTTCATTACACCTATACCAACGTGGTCATGTGCAACAACCTTGTGTTGCTGCCGAGTTACACGAATGCGACGGTGTCGCCGTCGAATGCGACGGCCTTGGCCACGTGGCAATCCGCTGTGCCGGGCAAGACGGTGGTCCAGGTCAACTGCCAGGCGATCGTTACGTCGGCCGGGGTCATGCATTGCATTGCCAGCCATGTTCCCAGGCATCGCGGTGCCGTGGGCGGTGGCGGAGGCCTTTCGCCGACGGCGTATTTGAAAAACCTTCGCGGCGGGGAGTCGCTGCCGCCGGCCGTGCCCGTCGATATCAAGTGGATCAGCGATGATGACGTAAGCGTTTCCAACGTGGACATTCTTCTTTCGACGGATGGGGGGGCGACCTTTGACATGACCATCGCATCGGCGACGGCGGATGACTGGGTGCAGACGTGGAATCCACCCAATATCTGGGCGCCGTATTGCCGCATCAAGATTGTGGCGCGCGACGGCGTCGGTAACACGGGGTCGGATCAAAGCCCGGTGAACTTCGCCATCACTGGCGCGCCGGTTCCGGGGGATGTGAGCTGCGATGCGCATGTGACGCTGGCCGACCTGCCGCCGTTTGTGGAGGCGCTGCTCGACGTCGGCTCATTCACGGGGTGCAATATCAACGCGGCCGATGTTAACGGCGATACGTTGATTGATGGTCGCGACGCGGCCGGCTTTGTGGACGCGCTGGTTCCGTAACAGCGCGCCCGATGGTCGGGGCATCTGTTTTGGAAAGGGGCAATCTCATGTCTTCGTGTTTCCGATTTGCGGTCGGTTTTGGAATGCCGTTGCGCGCTCTTGCGGTCGTTGCGATGTTGTGCGGCGTTGAGGCGGCGCTGGGGCAATCCACGTCGCGGGCCGTGTTTGTCTCGAACAACGGTAATCTCGAGGGCAGCGTGTCGGCCTTCACGGTGAATCCCAACGGGACGCTGGCATTCGTCAATCGCGTGGTCACCGGCAGCCGCGCGTCGATCAGCGACCCTTGCGCGGGATGCAACGGGTATGAACTTTCGCTGACGCCGAATGGGCGGTATCTCGCCGTCGCGCACCCGGCGGGCGATGTGGACGGCATCAGCATTTTGCAGGTGGCATCGAATGCGGCCGTGTCGCTGGTCATGTTGTACACGATGCCGCTGAATCAGGATGCGCCGCTGGATGTGCAATGGCTGGACAACGAATACTTCGCGGTGGCGTCGGCGGCGGGATCGCCGAACAACATCCGGGTTTATCGATTCAATCCGGCCGGGCCGTCGGTGACGCCGATCGGGGCAACGTCGATCGGCTCCAGCGGACTGGGCTACCTTTGCAAACACCCGACCCTGCCGGTTCTTTATGCCAACAACTCGACGAATGATCTGGTTCTCGCGTACACGATCGGCGCGGGCGGGAGCTTGAGTTTTCTCGACAGTGAACCGACGGGCGCGGTGTTTCCGCTGGACATCAATGTCAGCCCCAACGGACAGTTCCTCTATGGCGGGTGCGGCATCAGCGGCGGCGGGAACAAGATCGTGGGAATGACGATTGACGGTACCGGCGCGCTGACCGGGATGGCGGGTACGCCGTTTACGTCTCCGACGACCTCGACGTTTAACACGTGGGTGTCGGATGACAATGCGTATCTGATCGTCGGGCACAGCACGTCGGGGCAGGTTCATACGTTTGGTGTGGACGGAGGCACGGGCGTCCCGACGGCGACGGGGAATTTCTTTGACGTGGGGATTCAGGGGGAGGGGCAGGATGTGCGGACGCTGGATAACCTGCTCTTTGTTGTCGACAATTTCAACGGGCCGACGGGGGTTTATTCATTCACGATCGGCGCGGGGGGCACGCTGACGCAGAACGGCGTGCTAACGAGCACGGGCGGCATTGCGCCGCGTTCGCTGGCGACGTGGAAGGTGAACCTGCCGGGCGATCTGAATTGCAGCTTTACGCTCGATCTGGACGACATCGGGCCCTTTGTGTTGGCGCTGCTCGATCCGCCGGAGTACGCCGTGCAATATCCCGGCTGCAACATCAACCTTGCGGATGTGAACGGGGATACGTTCACGGATGGGCGGGATGCGGCGGCATTTACGGAGTTGCTGGTGCCGTGAGGTCTTCGTGTAATGCGTTAGCCGCAAAAAAACCTCAGCCGTGACTTCACCAGCCCGCGATTTTTGCGATCGTGAATGGAAGCAGCACGATGATGCATACACTTCCAATTACGAGAGCAAAAAAGAGTATCGGCGAGTGCCCTCCGGTGGCCCATTGGGATCGTCGAATTCGATTGACCAACACGAATAGGCAAATTGCGGCCATGGTCGCAAAGATAATTGGTTCGAGCCGATCAGGGTAAACTCTCCTTCGAAGAATCAAGATCAAAAGCCAATACGCGATTATTTGAGCGGCGTTTGCGATGGTGAATCGACTGCTACTCTTTCGATGCATCTGAAGTTCCCATTTCGCACAATCGGATCGCGGCGCCGCACTCCGGGCACATGCCACTCCGGTTTCCGCGAAGAGAATATCCACACTTGGCGCAAACGCCGACTTTTCGTTTGGCCGACGTCGGGAGAATGCCGGTTCTTCTGAGCAGCCAGAGGAGAATGGCAACGGGGCCAAGAAACGCAAGTCGGCTGAGGAAGGTCGTCTTGCTGTCAAGCGAGCACCCCATATCCCAGACGCCAACCAGATGTGCCCCGATGGCAATGGAAGTTGCAATTAGGCCTGCAAGCAAGAGAGCGTTTGATTTTTGTTTCGGTGTTTTCATCTTGCCCAATTGGCCCGTTGATCGCGACCAAGAGTACGCAGGAAAAGTTCCGAACGCAAAATCTGGTCCGCACAGCGGACCCTACGTGGATTCAACCGATTCAATTCGTCAACCGATTAACGACTTTACTCGCGCCATGATGTCCTTTGACGACAGGCCGACGTAGGTGAGGATGTCCTCTGTCGACTTCGCGCTCTTGGGCATGGTGCGGCAGGTCATGGATGCGACGCGGATGTCGCCCTGTTCGGCCGCGTCCTCGGCGATTGCGCCGGCGAGGCCGCCGAGGTAGTTGTCTTCGACGACGAGGATGCGGCTATTTGTTTTCGCGGCGGCGGCGAAGATGGGTTTCGTGTCGAGGGGGAGGCTGTAGGCGTCGATGAGCGTCACCTTCACGCCGTCCTTCGCGAGCATTTCGGCCGCCTTTTTGCATTCGTGAACCATGTAGCCCGTGGAGACGAGGGTGAGGGCGTTTCCTTCCATCAGCACGTGCGAGCCGCCGATTTCAAAGCGGGTTTCTGGTTTGTAGAGCAGGCCGATGTCGGGGCGGTGGGTTCGCATATAGCAGAGGCCGTCGTGGTTGGCCATGAGGGCGGTGAGGTGGTAGGCGGCGACGGCGTCGGCGGGTTGAAGTGAGACGCAGACTGGTTTGGCCGGAGCCTTTGATGATGGGGTGTTGGACTTGGAATCGCGCTCCAGAAACCCGCGCGCATCCGTCATGCTGGCGCTGCGGAAGTAGGCGACGTCTTGCAGGCTCATCTGGCTGGGGCCATCCGCCGCGAGCGAGACGCCGGCGTGCGAGCCGACGAGCTTGATGTTGGCCCGGGTGATCATGGCCATTTCGACCTGGTCGTAGGCGCGGGCGAGGAACTTGGCGAAGCTGCTGGCGAAGGGGATGTGGCCGGCCGCGGCCATGCCCGCTGCGACACTGACCATGTTTTGCTCGGCGATCTTGCACTCGACGAATCGGGCCGGGTATTTCTTATAGAACATTTCGGAGAAGGTGGAGTTTCGCACGTCGCCATCCAGGGCGGTAATGCGTTCGTCGGCAGCGCCGAGAGCGAGCAGTGCGGCGCCGTAGGCGCGGCGCGTGGCGACGGCGTTTTTCTCGACGAGCGAGCCAAGACCTGCGGCGGCCATGCCTTCGGCGAAGGGTGGGATGGCGATCGGCTTCTTTGCGGGGCGGGTGATGGATTGGGGTTTCGCGGGAATGCGCGACGCAGCGCCGACGGTGATCTTTAGTTCGGCGGCGGTTGCGTCGAGGTCAGCGATGCCTTTGTCGAGTTGGGCTGCGCCGAGGGGCTTGCCGTGATTCGAGACATCTTTCAGCGAGGCGCAACCCCAGCCTTTATGAGTGCGGGCGATGATGGCGAGCGGGGCCCTGCGATTCGCGGCGTCACCAAGCGCGGCCTTGAAGGCGTCGGCGTCGTGGCCGTCGATGATGATGGCGGCGAAACCGAAGGCTTCGGCCTTGCCCGCGATCATTTCGGCGGACTGCTGCCTAGAGACGTAGTCGGCCTGGCCCTGCCCGTTGCAGTTGAAGATGGGGATGACGTTGAAGAGGCCGTGGTCGGCGATGAAGTCCATGGCTTCCCAGATCTGGCCTTCGCGACTCTCGCCGTCGCCGATGAGGACGTAGATCTGCTTGTCGGATTTCGCCAGACGCGCCGCCACGCCGAGGCCTGCGCCGACGGAAAGACCCTGACCGAGTGAACCGGTCGCCGCATCAAAGAAGGGGAAGCCTTCGGCGGGGTTGGGGTGACCGTCGAGGACGCTGTGGGTTTCGCGGAGTGTGGAGAGGTCGGCCTTGGTGAGCTTCCGGGTGTTGGCGGGGTTGCTGCCGACGACACCGGCCATGTCGGCATAGACAGCGTACACGGCGGGGACGGCGTGGCCTTCGGAGAGGACGAGTCGGTCGTTGCCGGGGTTCCACGGGTCGGCCGGATCCCAGCGCATGACATCCTGCATGAGTGTGACGACGATGTGCATGATGGAGAGGCCGCTGGACGGGTGGCCGCTGCCGGAAGCGGCGGTCATGCGGAGCACGTCCTTGCCGAGTTCGATGGCCTTTGCGTTGGCGAATTCTTTGAGCGTCATGATCCCTCCGCCGGAGCTAGTGGCCGGGCGTTTGTTGGTGCAGTGTTGAACTCATACCCCTGGTTGGTAGTGTGGGGGAGGAAGGCTGACTTGGCAATTCCGTTAGTATGGTCAATAGTGCCAGCTTCAATCGTTGGTGCCTCATGAATTTCCTAACTTGGCTGCCAATCAGTGGCGAGACGTTGATGTTGATTTGTCTTGGAAGTCCGATCGCTGCGTTTGCCTATGGGCAAATCAAGGCATGCAAATGTGAAGGATGGCCTCGATCATGGCGCGTCGTCGTGTTATTGGCATATCTTGCGGCGTTGCTATTCCTGCTCGCATTTAACACCATCGTCCCAATGTATCTTAATTGGGGACTTGGATGGTTCGTGGCTTTTTTGGGGTATGGAGCAATCGTTGTCATGAGCTTCCTTGGGCCCGCGTTTGCGACGGCTTTCGTACTTAATGCAATCGATGCTCATCAAGCCTCCCAGCGAAATCTTTGCAGGTACTGTCAATACAATCTCACAGGCAACATAAGTGGCGTATGCCCCGAATGTGGAGAGCAAATTGAGCCGCTCGAAGAACTCATGGGAGACGAGCAATGACTAATGATCCTATCGTTGCCGAAGTCCGACGGACGCGAAGCGCGTTGCTCAAACAGTGCGGCAATGATCTGAAGAAACTCGTAAAGCATCTTGAAGCTCAGCGCATGGCTCGTGGGCGCAAAACGGTCAGCCCGACAACTAAACGTAAACTGCCTGCGTGAGACGTTTGACTTGCCCTTGGTTTTTTTGCCAGTGTTAGAAAACCGCGCCACTGGAACGGCCGGAGTCAAAGTGGCTTATGTTCGTTAACCGCTCGCAATCGACTTTCCCCCCCGATATACTGGCTTCCTGAGTAAGTTTGCCGCCGTCGTGCGGCCTGTGAAATTTGCATACCTCTCCAAGGATGGACGAACGTGGACTCACTTCTTATCACCGGCGGGAACAGGCTCAAGGGGACTATTTCGGTTAACGGATCGAAGAATGCGGCGCTGCCGATCATGGCCGCGAGCATTCTGACCGAGGGCGAGACGGTCCTAAAGGGCGTGCCGCAGCTTGAGGACATCCGGCATCTGTCCGCGCTGCTTGAGAAGCTCGGCGTCAATGTGTCGCGTGACGAAAAGGGCGGTCTGCACCTCAAGGTCGAGGATGAGATGAACTGCCACGCCGAGTATGAACTCGTGCGGAAGATGCGAGCGAGCGTCTGCGTGATGGGGCCGCTGCTTGCCAAACGACGGCGAGCGCAGGTGAGTCTGCCGGGCGGTTGCAACATTGGGGACCGGCCGGTGGATTTGCACATCCAGGGTTTTCAGTGCCTTGGGGCCGAATCCGATCTGGTCGGCGGAGATATTCACCTGAAGGCGAAGAAGCTCAAGGGCACCGAGATGTTTCTCGGCGGGCCGTTTGGGTCGACCGTGCTCGGAACGGCGAATGTGCTGATGGCCGCGACGCTGGCCGAGGGGACGACGGTGATCGAGTCGGCCGCGTGCGAGCCGGAGGTGATTGACCTTGCGAATTATCTGAATGCGTGCGGGGCGCGGATTGTCGGGCAGGGTACGCCGCGCATCACCGTCGAAGGTGTGAAGGAACTGCACGGTTGTGAACACACCGTGATTCCCGATCGCATCGAAGCCGGGACCTTCATGATGGCGGCGGCGATTACGAATGGCGACGTCATTATTAACAACTGCCGGCTCGATCATTTGATGGCGGTGGTGGATCGGTTGCGGGCAGTCGGTGTCAATGTGGAGCGCAAGGGAGACGGCGTGCAGGTATCGTCGTCGCGTCGACTGGAACCGGTGAGCGTGACGACGCAGCCGTACCCGGGCTTCCCGACGGATTTGCAGGCGCAGATCATGGCGCTGCTTTGCCTCGCGGATGGAAACAGCATTATTACCGAGAAGATTTTCCCCGACCGGTTTGTTCACGTCGCGGAACTCAACCGGATGGGGGCGCGGTTGCGGAAGGAAGGACCGACGGTCATCGTCGAGGGAGTGAAGAATCTCGTTGGGGCGCCGGTCATGGCGAGCGATCTTCGAGCATCGGCGGCACTGGTCGTGGCGGGGCTGGTGGCCAAGGGCAAGACGAAAGTCTCGCGCGTGTATCACATTGATCGCGGGTATGAGCGAATCGAGCAACGCCTGGCCACGCTTGGCGCGGAGATTCAGCGAGTGCCTGAATGAACTGCGTTCGCTGCAACTATCTGCTTTGGGACTTGTCGGAGAACCGTTGCCCCGAATGCGGACTGGCGTTTGAAGTCACTGACTACGATTTTCCAAAGAAGGCCGTGGCGTTCGTCTGCCGGGCCTGCGATCAGTCGTATGCGGGTAATGACGAGCACGGGCTTCCGGCGCCGCGTCGATTCATCTGCACGAAGTGCAATGCGCCGCTTGATGTCGCGCAGCTTCGCGTGCGTCCGCTTCGCGATGATGCGGTGGGGGAACCGTTGCGACTTGGAACTCCGTGGGAGCAGCGGCATCGGGTGGGATTTGTGCGGGCGTATCTTGACGGTGTCGCGCGGCTGGCGATGCAGCCGCAGGAATACTTTCGACTGTCCGCGTCCAACCATAATCATGGCGAGATTGTGTTCAGCGTGTTGTGTGCCTATTTGGCGGGGGCCGTACTGATCGGCGCGATCATGCTGTTGCAATACGGCGGGTTGCTGACCTGGATTCCGGATATTCGGCTGCTGCTGAACAGTCGATCTACGTTCATGTTGATCGCGCTCGTTCCGCTCGTTCAGATCGTATGGAATTATTTTTACGGGCTTTTAATTCAAGGGGTGCTGGCGATTTTGGGGCAACAGGGGTCGGACTACGAATCAAGCGTGCGCGCGGTTGCCTTTGGAAGCGCGGTGCTGCCGGCGGTGTTCTTGCTGCCGCCAGTGGGCGTGCTGTGGTACATCCGTGTGGTGAGCAGTGGGGTGGAGCATTTGCATCACACCAGCCGGGGGCAGGCGCTGATTGCGACGATGATTCCCATGCTGCTTGCGGGTAATGTCGTGCTGATCGCAGGTTACGCCGTTTTTGCGTCTTAGTGCAGCGGCGTTACGTGGGGCAATTGAGCGGAGGCAGGGGGGTCCGTGTTTCGAAACCTTTTGGAAGTCAAGGCGTTACAACGGTTTGGCATCCAAAAACGGGGTGCGTGCAATCCTCGATTTCGTAATACCTGCTGATCGAAGATTTTTTTTATAGTGCCTCCGATTTGCCATCTTTTTGGTTATAATGGCATCACTTGCCAGCGAACGAACCATCTGAATTCGCTGGGCCCATTCTCAGTTGTGGCGCGGTTCGGGAGCGCATATCGGTGGTTATCATTTCCGCGATTCAAGTGATTTCGCGTTCGTCCGTTGACGATTCGCGTGTTTTTAGTTTTTGAAAATTTGGTTGATCGAGTGGACTTGGGGGAGGGAGAATTATCATGCGTCGCCCGGTGTTCAATGTGTTCCGCGTCATTTTGTTTTCTGCGTGCTTGTGTAGTCCCGTACTTTGGGAGCTCGGCCCTGGCGTTTCTACTGCCTCTGGGCAGGGATTCGTTTGCCCGATCGCTGATCCGCTCTGTCAGAACCTCGTTTCACAATGCGTGACCACCACAACCGGCACGCAATGCCGGGCCACGAAAGTAATGTTTGATCCGGCCATTCCAGGCGGCATCCGTCCTTTGAATTGCGGCTGCACGGTCCAAGGCGCGTGTGGGGCGGTTCTTGTCATTAATAGTCCTACCGGGACTACGATCTCCTGCGATCTTAATTGTCCGGTGCCGCCGGTCGGGAGTCAGTGCAACGTTTTGGTCAATGGTGTGCCATCCGGGCTTATCGTTGTAAATCCCTTTACGTATCCGCCCGGCACGACGTTTGAATGCGGTTGTGCGGCTCCGCCTCAGTGTCTGCCGGCGAGCACTGCTACCGGCTGCACCCAAACAACGTGCCCAACTCCCGGACAAGTCTGCCTGCCACGCTGTATCAAGGTCACGGCAAACGGCCAGCAGATCGTCGTGGACTGCCAGTGCATCCCCGATACGCAATGCCACATTCAACCCGGCCCTGTCCCCGGAACGCCTCTCTGTGTCGGCACATGTCCTCCCGGCTTCGTCTGCGAGCGCAGCGTAACCTTCAATCCGGCCGATGGATCAACAACTTACTGTTGCGACTGCCAGCCGGATACGACGCACTGCCAGCCGACACCCGGTGGTACTTCCTGTCCGCCGACGGCCTGCCCGACACCCAGCGAAACTTGCAAACCCAAATGCATCGAGATTGACTTCCAGGGTCAGATGCATGTTGTTGCATGTGAATGCGGAAACCCTGACAAATGCCACGCCGTCATCACGGCGACCGGACCGGGTTGCACCGGAATCTGCCCGCCGGGACAGGTTTGTGTGCAGAACATTTATCCGACGCCCACCGGTACGGCCTATTGCTGTGAATGCGTTGATGATCCGCCGTTCTGCGAACCGACCACCGACGGTCAGGGATGCAAGCCCTTCAATTGTCCGCCGGATGCCACGGGTGTCCCGGAAAATTGTCGGCCGCGCTGCGTGCGCACGGTCAACGGCGTATCGAAGGTGATTGACTGCGACTGCCGTGGCCAGAATGAGTGCCACGTCGAGGCGCCTGCCGGAACCGTGCCATACTGCAGTGGTGCGTGCCCGCCTGGAACCTACTGCGTGCAGAACGTCATTCACAATGCCGATGGCTCCGTGGATACGTGCTGCGACTGTCGGCCGGTAGTTTGTGATTGCCCCGGCGACATCGACGGCAACGGCATCCTAAATGGTTTGGACATTGCCGGATTTATCCGCTGCCTGCTTGGGAATCCGCTGCCGGTGGATAATTGTGCGTGCGTCGATATGGACGGCAACGGGATCTACAACAATGTTGATGTTCTCATCTTCATTGACTTCCTGCTGACCAAGCACCAGTGCAATCCGACGCCATGCTGTCCGAAGGCGAATCTGTCGCTGAACATCGGCACGGGTGTGGCCGATGATGGATCGCTCCTGCCGATCAATAGCCTCGACACAGACTGGATAGTCACGGTTGATGCGTCCGGCGGATCAGTCCCGACGCCGGCGACGGTTGTTACTCCGAACCCGGCGTGGCTCACCATTCCGGGAACTCGATGGATTTCCGCGAACTTGAACGGTCAGAACGGCAGGTACGAATATGAGTATTGCTTCTGCCTGGATGATCGATTCAAGAACCCGCAGTTGTCGTTGCAGATCCGTGCTGATGATGCGTCGACACCGCCCTCGCAGGTTTTCCTCAATAACAATTACCTGGGCAATGCTGCATCTTTTGGAGCAGCGGTGCCGGCATCACTGTCCACCAACAACGCCGGTTTCTTCCTCAAGGGCCGGAACTGCATCAAAGTTGTTATTGAAAACGTCGGCGGCCCACCGACCGGATTCAACATGGCCGGAACGGTCACCTCCGTTGACGGCAAGTGCTGCTGTCCGCCGGCGGACTTGAGCAAGAACCTCAACTCCGGCGTTTATGACGTCAATGGGCCATTCATCCCAGTTGGTCAGGATGATGACACCTGGACCGTGACCTGCGATGCAACCGGCGGCACCGTCCCGAGGCCGGCGCGAGCCATTGCCCCGCACCCGGCATGGGCCACCATTCCGGGTACCAAGTGGATCTCGGCGACGACCAGCGCGATGAACGGACTGTACTGCTATCAGTACTGCTTCTGCCTTGATCCGCGATTTAAGAATGCCACATTGACGATGGACCTGCTCGCCGATGATGCGGCGACGGTCTGGCTCAACGGTGTTCAGATCGGGGCGACGCCGAACGGCTGGGCCTTCCTGAACCCGCCGACGCATATCTTCGTGACCAACCAGGCCCTCTTTAAGGACTGTCAGAACTGCATCGAGATTCGCGTGGTCAATTCCGGCGGTGTCATCACCGGCATGGACGTGGCCGCGACGATTACCGCGCAGGATGGCCTGTGCTGCGATGATCGCCAATTGTCGTGCTGCCTGGGTACCGTGGGATGTGTGGACCTCGCGCCGGGAACGAATCAGTGCCCCGGACCAGGAACACTCATTCCAGGACCGTGCGAGAACAGCCAGTCGTGCTGCTTGCCCAATGGGTCATGCGTGTTCATCTCGCCGAAGTGCTGTCGGGTCAGCGGCGGAACCGTCCTGCCGGCCGCCATCGCGTGTAGCGGGACCGCACAGGCGTGTTGCATTCCATCGGGAGGTGTCCCGTGCGGCGTCTGCGTCATGGTAGATCCGGCATGCTGTGTCGCGACCTACGGCGGTGTGCCGCAAGGCCCTGGTTCATTCTGCCCACCGCCTCCTCCCTGAGAGAGCGGAGGTGATGCCACGCGATGATTGCGTCGTGTGGATCAACAATTGATTACAAACAAAAAGCCCGTGGCGAGCGCCACGGGCTTTTTGTTTGAATGTATTTGGGAATAATACGGAACCTGACGTTCAGGCAACCGCCGGCTGCTTGCGATCTTCCTCGAATCGCACGCTCACTCGCTTCGAGACGCCAGCCTCCTGCATGGTGATGCCGTACATCACGTCGGCGATGCTCATCGTGCGCTTGGAGTGGGTGATGACGATGAACTGGCTGAGCGAGACGAATTCCTGAATGACGTGGTTGAAGCGGATGTTATTGGCCTCGTCCAGCGGGGCGTCGACTTCGTCCAGCACCACAAAGGGCGACGGGCGGCTGCGGAAAACGGCCATGAGCAGGGCGATGGTCGTCAGGGCTTTCTCGCCGCCGGAGAGGAGGCTGATGCTCTGCGGCTCCTTGCCGGGGGGGCGGGCCATGATTTCGATGCCGCATTCCAAGACGTCGGTCTCGTTGAGCAGGGTCAATTCGGCCTTGCCGCCGCCGAAGAGCTTCTTGAAGAGGGCAGTGAAGTGTTCGGCCACGCTCTTAAAGGTTTCGAGGAAGCGTTGCTGGGATTCGAGATTGAGCTTGTCGATCAACTCGATCAGTTGTTTTTCGCTGGTGCGCAGGTCGGTGAGCTGGGTGCTCAGGAACTCCTGACGCTGCTCAAGCTGAGCCTGTTCGTCAATGGCGTCAAGATTCACGTTGCCGAGGCGTTCGATTTTCTGGCGAAGATCATTGATCTCGGCCTCGACGGCGGGCCAGTCTTCGTCCTCGGTCGGTGTGTAACCTTGATACTGTTCTTCAAGGTTGACGGAGAGTTCTTCGGCAATTCGCGCGATCAGGTCCTCAAGGCGGACGCGGACTTCCTGCAGCTTGATCTGGCGATCATGAAGCTGGGCGTCGACCTGTTCGAGATCGGCGCGAAGTTGACGGGCGGCGGCGGCGAGCTGCTCGACTTGTGTGCGGCGGTCGTCGCGTTCGGTTCGTAAGGCGTACGACTGCTCGGTCAGCGACGTGTGTTCGGTCTTGAGATCGGCCAGTGTCTGCTTGGCCGTTTCCATCTGCCGCTGGGATTGATCGATTCGCTCCTGGGCCTCAATGACGTCGCGTTCGGCCTTGTCGCGGTCGGTCTGCAACTGAATCTTGGCGGATTGCAGATCGCGCACTGACTCGGCCACGCCGGCACGACGTTGCGACAATTCACCGGAGCGAACGCGGGCGGCGGTGATCTGCTCGGCGATGGTCTGGCGGCGAACAGCAAGCTCCTCCAATCGGGCGGAAAGCTGCTGCACCATCCGCTCGCCCTCGCTGCTGCGCGTTTCCAGTTGGGTCAAGGCCTCCTGGCTGGCTTTTCCACGCTCCTGCATCTGCGTGAGGCTTTGCATGAGCATGGCCACCTCGGTCGCGATGACGGGGCGCTCGGCCGAAAGCTGGCGAACGATTTCATCCACGCTGGATAGCTGCGCCACGGTTTCGACGCGCTGCGTGTTGGCTTCGTAAATGGCGGTGCGGAGGTTCTGCTGCAATTGATCGAGGTGGCTGATTTCCGACTCGCTCGCGGAGAGTTGTTCGGACAATGAACCGATGCGGCCTTCCACTTCTTCCAGTTGGACGGACAGTTCGCGCAGTTCGCTGCGACGGCTGATCAGGCCGGTACCCGTGCCGAGCGGCCCGACGCCGACGCGGCCGTCCGGCTCCCACACCAAACCATCCATGGTGACAAAGCGTGCGATGCCGGCGTCGAGTTTCGCCAGGCGGCGGGCGTCGGCCGTGCTTTCCACGACATAGGTGCGGCCGAGGAGGTGCCGGGCAAGCCGTTCGCAGTCGGCTGGATAGCGCACCCAATCGAGCAAATTGGCGATAAACCCTTCCTGGCCGGACAGATCGGGACCGCCGATGGCCGGCGGCACGGCGTCGAGGCAGAATGCCCGGACCGGGCCGGACAATTCGGCAATGGCGTCACGATCTTCCAAGAGGGCATCCCGCTGATCGACGATGAGGTATTTTTCGTAATTGCCGAGCACGGCTTCGACCAAGCCAGCGTGGGCGACATCGGCTTCGAAGAGTTCACCGACGGCGCCGCGGACGTAAGCAAAGGCTTGAGGCCTGAGGCTTGAGTCTTGAGAACTGAGGGCGGCATCTCGTTTTTCGAGGATTTCTCTCGCGCCGGTCAAGAGGCCTTCGTGCTTGCGATCCATTTCCGCGAGCAACTGACGGCGGCTGTCGAGGCCGCTGCGGTATTCCTTTGCGGCGGCGAGTTGATCCTGAAATGCGACGCGTTGGCGGGCCGCTTCGCCGGAACGTTCGCGCGTCTCGTTGAGCGCCTTCGTCTGATCGGCGATCAAGACGTCGATTTCGTCCCGCCGATTGACCATTTGCTGCGATCGGCCCATTGCTTCGGCCAATTCGGTGGCGATGACTGCGTCGCGTTCGTCCAGCTTTGCTTTCTGCTGTGTGAGTGATTCGTGCTGAAGGTTCAGCCCCTGGATTTCATTGTGAAGCTGGCTGGTGCGTCGGAGCAGGTCGATGATGCCGGCCTTCTCGTCTTCGAGGCGCGAGTGGGTTTCGTGTTGTTCGTGGGCATGGGCGCGATCCTCTTCCTGCAGGCGCAGCAGGTCTTCATGCACCGTGGCCAGCTCGGCTTCGATTTCCGCCGCGGCCGCGTTGCCTTCGGCGATTTTCGCGTCGAGGGCCGCGACCTGCTCATCAAAGCCGGCGAGGCGTTCGCGCGAGCGGGCCAACAGATGCGACTGATCGGCAATGCGTCGCTCGGATGCGGCGATGCGCTCTTCGTGGGCCGTGATCTGTGACGCCGCGGTGAGCAGTTTGCCTTCCGTTTGGGATATCTCGCGTTCGAGGTCGTTGATGCGTACATTCGCGGAGCTTGTCTCGGCGTCGTTGTTCGACAATTCAGTTCGGATTCGCGTGCCGTTGTCAGACAATTCGCTGATGACGGCGTCCAACTCGTCGCCACCCACTTTCAATCGGTGATACTCGGCAAGGGCGTAGCGGCTGCGCAATTCACGAAGCTGCTGCACATATTGCTGATAGTTTCGCGCCTTGCCGGCTGCGAGCTTTACGCTGCGCAGGCGCTTATCGACTTCGTCGACGATGTCCTGCAGGCGCAGCAGATTCTGATTGACGCGTTCGAGGCGGCGCTGGGCTTCTTTCTTGCGGACTTTGTATTTGCTGATGCCCGCGGCTTCTTCAAAGATGAGCCGGCGGTCTGTCGGGTTGGCCTGAAGCAACACATCGAGGCGGCCCTGCTCGATCATGCTATAGGCATCAACGCCCACGCCGGTGTCGAGGAAGAGTTCCTTGATATCCTTGAGCCGGCACGACTGGCCGTTCATCAGGTACTCGCTCTCGCCGGAGCGAAACAATTTCCGCGAGACGACGACTTCGGTCTGGTCGGTGGGGAGCGTGCCGTCGGTGTTGTCAAAGGTCAGGTCGACCTGCGCCATGCTCATGCTCTTGCGCGTGCCTGAGCCATTGAAGATGACGTCCATCATCTGCTTGCCGCGCAGGCTCTTGGCGGATTGTTCGCCGAGGACCCACTTGATGGCGTCGACGACGTTGCTCTTGCCGCAGCCGTTGGGGCCGACGATACAGGTGATGCCGGGACCGAAATCGAGTTCGGTCTTGTCGGCAAAGCTCTTAAATCCGGTGGCTGTGAGTTTCTTGAGAATCATCCGCTTGCCGGCCTCCATGCCGCAACCTGGCTTAAAATCGGTCCCCCCCAGAACGCTCCAAGGCGTTCAGTCTACGGGCTTTGCGCTAGAATTGCCAGTTGAAAATCGGCGAAAACGCGCACCGGGAGCCGAACGGGTCGTTGGGGGTCTGGTTGGAAACCAGTTGGTCGAGAGGCTTATCGACGTCGGCGAGTCAAAGCCAGACCGCCCGCAAACATGAGGCACAAGGTCGATGGCTCGGGGAAAGGGTTGTAGAGCAGCGAGTCGATTCCAATGTAGGAGCCGTTGAAGCCTGCGCTTCCACTGCCTTCAACGAAATAACGGAAAGCCAGGCGTCCCTGGGTCGGCGCGCCGATGCCGCTGAGAACGATGTTGAACTGTTGCCATTGCGCCGTCGGGTAGCCCGCCATGGTGTAAGTCGGGTTGATGTCGAGGAGGAGTGTGGTGAAATCGCCGACGCTGGTGTCCGTGGCTCCGACATTTCCCGAGGCCCCGTTGAGGCTCATTCGGACCTGCATTCGGTCGTAGCCGAAACTGCCAACGGCCGAGCTGCGTGTCCAGAAGGAAAGCGTGTCGCCGTTGGAAAGGGTTCGCGTCGGGAGGATGGCCCAGTTGCTGATGTTGCCGGCTCCGAAGCAGCCCGCGCCTCCGGTGTTGCAGAGGTTTGCGGCGAGGTAGCTGGTCGCCGCGCCGTCCTGTGCCGAGAAAGGCGACGAAGCCCCCTGGAACCAGTTTGTATCGCCCAGCGGATTGCTGTTGTTCGTGAACGTCCAGCCGTCCGGCATGAGCAGGTTGATATCCTCGAAGCCGACGTTCATCGGCTGGGCATGCACAGAGCGCGCGGCCACGGCAACTGCCGAAACGGCAATGAGCAAACCCGTGATAAATCGCTTTGCCTGCACAAGGACCCCTATGAGGCGACTGTCCGGCCGATGCCGTGATGCAAGCGGCTGCGCGCGGACAGGTCACATTCCCCTCCAACGTCACCGTGCGAGGATGGCACGAACCGGGTGTAGCCGGAACGGGGTGAGGCTGGAACCACATTATTAGATGGCAAAACAGGGGCTACGTCAAGAGAACGCCTGAAATATGGTGTTCTCGGACCCGTGACGCGAACGGAGTGCTCCAATTCGCAGCCGCCCGACCTAGTCCTTCTTGATTGTGGTGTTTCCCCTTGTTTCCGCAACGGGCTGGCCTTGGCGCTCGGTCTTGATGCCGGGGGCGGCACCGGCCCACTCGCCGGATTTTCCATCCATCCATTCTTTGCGAGTCACGACACCGCGCTCGTCGAAGTGGACCGTTGCGTGGATGTGCTTGTCCTCGTCTTCGAACTCCCACTGGTTCGGCGTCTCGATTTCGGGGGCGCCGAGGGTCATTCGGACTTCATCCTTGGCCGAGGTGCCTTCCTTGATCATTTCCCAGTTCTGCCGCGTCATCTTGTTTTGGGCGCAACCGACGATCATCGTCGCGCCGGCCAGACACGTCAGCCACTTCATGCTCGCCTTCATGATGCACTCCTTGGCCGTTACGGCTGTTTGTTGCCGACGGCGTTGATGATTTCTTCTTTGTTGGGGCGAAACTCGAATCGATATTCGTCGAACAGTCGTGTTGCGCCGCGAGCCTGAAAACTTGCCACGAGGACGTAGCGACTCTCGGTGGGGAGGGGCTTGCCTTCCCAACTGAGTTGGAATTCGTAAGTGGAGGTCACACGCTCCCAGAAGCGTTTCTGTGCGTCGGGGCCGAGGACGGGTTGGGTCCACTGTTGGATTAAGTCGCCCTTGTTGTTTCCGATGGCGGGTTTGTAGGCATAAAGCTCGAAGATGAACACACCGTAGGCCTTCACCGGATCGCCGGCGGAGTCGAGCGGCCGGAGCGAAACGGAAATGCCGTCGGGGATGGCGTCTTCGTCAAAACTTCGAGGCTTGGTGAAGGGGAGAATGCGGATGGCGGTAGGGGAATAATATTTGACGAGTTCGTCGGTGCCAGGCCCTTCACCCATTTCGCTGATCTCGCCGCGCTTGCAGTTGGCGGCGATCAACATCGGCACGAAGGCGATGAGCAGCATCGCTCGAATCATCATGCGGGGGTGTGGAAACAAGACAGTCCTTTGCCGACTCATGGGAATGGGCCTCCCATCCTCGGCGGCGATTGTAGCCCGCTTGTAAGTGGCGTCAACGAGAAAGCAAAGCCGTGTTCGTGGGTTGACAAGTCGTGCCTGAGCCAAAACCATCACCGATTGAGCCGATCTCGCGAGCATTGGATCGGCAGGGACATCGCCATGCTTGTTGAATCGCTATTGGCTGCCGCAGACCGTGCCCCCAAAGGGGCCGCCATCGCCGACCCGACGCGGTCGATGGACTATCCAGGCCTCCTGGCGTTCTCCGATGTCATGAGGCGGCAGATCGAATCCGCAACGACCAATCCGCATGTCGGGATCATGCTGCCATCGACGGTTGCGTTCGGGGCCACGTTTTTCGGGGCGCTCTGGGCGCGTCGGACGGTGGTTCCGCTCAATTTTCTATTGCAACCGTCGGAACTTGCGGCCGTCATCGCCGATTCAGGGCTGGATACCATTTTCACCACCAAGTTTTTCGAATCACAAGTTGCCGCATTGCCCGCGAAGAAGATCTTTCTCGAAGACCTTCCGCTCAAGCGCGAGATGATCTTGGAGAAAGTCCGAAGCACGCCACCGCCGCCGAAGGTTTCACCCGATGATATTGCGATACTTCTTTATACCTCCGGCACGTCGGGCATTCCAAAAGGTGTTTGTCAGACGTATGGCAATCTGCGACACGATGTAGATGCGAGCATCGAGAAGGCCCGGTTGCAGTCGCATCATCGTTTTCTGGGCGTTCTGCCGCTGTTCCACAGCTTTGGAATTACGGCCATGCTCCTGGTTCCGGTGGTGCTGGGGGCATCGGTTTATTATGTGCCGCGCTTTCACCCCGCCGGAATCTTCGACACGATCCGTGAGCAGAAGAGCAGCGTGACAATGCTCATCGCCAGCATGTATTCCGCCATGCTTCGGGCGAAGCAGGCCGTGGCCGCTGACCTTGCTTCGATTGAGTTCGCCATCAGCGGCGGCGAGGCGTTGCCGATGGCTGTTCACGCGGCGTTCAAGGAACGATTTCAGGTCGACATCCTGCAGGGCTATGGCATGACCGAGGCTGCGCCGGTGGTGAGCCTCAACATGCCGTGGGCGCACAAGCTCGGCAGCGTCGGGCAGCCGATCCCGGGCGTGGAAGCACGTTCGTTTGATGACGCCGGAAATCCGGTGGCGGCTGGTCATGACGGCGAGCTTTGGATTCGCGGGCCGATTGTGATGAAGGGTTATTACAAGAAGGACGCGGAAACTCAGGCGGTACTGACGTCGGATGGTTGGTATAAGACGGGCGACATGGCCTCGGTCGATGCTGACGGTTACATCACCATCACCGGCCGGAAAAAGGAGATGATCATCGTGGGTGGTGAGAACGTCTATCCACGGGAGGTGGAGAGCGTGCTTGATCAGCATCCGGCGGTTGCGGAATCGGCCGTTGTGGGGCAGGTCGATCCATCCCGCGGTGAGGTGGTGGCGGCGTTTGTTACGTTGCAGGAGGGGAAGACGGCGACCGACATCGAACTCCGAGATTTTTGTCGGGATCGCCTCGCTGGGTACAAGATTCCACGCCGCGTGGTCATCGCCGCCGACCTTCCACGGGGTCCGACGGGCAAGATCCTGAAGCGCAAGCTCAAAGAGTTGCTCTGAAAAGCGGTGACGTGTTGCCAATAATAAACTCCGGCGCAACATTAGCAATCCCCGCATGATGCGCCACGAAGACCTTCGCACGCCTGAGATGTGCGTGGCGTGCCGGCATCATCGGCCCGCCGACCCCGACGTCTTTCCCCGTTTCACTACGCGACCTAAGACTCCACATGGCCGATGTTTAGGGTGGCGTCGCGCCCAATGGGTGAATGATTATGGCACTGGCATCGGAATTGCACGGACCTCGCCGTTTGAGTTACGGTAGCGCGGCAACGCGCGACTATCGTGGGGAACGGGAAGGCGGCATGATGCACGACGAGCCTGTGAAATCTTCTGACGTCGACCGTCGTGGGTCGCGGCGACTTGAGTTGCGACTTCCCGTCGAACTTCGCATGGCTGACGGCGAGGCGTCCACGCTGGTCCGCACGATTACGCGTAACATCAGTACCGGCGGTTTGTATGTCGAACTTGATCGCGCCGATTTCTCACCCGGTGACCGCCTTAATATCGAGCTAACCGTTCCTCCGGCCGAAGGTGTGTCACCCTATCCCGGCCGCGCTTCCTGCACGGCGGAAGTCGTTCGGTGTACGCCGCTGGCCGCAGATTCCAAGACAAATTTAGATCGGGTCGGGATCGCGGCACGGTTTCTGGATCGGCTTCGAATCACCTATTAACGACGATTTCGCATGGTCCGGCGGGCCGAACCTTAAAAAACTGGCAAAATTCGCTTGCCTCGGACGATGTACAAGATATCATTCCGGCAGGTTCAGCGTTGGGGAAACACGCTGTGTCCGATTTGCCGGGGCTATTGGGAGCGCCGCTTCCAACCATCACCTTGCACAAAGACTGAGACGACGGATCGTGAAACGAGTCATTGACCAGGAGGGTCATGGAGAGTGTTGCACCGCACCGTCGCGGAGTGCGCGCTCACCAATGTCTTTGCGAGTGTAACCATGCGTTACCGACAACACGTTGTGGAAGAAAAGTCACGTCACGAAATCATTACTCGAGCGAAGATCAGCTACGCCGAGCAAAAAACGAACATGTCCATGCGGGCGTGGATCGATCGCGAGCTGCAGGGCACCGGCATGCCGGCGCTCACCGATGATGAGTGCGGGACCTATGCTTTGAACAATCGGCCGCGGTTGTTTTAGGGTCTTCACCCGACCAGCGTCCATTGCAGAATCTTCGCCGTGCCTTCACGGCTCGTGCGTCACACCGCCCAGTCCGCCGTTTCTTGTTTGTAAAACGCCCGAAGCTGTGCATACAGCGCGGGGTGGTTTCGCTTCATTCGCCTGCCGTCCTCGAAGAAATGTTCCGTCGCGACCGCGAAAAACTCGGCGGGGCTTTCCGCTCCGTAGGGGTCGAGCAGCGTGCGCCTTCCCATGGAGGCAGCCGCACGAAGCGCGCGAAGCTCAGATGACATGACGCGCGACCACTCGGTGAAATCGTTTGATCGCTCAAGGGGCGGTGCGCCGTCGGCTTCGCCATTGAGGTAGTCGAGGGCGTGGGCGAACTCATGAAAAACAACGTTGCGTCCGTCGAGGCGATCGGACGCCGATTGTTTAACGTGCTCCCATGCGAGAAGCACAGGACCACGGCGCGAGGCTTCGCCGATCCGCGATTGATCGATGTGGTAGGTCCGGCCGTCGGGGCCGATGGCGTCGAGGGATAGACCGAAATCCTCGGGGTAGAGGATGACTTCTTTTGTCTCCGGGTAGAGGCCAAGGCGGGGAATGTTCAGTATGAGCAGGCAGGCCTGCGCGGCGACGACCAGCTTCATGTGCTGTGTCACCGTGAGATCGCGATTGCCCCAGAACTCCTTTTCGGCGATGAACCGTTCAATCAGGTCGTGTGCGCGTTTCCGCTCATCGGGGGACAAGAAACGATAATGCGGCACGGACCGCGCCACGGCGCGCTGCCAATCGACTGGCAATGGAACGGCCGGCTTTGGGGATTTCGGAGCCGTGCGACCCAGTAAACGTCGAAGCCATGACATGGCAATATGATACGTGTGGAGCCGGCAATCGGCCGGACGAACAAAAGGAGAGACACCGATGCCCGGTCTTACGCCCCGCACGCGCGAAACGCTTCAGATCAATGACTCGGGGTCGTTTACGAAGACGATTACCGAGAAAGATGTGTTCGCGTTTGCAGACGCATCGGGCGATTTCAATCCGCTGCATATTGACGAGGAGTACGCAAAAAAGTCGCGATTCGGCCAGCGCGTCGCGCATGGCATTCTCATGGCGGGGATTATTTCCTCGGTGCTTGGCGGCGAGATTCCCGGTGTCGGCACGGTCTTTGTTGAGTTGCACATTCGCTTTCTGAAGCCGGTGTTCTTCGGCGACACGATTACGGCCAATGCGATCGTTACGGAGATTATCAATCCAAAACGCATTCGGCTGATGGTGTATTGCGTCAATCAGGATGGGGTGGATGTAGCGATTGGGAATGCGATCGTGGTGCCGCCGGAGGGGACGAAGGTGTTGGCCTAGCCTTGGATCTCAGTCAGGGGCGAAATTGTTGATCCCCGTGTCATTTGCGGCGTTTAGACAAGCTGCCATATAATGCGCATTGTCACTGCAACTTTATGAGGATGGGCTCATGTCTCACGCACCGCCATTGCCAATGCCAACGGCTGCTTATCTTCGCAATAGTCAGTGGATCATTGACCACTACTCGGAGCTTTTGCGCAACCTTGGCGTATGCTGGGTGGCAGTGCATGACGGCAAGGTTCTTTCGTCCGGACCAGCACTTGGTCCTGTGACGGATGTTGCTGAACGAGTCGCCCCGGCTGCCGATATTGCCTTTCAGTTCATCGACGACGCTACCCTCATCTATTGATCGATGCAGTGAATGCATATTTCGTTGCACTCGTGCGAGCTGTATGGGCCGAATAAACCTTGACATACTTCGTGAGCCACACCATCCATCGATCGAAGCGGGGTATCCGGTGGAGGGGGGGCGAGTATTTGCGCACGTAGGTCTTTCTACTCCATCAGGGTGGACTCAATTTCGTCGAGCGGTTGTGGATACGGGGGCACCAATCAGTCTCTTTCCGAGGCGGATGTGGGAGGGGACGCGATTTTTGGAGTTGGGGCGTACTCGAATCGGTGGGATCATGCGTCGCCCCGAGTGCTTGATCGATGCGACGCTTGCAGAGATCGTTTGCCTCATGTCGGACGGGCACGCGACGCTTGGGCCACTGACAGTTCCTGCGTATCTTGCCGAATCGGACGAGGTGGCGGCATTAATTGGGTTTGCCGGCGTTTTCGACCATGCGACTTTTCACCTGGATGTTCGCCAGGGTGATGCGTGGATTTCGGATTGATCCTGCTATTTCCCACCGGCTGTTCTTGTCATCCACACGCTCTTGTGCGATGTGAACAAAGCCCAGGGCCAGACCCAGGAGAGCAGCAGCATGGCATAGAGGCTGTAGACGATGGCGAGGAGGGCGTCGTCGTTGCGATCGAAAGTCCCGGCAAAAATAAGCGGGAAAACTCCACTCGCGATGGCGGCGGCGAGGAGTTTGAGGCCGAAAATCGGGGGCGAAGCGATCGCGAGACCGATGGCGGCGGCGAGGAATAGGTAAGGGACGACAAGCCCCGTCGCGCCGACAACAAAGTTGAAAAGAAATCCGGCTTCAATCGGGACTGCGCTGTTTGTGTGAGGGGCGCGTCGTTGGATGAGAATTGACGCGAGATGGGCGGTCTCGCGGACATTGCTGCGGCCCCAGCGGAGGAACATGCGGGCGAGACCGGTGTAGGTGGTCGGCGCGAGGGTTTGAACTCGGGCGGTTCGCTGAAAGGTGACGGCGTACCCCTGGCCGCGGATGTAATTGGTCATGGCATGGTCTTCGCCGGCGCGGGCCGGGTGACCGAGCCACTGCTGGTGCAGCCATTCGCTGAGGATAGGTACGACGGCCGTTCGTCGATAGGCAGCGAGCGCACCGGCGACGCAAAGGACGCCGCCGCCGGACATGACGCTTTGGGCCGCTCGCTTGAAGTCGAAGGTCATCAGATATCGAATGTCGAGCATCCGGGGGATGAGGCCATCGGATTTGTTGAGGACGCGGACGTTGCCGGCGACGGCGCCAATGCGCGGATTGCGGACGAGCGGGCTGACGAGTTCGATTAAGGCGTCCGCATCAACCAGTGAATCACTGTCGACGGTAATGAGGATGTCGCCGGTGGCGCGGCGAAATCCTTCGTAAAGGGCGTGGCGCTTGCCGCGATTGGCTGGGAGGCGAATCGTTTGAATGCGCCGATCGGAGCCGCTGTTGTGAAACCAGTCTCGTGTTCGCTCAATCTGCGCCCATGTTTCGTCGGTGCTGCCGTCGTCGACCACGATGATCTCGAGTCGGTCGGAGGGGTAGTGACATTGCGCGAGGTGAGAAAGCGTGTCGGCGATGAGCGCCCCTTCATTGAAGGCGGGAACGATGACGGAGATACGCGGCAGCGAATCGCCTGAAACGCTGGGGACGGGGCGGTAACGCATTGCCAATATGAACCGCCACACGGTCCACACCGTGGTTAGGGCGGCGTAGGCTGTACCAAGAATGAGCAATGGCCGACCGAGGCGATGTTGCCAGAGGATCTGGAATGCCTGGGCGCGGGTGTGTTGTGTCAGCGTTACAAGAAGAACCCCGATGCTGAAAACGATGATTGCGGTTTTGAGGATGGCGTCGGGAATATCGACCGTGCGCGGGGAAGCGCGATCCGTTTCGACGATGGCGGTTGGACTGGAAAAAGTGGTCACGCCCGAACTCCGTTACGCGGGGTGAATCGTATCGCGATCAGACGGCTGCGGGCAGGGTGAGCGTAAAGGTCGCGCCGAAGCCGGGCTGGCTTTGAACGGTGATATCGCCGCGTAGCTCGGACATGAGTCGCTTGCATACGTGAAGGCCGAGCCCTAGGCCGGCACGGTCGGGGCGAGTTTCTTGTTTTTTTGTGGAATAGAAAGGCTCGAAGATTCGACTCAGGCTGTCGGGCTTGATGCCGGGGCCGGTGTCGGAGACTTCGATGGTCACGCGGTTGTCGGGTTCGGTGCGGGCGGTGATTTCGAGTCGGCCGGGGCGGTCGAGCATGGCTTGTCGTGCGTTGAGAATGAGATTGAAAAAGACTTGTTGCAACGACACTGCGTGGGCGAACACGGTCAGGTCGTCGGGCACAATGATCCGCAAGGTGATGGAGTCTTTGTCGAGATCGCGGCCGAGGCAGGCGATGGCGTCTTCGATCAGGGGTTTCAGTGGCACGGTGGTTGGAGGGGACAGGTCATCACCGGCCAGCCCAAGAATCTTCCCGGTGAGGTCGCTGAGTCGTTGAGCATTTTTTAGGGTGCGTTCGAGAGCCGTTTTCATCAGGTCCGGCTCGCCGCGCTGAACGGCGTATTGGCAGTAGCTGACGATGGGCGTCAGCATGTTGTTGAACTCGTGGGCGATCATGGCGGCCATGGTGCCGACCGAGGCAAGGCGTTGGAGGGAGTCGACCTGCTTTTGGAGGTCGCCAAAGTGCGATTCAACGCTGTCGAGGGCGCTCTGTACGAGGTCGCTGGTCTGGACTACGTTGCTGTCGGAAAAGTCGTGTGAGGGCATGGGGAAATCGCCTGTCGTGGAATTATCGGCAGGGGGTGCGGCCGCGCATGATGGCGCGAATGTTGCGCGGATCGCGCAGGGAATGCGGATCGATGGAATTACAGAGACGACTCGACATTCTGATCGGGCTTGCGGAGGAGCTTGGCCTGACGGTTCGGCGTGAGCCGCTGGGGGGGGACGGGGGTGGATTCTGTCGGATCAAGGGACAACGCATACTTTTCATAGACACCATGGGGGATTTGGAGACTCGCTACGAGCGGACGCTGGAGGCCGTCGCGGGGATTCCGGAGATCGAGCAGCGTTTCGTTCCGCCGGAGGTTCGCGAGGATATTGAGCGGACGCTGGGAAAGAGGCTGGAGAATTAGGGCTTGAGGTTTTCGCCTTGGGTGCTCATTTGGATCAGATGGAGAAAACGCCGGCAGTGATGGACCATCCGGCAAAGCAGGGTCGGCGGGGCAAGGTGATTCGACGCGTCATACTTTATCCACTGCTCCTTTACGCCACCTATTGTGTGGCGATGTTTTTCTTTCAGGAGCACCTGCTCTTCCCGTCCGACATGGCGCCGGCGCCGGCACCCACGACGGATCGATATGCTCGCAATACAACGGTAATCAAAATCGAGGTCGACGGAGGCGGTACGAATGAGGCGTGGTTCATTCCGGCGGTCAACGCGAGCGCAACGAATCCCGCGCCGGTGGTGGTTTTCTTTCACGGCAACGCGGAGATCATTGACTACCTCGATGAGATCGTGTTGCCGTATCGACAGTTGGGCATGTCGGTGTATCTTCCGGAATATCGCGGATACGGACGCGGCAAGGGTCGGCCATCGGAGGCGGTAATACTCGTCGATGCACTTCGGTTCTACGACGAATTGATAAAGCGCCCTGACGTGGATCGGTCGCGCATCGTCCTTCATGGGCGATCACTGGGTGGAGGACCGGCGACGTACCTTGCGTCGCAGCGGCCGGCGAAGGCATTGGTTCTGCAATCAGTGTTCACCAGTACGGCGGACATGGCCAACACATTTGGCGCTCCGGGTTTCGTGGCGCGGCATCCATTTCGCAATGATCGAATCATTCCGACGCTGGACATGCCGATCCTGATTGCGCATGGGACATCGGATGATGTCATCCCGTTTGCACAAGGGCGAAAACTTGCATCGCTCGCCAAGCGAGCAACATTTCGGGAGTATCCGTGCAATCACAACGGTTTCCCCGGAGACGGGCATGAAGAGGAGTGGTGGAACGAGGTGTCGACGTTCCTTCGAACTGCCGGCGTGCTCCCGGAGGTGAAGCCATGAAGAAGAAGGATCCTTTCCGCCTGGCCGTGCTGGTGTCGGGCGGCGGCACGGGTTTGCAGAATCTGATCGATCGCATTGCCGATGGACGACTGCCCGGCGTGGAGATCAGCGTGGTAATTTCATCGTGTGCAGACGCCAAGGCGGTGGAGCGGGCCGAGCGGGCGGAAATCCCGGTCGATATCGTCTCGCCGCGTGATTTCACGGATGTGGCTCGGTTCAGCGAACATGTCGCGCTCACGCTGGATGTCTACGACGTGGACTTGGTGGTGCAGGCCGGGTGGCTTTGCTATTGGCAATTGCCGGCGCGGTGGCTGGGTAAGACGATCAATATTCACCCCGCGCTCCTGCCGAAATTTGGCGGCAAGGGGTTCTATGGTCGGCATGTGCATGAGGCGGTTTTGGCGGCGGGGGAGGCCGAGTCGGGGGCCACGGTGCATTGGGTGGATAACGAATACGACCATGGAGCAATCATTCGCCAGACGCGGTGCCCGGTGGAGCCGGGGGATACGCCGGAGTCGCTTGCTTCGCGGGTTCAGGGGGCGGAGTTCACACTTTTGGCGTCGGTAATTGGGGAATTGCGTGATCGGCGGCGGTCGGGGACGTGGTAGGGGCGAATTCTCGTCGAAATTGTGTGGTTTTTCGGGCTGTCTTTTTTGATCCTTACCCGCGACGCGGATAAAATCGATGGTTTCCGCAGATCTGCACTGGAGGGTGAAGAACGTGGCGTTGCTGTTTCGCGACATGACAAGTCGGATTGCGCCTATGGGCGTATTGGTCGCTGCACTGCTTGTCGCACCGCGCGATGTTCTGGCCGATCCAGACGTGTTCACCTGCCAGGTGGGCGATGCGTTCACGACCTCCGGCTATTTCAGCTATGGGGCGGTCGGCGGCATTCACGCTTTCTCCATTCAATCGCAGTCGTGCAATCAGGGTTCGACCTATGCGAACTGGATCGAGGGAACGAATCAGCACCCGGTAATCGCACAGAACCTCTTCCGCCTGCGCAACGGGCGTTTCGAGCACATTGGGCAGGCATGGCTGAAACACGGGTTCTTCGTCGCAGGGGAGGACGGATGCACGACGTGCACCGGCGACGGCGATTACACCAAGCTTGAGCCGGGCTGTTGTGATACCTACGGCGCGTCACTAAATGGATTTCAATCGCTGCTCGGCCCAAAGTCGGAAGTGAATGCGTCGACCGGCGTGTTTCCGTATCCGGCGTGCGGAGGGTCCTGTCCGGCGGTTGATGATGGAACGGATCGGCGGCTGCAGGTTGCCGACGCGGATCTCGACACGAACCAATCCGTCATTTACATCGCGGAAATTCAGTATGTCCTGCAGGACGACTGCCAGGCGAATCCGCGCACGGATTTTAATAATGCGTCATGGCGGCGGATCGGCATCACCGGATTCAAGCAGTTGTCGACGTGGCTTTCCAATACGGCCTCTGGGTTCCCCGGCATTAATGCATGGGAGACGTATGAATCGGGCGTCACGTCGGGGTTGGTGGATATTCCCAATGACGGGCGATTCTATGTTTCCGCCAAGGCGACGGACCTCGGCGGCGGCGTGTGGCACTATGAATACGCCGTGCAGAATTTGAACTCCGACCGCTCGGGGGCATCGTTTTCGGTGCCGGTGCCGGTGGGTGCGATGGTCAGCAATGCAGGTTTTCATGATGTGGCCTATCACAGCGGCGAGCCGTACGACAACACGGACTGGAGTCTTCCCGCCAACGGTGTGACGACGACGAATGGACTGGTGTGGGCGTCGCAGGCGTATCCGGGCGATCCGACCAATGCGAACGCCCTGCGATGGGGGACGTTGTACAACTTCCGATTCGACCTGAACGTGCCGCCGAACTCGGGCGTAGTGACGATTGGGTTGTTCAAGCCCGGCACGCCGACGACGGCATCGGTAGGAAGCGTCGCGCCGCGGGCTTGTGCGTGCGTGGGTGATATGAACGGCGATGGGAAGTTTGACGGGTTGGACGTGCCGGCGTTTGTCGCGGCCTATCTCGGAGTCGCGCCAAGTGTCTGTGCAGATATTTCGCTACCGGCAGGCTCGACGCCGGATGATGCGGACTTGGCTCAGTTCGTATCGTTACTGCTTGGCACGGGCACGTGTCCGTAATCTCGCGACCCAATCTTCATCCGCTCTAACCGCGCCTATGCCTCTTGCATTGACCTTGCCGCGTCCAGGTCGGCGTCCAAACCGGGTTGGGGGAGAAGGTACTGATGCTTGAATTGTTCGGCCGTGCGGGCGCGTTTCGCCCGGAGTTCGCGATTGCGTTCGGTGAGGCGGTTCGTTGGCAGGGTGACGACGTCGACGGGGCCAAGTCGCAACGACTTGCGTTTTGACTCGTATTCGATGTTGATCTCCCCTAAGGCCCGGTCGAGCTTCTTCGCCAAGTCTTTGGCGTCTTTCGACGCGTTCATCTCCACGTAGAGGCGGTAGAACGGGATGTCGGCCCAGCGCGGGGCGAGGACGAAATTCGTAATCGACGCTTCGTTCCCCGCCGCCGATTGCATGGCCATCACGACCTGATCTTCGGTGAGCTTCTCGCCGGCCATGGACGCTGTGTGGGCATCTCGGCTGAGAAACTCAATCATCGGCGCCTGACCCATGCGGCCCGTAACGCGGACTCGGTCGCCGAGGTCGTATCGGAAAAGACCGCTGAAGTTGGTGAGCAGCAGAAAATATTCGCCGCCTTCGGAGAGTTCGTGGCATCGAAGCACGGTTGGCTTGGCGGTGCCGTATTCGTCGGCCGGGATGAACTCGAAGAACTGACTCGTGACCGCGAGAACGCCGGATGCCGTGCTGTCTTCCAGCGGGATTGACATGCGGCCTTCGCTGGCGATGAGGCCGATGTCTCGAGCGGGCACGTTTCCAAAAAGAGCGGGAAACTGCGAGCGATAGAGACCCATGGTGCCACCCGTCCAATGGGCGAGAAAGCCAAGTCGCCAGTAATCCTTTGGAAGCAGTCGGCCGGTACGCTGCACGATTTTCTCAAGGTTGCGGGCGCGGGCCGGGTCGGGGGACAAGCGAGGCGCCAAGGCGTTTCGTATCTGCGGCTCAACGTTCATCGTCGGATTTAGCGTGCCGTCGCGGATATCTCGGATCAGGGCTTCGCGGTTCTCGTCTGCGTTACGTGCGAGGGCGAGCAGCGTGGCCGGGTTTGCGGTGACGAGCCATGCCACATCGTTTGGCACGGCAAGGCGCATGATGGTGTAGTACTTGGCGGTCGTGTCGGCGATTCCTGCGATCGATAACGGCGACGTGTAATACTTGCGGACGAGTTTCTTTTGAGTCGCAGCGAGCATGCCGGTGATCGCGCCGCACGGGACGCCGGAGGGCGCGGCGTGGTCATTCATGGGGCTGGTGACCTGCACGATGTGGCGGAGCAGGCATCCATCATGGTCGAGGATCGCCTTGAGGCCCCAAATGTTCCAGCCGGCGCGGCAGTCGGCGAGGGCGCGCTGCGTAATGGGGATGTATTTGGATTGAGCGGTGGTTCCGCTGGTGAGGGCGAACATTAGGATGCGCTCGCCGGGGGAAAAGAGCGCGCGGACGACTCCACTGCGAACGCGGTCGATATAGGGGGCGAGGTCGGCGTAGGTTTGGATGGGCACGCGATCGGCGTAGTCACGGTACGTGCGCGCCGAGGAGAGGCCGTGGTTGCGGGCGTAGTCGCTGTCGGACGATGCGGAAAGGATTTCGAAGAGGAGTCGATCTTGCGTGCGCGTGGCGCGGTCGACGGCCCTGAAGAATCGCTGCGTCGTTGTGCGCGCGTGGAGGCGGGCAACATTGGCGAGAAAGCGGTCGAGAATCGATGTAGACGACACGCGCAGTGTTCTCCATGAAAAACAGGAAGTCTGGTACTTGACTATGGCGACTTGGCCGCCGTTGAAGCCATATCCTTCGCAGACTTGTAATACTGGAGTACGCGTTTCAAGTCCGCCTGGTCATCGGCCGGAGCGGCGGCAATGGCGCGCTCTTGTGCGACGATGGCGGCGTCGATCATGCCGAGTTCGCAGTAAACCCGGGCAAGGAGCGCGAGGGCATCGGTGTCTTTTCCCTCGGTGAGTTGCTCCAGACGACGGGCGACGCGAAGCATGAGGCCGGGGTTGCGCTCGGCGAGGCTTCGCTCAAACTGAAACTCAATGACTTGTTGGAGGGCCTCGGGGTTGTCCTTCATGACCGATTCGACTTTCGCGTCGATGGCGATTATGTCCTCCATCCGGTCCAATTCGCCGAGAAAATGCCGCTTCATAAGCAGCGGCATCAGTTCGTGCGGCTTCACGGATGCCATGTCGTCGATGATCTTGAACAACTCCGTCGGGACCGGTGTTTCTCCGTTGGCGCGGTCCTTCTCGTATTGCTCTGCTGCGGAACGGGCCTTTTCCAGTAGCTCGTCGTACTTCTTCGCGGCGGCGGCGGCCGCTTTTCCTGTTTCGGTGTTGTACGTTCCCGCGACGGCCCCTTTGAGCGCGCGGGGCATGTCGGGGTCCATCGGGTGGCCGGTCCAGACAATGATGCCGGACTTGTCGACGACGAAAGCATGGGGGATGCCCTGATCCTCAAGCATCCATGCGGCGTTGGTTTTGTTTTCTTTATCCGCGCCGACGTGGTAGGGCATGTCGATCGGCTTTCCGGTCTTCGGCTTGGCGAGGAATTTCTCGATGATGGCCGGGTCTTCGCTGCTGATGCCGATGATGGTGACGCCGGTCTTGGCGAGGTCGCGGTGGAGGTCGGCGAGGTGAGGAATGCTGAGCCGACAGGGGCCGCACCAGGTCGCCCAGAATTCGATTAGATAGACGAATTTGCCCGCGTCCTTGTCGCCGGGGAGGGCGGCGGGGGCGGTGGTCAGCCACTTGTTGATTTGAATGGGTGGGGCCTTGTCGCCGATGGCGGGCACGGCGAGGGCGGTTGACACCAGGGTTGCGATGGCGGCAAGGGTGAAACCGGGGCGAAGCATAGGGGCCTTTCCAACGAATTATTTGCAGGTAACGGCGACGCGCAATCGCATCACTGTTGATTCAGGGATTGTCCTCGGGGTATCGTGAATCCGCAAACGAGCCAGTGAGTCGGACTTAACCGGGAGCGCGCCGTGGGCGATCAACAACACAACGCCACAACGGTCTCGCTGCCGGTCTATGCCGGGACGCCGCACGACTGTCCGTATCTTCCGGATCGAACGGCGAAGAATGAATTCATTGTAGCCACGTCGCTTGAGTCGGGCCTGTATCAGCAATTGATGGACGCGGGGTTTCGGCGCAGCGGCGAGATTGTGTATCGCCCCGTGTGCGACGGGTGCCGGGAGTGCGTGCCGATTCGTGTGCCGGTGGCGACGTTCCTTCCGACGCGCTCGCAGGGGCGGTCCGCGGAGAAAAATCGTGACGTCCGTGTAGAAACCGGCGTGCCTAAATTGACGGACGAGAAGTGGCGCATCTACGAGGCCTATCAGCGCGAGCAGCATGACGGGACGATGAACTCCGGTCGTGAGGAAATGGAGGCGTTTCTGTATCGGTCGCCGACGACAACGGAGGAGTTTGTCTATTCCGTGGGGGAGAGGGTAATTGCATCCGGAATCGTGGATGCTACATCGGCGGCTTTGTCTTCCGTTTATTTCTACTTCGATCCGGCCGAGGCGAAGCGAAGCCTTGGCGTCTTCAGCGTGTTGCGGGAGATTGAGGAGTGCCGGTCTCGGGGACTGCCGTTTTGGTATGGGGGCTACTATGTGCGGGGTTGTCGGAAAATGAGCTACAAGACTCAATACAAACCGTTTGAATTGCTGGGGGATGACGGGATTTGGCGTACGGGGTAGGATTCGGGTCGCACATTGGACCCGTCTTTCGCCAAGGAGCCTGTCATGGAAATGCCGAAAGTCACCGAAGCGCATCGTAAGCTTGAAATCCTGGTCGGTTCGTGGACCGGCGAAGAGCGCATCTCGCCGTCGCCGTTTGATCCGCAAGGCGGCACCGCCATTGGGCGCGTGCAGAACCGCTCGGCGCTGGATGGATTCGCGGTCGTGCAGGACTACGAGCAGGAGCGGGGCGGAAAGGTGACGTTTCGCGGCCACGGCATTTTTCGGTTTGATGCCATGCAGAACACCTATGTCATGCATTGGTTCGATTCGATGGGCATGCCGCCGGGAGAATATCGCGGGACGTTTGACGGCAATGTGCTCGTGCTGCTGAGCACGACGCCATTCGGGCAAAGCCGGGCGACGTTCGACTTCCGCGAGAAGGGTCGATACGTGTTTAAGATGGACGTCTCGCCAGACGGTGCAAATTGGCATCCGTTCATGGAAGGTTCGTATCAGGGCAGCTAGGAGACCGGAATTCCGGCGTTATCGGGCGGGCGGGGGCGCCACCGGACCAGGTTCACATCAAGGAACGACAACGGCGGCTCGATGAAGAGGGGAGCACCGTGCAGTGCGCGCCCACTTTTTTCGCGGAGCCGGACATGTTGCAGCACGAAACCATCGAAGCAATTATGCGTTCGGCATCCATCCCCTCCATGCCGATGGTCGCGACCCGTTGCTATGAAATGACGCAGGACGCCGCGTGCGATTACGGCAAGCTTGTGGAATTGCTCAGCACCGACCCCGGTATTGCGGCGGATGTGTTGCGGCTTTCAAACTCCGCGTTGTTCGGTGTCACAAGGCAAGTTGCTTCGCTCCGACAGGCAATCTCCCTGCTCGGCGTGAAGCGAATCCGTGAGTTGGTGTTGGCCCGCTATCTTGTTCAGCAAATGCAGAAGGGCGACGCGGAGGTTGTTGATATTTCGTATTACTGGCGGCGATCGCTGGCCACGGCGATTCTCGCGGCCAAGTTCGCCGACACGCTGTGCCCGGCGCAGCGCGACGAGGCGTTCATCGGCGGACTGCTGGCGGACGTCGGCATTGTCGTAATGGGGCGGGCCTTGCCGGTGCAATATGCCCCGGTGGCCGAGCGATACAAGCCGAATCAACCCGAGGACTGGCTGCACAGCGAAGTCGCCCTGATGGGCGTGGCCCACGGCGAAGTGTCGGCGTTGGTGATCGAGCAGTGGGGTCTGCCGGTGTCATTGGTGGAGGCAGTGCGCTATCACCACAGTGCTGCGACGGAGATGCCCACCAAGGGCGCCGGCGTGATCCTGGCGCGGGCCATTGGCGGTGCGCAGTTGATCGCCAAGATCCTCTCGGAAGCGACGGACGGCGCGACCGCGGTCAACGCCTGCACCATGGCCATGAACCGCGTCAACTTGAATACGAATGTGTTGATCAAATCACTCGACGGCATCGACGCCGAGATTCGCAACGTGGCGGATCTGCTAAAGGTTGAAGTGCTCAACAGCAAGCTCTTCACGACGCTGGGCCGGCAGTTAATTGAGAATCTGCACGCGGTCGAGATGGTGGTCTAACGCAGTGTTGATGTGCCGAAGGGCTACTCTTTGATCGTGCGGCGGTTTGACAGTCGCTCATCACACGGCACCGCGTTTTCATTTCCAATCCACTGATCCCACTTGGAATGATCGGCGATGTCCACGCCCTCGGCGCGGGCCTGGCGCTGGAGGTAATTTTGCAATTCCATGAGAAAGTCTGTGTCCATCAGCTCGCGGTGGTCGCCGAGGTGCTGGTGCAGGATGCGATAAACGAGTTTCAGTTCGTCGCGATCCAGCGCGGCAATCACGGCGTCGGCACGTTCTTCAAAGCTCATGGGCATTTGCTCCTGCATACATCATAGCGGCTGAACGGAAAATCAGCCCTGCGGACCGGTCAGTTCTTGATAATCATCGCCATCGCGTCGGACATGGGTCGGCCCGGGCCTCGGCCAAACGTTGCCGCGAATTGGTCCGAACACAGGCTTACGTCGGAAGGGCGCGGTTCCGAAAACGCGATTTCCCACTGGCGCGTCGGAATGAGCAGTGATTCCTCGCAGTGCAGGGCCGTTGCCATGATCCGTCCCATGTCGAGGCGGGAGAGCCGTTGCGGCCCTGCAACGTGCATAAGACCGGCGAATGCGGTTTGGGCGATCGTGATGACCGCTTCAGCGGCGTCGTCGAGCCAGAGAGGCGAGCGGAACTCGTCTTCGAAGAGTCGAAGTGGTTGCCCGTCGCGAAGGGTCTGGAGTTGATTGCGAAACGTGGTCGCGCGAATCACATCGGGCAAGCCATACATGAGCGGGAGTCGGGCGACGGCGCCGCCGGGGTATGCGAGGACGAGGCGTTCACCATCGAGTTTGGATTGGCCATAGACGGACAGCGGCAACGGCGCGTCGGTTTCCCGGTAGTGGCCGGCCTTGCCGTCGAAGACGAGGTCGGTGGAGATGTACACAAGCCGCGAGCCTGACTGGGATGCGAGTTGAACGAGGTGTGCCGTAGCGTCGACATTGACCTTGCGGGCGCAACCGGGATTCTCAAAGGCGGACTGGACGTTGGTCACAGCGGCGGCGTGAACGATGTGCGTGGATTGCAACGCGCTAAGGACGTTGGACAAACTGTCGCGGTCGGTCAGGTCGCATCGGATCGTCATCCCGACGAGCGGCGCGGGCCCGGTGGGGGAGATCAAGCCCGTTGCCGAGTGGCCGGCACGTGTTAGCGTGCGAAGGAGGACGCTGCCGAGTTGTCCACCCGCGCCGGTGATGAGCCATCGCTGATTGTCTTTGTGCATGAATGGGCGCCTGCATGACGACTCGTGGGTTTTGCGGCATCATGGCGGGATGGATGCGGCGTCGTCAACACGCGATCGATTGCTTGGCCCCTTGTTCTTGAGCGTGCTTTGCGCTGTGGTCGGCGTTGTAGCCATCGTTCGGCCGTATCAGTGGATGAACGACGATGCGTACTTTTACCTGAAGGTGGCACTCAATCATTCTCGCGGATTGGGAAGCAGTTTCAGCGGGTTGGCGCCGACGAATGGATATCACCCCTTGTGGCAGTGGATGTTGATGGTGCTGTTTGATTTGCTGCAGCCAGGCGTGGAGGGAGGGTTGTTTGCGGCGCGGGTGTTGTGTTGGGTGGTCATGGTGGGGGCGTTGGTTGCGTTCGTGCGATTTACAACGAGGGCCTTCGGCACAGGATGGGGGGCGGCAAGCGTCGCCGTGCTTTCGATCTTTGCGACGCGGGGCGTGTCGTGCATGGAATTCTGGCCGGCGGTTTTGCTGTTGGGACTGGTCCTATTACGGGCCTCGCGGGAGAGTTCAAGAACGGCAGGGCTCGGCGATTCGCTGGTGAGTGGGTGTTTGCTTGCGTTATTGGTGCTTTCACGGTTGGACCTCGCGGTGTTTGTTGTGGTCCTGTTCGTGGCGAGCGGAATCCGTCAGCCGGGGATTGCAAAGAGGGCGGGTTGGATACAAGCGGGCGTTGTAGCGGCGGCCATGATTGCCTATGCCGTTTACAACGCGCGGACGTTTGGTCATGCGGGGACCATTTCCTCGATGCTTAAGTCGACGTTTCCGGCACCCGTCATGCCCGGTGCTGCGACGCTTTTGTCAACAAAGCACGCATGGCCGGGGTGGGTGGCGGCTATCGCATTGTGTTTCGTTCCGGCGCGCGGCGGGACCATTCACACTCATGATCGTGTAATCCGAATTCTGGCCGAGGCGACGTTGATCCACGCGGTCGCGGTTCTGATGTTCACGCGATGGCCGGCGTTCGGGATCTGGTATTGGATATTGTCTTACGCGTCGCTGGCAGTGTTTGTCGGTGAGATGGGCCGACGGGTAAACAGGGCGCGGGCGGCGACCGTTGTCGTCGCGTTGGCGAGTCTATGGCACGCGGGGGCCATTGCCGACGCGTTGATTCGTTATCCCGATCAGCCCGAGGGTGAGATGGGTCGGCAGTTCGCGGCGTATGTTCCGAAGGACGCGGTGGTGTTTCAGGTCGATGCGACGGGTATGACGTCGTACTTAAGCGATCGCACGATCATCAACGGCGACGGGCTTATGAATAACCGGGAATTTCAGACGGCGGTTGGCAATCACGCACTCGACGCTTACTTGAATAAGTTCGGAGTGACACACATCGTGCATGATGAAGCAGAGGCGCTCGGGGATGATTTCGCTTCTGGCGACTATCGAGTTGCGAAATACGATGTGCCGTGTCATCTCGAAGGAACCGGCACGACCCTGGCGCTACGGCGCGAGGACGAGGTTGCCCGGTGGACGGTGGAGTGGCCGGGGCAAGTTTTTCCGTGGCCGCGGGATGGGCATCGGCAGACGTTCGTGGTGTGGCGGCGGAAGTGATTCAACGAAGGGCAGCGCAGGTGTCGACGACCTGCCGAATTTCCTTGACGTCGTGGACGCGGAGCATCTCCACGCCGGCCAGGGCACAGTGGGCGGCAACGGCAACGGTGCCCATCAAGCGGGCCTTGGGGTCGTCCTCGCCGAGGAGTACGCCGAGGAACTTTTTTCGCGATGGGCCGACAAGTACCGGCCATTTTCCCCGAAACGAGCGAATCGCACGGAGTAGTGCGAGGCTGTGTTCGGTCGTTTTTCCGAATCCGATGCCGGGATCGATCATCATCTGTGCGACATCGACACCGGCACGCTCCAGTTCACGAGCGCGCTGGTCGAAGAACGCGGATACTTCGGCCACGACGTCGCGGTACATCGGGTTGGCTTGCATCGTTTCCGGCGTGCCCTGCATGTGCATGGCGACGAAGGGAACGCGGCGGGCCGCAAGTAGCGCGGGCATCGCGGGGTCGTGTTGGGCGGCGGAGATGTCGTTGATGATGTCGGCGCCGGTATCGAGGGCGGCCTCGGCGACGGCCGCGAGGCGCGTGTCGACGGAAATTGGAAGCGTTAGGCCTGTCGCCCGTAGTTCGCGGATCACCGGCACGATGCGGGTGATTTGCACATCGGGGGGCACGGCGACGGAACCCGGCCGGGTGCTTTCGCCGCCGATATCGATGAGATCGGCACCTTCACGTTGCATGGTGAATGCACGGGCGACGGCGGACTTCAGCGATGCGAACTCGCCGCCGTCGCTGAAGCTGTCGGGCGTGACGTTGAGGATGCCCATGATCAGCGTTCGCGGGCCGAATGTGAGCGTGCCGTGTGCAGTCGGCCACGAGCGGATGTCACCTTGCGTTGACATGCCGGGATGATAGGCTGAGGCGAAGCGGAGTCCTAATCTCCCGCGAGCGAGAGCTACTTGAAGAACCCTTCGGACACAGCGCTCCAAGCCGACGCGAAATCGCGCGTGATTGTCTGCGCATCCATCGTCTTTATCGCGGCCGTGGCGTGCATGTGGCCGGCGGCGAAAGCGACCTTTGTCTCGGGCGACGATGAGCGGCTGATCCTGAACCACCTGCTCGTAAATCATCCAACGCCGGGCCACGCGTGGACGGTGCTGACCAGGTTGACGGATGATCTGTATCAGCCGATCCCGATGATTTCGTTTCAATTGAATTATGCGCTGGCGGGAGCGGACGCAGACGGTCGTTTTCCGGTGAGCGCGCGGGGGTTTCACGCGACGAATCTGATGCTGCACGGCGTGTGCGCGGTCCTTGTGTTCTTCGTCGTGCGACGGATTGCGGGGTGTACGCGCATCGGGTTTGTCACGGCGACGTTGTTCGCATGTCATCCATTCGCGGTGGAGCCGGTGGCGTGGATCAATGGTCGGATGATCCTGCTGGCAACGCTGTTCGCGCTGCTTATGATCTGGCTACGAATTCGCGAGGGGACGCCGTCGACCGTGGTAGCGGTGATCGCGTGGGCGGCGTCGGTGGCGTCGAAGGTGGTACCGACGATGCCGATTACGGCGATGTGGTGTGAGTGGCGCGTGCGGGGGCGACTGGTTCGGCGTGACTGGATCGCGTATGGAACGATGATCGCCATTGCGGCGGGCGGAACGCTGCTGGCCACGAAGACCACGATAGACGCGGCGGGCGAAGGGGATGCCGGTGGAGCGTCCGCGTTCGTGCGTGTGGCGATGGCGTGGCGATATTATGTTGAAAACTATTTCTGGCCCACACGCCTGTGCGCCTGGAGCCCGCCGTCATTGGGAGTGAGTGCGAGCGATCCGCGTGTGATGATTGCAATCGCCGAGGCGTCGGCATTTACGATTGCCATGTGGTTTTTTCGGAAGAGGAATCCCGCGGCGTTTTTTGGCATTGGCTTCTTTGCCATCACGATATTGCCGTTTCTTGCGGCGGGGACAACGCGGCGCTTTCTCGCGGCGGATCGGTACATGTACCTTCCGATCGTGGGGCTGCACTGCGCCGTTGCGGCGATTTGCGTTCAGACCTTTGACCGACTTCGCAAACGACTTTCGTTCGCGCGTGCGGATAAGGTAGTGGGATGGCCCTTAGCAGCCGCCGTACTCGCGAGTTTCATGTGGAGTCACCGGTTATGCGATACGTGGGCGGACTCGGTTCGCCGTGATGAGCGAGTCGTCGCGGTGAACCCGACCGAACCGGACGCCCATGCACAGTTGGCGAAGGCCTATCTCTTTCAACGCGACCCCGATGCCGCGCTTCGCGTTATTTCATCGGCGCGGGCGACGCTGGTTGAGAACGGACGGCTCGCGGCGGCGGCGGGGGAGGCCTATCGCCAAAAGAGAGACTTTGAGTCGGCGGAGCGCGAACTACGGGTTGCCGTTGAGAAACTTCCCGAGCACACGCGGACGAATTTTCTCTTCGCGTTGACGTTGGAGGATCGTGGGCGGTATGCCGAGGCGACCGCACGGTATCAAAAGCTAGTTGCGACCAGTCCTGAGTTTCTGCCGGCGCTGACGGCATTGGCGCGCTGTCACCGGCGCGATGGTCGTGTTCAGGAAGCAACGACGCTTTATGAGCGCGCGCTGAAAATAAATGAGAACAATGTTGAGAGCCTGCGAGGTCTGGCGGGCATTCTAATGGAGTCAAAGCAGGATGACCGGGCATTGAAACTGTTACAGCACGCTGCGCGGTTTGACATGAGCGACATAACCGCGATGACGTGGCTGCACACTCTCCTGGTGGAACATGGGCGCGGCACCGAGGCCGCGGCCATCTGGGATCGTGTGCTCACGGTTTCAGGTCGAAGTGATGAAGTGCTCGCATGGCGGGCGTGGGGAGAACTTCACGCGGGGAGAAGCCCGCGACCGTTTGTCGAGCAGGTCGCGCGTGCGCGGCCGGAGCGGAACTTCGCTGAGTGGGCCGTCGTGGTGGAGGCGTTGGGCCGTGGCGATGAGGACGCCGTAAAGCGCTTTGATTTGGCGGTTCCCGTTGGCGCGGATGTTGGGTCGAATCGGACGGAGAAGCGGCGTTTGATCGTGTCCGCGATTGGAACGATGCCGGGGAAAGTCTTAACGACTCCTGCTGCCATGTATCTTGTGGCGCGGGCGTTTGTAATTGACGGACAGGTGGAGTCAGCGAAGAAGGCGGCAACCGTCGTGCTTCAGTCGGCTGACCCCTTTTGGCGCGATTTGGCGTTGCGGTTGATGCGAACCGCGTCAACTACGGAGCAATCAGAGCCGCATTGAGCAGATTCACGCGATCCTGAATGTGGGCCGATTTGCCGACTCCGACCTCAATCGTAAGTTCGTTCACGCCGGAAACGCCGATGTCCACGTTTCGACGAGGCAAATTCGTCGCGAGATCTCGATGCTCCGCGGCCTTGCGTCCATCCAACTTGATAATCACCTCGGCATCGGCCATTGCGCCTGCGGAGTCGTCCATTGCAAGTTGGCACCGGAAATGTTGATAACGGCCGCCGAGGTTCCATGTTGCCTTGCATGGAGCGTGCAGGCCGATTCCGCGACGATAGACCTGTCCCTGAACGGTGAGCGGATCGCCGATGGCGTTGGCGTTCACTTGCATGGGCCATTTCTTATCAAAGTACGGAGTGCTTTCGTATCGCGCGGGGGCAAGATCGCTAAGCCAGATGCGACGATAGCCGTTGATCTCAATTCGCGCGGCACGGTCGGCAGGGATCGTGGCGTTTCCGAACGAACCTGTCGCCATGATTCTGCCATCCGACCATTTCAGTGATTCAGCGCGGAGTTGAGTCCCGTCGATGAGCGTAATTTCGGCGCTCGGACCGGCGAGTTGGTGCCGATTAGCCTTGGCGAGTATCACGGCCTGCACGGACTTCCACGGAAGGGCGCGGTCCGTGCCGTTGATATTCATGGTCAGCTCATCGCGGGCGAATCGGGCAATGCTGCCGCGCGGGGCATCGCCGGAGAGGAGGAGCGTGACATCCTCGTCGGCGGGCGGGGCGAGACGCCGAGCCGAGACTGACGCGCGATGAATGGAAGCGATCGCATCAATATCAATTCGCAGGGTTTCCAGCACACGAGAGTTCACGGAAAACGATTGGTCGTCGCCGCCGGCCGGGTCGGCGAGGATGGCGGAGCCGTCGTGCAATTCGATGATCCAGTCGGCGTGGGTCGGCGAGGTTACCGCAGGCTCCAGGGTAACAACGTCGATGTCAGCCGCGGCGAAAGCCTGACCGTCGGCGAGCCTGATGCCCTCCGTGAGCGTCCATGAGCGAATCACTCCCTTAATGGGCTTGCCATCCAATGGAGTGACGGTCACCGGGGCGGCGTCGACGCGGCCGGACGCAATCAGGCAAAGAACGAAGAGTGAGGTTCGCACAGTCATTTCTGAAAGATCGGCATCGTTTCTTTAGGCATCTGAAGAATGATCATGGCCATGGCGGTTCCGTATTCGGTGCCGGCTTCGCCGCGCCAGGAGCCGTCCGGAGCCTGCTTGGATAGTAACTCGTCGCGGATTGCGGGCCACCATTCGGCCCAGTGCTGGCCGCCAGCGAGGTGCATGGCCTGCGCGGCGTAATAGTGGCCATAGTAATAGTGCGTCTGTTCCTCGGTCTTGCCCGGGATGAATTTTTTCAGATACGCAACGCCGCGGCGCGTGCTGCGGTCTTCGTAGATTCCGGCGTAATAAAGCGACGCGACGCCCGCGGCCGATCGGGCGAACATCGATCCCGACGAATCGAGCATGTAACGAAAGCCGCCATCCGGGTTCTGGCTGTCCTTCACGTATTGGATCGAACGATCAATGACGCTCTTGGGCACTTCGACGCCGGCGTTGCGGGCGGCGCGAAGGGCCATGACCTGACAAATGGTGACGGAGATGTCGGCATCGGCCTTTACGGGGTGATAACGCCAACCGCCGCGATCATTTTGCGTGCGCACGATCAGTGCGACGGCCTTTTGCAATTTCTCGCGCAGATCGGCGCGCGGAGACATGCCATACATCTCGGCGAGAAAGAGCGTTGCGAAACCGTGCCCGTACATCGGGCCGTAGGACGTTTCGGCGGCAATGAGGCCGGATTGATCGCTGCACGAATTGAGAACGAAGTTCAGGCCGTTTTCGACGACGCGCGAGTAAGGTCCTCGACCGGGGACGCTGCCGTCGCTGACGAACGCCATGCATGCGAGCGCGGTAATGCCAACGTGGCGACCATATTGCGATCCGCTGCCGAACGAGCCGTCGGGTTGCTGTTGTGCGGCGAGCCAGGCAAGGCCTTTGTTAACGGCGAGTTGGATGCGCGCTCGGTCATCGTCCGCACGGACGGGGCTTTGCGGTCGGTCGGCGGCAGGTTGCGATGTGGCGGGTTGAGCAATGAGTCGGGAGACGCCAAGCAGCGTAAAGAGCGCGAGGACGAGACGGGTAATGCGAACCATGTGCTATTTGTTCTTCTCGGCAGCCTGAGCCAGGTCGCGATAGTAACGGATGATCTCTTCGCGGTATTTTCCGAGGAATTCTTCGTCGAAGCCCTGTGACACCTCGTGACGATCCTTCAAAGGCAGGTAGCCCCAGCCGCGGGTCAATTCAGCCTTTTCGTCGGCGCGGGATCCTGCGGGCTTTTTGTCGTTGCCGGGTGCACCCATGCCCCCCTTCGTGCTTTTCCCGGGGTCGGGGGCGTTGGAGCGTTTTGCAGTCTGCTGAGGCTTTCGATCTCCGGGCTTGGGGTCGGCGGGTCGGCGGGCCGACTGTTGTTGGCTGCTTGAGGAGTTATTCTTACGGGCCTGTTCGATGAGCTGGTCGATTCCCGCGACGATTCGGCGCTGCATCTGTTGAGTTTGCTGGCCGACGTCGCGTTGGTCGGCGATGCGCGTGGCGGCGGATTTCATGTCGGAGAGCGTGGCGTCGACGGTGTCGAGCGTGGAAGACTCGCCGCCGAGTAGCTTCTTGACGAGATCGGGATTGACGGCGCGGCGGGTTGTCGGTTGCGAGGCCGGTGCGGAGGTCGTCGGCTCGGCCGATACGCCAAAAGGGATCGCAGCAGTCGCCACGACGAGAAGCAGCGCTTGAAACAGCCACGATCGCGCACAAGTCATTGGGCCCCTGCCTTCTCGATCATCGTCTGGGCAATTTCCTGGATCTTCCGTTGTCGTGCACCGAGGACGTCGATTCGCTTTTGTGGATCGTCCGCCGGATTCGCGGTCGACATTGCTTTTTCGAGAGCGGTCGTGGCGGAGTTCAATTCGGTTTGGAGCAGTCGAAGTATTTTCAGTTCCGCAAGCGTCGGCACAGGGTTCGCGGGCGTCGGCTTGCTCGGCCCGCCACCGCCGGAATTCTCGGAGGCGAAGCGCGGGTCGTCATTCTTTGAGCGTTCATCAACCGCTTCGATCAGTTGAGTCAGGGCGCGGAGTGCTGCATCCTGTTTGTCGAGTGCCGGCGTGGCGCGACGGGCCGTAAGTTCTTCGACAGCCGATTTCATCGCCTCTGCGACTTCGCCGCACACATAGTCGTACACGACGGATTTTTCGACCTTGGTTCGCACGTTCGCCAATGGCTCCAGCAGCGACTCCTGATCCTTGGCGATTCGGTTCAATGCAAGGGCATCGGCGCGAGGGACGGTATCACGATCCTTCAATCTCGCCTCGATTGTGGCGGTTTGATCGCGGAGCGATGCCTGCCGTCTGCGAAGCTCCTTCAGCGATTCGATGATGGCAGCCATGGATTTTTCAGCGAGTTGACTCAGGGCCTGGTCTTCGATTTTTTCCAGCAGGGCAACCACTTTGGCAAGCGATTCCAGCGCGCCACGCTGGGAATCCTGGGCCTCGACGGCCTCGGTGTCCTTCAACCATGTCACCGCCGAGGTCATGTGGTCGGCCGCGGCCAACAGTTCGTCTTTTGCCTCCTCGGCTTCGGTTCCGTTGATCTTCATCGACTCTGTCAGGGTACGCGTTGTGTTTTCAACGCTGGCCTGCCGATCCGCGAGTAGGGTCATGCGCGAAGCGACATCTTCGGTTCCGCGGGCGTCGCTGGTCTTCTTACGCAGGTCCTCCTGAACGGCGATGATTTTCGTGAGTTTGGCGCGCAGGTCCTGCACGTGTCGTGACAGTTGCTCCAATTCGCGCCTTGGCTTCTCCCGAAGTGCAACGAGCATGGATCGCATGACGGAGGCGGCGCGTTCCTGACCGGCCGATGCTTCAATAAGGCGCGCGGCGCGAACGGCCTCGGCTGACTCCGTCATGGTTGGGAGAAGACTTCCCTGCCGGGCCGTCTGGGCGGCGCGCGTGAGCGACTCGGCGGACGGCCGATCACGATCTTGCAGTTGCGATGCCAGAGTATCCATCGCGGAGAGCAGCTTCGCCGCGTCGGTCTGTGCGACCGATTGATCGGCGGCGATCATGGCCGAGTCCTTGGAGATGGAGTCGGGCGGCTGTTTCATCAGTCGCGCGGTGCGTCGGACAAGCCCTTCCTGGCCGTCGATGAGATCGTGCAGCTTGCGAACCATCTCATCGAAGCTGTCCCACTGTTCCACTTCGTCAAGCATGGAGCGAAGCCCACCAGCTGCACGCTCCAACCCGTCGGACGATTCATGCAGGCGGTTTCGGCGCTCGGCATCCGACGTTGGCCGTTCGAGCCCGGCCAGGTTTATTGTGGCGCGATTCACACCGTCGCGGACCGCGTCGCTCAGTCGTTTCGCGAGCCGTTGGGATTGTCGTGCAGCATCGGAGTCTGCCGTCTGGTTCATTTCCGCCCGGTGATTGAGCTGGGCGAGTCGACGGGACGCCTCGTCAACCTGTTGCGCAAGGCGACGTGCGTCGGCCGTTGCCCGCTCGGTACGTTCGCGGCGTGCTTCATCGGTGGAAGCCCCGGCCTTCAACTGATCGATCTGTCCCCGAATTGCCTCCAGCGCGGAAAGCATTTTTCGGAGGCTGCCTCGCATGGTCAACACATCCTGGCGAAGCCGCTCGGCAAAACGCTCGGGCGAGACGATGTTGAGGCGCATCACGGCGGAGCGGGCAGGTTTGTGACGGTTCCCGTGCCACTCGTAGAAATCGGCAGCCTCGGCGACGTAGTCAATCGTGTCGCCGACGGCGGGCTTTCGTGGCGCGAGGTTCCATGCCAGAGTTCCGGTTTGTGTCACCAAAGAACCCGGCGACGAACTGGAATCATTGTTCAACGGGATGTCGCCAACAAGGCTGTACTCGCCGGATTTGCTTGAGGCGAGGAGCGAGATACGGGCGATGCCAAGATCGTCTTCAGCGCGAATGAGCACGTCGACGGTTGCGGTGGGGGTGACCTCCAGCGGGCCGGTGGGTTCCTTGATCGCCACAGCGGGGAGACGGTCGGGCACAACGTCGAGTTGATAGCGCGGGCCTCCGCGCGATTCGAACTTGCTCTCATCGACAAGCACGACTTCAAATGCGCAGTCTTCATCGATTTCCATTTCGATGGACCCGGTGGTGCCGACGGTGTCGGCGTTTCGAAGCGGGAGCACGATACCGGATTCGAATACCACCCGAGACGCCGTGGCCGCCTCGCCGAAGGTGACGTTCTTGTCGGCGAGGACATCAAGGCGGATTCGGCAGCCTCGAACGAGCGAGACACGTGGGTCGCTCAGGTGATGTTCGTGAACGGGCAGTTGCGATGCATAGGGCGGCGGAGTGATTGTCAGCATCGCCGAGGCGACCGTCGGGCGTTTGACGAGTCTTAGCGCGCCGGGCCGATCCGATGTGTCGTCGTCGCCCGCCGAGAAGTAATAGGAAACGTCGGAGGTGAGCCGTTCAATCAGTCGGCGATACACGCCGTCGGGGTCACGCCGCATCATGGCTTTTTCGAGCGGCCGATTGCCGCTTCGCCAATGAATGAAGCCTCGCAGGTTGGGATCGTCGCCGCGCGTCAGATGCATTTCGGCGGTGAATGTTTCGCCGTGGGCAACGAGCATGTCGCCGGTCAGCGGTTCAATTTGTGTTGACTTGGGCCACTGAATGTCGGCGAAGGGCGTCACGATTCGTTTTTGACCGATCGACAGCCATTCAGGGAGCTTTGCGGCTGCCAGGAAAAGGGAGCCGATCAGCGCCGCGACAGCGACGGTTGAACGGATGGCTCGTCGCGGGTTGATGCCGAGTGAGAGATTAAGTTGGCCGGCCTCTTCGCCGGCGTCGACGGTGGCGCGCGACCAAAGAGCCGCATCACCGTCGCCCGCACCGCCAAGGTGGGCGACCGCGCCGGCAAGGCGATCGCGCTGGTTCTGCGTCAGTGTCGGCAACGACAGAACGAGCTGATCCAATGCAATCGGCCTTAGCAGCGGCCGCCAGATGCGCTTCCAACTCCAGCCGATTGTCCAGATGGCCGCGGCGGCCAGGAAACTCGCTCGCACCAACGGCGGAAAATGAACCCACCAATCCAGCACGGCAAGCAGGGCAAAGGTACCCATGATCGCGGCGACCAGGCGCGACACGCCGTCGACAACGAGCACGACGCGCAAGCGGCGGCGAAGTCGCACGAGGGAACGTATCAGGTTGTTCGGCTCACTGGTCACACGTAGCTCCACGTCACGGCAATCCGCGCGTCTTGCGAACGATCCATTCGGCGATGATGAGTACGGCGAAGAGCACCACCATCACCGGTTTATCCCACAATGGCTCTTCGATGTCGTCGGGAATCTGCACGCTGCGATCCGGAATCTGCGCGGCCAGCGCGGCGAGATCGTCGCCAGGCTTTGCAAAGCGGCCGCTCGTACGAGAGGCAATCATCCGAAGAAGCTCCGGATCGGCCTCGGGGCGAAGTCGTTCGTGATCGATCTGGGTAACACGAATGGCTGCGCCAAGTTTCTTGCAACCGTCGGTCTGTTCGGGCAATTGCGGGATAAGGTCGTAGTGGCCCGGCGCGTCGGCGGCGAAGTCGGCTTCGAAGTCGCGCGACCCGGGATGGGTGGGACGCAGGGCGACGCGCTGCGTGAGGCCGAGTTGCGCCTCCATGACCCGGAGCGTCATGTCGCCGACGTCGGTGGAAAGCACGCTTTCAGCGCCGGTGAGGCGAACGTGAACTCGCTGGCCGACCTCGTAATTGCGACGATCGACGTCAAGACGCCACGGGCAATCGGCGCCGAGGCGCCGATTGCGGGCGAGGGTGCGGATGATTCGAAGCCAGAGGGCCTCGTACTCTTGTTCACCGATGGATTGTCTCCAGCGCCAAAGATCATCCGTGCCGAGATAGAACGTTCTGCCGGCGCCGGCTCGTCCGAGTACGGCCAGCGGCATTGAGAGTGCCGCTCCGGTTGTTGTGGGATGCGTGAGCAACACGGTCGATGCCGGCTGCGGGCCGAGCACGCGGGCGAACCAATACCACCCGGTGCCGGAGCCGACCCACTGGTCGGAATCATCATCGGCGGCGAGACCGAAGAGACCGCTCTGACGGCCCTCAATCGTCAGTTTCGGCGCATAGGTCTCGGCGATGCTTTGTTCGTAGCGGCCAAGGAATTCTGGGTCGATGCGAACGGGGAGCAGCTTTTCAAGCGGGGTCTGTCTCAGCCGGTGGGGCACGAACGATTCGCCCGCAATGAATGCGATTCCGGCCCCTTGTTGAGAGACGTGATCGGCCAGCATGGCGAGTTGCACGGGGCTGATCCAATCGCCGCGCGGGTCAATGTCGCCGAGGAGGATCACGTCGTAAGGTCGCAATTCCTCAACACTTTGGGGGAATCGACGAATCGGGCGCGTGCCCTCCTGCGCGAAGCCCGGCGTTGCGGACACGAGCAGGCAACTGCTGTCAATGCTTGGCTCGCGCAGGAGCATGTTCTTCAGGTAGCGATACTCGTATCTCGGCGGGCCTTCGACGTAGAGTACGGAGAGCTTCTCGTCGCGAGCGTTGACGGAAAGGTCAACGGTATTGTTGTCGGTGTTCGTCTCTTCGGGCCGCGGTGTGATACTGGCGATGAACGAGTTTCGCCCCGGCTTCGACGGTTGGAACGCAAGGTCGAAGGGAGGCAGGGGCGTTGCCGGGTCGAGATGGATGGTTCGCGTTGCAAGAACTTCGTTGGTTGCCTTGTCGCGAAGTTGAATCTCGGCGTCGAAGGCCGCGTCATAACCGTTGATTCCGACGCGCGTGCGAACGATGACGCGATCGCGAAGGAAAACATCATCGTCACAGGCGGCCGAATCGAGGCGCAGGTCAGGCAGAGGATGGGCCGAGCCGGCGCACACGACATGGATTGGTATTGAACGCGCCTGGGCCTGGGCAAGGGCGGCTTCCAGCGGGGCGTCATTGGTTTGCCGCCCATCGCCGGCGATGATGATGGCGGCGAGCGGCGACCCCTGCGATTGGGTGAGTGCGGCGGCGATCGCGGAGGCGAGATTCGTCTGCGAACCATTGGGCACTCGTGACTGCAAACGATCGGACACGCTCGCCAGCTTCGTTGACGCTACTACATCCGCCTCTGGGGAGGTTGATTCCGCGAAAGACAAGACCTGCACATGGTGTCGGCCGGCAAGACTGGGAATCAGGCCGTCCTTCGCGCGCGTGAGTGCATCGGTGATTGCGATCCATCGTGAAATCGGTGCGTTGGAGTTTGGTAATCGCTCATCGAGAGCGGTCATGCTGGCCGAGCGGTCCAGCAAGATCAAGACGCGCGACGGGTCGATGTGATTTCGTCGAAGCACCAACAAGGGTTGTGCGAGAATGAACAGGACCGTGATGATCGCGCCGAATCGAAGAACCGCCATCACACGCCGCCACCGAGCAGGAGCCTGCTCGCGGTGATACAGGGTGTAGACGGCGTACGCCGCAACCACCGCGCCGGCCAGCATGATCCACGGCGCGGGCGGGGTGGCAAAGCGCAGCACGGGTGAGCCGCCGTCCGACAGGCGGATGCGTTCCAAACCGAGCAGCCATTGGAGCAACGTCGTCATCCGCGACTCCCAAACCACGAGGCCATCACGGTTTCAATCACAACAACGACGATCAGCAGGAATCCGAAGAGGGTGGCGAATTCGCGCGGGGGCGCTGTGGATGCGGCGTTCTGGGCGTCAAGCGTCGAGGGCAAGACTTCCGACTTCGCGCCGAACCGTACACGCCATGCCGAGGCGTCGGCTCTGCGAAGGTCGGAGTCCGACTCGGCGCCATTGGCCGCAAAGTTCGATCGATCCGCGCCCGCGCGAATCGAATAGAAGCCCGGAGCGCGAATGTCCTTGCAAATCCAGCGCAATCGACCGTCCGTTCCTAAATCGCTTTCAATCTTCGCGACCCCTCCCGACGGCTGTCGAATTTCCGGCGGCGCATCGACCGCGTTCGCCTTGGCCGGCCATTCCCATGATTCACCGACGGCAAGGTTCGATTCAGCGAGTCGCGGGGCGGCGAGGTACGTCGCAAGATTGAGCATGAGCGGGACGAAATCGGGCTTTGCGGGAAGGCTGCAGTCGGTAATGTCCGAGCCGGTGAGCCATGTTGCAACGCGACCGCGCCCCACGACGTGTTCCGTGAGCATTGGCCTTCCGTCGCTGAGGGACAACAGCGTTCGCACCGCACCCTCGGGGCGAAGCGCCACATTCCAGCAGGCTCGAACGCCGGCCGTGAGCAGGCCGCCGCGCTCGTGACGAGTCAGATCAATTAGGGCCGGATGGTGCGTATCGGAAATTCGAAGCCGGAGTGGTTCGGCATCGGTGGCGATGGTTGTTCGTGATTCGAGGACGCCGGGCAGCAGGTTGCCCGCGGCTGTTCCTGCATCGACACCGGCGGAATCGCCAACATAGATCATCAGCGAACCGCCATCGGCGACATAGCTGGAGAGTCGCGTCCAGGTCTCAGCGGGCCACCGTGGCACGTCGCTTACGACGACTAGTGAAAAGTCTTTGAGTGCTCGTTCGTGAATATCGTTGGCGGCGATGGTCGTGCCGCGAAAACGGGCGAAGCCATCTGCGGATTCGCCACACAGGGCGGCCGCAATGTAGAGCAGGCCGCCGTCGGTTGAATCGGCGGCGTTGCGCGCGTCGATGAAGAGCGCAGGAAGGGCGTCGGCCACGCGCACCGCGAGAAATCGTGTGTCATCCGATGGAAGATCATCGCTTATTTCCAGAAGTCGGGCCGTCAGGCGATGATCGCCGGCGCGGGAAATGGGTATTTCCATTTCGACATCGTGCGTGCCAAAAGGCGGAATAGGGCCGACCGTGGCGCGATGCACTGCGACGCCGTCGAGGAGAACTTCGACGGATGCCCGCTCCAGGGGAGACGGACTCTCGTTCGACACGCGCACAAGGTAGCGAGCCGGAATGCCGACGCCGACCAGTTGACTGAGCATCGTGAATTCGGTGATCGCCGTATTGGTTGCCTTGTCGCGGCCGACGCCGATCCAAAGGACTCGATCCACGTTGGGTGATTCAATCGCTTCGGTGGCGGGCGGGATGGAGGACTGCGTCAGGTCGGTGAGGCAATACACCCAACGTCCGCCGGCGGTTGCCGGGCTGTTTCCAAGGATTTCGGATGCAGAACGAATCGCGCCGGGCAGGTCATTTCCACCGGCTCCGCAATCGAGCGATTCGATCATGGCGCGGACGGCTTGTCGATCATGAACCGGTCTTGTCATCCAGCGTCGCGGCACCGTGGAGGCCGTGAGGAGCGCCATGCCATCGGCGTCTCCGGCTTGGTCGAGGATTTCGAGAGCCTTTCGCTTGGCGGCGTCGAACGTTGTGCCACCGTCCGCGAGCTTGGCATTCATGGAAAGACTGTCGTCGAGGATAATGACGCGGTCGCAGCGGGCCTTGCCAATCGCGCCGCCGAGCGCCGAATGCGCCGCGTACGGTCGTGCGACAGTAAGGCAAAGTAGCAGCAGCACGAGGCATCGCACGGCCATCAGCATCCAGTGTTGCAATTGAATGCGTCGTCGCGTGGTCTGGTGTGCGGCGAGAAGGAACTCCATCGCGGCCCACGGCTCACTGTGATAGCGCCTGCGATGGATGAGATGGATGATGATCGGTGCCAGTGTCAGCCCGACCGCCGCCATCAATAGTCCTGGATGCAGGAATGACACGCTTGGAGTCCCCTGTTAGCGTCGCCTCGCGCGGGCCGCGCGCGTGGAGAGGTAGGCACTGAGCGCGGCATTCAGCGGCGCGCTGGTGTCCATTACCTCAAAGTCGATTCGTTGCTCAAAGCAGGCGCGGCGAAGGCGCTCAATGTGGGCCGACATTTCGGCCAGGTATCGTTCGCGCATGAGCCGTGGATTCGTCACCAGATCGCCCGCCCCTTCCATCCCCGCGAATTGCAGCGGACGGTCGAACGGGAAGGTCAGTTCGGCGTGGTCGAGAATTTGGAGCACGATCGGCTCATGCCGTCGATGCCGCAGGTGCTTGATGCCGGCAATGATCTGGTCAGTCGGGCCGAGGAAATCGCTCGCGATGATGATGAGGTGTCGGTCATGGAGCGTTTCTGCAAGCTCGTCAAATACCGTGCGAAAGGACGTGCGCCCCTTGCCGGAAACGCTTTCCAACTCTTGCACGACGTGCCGCCATTGCGAGGGATTGTTGGTTGCCCGGCCGGTGCGGTGAAGCCGCGTGTCAAAGGTGGCAAGCGCCACGGCGTCGGCCTGATGCAGGGCGAGATAGGCCAGGGCTGCCGCAGTGGTGGTTGCGAACTCCCGCTTGCTCAGCGGCGCGCTGCGCGATTGATAGTTCATCGATTCAGAACAGTCCACGGCGAGCAGGAGCTTTAGATTGGTCTCCTGTTCGTATTCCTTTATGTAATGCTTGTCCGTGCGGCCGTAGACTTTCCAGTCAAGGTGGCGGAGATCGTCGCCCTGGCTGTATTTGCGATGCTCGGCGAACTCGACGGAAAATCCATGCAACTCCGAGCGATGGAGGCCGCTGATGAACCCCTGCACGAGCAGACGCGCGCGAAGATCAAGGCCGCTGACTCGGGCGAGCACAGCCGGGTCCAGGTATTTGCGATAGTCCTTCACCGTCGCAAGCATGGATCACTCCCTACGAAACTCAGGCCCGCAACACTCGGCCCGCGCCCACGGCATCTACGTCGGGCGTCGACGCCGTCGGGACGTCGCTGATGAGTTTGTCGATCAGTCCGCCCGTCGAAATGGCGTCGGCCTCTGCGTTAAAGTTGAGTACGAGGCGATGCCGCAGGACCGGATGGGCCACGGCCTGCACATCTTCCGTTGTGACCATGGTGCGGCCGTTAAGAACCGCGCGAGCCTTCGCGGCAATTACGAGATACTGACTGGCGCGGGGTCCGGCGCCCCAACTGACGTAGTCGCGAATGAACTTCGGGGCCTCGCCCGATTGCGGCCGCGTGCATCGTGCCAATCGCATGGCATAGCGCATGACGTGATCGGCACAGGGTATGCGGCGCACCAACTCCTGCAAGGCGAGAATATCCTCCCCGGAGAATACGCGTTCAAGCGTCGGCTCTTCGGTTTGCGTCGTCAGGCTGATGATCGCCAACTCTTCCTCCGCGCTCGGGTATTCGACAAGCACCTTGAGCATGAAGCGGTCGAGTTGCGCCTCCGGTAGGGGGTAGGTGCCTTCCTGCTCGATTGGATTTTGGGTCGCGAGTACGAAGAACGGCTTGGGCAGGCGATGCGTGAAGCCGGCAGCCGTGACTTGGCCCTCCTGCATGGCCTCCAACAGGGCCGATTGCGTCTTCGGTGGCGTGCGGTTTATTTCGTCGGCAAGGATCACATTTGCAAAGACAGGACCGTGGACAAAGCGGAGCTGCCGCGTGCCCGAACTCTTGTCCTCTTCGATGATCTCGGTGCCGGTGATGTCGCTGGGCATCAGGTCGGGCGTGAACTGAATGCGATTAAAGGAAAGGCTCAGCGTCTGGGCCACACTGCGAATCGCCCGCGTCTTGGCGAGGCCCGGCACCCCTTCAAGAATGCAGTGCCCTCTGCCGAACAGGCAGATCAAGAGTTGGTCGATCACTTCGGACTGGCCGATGATCGCCTTGCCGAGTTGCGTTCGGATCTGCTTGCGTCCCTCTGCCAAAGCGGCAATGGCTTTCTCCTGTCGGGCAGCTAGTTCGGCATCGCTCGGTGTGGTGGGCTCGTTCACGGCATTCCTCCTGTCACGGGGCCTAACAGATTCTATGCAGAGATTTTCGGTCCGCGCGGCGTGTCGCCTTGCCTTTGATTCATACATAATTACCGTGTCGCGCGGCCGGATTGTCGCCGATAACAAGTCATGCATTCATACTGGCACGCGACATTGTGAAACATGTCGCAAGGTGTTCTGCGGAGTACCGGCTTGAATAACCCGCACCGCTAGACTGTCGCACGAATGGCTACGATTGGACACACGTTGGTCGGCCTCTCTTTTGCCGGACTTTCGCGGGTGAAATCGCGAGATCAACGGCTCCCCTACGTCTGGATTGGGCTGATGGTTCTCATGGCCCACCTGGTGGACGTGGTGGAGTGGTTCACGGTGGTATTGGTTCCCGGTTGGCGAAATGGTCATTACCTGACTCATTCACCGCTGTACACGGGAATTCTCGCTGGAATCATTTGCGCGGGCGTGGCCATCGTCGCGAAGGTGCGCAGGCCTTTTGTGTTCCTGCTCATTGTTTTGACAGTTCTTAGCCATCTCCTGCTCGATTGGTACGGAGGGCGAAAAGCCCTTGCCGACGCAGCCGGCGTGTTGGAAGAAACTGAGATTGGAAAAGATGGATTCCCATTGCGGCAAATGATCGTCGCGGAGATCTGGCTTTTTGGTCTACTTCTGATCGAAGTGCTCTTGTGGCGGGCAGCATCGGACAAGCGGTGTCCAACGCTAGGTCGGTCGACGGCGGGGTTCCTCGCGGCAGTCGCCGTTATTGCGGCCGGCACGCGCATCGCGGCAGTGTGGGGCTTGGTGTATGCGATTTGTTCGGCTCATGCAGCGCTGCTGCTGCGGCGCGACCTGACGTGGAGGCTTGCGTGGGGCCTGGTGCCGCTCATACCACTCGGAATCTGTCTGTGTGGTGAGCTTTATTCATCGCACCTCGTGGCCACGGCCCGGGATCGAATGATGGCCGGGGAATACCGGCAGGCCATTTCCCTTTATGAGCGTTCACTTCGTTTTCCCGCCCGGGCTTCGCGGGTTTCGATCTTTGTCAACATCGGGCAATGCTATGAATACATGAAGGAACCGCTCCTGGCCGAGGCAACATTCCTGAAGGCAATTCATGCGGATGACACGCCGAACGCCGGGCAATACTGGCTCGCGTGGCTCTATGCGAATCAGAATTGGCGGGGAACGCCGATGTACCGTCCAGACGAGGCAGCGCGGCTCCTTCGTGAGTTGATCAACAGTTCCATTCGTCCGAGAGTTAAGCAGCTCAGCGTCGATTTGCTCGCGGAACTCGAGCGGCGCGGCCACCTTGCAGATCCCGCCAAATAGACAGCGATCATTCAAACCGATATCGTAACAATGATGTATTCCACACGTTTCGGAGTCCTTCTCTCGTTCATTCCCGTGATCCTGCTCTGTGGATGTGATAGCGGCGAAAAGACCCCGCTCACAGGAAAGTCCGCGGGTCGGAACGTGCTTTTCATCACGTACGACACGACGAGGGTCGATCGTTTCGGTTGCTACGGCCACACAGGCGGACTGACGCCGACGACGGATGCGCTTGCCAAGAAAGGCGTCGTGTTTGAAAACGCCTACGCGCAGGCGCCACTGACGCTGGTTAGTCACACCTGCATGATGACCGGCCTCTTTCCGAAGGAACATGGAATCCGGGACAACGGAAGCGCGCCCCTTGCCGATTCGCATCCGACCCTGGCTGCCCTTTTCAAGGGAAAGGGATACAAGACCGCGGCATTTGTGGCGACCTATGTACTCGAAAAACGATTCGGCCTGGCCCGCGGATTCGACACCTATGACGACGACATGGGCAAGGTGGAACTCGGCGCGCAGCTTATCGAACGCCAGCGTCCGGGCAACATCGTCACGGACCGCGCGGTGTCGTGGTTGAATGCCAATAAGTCAGGCCCGTTCTTTTGCTGGGTGCATTACTACGACCCGCATGATCCCTACAGGCCGCCGGAGGAGTTCAGAAAAAATCATGCCAATCCTTATGACGGCGAAATCGCTTTCATGGATTCACAGACGAAACGCCTCGTCGATTGGCTGGAGGCGAACAAACTTGCCGAGAACACAACGATTGTGATTATCGCCGATCATGGCGAAGCGCTGGGAGAGCATGGAGAAAAGACACACGCCATGTTCCTCTACGACGCATCGGTGCATGTTCCATTCATCGTCGTTGATCCGGCGGTGAAGGCCGGGCATCGCGTGAATACGTATGTTGAAGTAGCCGACATTTTCACAACGCTGGTGGATATGGCCGGGTTACCGAAGGTGGAGACCGTGAAGTCGAGGTGCCTCTCGCCGCTTCTCGCAGGGGCATCCATGCCCGATCAGGATTGCTATTCCGAGAGCCATTCACTCTTCAACTCGCATAATTATGCCGAGCAGCGATGCCTTACGACGCGGCAGTGGAAGTACATTTCATCGGCGAAGCCCGAACTGTACGACATGCAGGCGGATCGCCATGAATCAAAAAACCTGATCGCTCAGAAACCCGACGTGGCCAAGGAGATGAAGCTCCGCCTGCTTGAACGCTTCGACGCTTGGACGGCGGGCCAAACGCGCTCGGCCGCCCCAAGCGAAGAAACCCGAAAAGCGCTTGAGGCGCTCGGCTATATCAGCGGCGGCAGTCGCACCAGTACGGAATTCCTCACCGAGGGTCTGCCTGATCCGAAGGACATGCTGCCCGTTATCACGCAGTTGCAGGAGGCCAATTCTCGCATTCATGCCAATCGGCATGAAGACGCGCTGCCGCTGCTGGAGGATGCCGCACGAAAAAGCCCGAAATCGTTCATGATCCACTACACGCTTGGCGCGACGTACCTTCATCTTCACCGTCTCGACGAGGCGTTTGCCTCACTGGAGCGCGGTCTGAAGCTCGAAACGAAATACCCGCCGCTCTTCGTCAGCATGGGCGATGCCAAGATGGAAGGCAACAAACCCCAGGAAGCGTTACAGCACTACACCGCATCCCTTGCGACTGACGATGCCAATCCCGCGGTTTATTACAAGATCGCGCTGTGTCATAAGCGCATGCAGCGCGAGGACAAGGCCATCGAAGCATTAAAGAAGGCGGTGTCCCTTCGTCCCGATTACGCCGAAGCACTCTATGAGTTGGGATACATCCATGCCGAGGCCGGCAAGTTTGATGAGTCGGTAAAATACTATCGCGACGCCGTCAAGGTGGCGAAAGACGACGCATCGACGCATTACAACCTCGCGCTGGCGTTGCTTCGTTCCGGAAAACTGCCGGACGCCGAGCACGAACTCCGCGAGGCCGTGAAACTCAAGGATGATTACGGCGATGCTTGGGTGAATTTGGGAATCTGCCTTGGGATGCAGGGTCGGTTTGCGGACGCCCTTGTGCCTCTGCAGCGGGCGGCGGCCATCCCTGCATCGAGCGCCGAGGGTTACTTCAACCTGGGCGTGACGTATCAAAAAATGGACAATGTCGACCAGGCGGCGGTCTATTACGAGAAGGCCTTTGAATACAAGCCGGGGCACCTTGCCGCGACCGAATCATTGGCCCGGCTCTACATCAAACACCGCCGACTCAGCGATGCGATTCGTGTCCTGCGTGCCGGAGTCGCTGCGTCGCCGGACAATCTGAAGTTCACAAACATGCTTGCGGAGATGCTCTCAACGGCGCAGGATGAACGCCTTCGCGATGGCGCAACGGCACTTCGTTTGATTCTTCCGGCTTGTGAGGCGAGTCAGTTCAAGGTGCCAGGGCTACTGGCGACCCTTGCCGCGGCGTATGCGGAGACCGGAGACTTTGATAAAGCAGTGGATTTTGCCACAAAGGCACTACAAGGGGCTGAATCGGCAAATCAGCAAGCCGTAGTCGAGTTTGTTCGCCCGCAACTCGAGCAATTCCAGAAAAAACAGCCGTATCGAAATCCTAAGTATTAAGCAGAACGGCCGAAGGATTCGTCCATTGTGGGGCCGGTGCCTCGCCTGTTCCGGCACCGTCGGGACACCCGTGGCAACGCAAGAGTTCCACGACACAACTCAGACCCGTTTCGCGATATTTCGGCGCAGGCCCATTCCGCGCTTAGAGGCGGAAGAAAAAAATAAGAAGAGGGAAAAGCGGTCCCCCACTCTCGGGCCGGAGAGTAGTAGATTTGAAAGGAGGCTCTCTACTTGGGGGACCGGAAGAGATAGTAGTGGTAGCCTCGATAGGCGTCAAGAGAAAATTGAAAAATATTCGTCCCACATTTTAAGAGGCTAAAGGTCAAGAGGAAGGCCGGGGGGGCGGGACGTCCTGCGATTACCCACCGTTTATTCACATGCCACGGCATATCCATAAGGTGTGAGGAACAGCATTTTTTCCCGTCGAGAGAATCGTTTTCGGACACGGATCGGCTCGCCATGGGCAGGGTTGCTTGACCTGATCGCGTTCTGACGTATAGTTGGCGGTCTCATGTTTGGCCCGCTCAACAAGTTTTCCCGAGTAGTTGTACTCGCTTTGGCCTCCTCGGTGTTTGCCGTGGGGCCTGTGATTTCCTCTGCCTACGCAGAGTGCTGCCGTCGGGCCGAGGCATCCAAGAAGGTCTCAAAAAAGACGGCGGATGGCAGTCGGACGACGTCACCCTCAAGTCCCGCGGATGAATCGGATCGGGCTCCGACGTCGGATGGGATGCAGTTGGTTGCGCCATCGTCGGGGGCGAAGTCCACACAGCTTTCACAAGGGACGGTTGGCGCGTTTACTGGTTGCGACGGACTGGTCGGCTTCAATCGACACGCAATTGTCGGGCGCACGTGGGATTCCGCTTTACCGAGTACATCGGCCACTCCCGTTCGGGCGTATGACGCAACAGCGCCTCCGCGCGGGTAGCGCAATCGCCAACGTCAGGTGATGCATTCTTTTTTTGAGCATTCGCTCATTCGTCAACTTCAACGTTTCGAAATTTAGAGCCGAACCTTACCTAACTCCCCCTAACCCCATCGCAATTCTGCGACGGAGCCTTCATCATGAACGAACGCGACAATTGGTGGAAAATCGCCCTCGTCGGAACTCTTATCGCTTTGGCGGTCGGCCTGATTTGGCCGCTGGACCAGAAGCTCAAATATGGAATCGACCTTTATGGCGGGTACAGCTTGCTGTACGAGATCGACGACAGCGGCCTGTCGGGGACGGACAAGGCAAATCTCGCTGAACGCGTCATGAAGGTTTTGAAGGAACGCGTTGACCCCAAGGGCGTGTTCAACCTCGTCTGGCGCCCGATCGGGCACAATCGGCTTGAGATTCAGATGCCGCGGCCGAGTGAAGAAGTCACCAAGGCGCGCGATGAGTTCAAAAGGATTCAGGAGCAGATTCAGGCGGCACACGTTCGTCGTACGGACATTTTGCGCGCCGTGTCGAAGCAGGGACCGGATCGCGTGACGGCCCTCGAGCGGGCGACCATGGGCATCGGTTCGCGGCTGACGTTGTTGCAGACGGCCGCCACTGCCTACGACGAGTGGAAGAAGATGGAGGCGGACTACGATGTTCGGCTGAAGCAGATTCAGGCCGACAATCTCAGCCGCCCGGACGTTGAAGTCGCGGTCAAGAAGTCGTCGCGTGAACGCGCGGCGGCGTTGGACGGTCTGATTCGCGGGACTCCGGCACGACGAGCGTCTCTCGAGGAGGCCGCAAAGCTTTGGGAGGAAGTCGCGAAATTGGTGCCGACAACGCAGCCTTCGCGAGGCAAAGAGCCAACGCCCGAGGCGGTCAAAGCATACGACGAAAAGCTCGCCGCGTTCAACAAAGCGGTGGACAAGGTTTTGGAAGCGAACGTCGATCCGACGAAGATTACGGACGGGGCAAATCTCAATAAGGTCGTCGAGCTTGAAGAGAAGTTCGATTCGGCGGTTGCGGCGATCCTGGCGACAAACCTCGACGTAGCGCAATTGCAAGGCGTGCTTGATGCGAAGCCGACCGATGCAAATCGGGCCGGCGCGATCAAGCAGCTCGAGATGACCTATCCGGGCCTTGCGCCACAAATCGTGAGCCTGGTGCAGGCCAACGATCAGGTCCGAAAGCAGCGGCGCGGTGAGGGCCGTTTGGAAGATCCCGCGGATCTGCAGCGCCTGCTGAAGGGCGCGGGCGTGCTCGAATTCCGCATTTTGGCGAAGAATGACCGGTCGAATCCGGAGCAGTATTCGGCCTATCGAGAGCGGTTAAAGGCGCGCGGCCCGCGTGCGGCCCGCGGCGATGAGTCCGTCGCCTGGTTTGAAATTGAAGACGTTGTCGAATTCACAAAGATCAAGGATCCGGCGAAAAACTTCGAGCAGGACAAGACGAACCTCAATGTGATCGTAGAGCGATTTGGCGACAAGTATTACGTTCTTTCCCACATCGACGAGGCTCGTTCGCTTCAACACAAGCAGGGTGAATCGGATTGGTCTCTGAAGGGGGCCCACACGGATCGGGATGAAATCGGCAAGCCATGCATCGCCTTTCAGCTTGATGAAATCGGCGGCGACAAGTTTGCGACGCTGACGCGAATCAACAAGGGCGAGCAACTTTGTATTTTCCTGGACGACCAGGCCATCTCCCACGCGACGATCCAAAGTGTGATTCGCACATCGGGCCGCATCACAGGCAACTTCCAATTGAAGGAAGTTCAGGAAATGGTGAAAAAGCTGGACGCGGGCAGCCTTCCGAAGAAACTGAAGGATCCGCCCATCAGCGTGCGCAGCATCGGCCCCAGCCTCGGCGAGGCCAATCGCACGGCGGGCCTGACATCCGCGAAGTATGCGGCAATCGCCGTGGCCGTGTTCATGATTGTCTACTACTACTACGCGGGCGGCGTTGCCATGTTTGCCGTGGTGCTGAACGTGTTGTTCACGTTTGCGGCGATGGCGTTGATGGGGGCCACCTTCACGCTGGCCGGCATCGCGGGTCTTGTGTTGTCCGTCGGTATGGCGGTGGACGCCAACGTGCTGATTAACGAGCGCATTCGCGAAGAACTGGGCAAGGGAACGGCCTTGCGCATGGCGATCAAACTCGGCTATGAGCGGGCCTTCAGCGCGATTCTCGACTCAAACGTGACGACGATCCTCACGTCACTCATTCTTTACCTGCTCGGTAGTGAGGAAATCAAGGGCTTTGCCCTGACGCTCGGATTGGGCGTGTTCATTAACTTGTTCACGGCCATTTTCGTGACGCACATGATGTTCGACGTCATGGCGTGCTTTGTCGTTCCCACCGAGGTGAAGCGGTACCCGATTGTCTACTCGCTGTCGGTCGCGGCTGCGGGCGCCGTGCTGTGGGGTCTTGGCTACGTTCGAAACGATGCCATGGTGCGGGATCAGTCGGTGTTGATCTTGTTCGGAAAGACACTTGTCGGCGTGGCGCCGGGTGTTATTGGAGTGCAGATATTCTCGTACTTGCTCCGCTTTGTGCACATGGCCGTAAACAAGGGCGGCCCGGCGCGACTTCCGATGCAGCGATGGATCGGTGTTCCGCGATTCGACTGGGTGGGCGCGCGCGGATTCTTTTTCGCGCTCTCCATTATTGTCACGATTGGTGGCACTTTGCTTTTCTTCCGCGTGCCCACGGATGATCTTTATGACATCGAATTCCTGGGCGGCACGGCCGCTCAGATTGATCTAAAGACGCCGGGTTCGTTGAATCAGACGGACGTTTCAAACCGTCTCGCCAAGTCCGGCGAGTCACTCGTGAAGTTCAGTGAGTCGATCTCCAAGGCTGACGTTGCAGCCGCGGAGGGCGGGTTTCAACTGAAGACGCCGGGCATTTCGGCGGACCGTCTGGAGCCGATTATCAAGAGCGTGTTCGACAAGAAATTAAGCCAGGTTAACGCCATTTCGTATTCCGACCCCGCCGCGGAAGCGGTGGTGGTCCGGCTCAAGCCGGATGAAAAAATGACCCTGGACGAGATGCGCGCGACCGTGCGCGCCAAGTTCGCCGAGGCGTTCAAGCGGGCCGGTGAATCGCTGGCCAACGCTCAGGTGCAAGCCGTCGAGGCGGTCGGGTCCACGGGCGCCAAAGGCAGGTCGTTCGAAATCGTCACGCTGGAGAAGAACAAAGAGTTGGTGATTGGGGCAATCATGGAAACGTTAGGCCCCGACCTCGACATTCAGCCGAAGCTTTCGTTCAATATTGTGGATGATCCTGCCGCGGGTGTGCCGTACTACGCCATTCGCAGTGAGGATCCGAAGTCCCTCGGCGCGCCGCTGCAACCCGCTGAGATGGCCAATGTTGATCTCAACGGCTGGAAAAACGGCGTGGCCATTTTGCTGGATCAGATCACCCCGCCGCAACGAGTGGAAACGCTGAAGAGTCGACTTCGTTCCATGCGATTGCAGCCCGGTTTTGAATTGACCGGATGGCGCGAGAGCGACGTGTTCGGATTGACGCCGGCCTCCCCCGGTTCGACAGAATACTCACGCGTGATGATCGTGGTGGCGGACGAGGCGTTTTCGCTCGACGATCAGTCGGGTTCGTCCGCCGCGTCTTGGGCCTCGGGGTTGGCGCAGCCAGAAGTGAAACTGGTCAATGCCGCCCTCACACGGCAGGCATCGCTGAGCCAGATCACGCAGTTCGACCAGCAGATTGCCGACGACGCGCGAACCAATGCGTATCTCGCCGTGGTCCTGAGCTGGCTTGTGATTATCGTTTATCTGTGGTTCCGATTCGGCAAGGTACGATGGGGGCTGGCGGCCGTGGTGGCACTCGTGCACGACGTACTGGTCGGCCTTGGCTCGCTGGGTTTGGCCTACGCGATCGCCGAATCGCCCATCGGAAAGGCCTTGCTGATCGAAAAATTCCGCGTGGACATGTCCGTCGTCGCGGCCCTCCTGACGCTCATTGGCTACTCGGTCAATGACACCATCGTCGTGTTCGACCGCGTCCGCGAACTCAAAGGGCGAATGACGGATATTACGCCTCAAATGGTGAATGACTCGATCAACCAGACCCTCTCGCGTACGCTGCTTACCGTGTTGACAGTGTTCATCACCATTGTCATCATGTACATCTTCGGTGGTCGAGGCATTCACGGCTTCAATTACGTCATGATCGCCGGCCTCCTCACCGGTTCGTACAGTTCGCTGGGCGTCGCGACCCAGTTCCTGATCAAGCGCGCGGTCCGAGTGCGGGCCTGACGCGAAAGGATGGGTTGCGATCGACCGGCGGCGTTGACTGGACGATGCACCTGCTGCAAGGAGGATGTCATGGGTACGGAGACCCGAATTGGAATCGTCGCGGGGCTGTTGATCGTCGTGATCGCCAGCGTCTATTTCTTTTATGGAAATGGGCGGCGTGACGACGACATTCTCGTTGCAACGGGGCCAAAGGCGGCGGATCTCAAGATTCCCGCGTCAGCCGATCCGCGCCCCAGCGCCTTGAAGAAGCCTGCGGTGGCACCAACGCGAAATTCGCCATCGCCGGCCAACCCTTTGGTCAATCCGTTCCAGCCTCAGCGGCCGCTGGTTCCTCCGGTGAACAACGGGTCGTTGGCGAACTCCGTCTCGACACCGGCCGGACCGCCTGCCGACGCGGGTGCTACAGGTATTGATAAGTACCGCATGACCGGTCCGACAACTCCGACGGGGCCGGGCGCAATCACGCCGACGCTACTGCGCACCGAGGCGTCGCCGCTTTTGGTTGAGGCGACCAAGGACAATTTGACGCCGATCGTAAAGCAGCCGGAACCGAAGGCATCGACGCCGACTGATTCGCCGGCGAAAACATCGCTCAGTGTTGCGCCGGCAATGCGGACTCGGTTGGAGCCTGACCCGATTGTGACGCCCTCGGTTCAAACCGGCTGGCCCAAGAAGCACGTCGCGGTGAAGGGCGACACGTTCGCGAACCTGGCAAAGCAGTATTACGGCGACGCAAAGAAGTCGGCCGAGATCGTCGCAGCCAATCCGAAACTCAAAGGTCGACGAATCCTCAAGGCGGGCGAGGAAGTTGTCATTCCCGAATTGGCCGCGCCCCGCGAGGAAGCGAAGGATTCAACAACTCCCACACTCGTCGTCGAGGCCTCCGGCAAGACGTACGTTGTTCAGGAAGGCGATACGTTTTATTCCATCGCCCGGTCGCAACTGGGCGATGCGAAGCGAGCCGGCGAATTGTTGAAGCTCAACAAGGAACTGGTTCGCGGCGAGGCCCGGCGGTTGCGACCCGGCATGACGATCAAATTGCCGTAGCGTCGACGCGCCTAGTCGTGTCGAGTCGGTCGAACCACGCGACAATCGCGACGAGACAAAGCGCGCCCGCGCAGAGTGTGCCTACGGGGACACATTCACGCAGCGCATTCTGTACGCTTTCGATGGGCCCTCCCCATACCCATACCATGTTTGCGGCAACACAGAGACTCAGGGCAAGCCAAGCCGTCCACCAACGCGCCGATGCACTCGCCGACCAGGCCCAGAGTGCAATTGCCGGGAAGAGATATCGCTCGTGCATTTGAGTTGAAAGCACGAAGAATCCGAGCGGCAGGATACGCACACCCCATCGTAACGATGAGTCGTCAAGCCGTGATCGAATAAGTTTAAAAACTACGCACGCCCACAAGAGAAGTAGACAAACAATCCCAATCGTTCGCGCGGGCAGCCCGAAGGCCCATGGTTGATCGTCCCGAACATACCATTGACGCAGATCCTCGCTCAGATGAGGTGCGGCCATCGGCGCCGAGAAAAACCACGACGAGAAACCGTTGAGGTGCGTGAACGGATAGGTCGCGGTCGCACCGGTGTAGGCATTCCATATTCCCTCCCATTGGCGTGAAAATGGCATGAGCATCACGACCATCGGCAGCACTGCGGAACCGAGTATTCGTACGATTGCCTTTCGGTCGGTTCGCAGGTGTGTCCACGCGGCGGCGGCCCAGTGCGGGGCGAGGATGATTGATTGCGCTTTGAACAGCAGGGACGCGGTGGCCCAGAACGCCATCCAACCGATGCTTTTCCGACGAATCGCCTCGACACTAAGCACGAGGAAAAGCGTGTGGATGGCATCGACTTGTCCCCAGATGCAGGAATCGTGCAGGACGGCCGGTGACACGGCATAGAGGCCCGCGACCATCAACGCCGCGGTCGGCCTCAAACGTTCTCGCAACAACACGAGCAGAATTGCCGCAAGCACCGCGTCAGCCAGCATCGCCGGAACCTTGTGCAGGCGCATCGCGAAGATGGCCGACGTGTCCGGCGACCTGTTCCAGATGGACGCCGCCGTGGACTCGGTCAGGCCCGCGCCGGATGGCGCCATGATGCCCTGAAACTCTGCCAGCCCACGAAGAATGAAGACGTAGCCCGGCGGATAATTGCAAATGAATCGCCCATTCGGCTGTCGTTCATAAACCGACGCAAGGCCGGCGGACTTCGTCAGGTACGCCCAGTGGACAAACTGGGTCTGATCCGCGGGAAAACCCGGTGTAGAGAGTAGAGGCAGGCGAATTGCAACAGTCGCAAAGAAAACGACCAACGCGATTTGGCGCGGCGGCATGGGCCGACGGACTTCAATTTTCGGTGGCCGTGAGGCGCTCATGAGTGACAAGCGTAGCCGATTGGAGCGGCGCTCGTCACCCTTCATGACCTGCGGGCGTGATCCTAAAGGTGTCTGGGATCGTAAGTTGCGGTGATTTTGCTTGCCTTTCAGGGCGAATTCCATACAATGGTGGCGTATGCGTTGCAATCCCCACAAGCAATCACCAACCGCGCTTCAGCGAGCGAAGCTCCTCTTGATCGCGGTGGCGTTTCTTGCGGTGGCCAGTGGCGGGGCGAATCTGCTACACGTCCACCACGATGACGGCGACCATTCCCACCCCTGTCAGGTTTGTTACCTGGTCACGATGGCGACGGTCGCGCTGGCCCTCGTCCTTGTCTATCTCTTCTTTATTGCCGAGAAGGCCCACGGCGAACACCCCGCGATCATGGCGGTGGTTCGCTCGACGGATCGCCTTACCGCTTCGGCCCCCCGCGCTCCTCCGCGCCCCTGAGTTTCTTCGATTTTCCACAATTGCATTGACCGGTTCCTGCACGGCGGTGCTGCGCCCGTTCGATCGTGCGCAGTCCTTCGCCGGATGAGCCGGGTGACGTACAAAACAATCTAAAAACGTCGTGCCGGAGTTTCCGGCGCGCCTAAATACTCATGGGTGAATTGTAATGAAGCGACGCGGATTTACGCTGATTGAGCTGCTGGTCGTGATTGCGATCATGTCCCTGCTCATCAGTATTTTGTTACCCGCCTTGGCGCGGTCTCGGCAACTGGGGCGGTCCACCGCATGCAAGGCGAATCTTCGCAGCCTGATCCAGGGGGCGCTGATGTACGCGGACAACAACGACGGCCGGCTACCAAGCATCGGGCTAGGTTACGGAGAGGATCAGGACACATCGGTGTCCTGGCTGACGGTGATGATCCGGGAAACCGGGAACAGCCAGGTCACTCATTGTCCCTCGGACACCAGTCCCCACTGGATTCAGCCGATTCCGGAGTTGAATCGTGTACGGACGAATAGTTATGGAGGGCAGGCCTACTTGACTGGTGAGGTGGAGGGGAAGGAAGAATTTAACATTTTGACTCGCATTCCTCGCCCGTCGGCGACCATTGTGTGGGTGGAGATAGCCGAAGTCGGTCCCTACGCCGGCGTCGACCATGTCGATCCTTCAGACTGGCTTCCCAACTTGAAAGAAAACGCGGCGAATCAGGTGTTCGTCACCCGTCATCTCGGCAAGGCCAATTATGGAATGGCGGATGGGCACGTCGAGGCGATGACCTTTGAGGAGACGTGTGACTTGGATATGGCTCAGAGCCAGATTCCGGAAAATCTTATTTGGCGGCACAACAAATATGATCCGGCGATCGGTTGGTGACGTAACCACTCCGATGCCGCCCGAGTGTTTATTCGCCGATGATCTTCACCAATACGCGCTTCTTTCGCCTGCCGTCGAATTCGCCGTAGAAGATCTGCTCCCACGGACCGAAGTCCAGCGCGCCGTTCGTCACGGCGACGACGACCTCGCGGCCCATGATGGTGCGCTTCAGGTGGGCGTCGGCGTTGTCTTCGCCCGTGTCGTTGTGCCGGTATTGATTCACCGGTTCGTGTGGCGCGAGTCCCTCCAGCCATCGCTCGAAGTCGGCGTGGAGGCCGCGCTCGTCATCGTTGATAAAGACGCTGGCGGAGATGTGCATCGCGTTCACCAGGCACAGCCCCTCGCGAATGCCGCTCTCCGCAAGGGCGGCCTCGACCTGCGGCGTGATGTTGACGTATCCGCAACGCGTCTTGAGTTCGAACCAGAGTTCCTTGCGATGGCTTTTCATCATTGCTGCCCGGATGCCCTTTTCCCTTCCACGTCAACCCGTCACGGCCGGATCGGCGGCGGTGATGATTTCAATGACACCTTCCGGCGACTCGGCGCGTGTCAGCCGTTCGCGAACAAATTCGCTTAGTGCCAGGCTGGCTAGTTGACCGAGACAAAAGACCTGTAGATTCGGTTGCTCCAGCGGCGTCACCAGAAGGAAGATCAGTCGCACCGGCTCGGCTGACCGAGGACTGAAAACAATGCCCTCGGCGGATCGACCAAATACCAGGATCGGGCTTTTCAGCCCGGGGACGCGGGCGTGCGGCGTTGCAACGCCGTGGCCAAGATCGGTGGGAACATCGGCTTCACGGGCGATCGCCAGCTTCGATACGTCGACGCCCTCGGGAAGGTTGGACGCCGGAATCGCCGCCGCTAATGCGAGTATCGCTTCGTGAGGCGTTTGCGCCGGGATATCCAGCAGGATTCCGCCGGCCATGAGCGCATCTTTTAGAAAGACTTTCGGCAGTCTCGGATACTCATCTTCGATACGCCCGACGATTTCTTCCAGAATATCTTCCAGCGAGATCAAGCCGACGGGTTTGCCCTGGTCCATGACCACGGCCGTGTTGGCACCTTCGCGTTGAAGCTGAAGCATGGTTGCCTCAAGATTGTCACGCGGCTGCACGACGCGGATCGGTCGAATGTGGCGCGTCCAGTCGCCGCTCGTCGGATCGATCAGGTCCTTGGCGAGCAGATACCCCACGGGCCTTGAATTCACCGGGTCGATGACCGGCCATCTCGAAAATCGATGGATTGCGATACGACTCAGCACTTCGTCGCGCGTGGCTGTCCGCGGCAGGTGCTGCACCCGGCTCCAGGGGAGCATCACATCGCGTACTTTCTGCCGCCCGAGGTCGAAGATGTTTTCCAGCACAAGGAGCCGATTGAGCGAAATCTCACCGCTGGCCGGCACTGTGGACAGCAACATTCGAAGTTCCTGCTCTGAGTGAGCGACATCGGTATGTTCAGCCTCCAGCCCCATGATGCCGAGCAGCCAGTTCGAGGCGCCGTTCAGGATTCGCATTGGAATGTAAAAGATGAAGTATGCCAGGCGCATGGGGTACGCGATGGCCAATGTACTTTGATCGGGTCGGCGAATGGCGAGACTCTTCGGCGCCAACTCACCGATCAGGATGTGAAGAAACGTCACAATGCTGAACGCCCCGACCACGGAAAGCGAGTGGCTCGTCGTCGGATTCCACCAGCCGGGGAGGCCGACGACTGATTCGACCAATCCTGCGAAGGCCGGCTCGCCGATCCAGCCCAGCCCGAGGCTGGCGACGGTGATGCCGAGCTGCGTCGCCGAGAGATAACTGTCGAGGTGCGCCACCATTTCCTTGGCGACGGCGGCCCGGCGATTGCCGGCGCGGGCCAGCTCTTCAATGCGCGTCGCACGAACCTTGACGAGGGCGAACTCCGCGAGCACGAAGAACCCATTGAGCAGGATCAGGACGACGGATGCTCCCAGATAGACGAGCGTCATCCAGCTCATGAGTGGTTCCTCGCGACGACGCCAGCCGCCGCGACGCCGCGGTGATATCTGGCCGTCGAGTCGATTCTACAGACAGTGCGTCGCCCCTGTCGAACACGGGTCTTTGACGTATCATCGCCATCGGAGACCGACCCTCGCGTGTTCACCGCTGTTGACTATATCTCGCTCGTATTGCTTGGTCTGCTGGCCGGGGCGAGCGGCGGGCTGCTTGGCATTGGCGGCTCGACGGTGATGATCCCCGGCATGGTCGTGCTGTTCGGCGCAGCGCAGCAGCATCTGTACCAGGCCGCGGCGATGATCGTCAATTTCTTTGTCGTCGCGCCGGCCGTTCTGCAGCATGGCCGAGTGCGGGCGACGCTTCGACCGATCACCCGATGGACCGTTCCGAGTTCGATCGCCGGCGCGTTGGGCGGCGTCGCACTGAGCGAGCAACGCCTGTTCGCCGGCGCGGGGCAGGGATATTTGCAGATCGCGTTCGCCGTGTTTCTGGCGTATGCCGTTTCGTACAACCTGGTCCGGCTCCGCCGCAAGCAACGACTGCCCGCCATGAACGAAGCGGACGCAGCGAAAATCGCCCCGTGGAAGGTGATTGCCATCGTCGGGCTGCCCGCCGGTCTGGCGGGTGGGCTGCTCGGCGTCGGCGGTGGGTTGGTGGCCGTGCCGGCGCAGCAGGTGTTTCTCTCGGTGCCGCTGACCAATGCGATCGCCAATTCTGCCTCGACAATACTCTGGTCCAGCGTTGTTGGCGCCGTGGTGAAGAATGCGAATCTGGGCGGGCATGGATTCACCATCGGCCAATCCTGCCTGATCGCCGCCTGCTTGATCCCGTCGGCCATGCTCGGCTCGTGGTTTACGTCGGCCAAGGTGCACCGGTGGCCTGTGGGCGTGGTGCGATGGGCGTTTGTGCTGCTGATGGTGTATTGCGGCGTGCAGATCTTCCGCGCGGGGCTGCAACAAGTGCGCCCGGTGGCGGATGATGGCGAGGGCGCTTCGACGTCGATACACTTTGAGCCGAATTGGAAGCCGCCGACTTGGCGGCGGGTGAATAAAATCTCGCAGGCACGATGTGCGTGACATCGCGTGGTGCGAGTTGAGAATGCCAGGGAGATGAACATGCGACGTTTGATGTTGTGTACCACGGTCCTCTTTGCAATGGCCTTCGTGATGACGGGCTGCGAAGGGGCGGGCAAGAACTGCATGAGCTGTTGCTCGGACAAGGCAATGAAGTGCAAGGGCTGTGGCGCGGAGATGAAGTGCGCCGACATGATGGCGAAGTGCAGCGGCTGCGGCAAGATGATGAAGTGCGGTGAGATGACGATGACCTGCGCCTGCGGCAAGAGCATGAAGTGCTGCGACGCGAAGGACGCCAAGGACGGCAAGTGCGCCTGTGGCAAGCCGATGAAGTGCGAAATGAAGTGCGCCTGCGGCAAGGATATGACCTGCACGGGCATGTGCGAGAAATGCGCAATGGCGAAGAAGTAGCGCGGCGCGATTTCTGAAACACAGTGTGGATGTGAAGCGACCCCCGTCGATGGCCTCGGCGGGGGTTGTTTGTTTCTGGAAGGCCAGGGGGAACAGGGACCAGGGAACGGGGAACAGGCAGGATCATGCTGCGCAGCGGAAAAAAAATCTGAGTTGTTACAAAAGGGATTTGGGTAATTAGTCTTTTTATCTCGATGGCGCGGGCGCCAGGGCAGTTTGGCCAGGTGAGGGCGCGGAATCTCCGGGGTTCTTTCCATACGCTTATCAATCTTGATCACCGTTTCACGTGGTTGTGACATTGTTGGTAAGTGGTTGTGGGGAGGTGGGTTAGAGAAAAGTCGAAACGTCGAAACGTCGAAATGAGGGGTCCGAGGGTCTACGCAGGCCATCTGCGGGACGGAGTTGCTTCGCATCATGGGGATGAGTGAATTGCTAATCCGCTAGGAGGCGCGCGACGAATGGGGCGATATCCGGCCCCGTTGTTGAAAGCACATCCCACGTCGAACCGTTCCACCGCCAAGTCCAACAGTAAGAGCTGTCGTCATCGAAACCGGCAACGGCAATAAGTTGTTTACCCTGTGTGTCATACACGAGCCGCGTCGTCGCGGCTGGATCCGGCGCAACGTCCCGGCGTACCCACTGGAGGCAGGGCTGGGCTTGGGACGGCGTGGCGGCGGTTGTCAATGCGATTACCGCTATGGCGAGAATAATCAGTCGGAATCCGCAACGCATAAAGCCTCCCACGCGGAAGGCCTATTGTAACAAATAAGTGGGAATGATTAAAAGGTCGGGGCCTGGATGAAACTGGCGCAAAAAAAAGGCCGGCAGCGAACGCCGCACGGCAACCCTACCGTTCGACGTTGTCGGTGGGCCGATCGCATGGAACGCGATGGCTCATACTCGACTCGCACACATGGGTGCTCGTCAGTCGGGTTGCGGGACGCTTCCCCCGAAGGTTCCCGCTTAGCGTTGGGGCGTTCGCTGTCGCCAACTAAAACATAGCACAGGAACGAAAATGGGCAAATGAAAAATGGAAAAATCAGGCGGCGGCGCGACTTATGGCGCCACCGCGTCGGCTGCGGTTTTTGCCGATGAGGCGTCCGCCGTCGGACGCGTGAGACTCGAGCTGTTGGCGGCCTTCGTGGCGGCCGCGTTGAGGAGTTTTTCAAGCGCGGCCGCACGCTCTTCCGGAGAGGAATCACGAGCAAACCCGACCCAATTGGGGGCGAGTTTTCGGGCGAGCTGAATTAAGCGTTCATCGGTCTGGGCATCGTTATTCTGGATGTTGGTGCTCGACTTTAAGCGATCGTGCAGCCGGGTGATAACGGTTTCACGCGGGAAGGTGAGCAGTCGCGATTCCGCGTCGTCTTCGGTGGAGAGGGATGCGAGCAGCTTATCGACCATCGCGCCGCGTCGCTCCGTCACATCGCGAAGGGCGGACTTGATCTGCTCGTCCACGGGGACAGGGCCTGCCGCAAGCGTTGCCTTCGTCGCTTCGATCAGATTGATCGCGTCGGCGAACATGGCGGCCTCTCCGGCGGATTCCGTGCGATGGCGAATCTCATTGAAGACCGTCGCGATCAGTGCGCCTGCGGCGGCCGCATCGCTCTTGGATTGATCGAGAAGTTCGCGGAGGCGTTGTAACGCAGGAGCGTCTTCGTGGGCTTTGAGCCGGGCGGCAATGCACCGCGTGGCGAGTTGAACGAAGCGCGGGCCGGCCGACTCCTCGAGGAGGGCCATGGCCTGCTCGAAGCTGGCGGAGCTGGTGGCGAATTCGCCGAGATTCCATTGGGCGTCGGCCATTCGCTCGAGGACTTCCGCTTTCCGCGATTTGGGAAGCTGCTCAAACTTCGCGGGGGCCGACTTGCCGCCGGGCGCGCCGGCCGGGCGCGTGTCGGTGGCGAGCGGTTTGAGAATCTCCAGGCGGCGGCGTTGGGCGACTTTGTCCGTCGGGCGGTCGAACTCATCGCTGACTTTGATCTGCTCTTCGGGCGGCAGTTGCGCCGCGATTTGCAGATAGCTGGCCCAGGCACGCTGACGAACATTGGCGTCAGGCTCGGTGGTTTGATTCAGGCGTTCGGCCAGTGCCCCGAGATCGCCCCGGCGTCGGCCGCACTTGGCCATACTCTCGGCGGCGGCGAGGCGGATTTCGGGTTCGGGGTCGCCGAGATTGGCGCGGATGGCGTCGGCGGCGTCATTGTCGCCAAAGGCTGCGAGGCCGGCGATCGCGGCGCGGCGCGTGCGGATGGACTGCGGTGCATTCATCTCGCTTCGGAATACGCTGCGAAATCGGGCATCACCGATGGTGGCCATCGCAGTGAGAAACTGCACGCGGAGGTCATCCTGATTCGGGCGAATCTCCGAGTAGCGGTCGGCGAACGCCTTGGGGATGGCGGCGATTTGGTCGGACGGTGCGAGCTTGGCTGATTCGGGCCGACGGCTAGCCCGGGCGAGGGAGAGGGCCGCCTCGCCAACGACCGCGGGAACATCATCGTGCAAACGTTCGAAGAGCAGGCCGATGGCGGCGGGGTCGTCGAGTCGGCCGATCGCGTTGACCTGGGCGACGCGCACGGTCGGGTCGGATTCCTGCATGACGGCGCGCGACATGGTGGCGAATGCGCCGGGCAGGCGCAGGTCTCCGATGATCTTGGTCGCCGCGAGTCGCACGGCGGAGTTCGGGTCGGTAAGGAGTTCCGTGAGGCGCAGCTTCGTTTCTTGTGGGATGTCCTTTCGGTCGGTGATGAGGTCGTTCACCAGATCGATGCCGAGAAGTCGGACGGCCGGAACGGCGTCCTGCAAGAGGCTGAGGAGTCGGCGTGGGCGCTCGGCTTCCGAGGTTTTGTGATAGCTTTCGCGATAGGCGGCGACGAGCCGGGTGGTGAGGGCAACGGATTCGTTCGCAGCCTTGCGCAGGAGTATGGCTCGCTGGTCGTTTCGCATCTTCAGCCAGTCGAGGTCCGTGACGTTCTGGTTTTCCTTCCACCACGCAAGCGCCGCGTCGCCGTCGGCGAAATCGAGGTTTGTCCCGACTCGACAGGCATTGAGGGCAAAGGCCTGGACGGTCTGGCTGGGATCATTCAGCAGCCCCATCAGGGCTTCAATGGCCGCGAGGTTGTCGCCCATGGCCCCGAGGGCGTTGATCGCGGCGAGGCGTTTGTCGAGATCGATGGAAGCGTCAGAGGCAATGGGGCTGAGGTGCTGGACCACGTCGCGCGTCTCGAAGCGGAGCAGCGCGTTCGTGACTGCGTCGTTCAGAAGACTTCGCTTGTCGCCAAGCAGGGCGAGCAACGCGGGAATGAGGTCGCGCGATGGGGCATTGGAGTCGGCGACGGCCTCGCAAATTGCAGTTTGTGCGGCGAGATCGCCGGGGCGGGCCGAGAGCAGTTCGGTAAGCCTGGCGATGGCGTCGGCGGTGGCGGTCTCGAGGAGTCGGGTCGCGCCGAACCTTCGGGCCTCGGGGGTGTTGTTGCCTTTGATGAGGTTGTAGTGGTCGGCGAGCTGTTGGGCGTTAAGGGCCGCAGGGCGAACGCGCCGTTCTTTGGCGGTTTCGAGGCGGGACTCACCCGCGGGCTGAGAACTGGCGGGGAGAGACCGGCCGGGCTGACCGAGTGCGGAAAGAAGGGCAAGAACAATGGCCGTGGTCTGTCCCATAGGTAAATCGGTCCGGATCTGTAGTCGCCTCGTCCAAGGGTATTACCTTCGCTGCCGTCGAGGGATGCCGATGGATCGGCTGAGTTCCCGCTAGTGCCTCGTCTCTATTGAATCTTTGGGTATAGCCGTCGGAGCTTGATCCTTGCATCGGCCGTGGTGAACTGCCAGTCGATTGTCGCTCGGCTGGTGTTGCGATTTCTTTGCCAACGGTCCACGGCTGCCATCAGCGTCGGCTTGTCG